>CAZJQP010000046.1:0-22903 GCA_964548225.1 uncultured Blastocatellaceae bacterium | reverse complement strand
CTTCGTATTTTGTTTGTAAATCCGATAATTCCATCTGTTTAATTTTTAACGCAAAGACACAAAGACGCAAGGACGCAAAGATTTTTTTTAACTTTGCGCTTTTGCATCTTTGCGCCTTTGCGTTGAAACAAAACTCCAAATCAATAAAGCCAAACTCACCGACGAACACAACCAAGCGAACCAATCGCCGTATTTTACATAAATTGTTTGCCGTCCGTCCGATTTTGAAATCGTCCAAACTCGCGTCGCTTCCTGATAAACTTCCGCCGTGTCCGAAACTTCGCCGCGTTCGTTGATGTAACCCGTGATGCCGACGTTTGTTACGCGCAAAAGCGGACGATTTGTTTCAACGGCGCGAAAGACCGAATTTGCCAGATGTTGCCGCAAAACGGGCGTATTTCCTAAATATCCGTCGTTTGTCATTTCGATTAAAACATCTGCGCCGCGTTTTGTGTATTCACGCGAAAGCTCGCCGAAATGCGATTCAAAACAAATCATCACGCCGCCGCGTGCTTCGCCGAATTGGAGTAAATCGTATTCGTTACCAAACTCGAAATTGCCGACAAACGCGGGCATTTGGCTTGCCAAAGGTTCGGGAAACGGAATATATTCGCCAAACGGAAGCAGATGAATTTTGTCATATTGCGCCGTTTTTTCGCCGCGTTCGTTTGTCATTACGGCAGAATTCAAAATGCGGTTTCCGTCGTTTGTATTTTCGGCAGAATTGAGCAAAACCGACACATTATTTCTTACGGCAAAATCCTTCAAATATTTCTGCAAATCGCGGTCGCGCCCGTATTGAAAAATCATTGGCGATTCGGGAAAGATAATTGTTGTCCGTTGTCCGTTGTCTGTTGTCCGTTTTTTCAGAGCGGTTTCAGCAAGTTCGATGTGGCGCGTGAGAAGTTGTTCGTATTTTTCGTAAGTCAAACCGCTCATCGGAACATTTGGCTGGACCGCAACAATAGTAGCTTTTTCGCCGAAATCCGTTTTGATTGGCGATGACGTAAAGCCCGTCAAAATACTTATCAAAATAATGAACAGCGGAATAATTGCAAACCAACTGCTGTTTTTGGTTCTTTGGATAGACGAATAAGAAAAACAAGCGTTTGAAACAACTGTAATAAAACTGACAAGCAAAACTCCACCGAAACTGGCAAAGCCTGTTATTACAACACTAAAAGCCTGTGAATAACCAATCGCGTTCCAATTATTTCCCGTCAGCCAATACCGCAAAAATTCAGTAAAAACCCACAAAAACGGCGCGGAAAGAATTGCGTAATTGCCGAATCTTTTCAGCAAAACCGAAAAAATCGCGCCGAAGATTGCGGGAAAAATCCCGACAATCAGCGAAACGCCGAACATTAAAAAATACGCAATCGCCACAGGGAATCCGGCGTAAGTTATCGGCGCGAAGGTCAGCCAATAACAAGTTCCGAAGAAAAAAACTGTGCCGAAAATCCAGCCTGTAACAAAAGATTTTTTCCAAGATTTTTTCTCGCGTTCGATTGCCAAAAACAAAGGCACGAGCGCGACCCACGCGAGAATCGAAAATTCAAAATCGGGAAACGCGAGAATCAGCAAAACGGCGGAAAGAATCGCCAAACCGATATTTGAAAATGTGGGCAAAATAGTTTTTAATGAAGCGAGTTTCATTATTTATCAGTTTAGCAAAAAACTGTTTCAAGCGCAGAGTTGCAAAATCGGCGCGATGATTTATACTTTCAACAAATTAATCTGTCTTGAAAATTATGATTAGAATTGGAGTCCCGAAAGAAATTCACGAAGGCGAACGGCGCGTCGCCGCTACGCCGCAGACGGTTTTACGCTTAAAAAAACTTGGTTTTGAAGTCGCCGTCGAAACAGGCGCAGGTCGCGGAATTGATTGTTTTGACGGCACTTATAAAGAAGCCGGAGCGGTGATAATTGAAGACACGAAAGAACTTTGGGCTTCGTCGGATGTTGTTATAAAAGTTCGTCCGCCCGAAGAAAACGAGATTGATTTGATGAAGGAAAATGGTTCGCTCGTCGGTTTTGTTTGGGCGGCGCAGAATAAAAAACTTCTCGAAAAACTTTCGACCAAAAAAGTTACGGTTTTCGGAATGGACAGCGTTCCGCGCATCACACGGGCGCAAAAAATGGACGCTTTGAGCGCAATGGCGAATATTGCGGGTTATCGTGCGGTGGTCGAAGCGGCAAACCATTTTTCGAGATTTTTCGGCGGACAAATCACCGCCGCCGGAAAAGTCGAGCCGGCAAAAGTTCTGGTCATCGGTGCGGGCGTTGCCGGACTTTCGGCAATCGGCGCGGCTCGTAGCTTAGGCGCGATTGTGCGGGCGTTTGACCCGCGTTCGGCGACACGCGACCAAGTAAAATCAATGGGCGCGGAATTTCTCGAAATAAACATCGAGGAAGAAGGCGAGGGAAAAGGCGGTTATGCGAAACAGATGTCGGACAAATTTCTCGAAATGGAAATGGAACTTTTCGCAAAGCAAGCGATGGAAGTTGACATCATCATCACGACCGCGCTGATTCCGGGCAAACCCGCGCCGAAATTGATTACGACGGGAATGGTCGAGAGTATGAAACCGGGTTCGGTGATTGTTGATTTAGCCGCCGAACAAGGCGGAAATTGTGCGATGACCGAACCGGGCAAAGTCGTTTCACACAAAGGAGTTACGATTATCGGCTACACCGATTTGCCGAGCCGGATGGCGAGTCTTTCGAGCCAGCTTTACGGTTCGACGATTGTCGCGCTCCTCGAAGAATTGCAAAACAAAGAAACGGGTGAATTACGGGTTGATTACGAAAACGAAGTTTCACGCGGCGCACTCATCGTCCACGAAGGCAAAATCACCTATCCGCCGCCGACACCGCAACCCGCGCCCGAACCCGGAGTCGCCGCCAAACCCGCGCCCGTGGCGATTGCAAAAACGTCAACTCACAGCCACGAATCGGACGGCAACGTCAATCCGCTATGGCTCGCGCTGGCAGGTTTGGCGTTGTTGGGAATCGGCTACGCCGCGCCCGCTTCGACGCTTTCGCATTTCACGGTTTTTATGCTCGCCTGCGTCGTCGGCTGGCAATTAGTCTGGAGCGTCAAACCCGCTCTGCACACGCCGCTGATGAGCGTTACGAATGCGATTAGCGGAATCATTCTCGTCGGCGGAATGTTGCAATTAACAGGCACGAGTTTTAATCTCACGACAATCTTAGGCGCAATCGCCGTGCTAATCGCCGCGATAAACATTGCCGGCGGATTTCTCGTAACGAATCGGATGTTGGCGATGTTTAGAAAGTAGATTTATGAGTTAGATTTATTGCATAAAACTTGCAAAAGATTTATTTGTGGTTATGCCGAATACTTCAAACTGGGTGCTGTTATCAGCTCAACATATTACAGAAATATTTATTCCGCCTGAAGGAGATTTTTGGCAGTATGAAATTGCACCGAATTTTAATCTTAAAAAAGGTGATAGTGTTTATTTATGGTCAAATGTTAGTCAAGGTTTTTTCGGATGGGGTAAAATCTCCGAACCTCCTCGAACTTTTATTGAGCCGGAGAAGCCAGATTCTAACCCTAGAAAGCGTCAACTTGTTGTTATTAACAGAAAAAAAGAATTTCATCCACCAATAACAATCCAAATGATGCAAAGGAATAAAGAATTAAGAAAAATTATTCCTATTGGCTTTGATGACTTATATGCAATTCCGCTTCGACCGGGACAAGCAAATTATTTGAATGATTTTATAAGAGAACACAAACTTGATGCTCCACAAGGTTCAACGACAATTAAATGGACGATTTTAGAGAATGCTCCAGACATTACCGTTCAAGCTATTCTCACTTTTGGAGATAAAACTAATGAAGGAAGATTAGTTGAAGGAGTAGGGATTGTTTGGGATGCAATAATAAAACTTTTCACAGATAACCCTGAAGAATTATACAAAATAGACCCTCGTAAATTTGAGGAAATTATCGCGGGAGCTTATGTTAGGGCTGGATATGAGGTAGAACTTACTCCAAGAAGCGGCGACAAAGGACGTGATGTAGTTGCGACAAGAAATGGTGTTGGTTCAATTCGAATATTCGATCAAATAAAGAGGTATAAAATCAGTCGTCCAGTTTCAGCGGATGAAGTAAGAGCATTGATTGGAACTATTACTGCCGAACCAAATGTTTCTAAAGGTGTGATTACGACTACCTCTACATTCGCGCCAAGATTATTGAATGATAAAGGTATTGCACGATTAATTCCGCATCGTTTAGAACTAAAACCAAAAGATGTTTTATTACCTTGGCTGCAAAGTTTGAGAATACGCTAAAGCTATTTTAGAAAAACTTGATTCTAATTATAGGAAAGTTTGATGACAGTTGCATACATCGCCGCGAGTGCGTTGTTTATGACAAGTTAAATCGAAAAATGCGAAAAACTCTTTCATCGAATCTAAATTCTGCTTCGCTCGTGCCGTATTTTTTGTGGGACGAGCCGTTGACCGTCGGCGAATTGAAGCGGAAATTGAAATCGGGTTCTACTCACGAACGGCATCGGCTTTTGGGGAAAATTTTGCGTGAGGCGCGGGACACGGACGTTTGGGAGTTCACTACGCCGGAGGAAGTTTGGCGGAATTGGGACAATTTGGAAAAATATCTTGGGCGCAGGCGCGAGTTTTGGAAGTTTTTGTTCGAGTTTTGGGAAAAGGAAGGATTGATTGGATAATTCAAAACTGAACAATCTGCAAAACGATTTTTTGGAGGCGTTTTTTGCGCGGGAAAATCGTTTTTTTCTGTCGGGCGGCGCGGCACTGGTTGGTTTTTATTTCGGGCATCGGGAAACTTTCGACCTCGATTTGTTCACGCTCGAAAATGAAATGGAAAACGGTTTTCAGCTTGTCAAAGAAGTTGCCGGAGAACTGAACGCAACGGTCGAGTCAATTCAAACGTCGCCCGATTTTCGGCGTTTTTTGTTGAAACGGGAAACGGAAGCGGTCGTCATTGATTTGGTTCGGGAATACGTTTTTCAAATTTTTCCCGAAAAGCCATTTATCAACAACATTCGCGTTGACGCGCCCGAAGAAATTTTGGCAAACAAACTTTGCGCTCTGCTTTCGCGCTCGGAAATTCGGGATTTGGTGGATGTCAGAGAATTGGAAAATGCGGGTTTCGATTTGGAAAACGCGCTCGAAGCCGCCGCCAAAAAAGATTCGGGATTGACTGCGGCGCAATTAGCTTGGGTTTTGAATCAAATAAAATTCGGCGCAGATTCACAACCGCCCGGCGGCGTTTCGGTGGCAGAATTGGAAAATTATTTGGAAAATTTGATAAACAGATTGAGAAAAATCGCTCTGCCGAAATGAGCGAAGCTATAAATTAAAATCAAATGCGGGAAAGTTTAATCACAGTTGCATACATCGCCGCGAGTGCGTTGTTTATTATGAGTCTCGGCGGTCTTTCGAGGCAAGAGACGGCGCGGCGCGGGAATTTTTACGGGATTTTGGGAATGCTGATTGCGCTTGTGGCGACGGCGGCTAGCCCAAAAATTGATAATTATCCGCTACTCGGCGGAATGCTGATTGTCGGCGCGATAATCGGCGCGGTTGTGGCTTCGCGGGTGCAGATGACGGCGATGCCGCAGCTTGTGGCGATATTGCATAGCTTTGTCGGCGCGGCGGCGGTTTTGGTCGGGTTTGCGACGTATCTCGGCGGCGAGAAAAAGGCTGAAGGCGAATTGATTCATCTCGCGGAAATTTTTATCGGCGTGTGCATCGGCGCGATAACTTTTACGGGTTCGGTCATTGCGTTTGCGAAATTGCAAGGCACAATCGGCGGCAAGCCTTTGATGCTTCCGGCGCGGCACGTTTTGAATCTTTTGATGTTGGCGGCGACGGTTGCGCTCGGCGTTTGGTTTTGCATCACGCCTGCGCCGAACGGACAAATTGCGCTTCTGGCGGCGACGATTTTGACGGGCGTTTTAGGCATTCATTTCGTGATGGCAATCGGCGGCGCGGATATGCCGGTCGTGGTTTCGATGCTCAACAGCTATTCGGGTTGGGCGGCGGCGGCGGCGGGCTTTATGCTCGGCAACGATTTGCTGATTATCACGGGCGCACTCGTCGGCAGTTCGGGCGCGATTCTGAGTTATATTATGTGTCGTGGAATGAATCGCTCGTTTTTTAACGTAATGCTCGGCGGTTTTGGAACAGATGCAGGCGCGGTTGCGTCCGCTTCGGCGCAAGGCGAACAAGGCGAAGTTCGCCCGATTTCCGCCGAACAAACCGCCGAACTTCTCGACAACTCAAAATCAGTTGTCATCGTTCCGGGCTACGGTCTGGCAGTCGCGCAGGCGCAACATTCTTTGGCGGAAGTTGTCAAAATTTTGCGCGAAAAAGATATTCAGGTGCGTTTTGCAATTCATCCCGTCGCCGGACGCTTGCCCGGACATATGAACGTCCTGCTCGCCGAAGCCAGCATTCCTTACGACATCGTTTTGGAAATGGAAGAAATCAACGACGATTTTTCCGACACAGACGTAGTTCTCGTCATCGGCGCAAACGACATCGTCAATCCTTCGGCTCTGGACGACCCAACAAGCCCGATTGCCGGAATGCCCGTTCTGCACGTTTGGGAATCGCGCACCGTAATCGTCATGAAACGCGGAATGGCAAGCGGTTATGCGGGCGTGGAAAATCCTCTGTTCTTCTACGAAAATACGCAAATGCTTTTCGGCGACGCGAAGAAGGTTGTTGATGAAATTTTATCGGCAATGCGCGGATGATTTTAAAGAGATTTGCCCGCGAATTTACGCGAATGAACGCGAATTAAGAAAATGGTCTTTAATTCGCGTTCATTCGCGTAAATTCGCGGGCAAAAAAATTCTTACCGAAAACTCGAGTTAATTCCTTCCAAAATCTCCGCGCCCGGACAGAGTTCCGTCTGCGTTAAATTATTCAAAGGCGTTTCGCTTGTTCGCAGAAGTTCGTGCAAATCGGTCGAATCGGGATTCATATAAAGCAAACCCGTTAAAATTTCGCCTTTTGATTTGGCGGTTTGGACGGCGTTCATTGCCGAAACTCTGTCAAGCGGATTCCAGTCTTTGGCGAGTTTGTTGAGCCGAATCACCGAGCCGTCGTGCATCGTTAAATCTTGCGTTGTTCCCTCCGAGTATTGAGTTTTGATTTCGCGTTCAATCGGCACAAAATCGAAGGTTGCGGTGGCTTCTTGATGTTCGCGGACGTAATCGTAAGATTTGGTCGAACCGGCGTTGTTGTTGAAAGTTACACACGGCGAAATGACGTTCAGAAACGCGAATCCGCGATGATTGACGGCGGCTTTAATCAGAGGCGTGAGTTGTTCCTTGTCGCCCGAAAAGCTCTGCCCGACAAACGTCGCGCCGAGTTCCATTGCCAAACTCGCCAAATCAATCGCTTCAAACAGATTGACCGAGCCGGATTTATTCTTTGAGCCGTTGTCCGCCGTCGCCGAATCCTGTCCTTTCGTCAAGCCGTAACAGCCGTTGTTCATCACGATATAAACCATATCGAGATTACGTCGGACGACGTGGACAAACTGCCCCATCCCAATCGAAGCCGTATCGCCGTCGCCGGAAACGCCGAGATAAATCAAATCCCGATTCGCCAGATTCGCGCCCGTCGCCACAGAAGGCATCCGCCCGTGAACCGAGTTAAATCCGTGCGAATTCGACAAAAAATAAGCCGGAGTTTTTGAACTGCAACCGATACCCGAAAGTTTCGCTACGCGATGCGGTTCGATGTTCAATTCAAAACAAGCCTGAGCAACCGCCGCGCTAATCGAATCGTGACCGCAACCCGCGCACAAGGTCGAAAGCGAGCCTTCATAATAATCAACCGTATAACCCAAATCATTCTTGGGCAATGCCGGATGCCGAAATATTGAACGAACGTATGACATAAAATATTTTTACTTATTGATTTATAGTTCCACTTGTAGTTTTTAATCCACCAGAATAAGTCTTGCGATACTCAACAATTTCATCCGCAAGTTTGGCATCCATTTTTCTTAGCTTAGCAAGCTCTAAATCCAAATCTTTATTTTTCTCCTTAAAAGTATCAGCAATTTCAACGTATGCTTTACAAATTGCATATTGGGCTTTAGCAAAAGTCGGATTTATGTCCAAAGCCTTCTTGAAGTAAACGATTGCACGTTCTTGTCTGCCATCAACAACCCAAGACTCTCCATCCATTACCATTAAGCCCATTTGCAAAAGTGTTTCAGGATCATTAGGTTTCTTTGCCAAATTAACTTTTGCTTGTTCTAATTTTTCAGCACGTTCAAGGACAGTAATGAAGTTTGGAAAAGTATTATCAGTGTCCGAAGTTCTTTCATTCCAAATTACCCGTGCTTCTGCCAACCGTCCTTGTTTGACAAGTAGCCTGCCCAAGTCAAAGCGGCAAGCCATCTTTTGCGGGTCGATATTCATTCCTGTTTTGTAAGCGTCCTCTGCTCCCTTATCATCTTTCGAGGTTAATTGCATTCCTAATTGGCAATATGTTTGAACCAACTCAGGTTTTAATTTAATTGCCATTTTATAGGCTTCAATGGATTTATTTTTATCAGAACCACCAATCGAATAAGCCTCTCCAAGAATAATATACGCCTCCGCGTAATTTGGATCTAATTCTATCGCTTTTTGAGCAGATGCAATAGAATCTTCTTTGGCATTGCGAAAACGATCTGCCTTGGCTTTTAAGAGATGTAGCCTTTTCTCTTTCGGGTTTAAGGAGATTGCTAAGGCAAATTCTTCCGAGGCACTTTTCATCTTCCACTGCGCCATATAAACAATTCCGGCAATATAAAAAGGTCTGAAATCAGATGGCTTCATTTCTTTAGCTCTCGCACAAATCGCCAAAGCATCATCAAACTTTTTTTTAGTGTATAAATCAAAAGCCGATTTCATTAAGTCATCAAATTCATCTCTCGCAACATAATTTAGATTTGATGTCTCAAATTGTATCTTAGAGAATGTTTTGAAAGATAATGCAGAAATGTTTCCTACACTGATAAATATAATGGCAAAAAATACAAAAAAACGTTCCTTAAAACTAATCATACTGCTTAGTCTCCCTATAAATACATTCAGCGGTTATCGGTATTCTGTCGTAATTCAAAATCGCAAACAATATTTCAACATTTCTAAAAAATCATTCGATTCAAATAAACGCCTCAATCTTCATCGCAAACCTCTCTGCTAAAGCCTTGGCTTGCGATTTTGTAATCTCGCGTTTTCCGGCGAGGACTTCGGAAACGATGCTTTGTGTGCCGAAAATCTCGGTCATATCGGTTTGTTTCAGATTGTTTTCGCGCATCAGAAACGACAAAATTTCTCGCGGACTCAAATCGGGAACGGGCGCGAGCGTTCGCGCTTCGTATTCTTCCAAAAGATTTGCTAACAGCCCGAAAAGACGATTTTCTTCGGGCGACATTTTTTCTTCGCCTTTGCTGATTAGTTTATCGAAAATCTCTTCGAGGCGTTCATATTCCGCGTCCGATTCGATAACGCCGGGCAAGGTGTCCGCCAAAAGCATTCCGTAAATTTTTGGATTGTATGTCATCAAAATATTGTCAGCGCAGAATTTAAATCTCGATAATTTCCTTATCTTTTCTCAAAAGCTGATTGACGATTTGGCTTCTTTCGACATCTTTTTCTTTCGCTAATTTTCGGACAAATTCCTCAATTTCAGGTTCGAGATAAATCGGTAAATTAAATTCGGCATCCGCGTAATAAAATTTGCCTCTGATGCCTTTTGAAAAATCATATTCCTTCTTCATATTGTTTCACCTCTGCTTTGGTCACTTTGCGTGCCGAAATAATTCTAACTTTGTAAACGTCTTTGCCCATAAATTTGAACGTATGCGAAATTACAAGCAAAATTCCGCTTTCATCTAATCCCATTGTAAGCCATCTTTCTTCAGATTCGCTATGATCTTCGTCGGGAATCGAAAGAATATTCGGGTCTCGGAAAATTGTTGTGGCACGTTCAAAGCTGATTTGATGTTTGTTAATGTTGCTTTTCGCTTTTCTCGAATCCCACTCGAAATCAAACCGCATATCATTTCAAATTCTCCTTAATCTGCTTCAAAATATTGTCGGCGGTTATCGGCATTCCGTCGAAATTCAGGACGGAAACGAGTTTTTCGGGATTTGTGCCGAGTTCAATCATCATCAGGCTTTTGAATTGCGCGTCGCGGTTTTGTTCGATGACGAAGATTTTTTCGTGCGATTCGATAAATTCGGCGAATTCCGCGCTGAACGGAAAGGCGCGGACGCGCATTGCGTCGAGTGTGATGCCTTCATCTTTGAGTAATTCGATGGCTTCTTCCGCCGCGTAGGTCGAAGTGCCGAAAAACAAAACGCCGTATTTTGAATTGTTTTCGGTTTGATAAAATTCGGGCGCGGGAACTATTTTTTTCGCAGTTTCCCATTTTCGCAAAAGGCGTTCCATACTTCGCTGATACGCGCCGCTGTCTTCGGTATAGACGGCGTATTCGTCGTGCGACGAGCCGCGTGTGAAAAACGCGCCTTTGGTGGCGTGTGTCGCGGGAATTGTCCGATACGGCACGCCGTCGCCGTCGGAATCTAAATATCGTCCGAATCTTTCGATGTTTTCGAGCGCGTCTGCGTCCAAAACTTTGCCGCGATTGTAGGCGGTTTGGTCATCCCATTTCAAAGGCTGGCAAACGTGGTCATTCATTCCCAAATCGAGGTCAGTCATCAAAATCACGGGCGTTTGAAGCTGTTCGGCTAAATCAAACGTCTGCGCGGTCATTTCAAAACATTCTTTCGGCGAAGCAGGAAAAAGCAAAACGTGCTTTGTGTCGCCGTGCGCGGCGTAAGCGGCTTCGAGAATGTCGGATTGCTGTGTGCGCGTCGGCATTCCGGTCGAAGGTCCGGTGCGTTGAACGTCAATCAAAACCGTCGGGATTTCGGCGAAATATGCCAAACCGAGAAATTCGTTCATCAGAGAAACGCCCGGACCTGATGTTGCCGTGAAACTTCTCGCGCCGTTCCAATTTGCGCCGATGACCATTCCGATTGCCGCAAGTTCGTCTTCGGCTTGGACGATGGCGAAATTTTTTCTGCCCGTTTCTTTGTCAATTCTGAGTTTTTCAGCATATTTTGAAAATGCGTCAACAACGCTCGTTGAAGGCGTAATCGGATACCACGCGGCAACTGTCGCGCCGCCGTAAATCGCGCCGAGAGCGCACGCTGTATTGCCGTTGACGAGAATTTTATCGCCCAAAAGGTCGCGCCGTTCAACACGAATCGGAAGCGGAAATTCAAAGTTTTTTTCGACGTATTCAACGCCCATTTTCAGAGCCTTGATGTTCGGCTCAATCAATCTTTCTTTGCCTTTGAACTGTTCGCCCAGAAGACCTTCAATAGCTCCAAATTCAATATCAAAAAACTTCGACAACGCGCCGACATAGACGATATTTTTGAAAAGCTGTCTCTGCCGCGCATCGGTAAAAGCCTCGTTGCAGAGTGCGGTCATCGGGATTCCGAGATAATTTATGTCTTCGCGGATAAATTCGGCGTGAAGCGGTTTCGTGCTGTCATACAAAAAATATCCGCCCGTTTTCACGTCCGCCACGTCCTTTTTCATACTTTGCGGATTGACGCAAACCATAAAATCCACGCCTTCGCGTCTGCCTAAAAATCCGCGTTCGCTGACACGGACTTCATACCACGTCGGCAAGCCCTGAATGTTCGACGGAAAAATATTTTTCGGCGTTACAGGAATTCCCATCCGAAAAATAGCCTTCGTAAAAAGCGCGTTCGCACTCGCCGACCCCGTGCCGTTGACGTTGGCAAATCTGATAACAAAATCGTTAGTTTTTATTTCGTTCATTATGAAAAAAATTGACAACGGATTACACGGATCAGACAGATTGATTTTTAAGATTTTTAATCTGTGAAATTTGTGTAATCCGTTGTCAAAAAATCTATTTTCCGCAACCCGTATAAGTTTTCGTGACGTTATAGAAAAACTTCTGCATATCCCAAGCGGCGGTCGGACAGCGTTCGGCGCATAAGCCGCAGTGTAGGCAAACGTCTTCGTCTTTGACCATTACGCGGGTTGTTTTCAGTTCATCGGAAACGTATAAATCTTGTTTCAGATTCATCGCCGGAACTTTTAATTTTGCGCGAAGTTCGGGTTCTTCGGCGTTTCCTGTAAAAGTGATGCAAGCCGTTGGACAAATATCAACACAGGCATCGCATTCAATACATTTCGATTCGGTGAAAACAGTCTGCGCGTCGCAATTTAAGCATCTTTGCGCTTCTTTGAAACCTTCCAACTGGCTAAAACCGAGTTCGACTTCCTGTTTGCGGTCTTTGAGCGTGATTGATTTGTCGGCTTGCGGCACGATGTAACGCTCGTCGTGGGCAATTTCCGAATCGTAAGCCCATTCGTGAATGCCCATTTTCGCGCTTTGCAGATTGACGAACGGCGGCAGACGGTCGTGAACATCTTCACCTTGACACAAACGATGAATCGAAACCGCCGCCTGATGTCCGTGTGCGACAGCGGTGATGATGTTTTCCGGTCCAAACGCCGCGTCGCCGCCGAAAAATACCTTCGGGTGCGTTGATTGAAACGTGATTCTATCAACTACGGGCATATCCCATTCGCCGAATTCAACGCCGATGTCGCGCTCGATCCACGGAAAAGCATTGTCTTGTCCGATTGCCAAAATCACGTCGTCGGCTTCGACAAAAACATCAGGCTCGCCCGTCGGAACTAATTTTCGCTTGCCGTTTTCGTCATAAACCGCTTCGACTTTTTCAAACGTCATTCCTTTTAATTTGCCGTCTTCCACGACAAACGATTTCGGCGTGTGATTGTCCCAAATCGGAATATCTTCGTGCATCGCGTCTTCCTTTTCCCACGGTGACGCTTTCATATCGGCAAACGGCGAACGGACGATGACTTTGACATCTTCGCCGCCGAGTCTGCGCGAAGTTCGACAACAATCCATCGCCGTATTTCCGCCACCGACGACAATTACTCTTCTGCCGATTTTCGTCGTATGCTCAAACGCGACACTACCGAGCCAATTTATGCCGATGTGAATATTTTCCTGCGTGTCCCAACGTCCCGGCAATTTCGGCAAATCCTTTCCGCGAGGTGCGCCCGTGCCGACGAAAACCGCGTCGTAATCTTTCTCCAAAACCGCTTTCAAACTTTCGACATAATGATTGAAATGCGTATGAACACCCAAATCCAAAATATAATTTACTTCTTCATCCAACACGCTTTCCGGCAGACGAAACGAAGGAATCTGGCTCAACATAAATCCGCCGCCTTTTTTCAATTCGTCAAAAAGATGCAGTTCATAACCGAGCGGAGCTAAATCTCTGGCAACTGTCAAAGAAGCCGGACCTGCGCCAATCAACGCGACTTTCTTCCCGTTCGGCGTAAAAGGTGCTTGCGGCATCAATTCCTTCACGCCGTTTTTATTATCCGCCGCAACTCTTTTTAAACGACAAATCGCCACAGGTTCTTGCTCGACGCGCCCGCGCCGACACGCCGGTTCGCACGGACGGTCGCACGTTCGTCCCAAAATGCCCGGAAAAACATTGGAATCCCAATTTATCATATAGGCTTCCGTGTATTTTCCCTCAGCAATCAAACGAATGTATTCAGGAACAGGCGTATGCGCCGGACAAGCATATTGACAGTCAACGACTTTATGAAAATATTCGGGGTCTGTTATATCAGTTGGTTTCACTTTCGACTTTGATTCCTTTTTGAGAAGATATTCTCTGTCTAAAACATAATATTTTTTCGATTATTCTTCAACGGTTGTGGAAACTTTACCGGAAAGCTATGTCATATTAAATCAATTTCAATCAATTTGAACGTTCAAATTGATTGAAGCGCACAAATTTTGTCACCTGAAAAGTGACAGATTTTGTTAATTTCTCGCAAAAAGATAATTTATCCATCACTTTGAAATCTTTTTCGGACGAACATACAAAAATTGTAAATCAAATTGATTGAATTACGCTAAACCACAATAAATAAGCCATTTAAAAGCAGGAGAGCCTTGTCATTACTGACAAGGCTCATAATCGGAAGGACAACTGAAGGAACGCTCGGAAGGTGGTCAAGCGCAATAGCAAACTGCGCTCGGAGAAGAGTTGGCGGCGGGGTCTCGATAAACTTCATCAAGCTAGCCGCTTCACTCTACTGCACATAGCGTGCCAAAGAAGAGATAAACTCGAAAATTTATTTTTCAAATTTATATTTTGCCCATAAAACCTAGTAAATCAGGCTTTTTGGGAAATCGTAAAAAATTACTCAATACTGATATTCTACCAATTTGAACAAGAATTTCAAACCGAAAGTTACACTATTTGGTAGAACAGCGTTCAACCATTCGTTTCAACCCCAAAACTTCTTGATTTTCCGCGTTAATCGCGGAAGCGGAAGCAAAATAAGTCTGTGCCGATTGACAATCGTTTCGCTGAATATAAATTCTTCCCAGAAGAATGTGCGCTTCAATCAAGCGGTTATCCCAAAACAGAGCGGTTTTCAAACTGCTCACAGCCTGATCCAAATCTCCGCGTCGCAGATGTATTTGTCCGAGCAGCAAATAAGCCTGTGCGCTCATTGGTTCACTCACCAGAACCTTGCGTAAAACCGCCATTGCTTCGTCGTCATTGCCTTTTTTGAAGAAGGTTTGCGCTTCCGCCAAAAGTTTATCGGTTTCGCTAACAGGTGCTTGCGTCGTTGTTGATTGCTTTTTCGTCAAAACAACGCTTACGAAATCCTTCCGCGCCGGTTGTTCGACTCTTAAGCCGATGCCGTCGGTTTTGCCTGCGCTCCAATCGGTGGCAAGTTTCGCGTAACGATTGCCGTCCGTCAAAAATCTTCGCGCCTGATTGTCAAATTCAGCAGCAGTCGTATCGCCTAATCGTTCTAAAGTCTTCGCCAGCAAAAAATATGCTTCACCATCGCGTGGATTGCTTGCCAGAACAGGACGAAATTGTTTCGCAGCATCCGAGTAATCACTGTGCAGATAAAGCGCAAGACCGTAATTAAATTTAGCGTTCGTTTCCGTGTCAGACGATTCCGCCGCTTTTTTCAAAAAATCCAAACCTTCGAGCATCCATTTATCGGAATTGCCTTTGTTTTTCTTCTCAGCCCGCGAAGCCTGAACCGCAATCGCGCCCAGAGTGTTATAAACACTCGTCAATTTCAAATCGTCCGCCAATGGTCGCAATACGCCTAAAGCCTGTTCGTAATTTTGCTGTTGCCAATAAATCAAGCCCGTATAAAACGCGGCTTCGGCGTATTGTGCGCTCGTTGTCGGAACTTGCGAAAAATAATTTACGGCATCGGAAAATTTGCGCTGATTCAAAAACAGATGTCCCAATTCCAATGCGGCTTCGGCATATATCGCGCCTTTCGTTTTTTCGTCTTTGGCATAAATCTGCATCGCGTTTTTGAGAAAATTCTCTCGCGTTTGGACTTCGGTTTCATTTGTCAAAAGACCTTTGATATATGCTTCAAAGGCTCGCGCCGGAACTTTATTTGCCGATTGCACAATGTCGTTGCGCGAAGTCGTCAATGTTGATTTAAACAACTGATACAAAATAACATACGCGATTTCGCCTTGAACGGTTTGCAGATTTCCGAGCGCATCGTCAATTCTGATGTCTCGCGTAACAGGTTTGCCTTCAAATTCCTCACTCAAAAATCTGCCTTCGTTGACGCGAATGATTTTTGCCGTAACCGTAACTTTCGCCGCCGTTTCGCCTTGCGCCGGTTGAATATTGTATTTTCCCGCAATCAAAAGTGTCGCTCGACCATCACGCGCCAGTTTCAGAGAAGTTGCCAACGAAGGCAAAATCGTCAAAGGCACACGCAGACGTTGTTGAATAATTTTGCGCTCCTGATTTGTAATGACATTCAAATTCGGAACTTTTAATAAATCCGAAAGTGCATCGGCAAAACTTTCGCCGACCCAATTAAATTCCGCTTTGCCTGAAGCATTCTCAAACGGCAAAATCATCGCCGTATCGGAATTCTGCGCCGTAACGGAAGTCGCCAAAAAAAGAGCGCAAACGATTGTAAATAAAAACTTTCTCAGCATATCTTCCCTATAAAATAAAAAAATCGCTTGAGGTTGCAAGCGAATCGGTTTAATAAGTAGATGCAGTTTTTCCGAAAAAAGATGGTAGTCGGTACGGGATTTGAACCCGTGTCGCCGCCGTGAAAGGGCGGTGTCCTAGACCCCTAGACGAACCGACCACGAAAAGAGAAATTTCCAAATCAATTCTCTTTAGCTTACAAATATCTCGCTTTTCCTAACAAAAAACGAACTGATAGATTATCGCATCAAGTTTTTGCTGTCAAACGCACTCAGGAATTTTTTCACAAAATACTTGCTTGCCTTGTATCTCGTTATTTGATTTTCTATCATTCAAAGATACTTGTCCGTCAGAACACCAAAACAATTACCGACGAACAACTAGCAACAAACAAACCAAATGAAACGAGTATTTTTGATTGATTCGATGTCGCACATTTTCCGTGCGTATTTCGCGCCGATGGGCGCACGGCAAGAGCCTTTGAGAAACTCGAAAGGTCAGGTTACGCAAGCGGTTTTCGTCTTTACGAATATGTTGCGGAAGCTCATCGCGGACGAAAATCCCGACTATGTGGCGGCGGTTTTCGACTCGCCCGAAAAGACTTTTCGCCACGATTCTTACGCGGATTACAAAGCGAATCGTGCGGAGATGCCGGAAGATTTGCAGACGCAACTGCCATACATAATCCGCGTTTGTGAAGTCTTTAATATTCCGATATTGCGCGTTCCCGGCTACGAAGCGGACGATATTATCGGGACGTTGGCGCAAAAAGTCGCGGCGGAGAAGATGCAGGCGGTTATCGTTTCAAATGATAAAGACCTCTGCCAACTCGTCCGCGACCCGTTTATCGTTTGTATGCGGCAGAATTCGCAAAATCTCAAGCGAAAAGTTCCCGTGCCGCCGATTGAGTATTGCGATGAGGCTTGGGTTTTAAATAAGTTTGGCGTGCCGCCGACGAAGATTATTGACTTGCTTGGGTTGATGGGCGACTCGATTGACAATATTCCCGGTGCGCCCGGCATCGGCGAGAAAGGCGCGTTGAAGCTCGTCTTGGAATTCGGTTCTGCCGAAGGCGCGATGCAAAACGCCGACAAAGTTACGCATAAGACTTACCGCGAATCTTTGCAGAACAATCAGGAAATCATTCGTCAATCGCTCGAACTTGCGACGATTCATACGGAGATGGACATCGCGCTCGAATTGGACAAACTCAAATATCGTGAACCGAATCGCGCTCTGGCGTATCAGCTTTTCCGTGAGATGGAATTCACCGCGCTGACGAGAGAGTTTGCCGACACGATGCCGCTTTTTTCCGGTCTTGACGACGCGGACAACACGCCGCAGACGCGAAGTTATACGCTCATCAAAACTCAAAAAGAATTAGACGCGCTGATTCGCAAACTTTGGGAAGCGGAACAATTTTCTTTCGAGGTTGATGCGTCAAATTCGCCCGCAAAAGCGAGCAGTTTTGATATTTTGCCGCCCGTCGGCATTGCGATTGCGAACGCCGCCGGAGTTTCTTATTACGTTGACCTTGAAAATTTTGAAGATGATAAAGACAATGCAATCGCCGCGTTAAGAGATATTTTATCGAATGGTTTTCTCGAAAAAGCGAGTTATGATTTCAAACATAATCTCGCGGTTTTGCAGAAACTCGGCATCGCGCCCGAAGGCGTTACGGATGATGTTTTAATCGCAACTTATCTGATTGATTCCACTCGAAAGAACGATTTGAACACGCTTTCGCAAATAAACTTAGGCGCGGATAGCGTTTTTGAAGTTCCCGAAGGTTGGACGGAATCGCAGTATCGCACGACGGAACGCGCCGATTTTATTCTTCAACTCGCGCCGATGTTTCATAACAAAATCAAGGAAGACAATCTCGAAAAGATTTACACCGAAATCGAAATGCCGATGATTGAACTTCTTTATAAGATTGAGATGAACGGAATGAAGGTTGACGAAGTTGCGCTCAAAGGTTTTTCGGATTTTGTTTCGACCGAACTCGACACTCTAAAAGAAAAAATCTACGCCATTTCGGGCAGAGACTTCAACATCAACAGCCCGAAACAAGTCGGCGAGATTCTTCAAGAACTCAATATTGATACGGGACGCAAAACCGCGACAGGGCAAATCTCGACGAGCAAAGACATCTTAACCGAACTCGCGCAAACCTACGAAATCGCGCAATTTATCATAGATTACCGCGAACTCGACAAACTCAAAGCGACTTATTCCGACGTTCTGCCGACGCAAATCGCATCTGACGGACGCATTCACGGCAAATTGAATCAAACCGTCGCCGCGACCGGACGTTTAAGCTCAACCGAACCGAATCTGCAAAACATTCCCGTTCGCACCGAACTCGGTCAGCAGATTCGGCGTTCATTCATTCCCGATGCGGGCAACAAATTGATTTCCGCCGATTATTCGCAACTCGAATTGCGAATCTTGACGCATATTACGCACGACGCAGTGATGCTCGAAGCCTACAAAAACGGCGAAGATATTCACTCGAAAACTGCACAGCTTGTCTTTGGCGCGAAAGATGAGAAAGAAATGAAGGAAAAACGCCGCTTGGCAAAGATTGTCAATTTCGGCATTGCCTACGCCGTCGAAGCCTTCGGGCTTTCTCAGCGCGTCGGCATCAGTCGGACGGAAGCCAAAGAAGTTATCGAAAACTATTACGACACTTACAAAGGCATCAAAAAGTTTATGGACGAAACGCCTGTGATTGCTCGTGAACAAGGCTATATTACTTCAATCTTCGGTCGGCGCAGATATTTTCCTTCGATAAATGATAGAAACTTCAACGTCCGCACCCGCGCCGAACGCGAAGCAATCAATATGCCGATTCAAGGTTCGGCAAGCGACATCGTGAAAATTGCAATGCTCAAAGTCGAAGAAGCCTTGCGCCGCGAGAAACTCGAAACCAAAATGATTATGCAAGTTCACGATGAACTGCTTTTTGAATCACCCGAAGCGGAAGTCGAACGCGCAATGGAAATTATCAAAAACGCAATGGAAACCGCCGTCGAATTAGATGTTCCATTAACGGTAGAAATCGGCGCGGGCGATAATTGGATGAACGTCAAAGGATAATCAGAAGAATGTAAAGGGCGGAAACACGACTGTTAAGGAGTGTGTGAAAAGTCAAGGCTTAACACACTCCTTAACAGTCGTGTTTCCGCCCTTTGATTGCAATAATCTCTTGAGCGTCCTTAATAATCTCTTGAGCGTTTTGAATAATCTCTTGAGCGTTCTTAATAATCTTCAAAAATTCAATAAAAATTTGCATAAATTAATAAAAAATCTCATTAACGAGAAAACTTTTCCGTGTGGTGTGCATCAAAACATTTACGGAAAATAAAACGTCCGTCGAGCGGTTAAGGCTACTCGTTAAACATCATTTTGGGAGATGCAATGAAAAATGGCTAAGAATAAAACAAAACGCTTGCGACCGTCGGTGTTGCAGGCTGATATTGATGGATATGCAGCGTTGCAGGCAATCGAGGACTATCATCCGCTAAACGAAGCCTTTAGCACGGCAAACGGGGCAAGCATAAAAACGGCGATGGAAACCAAGCAGACAAATGCAGTCCAAAAGCAAGCCGCCGCCGATTCTGCGCGTGATGATATGGTTGGCGGTGAATGGGATTTTCACGACTATATGCTCGGCGTAAAAGACCAAATCAAAGCGCAATACGGTCCCGATTCAAATGAATATCAATCGCTCGGCTTGAAAAAGAAAAGCGAATACAAAACAGGTCGCCGCAGTTCGTCAAATACCGATGGCGAAACGACGTAATTCAAATATGCAGAAACACGACTGTCCGAGAGTGTGTGATTACTTTGACACACTCTCGGACAGTCGTGTTTCTGCCTTAGCTAACTTTGACACACTTCCTTACGGTCGTGTTTCTGCCTTAGCTAATTGTAAAATCTCTCCAATCTTTCAAAGGCTTGCTTTGTCTGATTGTGATTCGCGCCGAGCTTTTCTTTGAGATGCGCGTAATTTTCAATCATCATTGAAATTCCCTTTTCCGCTTCGCCGAGATAAATTAAACTTTCGCCAAGAAAAGAGCGTGTCGTAGCGAGAAGCCAATGTCCTTCGGGCAGAGTTTTTTGACGCAAATCGAGGCATTCTTGAAAGACGTTTTGCGCTTCTGCGTATTTCTCCTGCGCCAAAAGTGTTCTGCCGAGAAGTAAAAGGCAACTGCCGACGACCGGATGTTTGTCGGGAAGATTTGCGCCGCGCATTGCAAGGGCTTCACGCGCATAATGCTCGGCTTCGGCGTTTTTTCCGGCGTTTATCAAAACCCACGAGAGATTATAAAGCGACCAAGCCGTGTCGGTGTGTTCTTCGCCGAGAATTTTGCGACACATCGCCAGCGATTCGCGGCTCAAGGCTTCGGCTTCTTCGGCGTGTGTCAAGTAAATCGTGCCGACGAGATTGAATATCGAAGAAATGATGTCGGGATGTTCGCGCCCGTGAAGTTTTCGCAAAATCCTCAAAGATTGACGATGAAGCGGCTCGGCAACGTCGCGGCGGTCGAGAACGGTTAAGATATTTCCGAGCTTGCCCATCGTTCGCGCCACGTCGGGATGATTTTCGCCGAAATGCGCTTTGCGAATCGCCAATTCTTCCTCGTAAAACCGCATAGATTCTTCGTAACGCGCCTTCAATCCGCTCAAATATCCGACATTTTCAAGAACTTCGGCAACCGTCAGGCTTTTGTTTCCGAGAAGTTCGCGCAGAGTCTTGAGCGATTCGAGATAAAGCGGCTCGGCGCGGTTGAGGTCGCCCTTTTCGGTCAGAAGTTTCCCGTAATTGTTCAAACTCAGCGCGACTTCCAGACTTTTGCGCGGGAAAAGTGCAAGACGAATTTCAAGCGCGGATTTGAGATACTTTTCGGCTGATTCAAATTGCCCAAGACCGAGATAAGTTCTTCCGAGAGTAGTTTTCAAATCGGCGGCAATTTCCGGCTGATGCTCGAAATCCGTTTCCAAACTCTCGGCGGCGATTTCTAAAACCTCGATGACTTTGACATCTTTCCCGACGGCTCGCGGGTCTGCCGAAGCAAGCATTCTTTGGAGAAACTGATTGACTTTTTCCGCCTTGTCGCGTTGTCTTCGCGCAATTCGCGCTTGCCTTTTAGTCGTCGCAAGACCGCCAATAAGCGCGGCAACGATTCCTGCAACCGCCGCAACGCCGGCTTTATTACGCGAAACGAACTTTGAAGCGCGATAACTGAAACTATCTTCGCGGGCGATGATTGGCAAATCCTTTAAGTAGCGGTTGATGTCTTCGGCAAATTGTTCGACTGACGAATAACGGCGTTCGGGTTCTTTCCGCATCGCCATCAGAATTATGTTGTCCAAATCACCTTTCAACTGCGTGCTGACTGCCGCTTGCCAATGAGTGCCGATTTTTCGGTTGCGCGTTACGACTGAACTCGGTTTGACAGGCGCGGAATCGGTTATGATTTTCGCCACTTCAATCGGATTGTCGCTTTTTATTTCAAAAGGTCTGCGTCCCGTCAAAAGTTCGTAAAGCACGACACCGAGCGAATAAATATCGGCGGCGGTCGTTACGGTTAATCCGAGAATCTGTTCAGGACTCGCATATTCGGGAGTCATCATCTGCGTTGAATGACGCTCCAATGTCTGCGGCGAATTGGGTGCGGTGAGCTTCGCAATCCCGAAATCAAGCAATTTCGGTGTGCCGTCTTTCGTTACAAGAATGTTTGAAGGTTTGATGTCGCGGTGAATGACAAGATTTTGATGCGCGTAAATCACTGCCGCACAGATTTGCAGAAAGAGTTTGAGCCGTTCGTTGATTGCAAGATTATTTTCCTCAGCGTAACGATTGAGCGGCAAACCTTCGACGTAATCCATCACGAGATACGGCAAACCGTCATCGGTTGCGCCGCCGTCCAAGAGGCGCGTGATGTTCGGATGGTCGAGCGCGGCTAAGATTTGCCGTTCGTGGCGAAAACGCCGGATGATGTCGTCGGTGTCAAAGCCGCGTTTGATGAGTTTCAGCGCGACGCGCCTTTCAAAATCATCGGTGCGTGATGCAAGAAAAACCGCGCCCATTCCGCCGCGCCCGATTTCCCTTTCAATCGCATAAACACCGATTTTCTTTCCCGCCAGCGCGGTTTCATCACGGACAAGATGCGAAACTGCCGCCAACGGATTTTCAATAAAATCTTCCGCCTCTTCGTCCGATTCCAAAAGCGTCTGAACTTCTTTGATGATAAGCGCGTCGCCGCCGGATTTTTGCTCAATGAAAGAAAGTCGCTCCGCGTGCGCTAATTCGACCGCTTCGTTGAAGATTTCTTTAACTTGTTTCCATTGTTCGGGATTCATAAAAAAGAAGGGGAAATTTATTTTATTAACCTTCAGCGATGCACGATTTTCGTCGCTGAAAGCGACAAACATTATAGCCCAGCGAGAATCGTTGGGTGTTGACGATAACGCATCCGTCGCTGAAGGCGACGAACAATAATTGTCATGATTGTTGCTCGCCTTCAGCGAGCGGAAACCTCGGTAACAACTGACCTAGCGATTCTCGCTAGGCTATAATGTCAGTCGCTTTCAGCGACAAAACAAACAATTTTTTAATGCGTAAGATGAACTATTCATTCTTTATTCTTCCAAAAAGCCACGCTTTGGCGATGCGCCATTCGCGTTTGACGGTTGCCGGAGAGATATGCAGAACAACGGCGGTTTCTTCGACCGTCAAGCCCCCGTAAAAGCGT
>CAZJQP010000045.1:0-38452 GCA_964548225.1 uncultured Blastocatellaceae bacterium | reverse complement strand
TGACTTGCTTCGGCTGGCTACTTAACTGAGCTTTCTAATTTGTTTTGGTATTATAATTATGACAACTGAAAAAAATGGAGTTTTTAAGATTTGGCTGGTCGGTGCGGCAAGCCCTTCGAGTTTTGAGTATGACTGTTACGGCGAAGGCGCGATGTATGCCATCGGGACGCAGTTAAAGACGATGTTTAATCGCGTCTGCCAGCACAAAAATTCGGCGTTTGCGGCGGCGGATTATTCGTGGGAAAAAGGCACGGTTGCCGATACGGATGTGGTGGTTTATTGCGTCGGCACGAAAGAACGCGGAAGCATTATCAAAAGCAAAAGCGGACAACCGATTCACGAAAGCGCGTCGGGCGGAACCTTTGCCTATTCCGGCGGAATGATTTCCGAAGTTTATCTGCGGTCGTTTGACGGCGCGGCAAATTTTTCATCTGTTGCGGCAAATATTATCTTTCACGAAATAATGCACAACAAACTCGATGCGCCGACAACCAAAACCGTCGGCGACATCCACATCAAAGGCGGCGGCGGTTTGGCAAATGCCACCGTTACCGCGGGTTCGGCTTTGACCGATGCAAACATCGAGTTAATGGCGGGAGCTTTGTCAAAAAAAGTTCCGCAATATACGCTTGAAATGCAAGCACCGCTAACCGGAATCGAGAAATAAAAACCATTAACCATAAATCATAAACCATAAACTATTCAGGATAAAATATTTCCTAAATAGTTTATGGTTAATAGTTTAGAGTTTATGGTTTCGCCGTTTCAATCAACTTATTAGCCTCGCCGACGGCTTCATCCAAATTCGTAATTTGTCCGTCGAGTTGTTTCTCATAAACCGCATCGAGAATCTTTTTAAATTCCGCTGAGGGATGCAAACCCAATTCAATAAGGTGTCTGCCCATCAAAATCCGTTCGGGAGCTTTTTCTTCGATTTTCAGACTGCGGACACGCTCGATAAACCATTCCTGCGCCTCCGCCTTAAACCATTTTTCTTTCGGAAGCCATTCGGGATTTCTTCCCAAACTGTCGGCTTTCGCCACACGATAAAGCAAATCCGGCTCGACCTTTCGCGCAATCCGCCGAAACGCTCCGTCGCCCGGTTGAGATTTATAAAACATTCCCGGCAAGAGATGATAACGCACGAGTTGAATAATTTGATTGCGAACATCGTAGCCGTCCAAAGTATAAATTCCCAAAGTGTCGAGAAACGAAATCGTCGGCTCAACGCCCGCCTCGTCGTGCGCGTGCGAACGCCAGCGACCATCGAAAAACTTCGTCGTCGAAGGCTTCCCGAAATCGTGGCACAGCGCGGCAAGCATTACCGTAACTTGTTTCGGATATGGCAAATCGTCAATCAATTTCCGCGCTTCGTCCACAACCATCAACGAATGAACGTCAACATTTCCCTCAGGATGCCACTCTTTTTCTTGAGGCACGCCAACGAGCGCAACGAGTTCAGGGAAAAGCTGTTCGGCAACCTTCAAATCATAAAAATACTGCAAACCGATTGAAGGTTTCGCCGATTGAACAAGCAATTTTTCAAACTCGCCCCAAATCCGCTCTTTCGGCAAATCCGTTAAATCAATCTGTTTGCAAATTTCGATTGTTTCCGCCTCAATCTCAAACTCAAACCGCGCCGCAAACTGCGCCGCCCTCAAAACACGCAAAGAATCTTCCGCAAAAGTTTCCTTTGAAACAACGCGCAAAATTTTATTTTTTATATCTTCGCGCCCACCGAAACAATCAATAATTTCGCCCGTCAAAACATCTTTCAAAATCGCATTTATCGTAAAATCTCTACGCCGCGAGGCTTCTTCAAACGACATATCCTTGTCGCCTTCAACGACAAAGCCTTTATGTCCGCGTCCCGTTTTTCTCTCGCGTCGCGGCAGAGCAACATCTAAATCCTGCCCGATTTTATAAACCGTGAACGCTTCGCCAACCGCATCAACACGCCCGAAAGATTCTAAAATTTCTCTGAGCTTTGTCGGCTCAATACCGTAAATCTCCAAATCAAAATCCTTCGGCTCAACACCCATCAATTCATCACGCACACAACCGCCGACGAGCATTGCGCGTCCACCATTTTGTTTGATGATTTCGGCGAGTTTGATAATTTTGTCAGGTAAATGTTGCACAGTAAAAAAGACGATTTAGCAGTTACCCGTGAAGGTCGAAATTTAATGGGTAAGCAATCATCGAATCATCCGTCTGTTTCGGTAAATTACCACCTAAGAGTCTTACTATAATTGCAGTAATGTTATCTTCTCCACCACATTCATTCGCTTCTTGAATTAAAACCCTGCAAGCATTTTGCAAGTCATCAAGATTATTTAGGATAATTCTTAATAAATTATCCGCTCTAAGTTTATTGGAAAGCCCGTCACTGCATAAAAGTAAAATATCATCTCTTTGCGGAATCAACCGCACTACATCAGGATAAATTTCGGTTTGCGCTCCGAGAGCCTGCAATACAACATTTTTCAAAGCGTGAGTTTCCGCTTCTTCAGGCGCAATTTCACCTAAATCAATTAGTTGATTGACTAAAGTCTGGTCTTTGGTGATTTGAAAAATTTTACCTTTGCGGATGAGATAACCGCGACTATCACCGACTTGAATGAAGTCAGCTGAATTAGGTGTTAGCCCAACTGCTGTAATAGTCGCTCCCATTCCTTGGAATTGAGGATTTATGCGACCTTCATTATGGATTTGGAGATTGGCATAAAGCGTAGCATCATAAAGTCTTTTGATTAACTCGCCTTCGTGAAACGATTGTTCAAGGTTAGGCACTTCGCCCGTGAGCATATTTTTGATGACTTCAACCGCTATTTTACTGGCAATTTCGCCTAAGGCATCTGAAACCGCTATAACAACACCGTTTTCATCAACCTCAAATTTGAGTGATTGAACGGCAAATTCATCTTGGATGTCTGCTTTTGTCAAAAATTTCGAGTTTGAAATATCTAACAAAAGATAATTATCCTCGTTATATCTTCTGACTCGTCCAATATGTGTAATAGCATGGATTTCTGCTTCCATAATTATCCCAAACGCTTCTGCAAATATTCTTTTAATTCCGAAATATTCACTCTTTCCTGTTCCCAAGTATCTCTATCGCGCACGGTAACGGCATTGTCTTCCAAAGATTCGTGGTCAACGGTAACGCAGAACGGCGTGCCGATTTCGTCTTGTCTTGCATAAAGTTTGCCGATGCCGCCGGTATCGTCATAAACGGTTCGCATTGTCGGTAAAAGTTGTTTTTTCAAATCTTTTGCCATAGCGACGATTTCGGGTTTGTTTTTTGCCAGCGGTAAGACGGCGACTTTGATTGGCGCGAGATTGTGTTTTAATTTCAAAATTACGCGCTTTTCGCCTTTGTCGTTTGTTTTTTCGGTGTAAGCGTCCATCAAAACCGCCAAAAGTGTGCGATTTACGCCCGCCGAAGGTTCGATGCAATATGGATAAAAACGCTCGTTTGTTGTCGGGTCGAAATATGAAAGGTCTTCCGTCGAATCCGAGTTCAGACGTTTTCCGTCAGCGTCTTCCGGTTTCTTTGAATGAGTTTTCAAATCGTAATCTGTTCGATTTGCAATGCCCATCAATTCGTCAAACTGTTTTTCTTCATCATCGCGTTCGGGGAAAAAGCGATACAAAATATCAACCGTTCTGTCCGAATAATGCGAAAGTTCGTCTTTCGATTGCTCGTAAAGTTTGATATTTTCCGCACGAATTCCCAAACTCTTAAACCATTCTTGAAAACCGTCAATAAATTCCTGATGAATCGCGGGCGCGTCTGCGGGACGGCAGAAATATTCGAGTTCCATTTGTTCAAATTCGCGTGTGCGGAAAATGAAATTTCCGGGCGTAACTTCGTTGCGAAAGGCTTTGCCGATTTGCGCGATGCCGAACGGCAATTTGCGGCGCGAAGTGTCCAGAACATTTTTGAAATTGATAAAAATTCCTTGCGCGGTTTCAGGGCGCAAATAAGCCAACGCGCTCGGATCGTCTTCGGCGGAAGTTGCGCCGACTGTCGTGCTGAACATCAAATTAAATTGTTTCGGCTCGGTAAAATTTTTCGCTCCGCAATTCGGACACGGAAATTCTTTTTTCGCAATCAATTCCTCAATCGGTGTTTGTTCAAATAATTTCTGTAATTCGGGTTTGTCTGCGACTTTTGGATATTCGAGTTTATCGGCGCGAAAACGCGATTTGCATTCACGGCAATCAACCAAAGGATCGCTGAAAGTCGTTTCGTGTCCCGAATATTTCCAGACGTTGCGATTTTGGATAATCGAAGAATCCAAACCTTCGATGTCGTCGCGTTCGTGGACGAGCCAACGCCACCAAGATTGCTTGATATTGTTCGCAAGTTCAACGCCGAGCGAGCCGTAATCCCAACTCGAACCGAGTCCGCCGTAGATGTCCGATGCGGGAAAAACGAATCCGCGCCGTTTTGATAAAGATACGATTGTTTCAATATTTGGTGCTGTCATAACGTAAAGATTTTATGGTAATTGGTAATTGGTAATTGGTAAAGTCTGCTTGATAAATTAGGCGCGGGGACTTTTTACCAACGAATATCGTAGTCGGAAAAATTTTCGCGCCAATTTTCATCCGAATCAATTTTGAGCAGAGGAATTTTGCCGTCGAAAATGATTTCCGCGTCCGCTTTGCGCGACAGACGATAAGTTCTGCCCAACGGCGAACAAACAATCAGCGTAACTTTTTCGTCCACGATTTTTGAAATTACGGCAACGCGCCAATCTTTTTTTGAACGAACCAAAAGCCTTGCGCCGATGGGCAATTCATCGAGAGTTATTTGAGTTTCGGCAAGTTCCACGTCTTTTGAAATTGTTTGTAACTGTCGGTTGGAAGTTGAATTAAAACCGGATTTTTCGCGGGTTCGAGCGTTTTTAAAAGTTTTTCGATATTTTCCCGCGCCATTGCTGTGCAACCGAGCGTCGTTTCGGTTTCATTTTTCCAAATATGCAGAAAAATACACGAACCGCCGCCGCGTGTAATCGGGTTTGAATTATGCCCGACGAAAATTCCCAAATCGTATTCCGCGCCGATTTCGAGCATTTTTTCCGAGCTTTCCCAATTAAAATCGCCGACCTGCATTCGATTAACGATTTTGTTGTAATGACTCGATTTCACATCGTCAACGCATTCGGTATATTTGACAATTTTTGTGTATGGAAACTTAATGAAATCGGCTTTTTCCGCCGTTCCGAAAGTTGAAGTCAAAGGAAAAATTCCCGCCGGAGATTTGCCGTCGCCTTCTTTTTTCATCAAAATCATTCCCGTATCCGAAGGCAAATCATTCAAACCTGCGCCCCAAGCCATTCCATTTTTGCCAATGACGACGGCAAAAGAATCGCCTTTCGATTTCCACTTTGATTTTGTGTTTTTGCGCTCAAAAACTTGCGCCGTGCCGCTCGTTGCCGTCCAATCTTTCGTGGTAACGACAACTGCTTGACGCGATTCGGAAAACGGAATTTTCGGAGTCGGAGTCGGAACGGTTTTGACTTGCGCGAAAAGCGGGAAGGTGAAAACGTAAAAAAGTGAAAAAGTGAAAAAGCAAATTGCCCGAAGGAAATTTATCTTTCTGCATTTAAACTTTTTCACTTTTTCACCTTTAAACTTTTTCACTTTTAATCTTCAAAAGGCAATTCGGTATTTTTCGATTTTTGGCTGACTGCGTAGAGTCGCAAGCCGACGGAAATCATTGCAATCGAAATTCCAATCCAGATGAAAACCCAAACGAGCGACGGAATGCCGGTTGAATTCGCCATATTCACCGCGTCTGAATGCGCGTCGGTTGTGGCGGAAATGAAAAACAAATCAACCAAGCTGAACAGGGCATTGAGCAAACATTGAACGGCGAGAAACGCGAGTCCGAAATTTACCCATTTCATTTCGCCAAATCGTGCTAAAGCAAAAAGTCCGGCTGAAAGAACTGCGCCCGAAAACACAGTAAAAATGACGCTTCCGAGAGTAACTTTGACCGAAAGAATATTAAAAATCGGCATCAGAAGCCCGAAAATAAGCGTCATCAGCGCAATAAAACCGCTCGAAAAATAAAGCGCGTTACGCGATGAAAAATTGTAGCGCATCCAAACCAGAAGCAAAGTTCCGAAAGCCGTCGTGCCGAGATAACCTGCGCTGGAAATCAGCAGTTGCGAAAACCAGCCCGAAGTTTCAGACCACACAACGCCGCTCGTATCGGGCGAAACCGTCAAACTTTGCACGGAATTTCCCGTCAGCACGGTCGCCAAAACGTGGCTTCCTTCGTGGATAAACGTCGCAAAAAGCTGGAGCGGATAAACCAGATAACTCAGCGACGGGAAAAAATATTTGCTAATCAGCCACAAACCGATGCTGACCGCCGTAGCGATTAGCAAAAGCGTCAAAGCGGGACGCGAATCTTCGGCAACTTTGTATTTCATAATTTTCTAAAACTCCTTTTCAAATCTTCGCCAACATTTACGTTTTATTCTACCTTAAAGTTCGTTCGTAACCAAAGAACTTTTTTTAGATGACGGAAAAATCGTATCAATTAGCAAAAAATCGCGTGTCTGCTCGAAAAAACATCGTGATTGGTCAAAAATCAAATTATTTGCGGGAAAAATCGCCGCTTTTGCCGCCTTGTTTTGATTCTAATTGAATTTCCGTGATAACAATGTCTTTTTGCACGGCTTTGCACATATCGTAAATCGTCAACGCGGCAACGCTTACGGCAGTCAAGGCTTCCATTTCAACGCCGGTCTGCGAATTTGTTTTCGCTTCGGCTTCGAGATAAACGCCGTAATCGGTTAATTCAGCACGAACATCAGCCTTTGAAAGATTGATTGTGTGGCACAGCGGAATCAATTCCGAACATTTTTTCGCCACCATAATTCCGGCGATTCGCGCAATTTCGAGCGGATTGCCTTTCGGATTTGTTTGATTTTTTAAGGTTTCAAGCGTTTCTGAATTTAATAAAACCTTCGCCGACGCGACCGCAATCCGCGAAGTCGTTTCTTTGGCAGAAACGTCAACCATTTTTATCTTGCCTTGTTCGTCAAAATGCGAAAGTTTCATACGTTTTTTTGCCACGAATTAGACGAATATCACGAATTATTATTTTTATTTTATTCGTGATATTCGTCTAATTCGTGGTTAATTCTTCTTTGCCTTAAAAATTAAAGTATTTCCGCCGAGTAAAACTTCGTCGGAATTCAATTCGTCCGTCCAGCGCGATTTTCGTTTATTTGCTGAAGAAAAACGCGACGCAAGTCGAATTGTCCAAACAATCGGCAAGAATAGAAGCGAATTTCGTTTCGGCTTGTCGAGATAAGTTTTTTCGACTTCAAAGCCGCTTTTTTCGAGCAGAAATCTAATTTCCGAATAACCAATCGGATTAACGTGCAGCGCAACTTCGTCCATTCCGGCGTAACTTTCCTTGATGCTTTCGCGGATTTTATTTAAGGCTTCTTTCGACAAAGGCTTGAAGTGCGAAGTGTAGCCGCTGAACAGCCATTTCAAACGCTCTTCGATGTTCATAATATTTGGGACGCTGACGATTAACTCGCCGTTTTTCTTCAAAATCCGTGCAAATTCACGAATCGCATTCGCCGGATTTTCGATGTGTTCCAAGCCTTCGATGCAAACGATTTTATCGAAAAAATTGTCTTCGTAAGGAAGTTTTTCGTCCAAATTTCCGCCTTTGATTTCAAATTCGTCAAGCGAAAAAAGTTCGGGATAAAGATCGCAACAATAAACGTCGAAACCGAGATTTTTTAATTTAACCGCAAGCGCACCATGTCCGGCAGGAACGTCGAGAAGTTTTCCGCCCGATTCGTTTTCCAAAATTTTTTCGACGGTTTCATAAATCGCCGGATGCGCCATTGCAACTGCTTTTTGCATAAAATAATTGATCTTTGAACTTTGAAATTTGATTTTTGAACTTTCCAAGATCAAAGATCAAAGATCAAAGTTCAATTATAAAAACAATATACTTGCCGCCGCACCTTTTTCCAAATCTTTCCCTTGCGGCACAAACACGAGCGCGTCGGCGTGTGAAAAAGCGATGAAATTTGACGAACCCGAAAAGCGCAGAGTTTCGATTGTTAATTGTCCTTTTTTATTCGTTAAAAGCGAAACGGGCAAATAACAATCGCGTTCTTTCGCGCTTTTAATTTTGTCTGAGCAAATGGCAAAACCGCCTTTTAATTCACTTGATTTTGCCGATTGCATCTGCAAAATTGCCGTCCGCACAAACAAATAATGTGTAACCGCTACCGAAACCGGATTTCCCGGCAGACCGAAAATCAAAACGTCATTAAGCCGCGCAAAAACCGTCGGTTTGCCCGGTTTCAGCGAAACTTTTTCAAAGAAAATCTCCGCGCCGAGTTCTTTCAAAACAGGTTTTGTAAAATCATAATCGCCGACCGAAACGCCGCCGGTAATAATTAAAATTTTGGATTTTGGATTTTGGATTTTGGATTTGATTTTGAAACTCGAAATCGGAATTTCCGCGCCGATGCCGACGGCTTCGGCGATTTTATGTTTTAAAGTTTCGTAATCATCGCGGACGTGCGGCAAAATCTCGCTTTCCGCGCCCGCTTTTTCGGTCAAAATCTTGAGCATCATCGAATTTGAATTGCGAATCTGGTCTTTCTTCGGCGTTTCTGAAATTTCGACAATCTCGCTTCCCGTCGAAATAATTTTGACTTGCGGCTTCCCAAAAACCTTTAATTTTTCATAACCGAACGAAGCAATCGTGGCAATCATCTGTTCGTTAATAACATCGCCTTTTGCAAAAATCCTTGAGCCTTTTTTTATTTCCGAAGCGCGGTTATTGATGTTTTGCCCGATATTTGCGGTTTCCAAAATCTCGACAAAACCGTAATTTTCGCGTGTCAATTCAACTTTCTGCACGGCATTTGCGCCGTCGGGAACTCGCGCTCCGGTCATAATCCGCACGGCTTCGCCCGACTTTAATTTTCTATCAAAACCCGCGCCCGCCACCGATTCGCCGATAATCCGCAAATGCGCCGGAACATTTTTTACATCTTCGACCCGAACCGCAAAACCATCCATTTGTGAACGGTCAAACGGCGGCAAATCCATATCGGCTTTGACAATTTCCGCCAAAACGCGCCCGACGGAATTTTCAATTTCAATCGTTTCGGACGCAAGAACGGGAGTTTTGCTTTTAATGATTTTTTGTGCTTCTGAAATCGGAATCATAAATTTTTTGCCACGAATTACACGAATGAACACAAATAGAAAAAAAACCGTGTTTATTCGTGTAATTCGTGGCTAATTTTCTATCTGATTAAATAAAACTCAGTCTGTCGCGGACGGAAAAATTCATAACCGTTTTCGGTCATAAACGCATCGTCTTCCGCCATAATCGTCAGTTTTTGATTGTTCCATTCGGGTAGAACGGTCGAAGTGTTCAATTCGATGGACATATACGAACCGAGACGGATTCTGTCGGGCGAAGTGCCGATAATGCGGCGGAAATCTATTGACGCGCCGAGTCCGTGTCCGTGTGTGCCGATCGGATGCGAATAAATCATCGCTTCGATGTTTTGACGTTTCATCTCCGCCATTGCCGCATCATAAACTTCCGTGCCGGTCATCCCGACACGCGCAAATTTGAAAATCGCGTCTTGCAAAGCGTTCGTATTTTTGAGTGCGGTTTTCATTCCGGCGGGAACATCGCGTTCGCCTTTTTTCAAGATATAAGCGTGTTTCTGCCAATCGGTCGAAAGCCCCATATAATTCAAGCCGCAATCAATATGAATCACATCGCCGCGTTCCAAAACGAGCGATTCATCAGCCACAGACAAAAATTGCTGATTCGTCGCGGTTGTTTTTGATTGTCTCTGCACACGCAAATCCGGCTGAAACCAGGTCGAAAGCCCAAGATTATTTAATTGCTGCAAAAACCACCAACGCACGTCGCCGACCGTCGTTTTGCCGGGCGTGATGACTTCGTTTGAAAAAGCACGGCGCGTCAAAATATCGGTTACGAGAACCGCTGTTCGATAATGTTCCGCTTCTTCGGGAATTCGCGTATCAAAAAATTCGGTTAGAAAATTCGCCGCCGAAATAAATTTTTTCTCCGTTTCTGCTCCCAAAGTTTCCGCCAGCATTTTATACGAAGTGTGCGATAAACCGTTCTGCTGTCCGCGTGTGCCGCCCATATTCAAAGCAATCGTTTTCGGATTATATTTCGCCACCGTCCCGCGCAAAGTTTCCACCAATTTATCACGCGAAACACTAATCATCTGATAATGATTTTTCAAACGCTCTTCCGCATAACGCACAATCGCAATTTTTTCGAGCTTTTCGCCATTGTCAACAAAAATAAAAAAATCCCGACTCCCGACAATCGGCATCGGCGGCACGATATATTCCGTCGCCGGATCTGAATTAAATTCTTCATTGACAACAATCCACATCGAAATATTGTGCCGCCGCATCATCGGCAAAACCATTGTGTCAAGCCGCTTTTTGAGCCACATCTCGCGCACATCCATCTGTTCGCGTTGAGTAAGCAAACGCGGCATTTTCGGAAGCGGTTCATTTGATTTGTTTTGAGCGAAAACCACCAAAGATTGCAGAAAAAATAAAACTGCAAAAGTGCAGAAACCGTTTTTGATTAGATTTTTCATAAAATTTTCAGGGAAGCTATCTCAAAAATAAGTAAAACTATAAACTATAAACTCCAAACCATAAACTATGTCGGATAAAATATCCCCAAAACAGTTTATGAACTGAAAATTTATTGTTAGGAACAGCAAAATTTAATCGGCTTCGAGTCGCGCTCTTGCCCACAAAAGACACGCCGTGCCTAAACCGAAATAAAAGATGAAACGCAAAAACGCGAGCGTTACGAAAAGCGCGTGAAACTTCGCCGGAATTAGATTGTCGAGCAAATAAAATGTCGAAATGAGCGAATAAATCAAAGCCAAAAACAAAAGCAGAAAAAGTTTCAGCAGAATTTTTTGGAGAGTTGAAAATAGTTGGCGTGAAACCAAATAAAACGGCGTGAAAATGCAAAAAATGCCGAGCGGCAGAAAATAAATCAGGACGTTTTTCAGAAAAGCGGCAAAGGCGGGCTGAGTTTGAAATCGGGCGAGCGTTATCGGCTCAAACGGCAGAAAAAACGCCATTGCCAAACACGAAAACAACGTGCTGAAGATTAACAAAACTACGCCGAAGTGAAATTTTTTGGTAGAAAAACTCAATGCAGAAAACATCAACGCGCCGTTCCAAATCGCCAGAAGCAAACCGAAACCAATCGCCGACGCGCCGTAAGAATCAAATTGATAAGCCGTTTCCAAAAGTAAAGCGAGCGCGAAAAGCAAGCCGTAAAATGCGGCGGAAAGCGTTTTGAAAAGCGCGTCGGAATTTCCGTCTTTTGCTTTTTCAATTTCGGTGGAGACAATGCGAACGGGAATTTTTATGCGATAACCTTTGCCCGCTTTCGATTCGATAAAATCAGACGGAAAGCCTTCGCGTTTGAGAATTTTGACCAGATTGCCTTTTGTTTCGTGAATCAGATGTTTGAGCGAATCAGACATTTCCACCGATTGCACCCAAACCTTTTGACGAAACTCGTCATATTCGATAACATCGGGCGATTTTTGCAAAAGTGCCAGCAAAAAATGACAATGCGTTTGTGTTAGCTTGATTTTTTTGCCGTTCGTCGTGTTTTCGAGAATTGATTGAATCGGGAGAAAACGCAAATCCGCAAACTCATAAATCATCAAATTTTCGGTCATAGCGTGGGAAATATGATAACCGAAAGTCAATCGTTTCGGCAAGATTTCAAGAATTTAGGAAATGTGCCTATTTGTATTGTTAAGAAAAATAATAACTCACGGCACTTTCAAATTTATCGGATTGGATGTTTGCGAATCGCCGTTGCGGACGGTAATACGAAAATCACCCGATGCCAAAGTAAGCGGCACATTGTCCAAAACAATTTCTGAAAGTTTCGATTTCTCGCGCAAAGCCGAATTCGGAACTTTACACGGTTGGCTTTCGGGACAGCCTGCGCCGACAACTTCGAGATAAACGGTTTCGGCTTCAAAATCTTGTCCGGTCAGGCGGACAAAAAATTGTTCTCCGGCTTTGATTTCCGAAACCACCGCAATATCCGTGAGCCGCGGCGTGGGGCGATTAACGCGGGCGGTTGTGGATTTTTCAATCAACCATCGCCCATTAACTTTACGAACAATGTAGCTGACAAAATAAGGTCCGACGGTTTTGTTTCTCTGCAACGTTCCATCCGAAAAATAGACGGCGATAAACCATTTTTCCAGCGTTTTGACAACTGCCATTTCGTTTTTGCGATCAATCTCGATTGACTGAAACTCAAACACTTCGTTTTTTGTTTCATCTCCGTAATGTTTGCCTTCTTCGATAAGTTTTTTGACTGAATCTCTGATTCGGCGGCGGTCATAGTTACTTTCGGCAGCGAATTCGGTAGTCCAATATTTGTCAAAATGTTCTTCCTGAAACGCCGTCGGATTTTTGTAAAGCACTAGCGATTCATATATTTGCGATTCTTTAACGACCTGCCGGATTTTTTCCTCGTCGCCGCCTTCGGACACCCAAGTCCAAGCCCCAAACGCCGCCAAGCTAATCAAAATCAAAGCCGCCGCGCCCAATGCGAACTTCGGAAAAACACGCGCCGAATCTGCTTTTTCATCCGGCATACTTTCGGAAAAAGTCCGTGTTTCAATACTTTGATTTGTCGTTGTTTCTTTTTGAAAGACATCGGCGATAAACAAATAGCCGCGACCTTTGACAGTTTCAACGTAGCTTTTTTCGGACGCAAATTCCGCAAAAATCTTGCGTAATTTGCTGATATATTGACCGATATGCGCCGACGTTACGCCGTGCGGATTGTCCTGCCAAACCTGCTCGATAATTTCGTCGTGTGCGGTCAGCTTTTTCGGATTCTGCAATAAAACTGCCAAAACCTGCATCGTTTTTCTGTCGCCGACTTTAACGAGGTTTTCCTTGTGATAAAGCGCAAGCCGTTCGGCATCAAACTGAAAATCATCAAAAAAATAAATTCTCGAAAGGTTTTTCATCACTATATTTTTGAAATCTTTGACGGTTTCACGATTATTTCACGAAAATTTTAAGTTAAATCTATTGTCAAACCGCCAATTTCTATTATCCTTGGTATTGTAAAAACAAAATTTCAAAAAAATATTGCCAACAATGGCAAATCTGTCGAAAGACAACAAACGAAACGCTCGGAACGATTTTTGTAAAAAAACGCTCAATCGAGGTTTATGCAAAAAAATAAAACGGAGAGATTTTATCATCGGTCAAAGTGTAAAACAAGACATTTTTGCCGAAATCAGCAAGAAATCCGGGTTCTCAAAGAATTTTGAGCGGAAATGGAAGAAATTTGAGTGGATTTTGTTGGTGAGATAAAGGTAAAAAGTTAGTGTTCCAAAAAAACAGGAGGAAAATTATGAAGAAAATCAGTTTTTTAGTTTTGATTATGGCTTTGGGAGTTCTGGCGGGTATCTTTGCGCTGGATTATTTTACGGTTGAAACCTGCGCCCAAGATAAATGCGCGAAATATTACGGAAAAGGTTACTGCACGGATTACATCAAACAACGGACAGGGAATAAGCAACGCGGAAATGCCGGAACTTGGACAACAAACATACAGACTAAAGAAGTTAGACAAGGTGATGTGATAATTTTCAAATCACCCGGAGTTGGTCATGTGGCAGTTGTTGAGCGCGTAATTTATGAACGCAACACCGATAAACCATATCAAGTTGAAATCAGCGAAATGAATTGGGGCAGGGCATCATCTGATGCTGAAAAAAAAGCTTGTTATGTAACAGAGATGTTCAATCAAGTTGGACGACGAACGGTCAAGGTATCAGATTCCAGTATTAAAGGATTTTGGAGACCATAATTTGATAACAGTCAAAGTAATCTATCAAAGTTCGGGCAAACCGGCGGAAGGAAAAAAAGTCGCGCTTGGTTTCAGCAGTTTATTGCGCGGCGTAACTTCGGGCGAATACACCGACCGCAACGGCGAAGCGTATTTCGAGGCGGACAACGGCGACGGCGAAGTTTATGTCGGCGGCTCGAAAAAGCATAAAGGCTATCTGTCGGGCAGAATTGTGGTTTATATCTAAAAAGAGGAAAAAATGATGAAAATACGCATTTTGGTTTTAGTTTTATTTCTAATGATTCCAGCAACCGTTTTTGCACAAACAAAATCAGCCGTCGGAACATTTGTTTCGACTGAAAGTGGCACTGGTTCGGGGAGCGTTTGTTTGAGAATTAGGGGAAATATTAAGTGTTTTGATTGGTATAGCTCAACTAAATTTCAAGGTTTTAGGAACGGAAAAGGTTGGGAAACAGGAGCAGAATGGCGCATTACTTTTTACTATAAGAAAAATTATAATGTGCCAATTCTTCGTAGTGCTACGTTCACAGGACGCATAATAAAATAGGTAAAGAAAAAGGAGAAAATGAAAAATACAGGTAAAGTTTTAGGACTAATTATCCTTATTTTGTTTGCGGCAAATTACAGTTTTGCTCAAACATTAGCGGCAAACAAGAGTTGGAACTCGTTTTGGGTGAAGTTTAGTTCGGCGGTGAAAAATAAACATTTCAATGCTTTGAATGCTTTAACATTAAAGCCGTTCACTACATCCGGTATAGAGGACACTTTAGCCGAGTTTTATAATGGTTATGGCAAAAATCAATTTTGGCGTGCTTTTTCCGAATCGGTAAATTCAGGCACAAGTGCGACCGACAAAATTGATGGCAGACCTGTGCGGACATCGAACAACGAATACTTACTTTTTGTATATACCAAAAACGGCTGGCGACTTTGGGGACTTTGGGGCGATTAGTTTAAGAAGTCATCTTCCTCATTCCTTACCCCATTTTTCTAAAATCAGGTGGATATTATGCGTAAAAATTATTTGCTTTTATTGATTTTCATGGCGGCGCATTTTACCGTTTCGGCGCAAAAGAAATTGCCGTCGAACATCGGCGATGCTTTTGTCTTGGAATTTTCCGCGCCGTTTGAGCGGATTTTAATTCAAACGGACGAGAAAAATATGCCGAACCGCGATTTTGCGGAGATTTTTATCACAGCGCAAACAAAACTCAAAAATCATAAAGGCAAAGCGATTTCGGCAAACCAGATTCACGCCGGAATGAATATTGAAATCGAACTTTATAAAACCGATACAACGCGGCTGACGGCGAAAGAAATCAAAATCCGCACCAATCCCGAAAAGCGTGAAGAAGGCGTGGACGGCTATCTTGACCGCGTGGAAGGCGTGCGGGCGATGGTTGATGGGCGCATCGTTGAGTTTGCGCCGAACACGGTTTTGCTCGGAACGAAAGAATGGAAAGGCAAAACTTTCAAATCATTTCAAGAAATTCCGCTCGGCTCGCTTGTAGATTTGAAAGGTTTGCGGCAAAACAATCGCGTGATTTTGATAAACCGCGGCGAAGTGCGCCCGAATCTTTACACGCTAACGGAAGCCAAATTGATGGGGGCAGTCAAGCAAGGTTTGGTCTTGCCGTCTGCGGAAACAGGCGCAAGCGTCGTGATTGGCAACCGCAACTATAAAGTTTGTCCCGATTTGGAAGTAAATGCTTATGTTACCAAAGTCGGTTATCGGGTTGTGCCGAAGTTTTTGAAATTTTTGCCCGAAGACGACCCGAACAAAGTCGTGTTTCGTTTTTACGTTCTCGAAGATGATTTTCCGAATGCGGTTGCCTTTTCGGACGGCTCGGTTTTTATCAATACGGGACTTTTGAAACGTCTGGAAAACGAGGCGCAACTTGCTATCATTCTCGGACACGAAATCGCGCACGTTACCAACGAACATTCGCGCCGTCGCTTTGAAGCGCAACAAGACCAAGCGTTTTGGTCATCAATCATCGCGGCGGGCGCAAGCGTTGCGGGCGAACAAATCGGACTTGCCATCGGAAAGTTGAGTTATTCGCTGATGTCAAACAAATTTTCGCGCGATATGGAAGAACAAGCCGACCGCGTCGGGCTTTATTACGCCTACGACGCGGGTTACGATGTGCGCGAATCAACTCCAATGTGGCGCAGAATCATCGGCGGTTATCGGGAAACGGCAATCGGTTCGGTGCTTTACGCCGACCATCCGACAATGCTCGACCGTTTGAAGGAAATGCGCTATGAAGTCATTTTAAATTATGCCAACGCCGATTTCAGCGAAGTAGAAACCAGGCGCGAAGAATTTCAAAAAGGTGTCGGCTATTATTTCGGCTGGCTTGAAAGACCGAAACCGACAGTTACAAAAAACATCCCAAAAACTACAAAAACCAAACCGCAAACACCGGCGCAAATCAAACGAGCCGAAGCCGCCGCACTTCAAAAGAAAATTTCTTCGGTCATCGCTTTTGTCGTAAAAGAAACAAAGCCGGGAGCAAATCCGCAAGATGTTTATGTTTGGATTGGGCTTGAAGGTTTTGATTATGTCGTTGCCCTAAAAACGGGCAGAATTATCAAAAAAACAAAATCGAAAATCAAGAGCTTTGCTGAAGATTACGCAGAAATCGGCGTGAATACGATGAATAGTCGAATGCAAACAACCGGACAAGGCGGAACTTTTTTGCTCAAACAAAGCGGCAACACTTGGACGTTGGTCGCAATGGACGAAGGCGGAGACTATCAGTGTGATGAATTAAAATCCGTTCCGCAAACCGTGCAGCAATCGCTCAATATAAAATGTTCTTAATGTGAGGAGAAACTATGAAATTTCTAAAAATATCAATAATTGTTTTGGTTGCATTTCTTTGCCAATCTGCCATCGCGCAGGAAAAGCAAACGGTCAAAGAGCCAGAATATATCGGCGTGTTTTTCTATTTGGAAGAAAACGGTAATTTAATTGCGCTTGAAAGGCAAACGCCTGAAGCAAAAATGAAGGTTAAAGCCCTAGGATATGGCGGAGCGGAAAGTCTTTTAAGAATTAAAGGCGACCAGTCAACGGTCAGATTCAAAGCCGACCAAAAATTAGTATTTGTTGTCCGTGTTGCTTCGCAAACGATTGACCCGATAAGTGTTATTGAATTTTATCGGTTTGAAGTGAAAAAAGGTTATCGGCAATTAACTGTTGCTAAAGCCGGAACTATGGGGATGAATAGTAAATCAACGGTCAGCGAATTTGCCGTTCAGTTCAATGTTGCCAAATATGGTGAATCTTCTTTCAAAGTCGTTCCGGCAACCACCTTGGCTCCGGGCGAATATTGTTTGAGCGGAAGCGGCGCAAAAGATGGTTTTTGTTTCGGAATTGATACAGCAGAAGTTGCAAAATAAACGAGTTTAATTTTAATAATGATAGGAACATATTCAAAATTAACAAAGATTAGTAATTGGCTGATTCTATATTTTTTAATTTCGGTGATTTTGTTTGCCCAAACCGGATTAGGCACGGCAAAAACACGGAAAATTGTCGGACTAAATCAAAATAGAACTTGGCAAATTAATGAATTGCGACGTGAAATCGGCGATTTGCGCCAAACTGCTGTTAAAAAAGTCAACAATGATGCAGCTGTTATTGCTGAAAACTTTACGAGTTCGGAAGAAATGATGCGACGATTGCGCTTAGTTTATACTTTTAAAGCAGCACTTAATTCCGTAACGGATGGTTTTGGATTAGTGGCAGGTATTGCTGATGTTAAAAGCGTTAAAGACGCATTCGGCAAAACCAAAAACCCGCTCGAATGGGCAAGTTTGGCATTAGCGATAGATAATGTTCGCGAAAACGGTAAAAATCTCGCTTTTGTTTTTGACGGAACGAGTTTTGTTGCGGGTGCGGATAAAATGATTGAAATTGCTAATTCCTCACAGCCCGTTATCGGATTTGACGTAGGTCGTTACAACAGTTCAATCGAACAATCGCTTTTTGGCTTCAACGAACAAAATATTGTGATTGCTTCGCACAAAAAGCCGCTTGAACCTTGCCAAACTATAAAACCCCGCGGCGAAAAATTTGAACGTATTTCGTCATTCAAAAATCTTGAGGAAGTTCGGCGTTATCTGACAAATGAACTCCGACAACTTGAAAATGAAGTTGTCGGAAAAAACTATACACCGCAACAAATTACTCAACTTACTGCACTCGTCAGACAAGTAAAGAAGATTTTTCTCGAATCAAATTCAGGCTCAACGTCTATTAATTTATCAATACCGCCAAATTTGTCTCCAACATCTTGCAAACCGAATATTACGCAAATTTCTTTAGGCAGAATAGCCTCACATCAAAAACTTCTTTCAACAGCGTATCAGGCATACGATCAAAATTTGAAAATCGAGCAGGTATTGACTTTCAAAACTGCTTTAGACGGGGTGAATTCCGCAACTCAAGTCTATTTATCCGGAAAAGACGGCGGTAAAAAACAGAAAGTTTTGGAGCAAATTTCAAATTTCTCGCTTGGTGCAGATATTGGAATTTGGTCGGCGCAAAAACTTTATCAAACTGACCCGAAACAATTGATTGCTGATGTCCCGCAACAGATGTTAGTAGATTTACCGCAAGAAAGCACCGCCATTGTTCTGCTCATTGATACACTCAAAACATTTTTCCGGCAGGCTATTCCAACAACAACGAATACGACAAGCACAACAATTGCTGAACTTCCGACGATGTTTTTGCTCGATGTTTCGGACAGTATGATCGAAAGCGATAAAATCGGGCAGGCGAAAAGCGCGGGTTTGGATGCAGTGCGTGAAATGCAGGAAAATCGTCGGCGCAAACAGGATAATTCGACGGTTTCCATTTGGACTTTCGGCGGCGAGTGCAGTCCGCGAGACGTTAAGCAATTATTGAATTTTACGAGCAATTTGAGCCAAGCCGAAAATATTTTTCAGCGTGGCATTGCGCGTCCCGCAGGCTCAACACCGCTTTTTACGGCGATAAATTTATCGGTTGACCGGATGACCGATTATCTCGCGGCACGTTCCCAACTTGGCGAAGGACGAATTGTTGTTTTGACGGACGGCGTGAACACTTGCGATGACCAGATTCGACCGCGCGGCGTTTATAGCACGAGCCAAACAATCGTTTATCAAAAAATCAAATTTTACTGCATCGGATTTGATATTCCGCCCGGTTCGCAAGCCGAACGCGATTTGCAATATTTGGCAACGAGTTCGGGCGGAAAATATTTTCCGGCACGCGACAGCGGACAACTCCGAAGAGTTTTTCAAAAAGTCGTTCGCGTTTATCAGCCGAAAGTTTCCGGCAATGAAAACGGCACACGCGCCATCATCAATCGGGATTTCGGAAATGCTTTGCAGATTTGGACGATTTACGTCAAAAACAACCCGAACGACCCGATTGGGTATTACAATCTGGCGTTAGTTTGCGAAGCGTTGGAACGCCCGAAATGCTCAACGGAAAATTATCGGCAATATCTGAAATTATCGGCAGATGCGCCCGATGCAAGCGAAATCGGCACGAGAATTAGCAATCTCGAAAAGGACTATCGAACGCAATTCGAGTATTACATCGAGCTTTTGCAAAGCGATTTGGAATATCTCAAAGCCTATTACAAACGGCTTTACGAAGTAAAAAACGATGAACTCGCGGCGGAATTTGCCGGATTTGTCGCCGAAAAAGGGGCGTTTTACCGCAATCTGCCCGCGACTTTGGAAATTCGCGGAGCGCGAATCGAGCGAAACACGACGGATTTGGCTGATTCTCTTGATTTTCTAAACCGCCGCGTTAATTCGCCATCTTTTGACCGCGATGCTATTAGTTTGCTCACGATACCGATTGGACATCTCGAAGAATTAGTTAATCGGTTGGAAGAATATAAAGCGAAAAATTTCTAAAATAAATTAAAAAGTCAGGAAGAAAATATGAGGAAAATTATCACTTGTTCCATTTTTATTTGTTTGTTTGCTGTAAATTTTCAAGCGCAAATGAAAACCATCCGAGGGGATTATTGTGGACAAAATTCGGGTAATCGGGCAGGCGCATTCGGTTTTCGCGTTGGTTCGAGAGTCGTCGTTTTGCAAATGAACTTTGGGCAATCCGGCGGTAATGCCCGAATGATTAGATTTAACATCAACAGACTAAAAGTTGGAGATGAGTTTGTCATTAAATACAATTCCGACGAGTTTATTGAAGTAATTACAGGCACCGGCAAAAAAAAGAAAATTGAGCCTTGCACAATAGATTAAGAGGAAATTTGTTTTGCGGGTTGACGAAGGTTTTCGGCAAAGTGCTAGAATAATTACGGTATTAAATCAAAAATTAATAAAGGAAATTTATAAAAACTGTGGTTGATTTTGAATTATCTGAAGAACATATTGCATTAAAGAAAACCGTTAAGGAATTTTGCGATGGCGAAGTTGCGCCGTTTATCAAAGAATGGGACGAAAAAGCGCATTTTGAACGAAGCGTTTTTGACAAAATGGCGGAATTGGGTTTGCTCGGTGTGTGTATTCCCGAAGAATACGGCGGCGCGGGATTTGATTATATTTCGCTTGGGTTGGTGTGCGAAGAACTTGAGGCTTGCGATACGTTTTTGCGTGTCGCAATGTCGGTTCACGTCGGGCTAAATTCTTTGTCTTTATTGACTTGGGGAACTGAAGAGCAGAAGCAGAAATATCTCGTTCCGCAAGCGAAAGGCGAAAAATTGGCGACTTTCGGTTTGACCGAACCGAACGCCGGAAGCGATGTTGTCGGAATGCGTTCTTACGCAAAACGCGACGGCGACGATTGGATTTTGAACGGCGAAAAGATGTGGATTTCGCTCGGCGATGTCGCTGACCATTTTCTTTTCTTCTGCTGGACGGATTTGGAAAAGCAAAAAGTGCGCGATCATTCGGGCATTTCGTGTTTTATCGTTGAACGGACGATGGAAGGTTTTTCGAGCGGAACTTTGCACGGGAAACTTGGAATTAAAGCCGGAAACACGGGTTATTTTTCTTTGCAAGACGTTCGCGTTCCGGCTGAAAATATGCTTGGGCAAGAAGGCGAAGGCTTTAAGATTGCGATGTTTTCGCTCGAAAACGGACGTTATACGGTTGCGGCAGGTGCAACGGGCGTGATTCGCGCTTCGCGTGATGCTTCGGTTGAATATGCAAATACGCGAGAAGTTCAAGGGCAAAAAATCGGTAATTTCCAACTCGTTAAACAAAAAATTGCCGAAATGGAAGCCGATTATCAAATGACGCACCTTTTGTGGCTCAAATGCGGTTACTTGAAAAACATCGGCGCGCCTTCGGCAAAAGCCGCGTCTTTGGCGAAATGGCAAGCGACGACGCGAAGCGAAAAAGCCGCTTCGATGGCAATCGAAGTTCACGGCGCGAACGGTTACACGAATGATTATCCTGTCGAAAGATATTTGCGAAACTGCAAAGCTGCCGTCATTTACGAAGGAACGCGCGATATTCATACATTGATGCAAGCCGATTGGGCTTTGGGGTTGAAAAAAGAAAAGCAAGCCCGTGTTTCGCTTCCGGCTTATAAATCTGCGAATGCTTAAAAAATATTTATTCACAGATAGGCACAGATAAAAACAGATTTATCGGTGGATAAATAAAAAAATGTCAACAGAAAAGCCGTCCGAAGAATCTCGGACGGCTTTTTGATTTTTAAATACTCGAAAAACTACTGCTTTTTCAGCGATTTCATCAAGGCTTCGCCGTCTTTTTGGTGTTTATCCAAGCTGGCTTTTTCGCCATAGATAATTATCAAAACCGGCTTTTTGTCGGTTTTGACCGCCATTAATCTCCATTCGACATTTTTGCCGCTTTCTTTGTCAACGCCCGTGCCGCCGCTGCCGATGGCTTCCATTCCGTTGATAGTGTCTTTTTGGTCAGTTGCTTCAACTTTGACATCTTTCATATAAGTGTCCAAAGTTTTGGCTGATTCTTTAACTGCCGCTTCAAAATCACTGGCACTTGCCGGAACAGAAAAGACTACAAAAACGCCGTCGTCAGGTGTTGTAACCAAGACCGCATCGCCGTCTTTTTCGTGTTTGAACGCTTTCGGAACCGTTATTTTAGCACCTGCCGCATCGAGATTGACAGTTTCGCCCTCGGTTTTTTCGGTGCTTGCCGCGGTGTTATTTGCCGAATTGTTCGCCGCATTTGTCGAATTGTTTGCCGAATTCGTATTTGTTGTCGTATTCGTGTTGTTTGCCGGTTTGTTGGCGTTGTTTGCCGTGTTGTTTGCTGTGTTGGTCGCGCCGCCGCCGCATGCTGAAATAATTGCCGCGAAAGATGCTACCAACGTAATTGCGAAAAATTTAATTTTCATTTTTATCTAAAGTCCTCTTAAAGTTTTAATATTGTCTGCGAAAAAATTATCGCAAACAATTTGCAGATATTAGCAGGAACTTTGCAAAATGCAAGCCGAAAACAGCTAAAAACTTCCGAAATAAAAAAAAAATTATGAATAGCGGAAAAGCACTAAAATTGAAAGAACTTTTTATTCGCTCACTAAACGAAAATAATTAGTCAAAACCCGCGTCGTCTGTTTTGATCGTGAATTGACGGCGGAGCGTGTGCTACAATCGGCGAAGAAAATTATAATTGTGTTAAAATGAAAAGTCGCACAATGCCGATGAAAAAAGCTGTTACGTCTTTTCTAAAAACAAAATGAAATATTCAGACCGCCAATTATCACAAAAATTAGAACGCACCGAAGCGCGGGCAAACGCTTCGTTTGTCGAAGTGCGAAAGGAAATCTCGCCCGAATCAGGCGCGGAATGGATTGAAGTCGGCGGCGTTTATGCAATGTTCGACGGAATTGAATCGCCGCTCACGCAGACATTCGGGTTGGGCGTTTTTGATGAAATTACCGATAAAGAATTGGACGAACTCGAAGCCTTTTTCCAAAAACACGATGCGCCGATTTTTCACGAGGTCTCGCCGCTTGCCGATGCTTCTTTGATGAATTTGTTGAACGAACGCGATTATCAGCCGTGTGAATTAACGAGCATTTTGTATCAGGAACTTGAAAATAGACCGAATTTACCGATTAATCCAAACATAAAAACGCGAATTATCGAATCCGGTGAAGAAGAACTCTGGGCGCAAATTTCCGCCGCCGGTTGGGCAACCGAAGCTGAAGGTTTAGCGGATTTTATGTTTAATTTCGGCAAAATTTCGGCACAAACAAAAGGCGGATTTCCGTTTCTCGCCGAATTAAACGATAAACCGATTTCAGCCGGAATGCTGTTTGTTTTCGATGACACAGCAATTCTTGCCGGTGCAAGCACCACGCCCGAAGCCCGCGGACAAGGCGCACAAAACGCACTGCTTGATGCACGTTTGCGGTTTGCCGTTGAACAAGGTTGCAAAATCGCCGCAATGGGCGCAATGCCCGGAAGTATTTCCCAAAGAAACGCCGAGAAAAACAATTTCAGAATTGCTTACACGCGAACAAAATGGGTTTTGAAAGTGAAAAACTAAAAACTAAAAGTGAATAGTTTATGAAAACCCCGACTTTTTTCACTTTCAAACCGCGGTTGCGGCATCTGAGTGCGGGACAAAACATTTGCGGCAACGGGCTTCGTATTTGTCGCTTGCGCCGACTTCGACGCGCTCGTCTGATTCCGAAGTTCGTTGCGAATAGTTTGCCGTCGAGCCGCATTTGACGCAAATCGCGTGAGTTTTCGTAATAAATTCGGCGATTGAAAGTAATTGCGGCATCGGTTCAAACGGTCTGCCCAAATAATCTTGATCCAAGCCTGCAATAATCACACGCTTGCCCGAATTAGCGAGATTATTGACGGCTTCAACAATTTCCATATCGAAAAATTGCCCTTCGTCAATGCCGACGACTCGCGTATCATCTTCCATCTGCGCGAGCATTTCCGCCGCCGTCATTACGGGTTTTGAAATGTGCGTCATTCCCGAATGCGACGCGATTTGTTCAATCGAATAGCGGTCGTCAATCACGGGTTTGAAAACTTGCACTTTCTGCCGTGCAATCTGTGCGCGTTTCAAACGGCGAATCAATTCTTCCGATTTTCCCGAAAACATTGAACCGACAATCACTTCTATCCAACCTTCGCCATTTGCCTGACGAGTTTTTCGACGTTCTTCCGTATTATCAAACGCAAATTCATCAATCATAGAGGTTTTATTATAGTGAAAAAATGGAAAACTGAAAAAGCAGAAAAAGCGAAATCATAGATTGTTCATTTTTACTTTCATCAAGCGGCATAACGGCAAAAATTAAGTTTTTCAGAGATATTTGGAAAATCAAACTTTTTTATTTTCTGCTCTAAAACCCTTTCGCTTTATGAATTCCTATGCGAATACAACACCTTTCATTCATTTGGGTATAAATTGGGGAATTACTATTTTTCTCGAAGAAAGGTGTGGAAATTTTCGCAGTTAATTGTGAAAGATGTCTCAAGTGTAAAATATAAACGTAACATAAACGTAACATAAGCTGGCAAATAGCAGTTGGCATAATTCTTGCAGTTGAAAAATTTAAAGGCTGTGAATTCAGCCTGAAACGGAACGAATAACATCTTACTTTTCAGGCAGGCGACACTCGAAACGGTTGAACGGACTTTATTTATGAGAAATCGCAGTTGGGACGGCACACTGGGCGATATTCGGTGTTTTGGGATTGCTCGGAAAGAATTTAAAGGCAAGCCGGAGGAATATATTGAGTTTCGCCTCTGGTTGATGCCTTGCGGCTTAAATGAGGAGAATAAAAAGTATGAGCAGAAAAAAAAACGATTCAGCCATCGCTGAAGAAAAATCGGTAAATGAAAATATGAAAGCAGAGAAACCGTTGACGAAATCGGCGGTAAAGACAGCTTCGGTAAGACCGAGTATGAAAAAAGTTCTGCCATCAACACGAAAACCGGAGGCTGGTAAAACAACTTCAAAAACTGCGGTTGTAAAAGAAGTTGCACCGGCAATACAAAGCACAGAGGCAGATAAAACAACTTCGGTAACGCCGATTGTGAAAGAAGTTGCGGCAGAATCGAAAAAAGCAGAGGCGGCAAATAAATCTTCGGTAACGCCGACTGTGAAACAAGCTACGCCTGAAATATCGCCGGAAGAAGAGAAAACCATTGATAAAAAATCATTGGTCGCAAAAAACAGGAGAAAACCGAAACCGGAATATAAAAAAGAAATCGAGGAGGACATTTCTGAGTCGGCTCTCAGTTCGAGGCTGGATAGGGAACTGATGCTGGGGCAACGGACGTATTCGACCATCATTACCGATCCGCATTCGATTACCGAAGACGAACTTCTTCGTGTCAACACTCGTGCCGGATTAACGGCTTTGCTTCGTAGAAAGAAAATAAATATTGAAAGAATCAATACAGTCCTTGATTATGAAGAGGAATTAAAATTGTTACAAATCGAATTGCTCAAACTACAACGGCACGTCCAAAATAATTCTGAACGAGTGGTGATAATTTTTGAAGGACGCGATGCCGCCGGAAAAGGCGGAACAATTCGCCGATTTGTCGAGCATCTTAATCCGCGTGCGATGCGTGTTGTCGCACTGCCGATTCCGACAAAGGAAGAAGTCGGACAATGGTATTTTCAACGCTACATCAAACAATTACCAAATTCCGGTGAGATGGTTTTCTTTGACCGCAGTTGGTATAACCGTGCGGTCGTCGAACCGGTCAACGGGTTTTGCACTAAATTACAATACAAACGGTTTATGCTACAAGTTCCCGAATTTGAACATATGTTATTTGAAGAAGGCGTTCATTTGATTAAATTCTACTTTTCGATTTCGCGGAAAGAACAAGTCAAACGTTTCAAAGCACGCCAAGAAAATCCGCTTAAACAATGGAAGTTGAGTCCGCTTGATGCTAAGGCACAAAGTCTGTGGGATGAATATACACATTACAAAGAAATGATGTTCAGCAAATCTCACACGACTTCCAATCCGTGGATGATTGTGCAGGCGAACAACAAACTGAAAGCGCGACTTGAAAGTATTCGGTATGTTATTTCCTCATTGGAATATGAGGGAAAAGGCACTTCAAAGGTTCGAATGCATCCCGATCCGAATGTTGTTTCGAGGTATAATCGAGATTTTATTTCAATCGAATAGCTGACGATTTCTAAGCGAAAAACGAGTGTAATTCCGATTGCACTCTTAATTGAATATAATTTAATTTTACCTTTTCGGAAAATCCGGTTTTGATATTGCAGATTCTCCGAAAAGATAAAGGCGGATTTAAAGATTCGGAGAATTATTGTTAATGGAAACCGTTGGTGTAAAATTATTAATATCTCTTCTTTTAGGCGCGGCTATCGGTTTGGAACGTCAGAGCGTTCGTATTTCAGATTCCGATGAAGCCGCAGATTCGGGGATTCGGACATTCTCTTTGGTTGGATTATTGGGATGTTTAGCGGCAATTTTTTATGTCAACGATCTCCCGTTAGTGTTTGTTCTTTTGTCGGCAGGCTTTATTATTTTGGTTTGCTCACATTATTTTTTATCAGCTTTAAAATCTAATAATTTCGGGTTGACAACAGAAATTTCATTTGTCTTGACATTCTTAATCGGTGTTTGTGCCGGAACAAATGTCTTACCGTTGCAGTTAATTGTTGCGATTGCCGTTGTTATTATAGTAATTCTCTCAATCAAAAGCCGTTCGCAATATCTTCTGTCGAGAGTGAGCCGGAGTGAAATTGAATCCTTTATCAGTTTTGCCATTATCGGCTTGGTTATCTTACCTTTTTTGAATGATACGACTTACACTCTGGCAGATGTTCCGATTGTCAGATCAATACTGGAGGAAATGAGCATTGATGTTGCCCGCTTTGACGCACTTGAACTCTTAAACCCACGAAAACTCTGGTTCATTGTCGTTCTTATCACCGGCATTGATGTTTTAGGTTATATCCTAAGCAGATTTGTCGGAAAGAAGCGCGGATTTACCGTTACGAGTTTCATCGGCGGCTTTGTTTCTTCTACCCTAACGACGCAATCTCTGGCACAAAAAAGCAAAACAACGACGGACGGTAATTATCTGGTCGGCGCGGCAATACTTGCCAATCAAGCGAGTTTCTTGCAAATATTTTTGTTGGTTGCACCATTTAACCGCAGTTGGTTGATTGCTATTCTTCCAACGCTAATCATTATGATTTTGGTCTCTGGAATTCTCAGTTTTTATTTCTTAAGGCAGAAAGAAGTTTCTGAAAACACCGAACAGGAAAAAGAAGAAACCGATAAATCGGATAAAAAAATATTTTCAATCATTCCGGCATTACAATTTGCCCTTTTGATTTTAGGTGTAAAAATATTGACAAGTTTGTGTCTGATATTGTTCGGAAAAGCCGGATTTGTTTTAAGTTCGATTATTGCATCTTTTGCGGGTATTGATGCGATTTTGATAAATCTTGCCGGAATGGCTGGAAACTCGATTACTTTCGGTTTTGCTCTTTTTACCTTCATTCTTGTCAACGCGACGAATCTTTTGGCGAAATCTTTTTATTGTTATTTGCAAGGCAGTCGGGAATTTGCGATAAAATTCCTGATTTCTGTTGTAATAATAATAATCCTGAGCTTTGCAGGTTTTCTGTTTGTGTAAAAGCTGTCAAACTTATAAAAAAATTGATTAAGTTGGTCGTAATCATCTGCCTCGGTAAGTCGCAGATATATAAGTAGAGCTTTCCACGTCAGCGTTTTAATTTTACTTTTCCGCTTTTTCACTTTTTCAGAGTTAAATTTTATGCTGATAGTATGCAGTTGAAGATTTGCGAAAGATGCAAGCGTCCGTTTTTGGCAAACAAAGAATTTTGCCCAAAATGTCCGCCGCCTTACACTTGGAATCAGGAATCTTGGGCAAATGTCGGCTGTCTTTTGCTGATGACGGTTGTTCCGCTGTTATTTTTGTTGTTCTTCTGGCTGTTTTTCTTTATGGGCTTTCTGTTTCGATGAATTTATAGTCTGATTTTTAATGACGAAAGGTTAAGTTAATGTGAAATCGTCGTATTTCATACTGAAATCGTCATATTTCATACTCACGTCCACATATTTCACACTGAAATCGTCATATTTCACACTCGCGTCCACATATTTCACACTGAAATCCTAATATTTCACATTGAAATCGTCATATTTCACGCTCACGTCCACATATTTCACGCTCAAACGGCGTTTTTCACACTTTTTTGACGAATTTCACTTGCATTATCGTATTTTTACATCTCAATTTCCTGCCAAACTCGAAGCAATCGCATCAATCACGCTTGAACTGTCGGCTTTGCGCGTTTCGTTGTTGCAAAGAATGACAAAAGCGAGCGTTTCGCGTTCATTGTTGGCGTAACCCGATAGCGCGTTGACATACATTATCGAGCCGGTTTTCGCGGCGATTTTGCCCGAAACATTGCCCAAACGTCCGCGCAAAGTTCCGTCAGTTCCGGCAATCGGCAGAGAATTTCTAAAAACTTCGGCAAATTTCGATTGCGACGCAAAAACGAGCGCACGCCCCAAGGCTTCGGGCGTTACGAAATCCAATCTCGATAAACCCGAACCGTCGTGAATTTTTATTTCATCGGTGGCGACATTGTTTTCCGTCAACCATTTTTTGACCACAGACGCGCCCGCCGAATCGTCGCCGCGCACTTTTTGCATTTTCGGGTTTTCGTCCGGCGCAGTATCGCCAAATTTCTTTCCAAGCGTCCGCAAAATCAATTCGGCATAAAGATTGACCGAATCCTTATTCATTTTTCGCACGATTTCGCCGAGCGTTTTGCTTTCGACTTTGGCAAGTTCCGTCGCATTTTCGGGAGCAAATTTATTTTCCGCCGTCCAATTCGCACTCTTCGCTTCGCCTTCGACTGAAATTCCTTTTTTCTGCAAAGCCTCTTTCAAAATCGTCGCCGACCAAAGCGCAGGATTTTGCACGGCAACGCGCACGTCTAAAGTTTTTCCTTCGCCCCAAACATAAACTTTATTCGCGCCGAGTTCGCGTTTTACGCCGATTGCTTCAACGTCTTGCGCCGGTTTTACTTCGCCCGAAGTTTGCATCACGGCATTTGAAGCCTTCGGTTTTCCGTCCTGCAAATCTAAATCAACATAATTCAAATTCACCGAAAGCGCAGATGCTTCCGCGCCGTAATACCATTGCAATTCGCCCCAAGCCCAACCATCGCCAATCGTGTCGCCTTTGAAATAACTCTCGTCGCCGATAATATTGCCTTTAATTTTTTGCAAACCTTTCGATTTTAATTGATTCGCCAAATTTTCGATGCCTTCGTCCGACAAATCCGGCGCACCTTGCCCATAAAGAATCAAATCGCCGTCGAGTGTGCCGCTTTCGATTTGTTTGTTTGCAAAAACCCCCGTTTTCCAACGAAATTCCGCGCCCAATTTATCAAGTGCAACAACTGAAGTCAGAATCTTCTGCGCCGAAGCCGGATTAAAAAGTTTCCGCCCGTCTTTGCCGACAAGAACTCTGCCGTCCTTCAAAGAAACCGCGAAAATCCCCCAACGCGCATTCGCAAATTCACTCTTTTCGATAATTTCATCAATCTTTTTCGCAAGGGCGATGTCTTCCGGCTTGTTTGAAATTTCCAGCGGTTTCGACAGATTAATGCTCGGCGTGGAAACTTCAAAAGTTGTTTCGTTGGCGTTCGTGTTTTGATTTGATTGATTTGAATTAAAACAGGACAGGGAGAAAATTTGTCCACAGATGAACAAAGATAAACACAGATTTTTTATTGATTTTAGTTTCATCTTGAAATTGGCGAACAAGTTTTGAGTCCCGCCTTTAGGCGGCAAAACCGCCAGCGAAGCGGTTTTCTTCGTTTGTGATAAGAAATTCTGACGGGTAAAGTAGGAACGCTACACTGCGCGGGCGTTCCACCGCCTAAAGGCGGGACTCAAAACTTTAAAAAATCCGCAAATCTTTTCCGGTCATCTCGACGGGTTTTTCAATGCCAAGAATTCCTAAAATCGTCGGCGCGATGTCTTCGAGTGCGCCGTTTTCGCGGAGTTTTAATCCGTTGGCTTGTTCGTCAATCAGATGAAACGGGACGGGATTTGCAGTTGGCGAATTTTTCGGCTCGCCCGTGAGCAAATCAGCCATTTCTTCGACATTTCCGTGCGATGAAGTTATTAGAGCAATGCCGCCGATTTCACGGACTTTGTTGACAATTCCGCCCAGACAAGTGTCAACAAACTGCACGGCTTCGATGGTTTTTTCCAAATTTCCGGTCGAGGCAACTAAATCCGACGCGGCGAGATTAACGATAAAAACGTCGTTTTCACCGGCTTCCAAACTGCGAAGAAGTTTGTCCGTAACCTTAAAACAAGCGAGTTCGGGCGCGGTTTCGTAAGTGTTGCTTTTTGGTGAAGGCACGAGAACGCGCTGTTCGCACGGATGTTCGAGTTCGATGCCGCCGTTGAAAAAATATGTAACGTGCGGATATTTTTCGGTTTCGGTAATGCGGCAATTCAAAATGCCGTTTTCGGCGAAAACTTCCGCCAAAACATTTTCCTCGCTGTCCGCTTTGAACGCGGCGGGAAGACTAAAAGTTCTGTCGTATTCGGTTAAACAAACCGTTTCGATTTTCGGTTTGCCGAATGAATCGGCGGTTTCCGTAACCGAAAGTGATTTGACGAGCTGGCGCATTCTGTCCGAACGATGATTGAAAAAAATCACGAGGTCGCCGTCTTTGACCGAAGCAATCGGTTTGCCGTTTTCTTCTAAAATTATCGGCGCGATAAATTCATCGGAAATTCCGCGAAGGAAAGAACTGCGAATTGCCGTTACCGCGTCTTGTGCGCGTTCGCCTTCGGAATGCACGAGCATCGTGTAGGCGCGGGCGGTGCGTTCCCAATTTTGGTCTCTGTCCATCGCGTAATAACGTCCGCAAAGCGTGGCGATTTTGCCGATTCCGATGTCGGCGAGTTTTATTTCAAGGGCTTCGACATAAATATCTGCCGTGCGCGGTGCAACGTCGCGTCCGTCCAAAATCGCGTGAACAAAAATATCTTTTACGCCTTCGTTTTTCGACATTCTGAGCAAGGCAAAAAGATTTTCGGGCGAAGAATGAACTTCGCCGTCCGACATCAAACCAATCAAATGAATTGCCGAATTATTCGCTTTTGCTTTGGTAAATGCTTCCTTTAAAACTTTGTTTTCAAAAAATCTGCCGGATCTGACCGCGTGAGAGATTCTTGAAATATCAGTTTGCACGATGCGTCCCGCGCCGATGTTGAGATGTCCGACTTCGGCACTTCCGGGCGAATCCGGCGTTAGACCGACGCGAAGCCCAGCCGCAACGAGATTCGTCTGCGGATATTTCGCGCAAATTTCGTCGTAAAAAGGCGTGTTTGCCAACGCAATCGCATTTCCTTCGCGGCGCGGCGATGCGCCCCAACCGTCAACAATCACAAGCGCAAGCGGTCTTCGAGCGGTTTCGTTCATCTCTTTTTTGAAATTCAATTCGGAAATCTGAAAATTCTCAATACGCATTCGGCGCAGTCTTCTCCATCCATCTTTCAGGAAACCTCAGCGCGGCAAAATCAAATTGTTCATAAAGCGAGTGAGCATCGAATGTTGCCAAAATCCATCGTCGGAATCCCTGCAAATCTTGATGATTTATAATAACTTGCATCAACCACTTACTCAAACCTTGCCCGCGAAATTCTTCCAAAATAAATACATCGCCCAAATAAGCAAACGTCGCAAAATCCGTTACGACACGCGCAAACCCAATCTGATTTTCGCCTTGATACACTCCAAAAGGCAAACTGTTTTTTATCGCCGTTTCGGTCTGCTCGCGTGTCCGCTCTTTCGCCCAATAAGATTCTTCCGACAAATAACGATGAATCACGTCAATTTGCAGACGATTTCGGTCTGTGCTGATGGTAAATTCGCCGTGTTGCCATTCCATAACAAGTTTATTTTGACACAAAATCGAAATAGAGTATATTTTCGACTTTTTGTTGCTTATGCGCGTCAAATTAAATGTTTAGAAATTCTGTGTGAACAAAAGATTTTAATAATTCAGGAGAATTTTAGATGTCGAATTTTTCGCTTATTTTTATCATAGCAATTATTTTTATGTTCTTTTTGTCGGCAACTGACAGCCGCGCCGGGACTTTTACGACTCACACTATAACTCACGAAAATATCTCGCGGAGTTACATTAAATTTGTTCCGTCAGATATGCCTAACACAGCAGTTCCGTTGGTTTTCTCTTTACACGGCGGCGGTGGAAGCGCGGCGCAAATGTCAAATCCGAATTCGCCGTGGCGCGAATGGGCGGTGCTTGCTGAACGCGATAAGTTTATTGTTATTTATCCTGATGGTGTTGGGAATAGTTGGAACGATTGCCGCTCGGATAATTCGACTGTAAGCACGGCAAATGATGTTGGATTTATTGATTTGCTGATTGATACTATTTCCTCTGAACATCAAATTAGTTTCCGGCAAATTTATTCAACGGGAACTTCAAATGGCGGTCTCCTTTCGTGGCGATTGGCTTTTGAACGCTCGCATCGCTTTGCGGCAATCGCTCCGCACATTGCCAATTTGCCGGTTGACCCGTTTGCCGAATGTCCGAGCCGCCCGGATCGTCCGATTAGCGTTGTATTTATGCTTGGTGATTTAGATTCTTTGATGCCGTATCAAGGCGGTTTAGTGAATAATAATCCGGCGGCGGGAAATGTTTTGTCAGCAGAGGCTACGCTCAATTTTTGGAGAAATTTTCTCGGAACGGGGACGGCAAACATAACTACAGTTTTACCTGATACGAATCCGAATGATAATTCAACCGTTACAAAATATGAATACGGCGCGATGCGAACAAAAGCCAAACTAACTTTTTACCGTGTTTTTGGGGGTGGACACAGCACTCCGAGCATCATATTTCCGACGACTAATTTTGGAACGGGTAGCCAAATCGTGATGTGGAAACAATTCACGAATTTTGGAGCTTTATGAAAACTAAATTTTTACAGAAAAAGCAGATGGCTAAACTGCCGAATAATCCATAAACCTGCCCGAAATCGAAAAAGAGAAGCTATTCCGTCTGAAACCGCGCCTTGCAATTCGGGCATTCGATTAATTTTTTCTTGCCGCTCAAAGGAATTGTCGGAATTATAAAAAACAGCGTCAGAAAATTCATTCCCGATTTTTCGGTAAAAGGCGCAACGATATTACACTCAGAACAACGAATCGGCGTAGTCGTTTGCGAACTGCCCCAAGTGAAATATTTTGTGCCGATGATGAGAAACATAAATTTTTTGCTAAATAAAATTATTGGTATTCTATCACAATAAACTTTCTCTAAATTTTATTTTTTTGCAAATTTTCGTTGCCTTTCAAAATGCTCAAAAATTAATTTCGCGGTTTTCATTCCGACGAACGGCGATAATTCTTCCGGTGTGGCTTTGGCGATTTTTTCGATTGAGCCGAAATTTCTGAGAAGTTTCATTTTGCGTTTTTCGCCAACGCCTTCGATTGCCGTGAGTTCCGATGTGAAATCACGCATTTCGCGCCGCTTTCGGTGATATTCGATGGCTGTTTTGTGCGTTTCGTCGCGGATTTGTTGGACGAGACGAAAAACGGGAAGTCCGGCTTCAAATTGGATGGGATTTTCTTCGTTGCCGAAACGCAAAAGATGCGAGATTTGATTGTGATGTTTCGGCGGTTTAACTAAGCCGACAATCGGAATCATTTCCAAATCAAGACTTTGCATCGCCGCCGCCGCCGCCGAGATTTGACCTTTGCCGCCGTCAATAAAAATCAGTTGCGGCAAAGGTTTTTGTTCATTTAAAAGTCTTTTGTAGCGGCGGAAAACGGCTTCATTCATCGAAGCAAAATCGTTTGCGCCTTCGACGGTTTTTATAATCAAACGGCGAAATTCGGCGCGGTTCGGTTTGCCGTTTTCAAAAACGACGATTCCTGCAACATTTTCCGCGCCTTGAATGTTTGAAATATCGAAACTTTCGATGCGTTCGGGAAAATGAGGCAGTTCGAGAATTTCCTGTAATTCTTCCAAGATTTTTTGCGTGTCGGCTTTTAAAACTCTGAATCTTTGTTCAAAAGCGATTTTCGCATTATTTTCTACAAGGCGAATCATCTCGACTTTTTTGCCGCGTTTCGGGTCGAGAATGCGAACTTTTCGCCCACGCCGTTCGCTCAGAGCTTTTTCTAAAAGCTCGCGGTCAGCAAAATCTTGCGAAACGTGAATTTCGAGCGGAACATAATCGGTCGAATAATATTGCGCCAAAGTCGCGCCCAAAAATTCCGAAGCATCGAAACTTTCCGCGTCCAAATCTTCCCAGAAAAATTCGCGCCGTCCGACGAGTTTGCCTTCGCGCATCGTGAAAAGTTGCAGAGCCAATCGTTGTTTTTCGCGGTAAAACCCAATCATATCAACATCACGGTCAGGCGAACTTACCATTTTCTGATGTTCGCCAAGTTGTAAAACCGTCGAACGCAAATCGCGGTATTTTGCGGCGAGTTCATAATTTTGCTTTTCGGCAAACTGCCACATTCGTTGCTCCAATTCGTCTGCAAGCTCTTTGTTTTTCCCATCCAGCAGAAGTTTTACGTCTTGAACCGCTTCTTCGTATTCGTCTTTTTTGCAAAGTTCTTTGACACACGGCGCAAGACATCTTTTCAAATGATATTCAAGGCACGGACGCGGCAATTTTCCGTCAATTTCGATGTCGCAAGTTCTTAATTGAAATGTTCGATTGATTAAATCCAAGGTTTTTCGTGCCAACGTCGCAGGCAAAAACGGACCGTAGTAATTTGCACCGTCTTTCAAGATTTTGCGTGTGATAACAGCTTTCGGAAATGGTTCTTTGGTAACTTTCAGGTGCGGATATTGCTTGTCGTCTTTAAGTTGAATGTTGTAATGCGGTTTGTGAAGTTTGATTAAATTAGATTCTAAAACCAATGCTTCAACTTCCGTGTCTACAACAATAAACTCGAAGTCGGCAATTCGTTTTACAAGTTCGCGGGTTTTTGCATCGTGATTTTTGCCGGATTGAAAATACGAGCGAACGCGATTTTTTAAATTTTTCGCCTTGCCGACATAGATGATTTTACCGGCGGAATTTTTGTGGATATAAACACCGGGCGAAAGCGGCAGAGATTTGATTTTTTCGATGAGAGTCATTTGTTAAATTTTACGAAAATGTGGGACAAAGTAAAGGCGATTTTTGGTTTGCAATAAAAAAAAAATGAATAAAATTTTGAAATTGGGACGGGAATTTTCAATTATCAAATTTCAAATATCAATTATAATTAGTGGTAAAAAAAAGGTAACAATTCTAAAATAATTGATATTTGAAATTTGATAATTGAGAAATCTGGAATCTGATGAATTTCAATTAGCGAAATTTCTTTATCGTAAAGATGCAGACTGTTTTAACCAAATCTCCGATTTTAGCCGCCGAATTCATCAAACAAGGCGGAATTGTTGCCTTTCCGACCGAAACGGTTTATGGTTTGGGCGCGAATGTTTTTGATGAAAATGCAGTTGCGAAAATTTTTGAAGCCAAGCAAAGACCGAATGATAATCCGCTAATCGCGCACGTCGGAAATATTGCACAGATTAAAGATTTGACCGAAAAAATCACGCCGTGTGCGGAAAAATTTATCGAAGCCTTTTTTCCTGCGCCGCTGACTTTGGTTTTGCCAAAGTCAGCGCGAGTTCCGCTGATTGCAACGGCAAATCTTGACACAATTGGTGTCAGAATGCCGCAAAATGAACTCGCTCAAGAATTTCTAAAAATTTGCGACACGCCCGTCGTTGCGCCGTCGGCGAATCTTTCAGGTCGTCCGAGTCCGACGACTTGGCAAGCGGTTTTTGAAGATTTGAATGGTCGAATTGACTGCATTTTGCAGGGTAAAATGACGAAAATCGGTTTGGAATCAACGGTTGTTGACTGCACTTCGGAAATTCCAATGGTTTTAAGAAGCGGTGCAGTTTCGCTTGAAGATTTGCGCGAAATTGTGCCGGAAACCGGAATTTATCAAATCAAAAACGATGAAATTGTTCGTAGTCCGGGATTAAAACATAAGCATTACGCGCCGAAAGCAAAGGTTGTTTTAATTACAAATTACAAATTACAAATTACAAATTCTTCCGCGTTTATCGGATTAAATAAACCGCAAGGGAAGTTTGATTTGATGAAAATTTGCAGTTCGGTCAAAGACTACGCACACGAAGTCTTTGCATTTTTTCGTAAATGCGACGCACAAAAAATCGAAACGATTTATTGCGAAATCGTTGAAGAAAAAGGCATCGGCACAGCTTTGATGGACAGATTGCGCCGCGCCGCCGAAGATTGAAAATTTGCCGGTGTTTCAGAATTTATGCTAAATGATTTTTGAGTTTTTTTACATCGGAATAAAGGTAAGGTGAGAAGTGATAAATGATAGATTTCACTTGTCCGTAACTTCTCACATTTCACTTCTCACTTATTGCGGAATATATTTCTCATCACCATAAATTCTGAACACTACCGAAAATTTTTACAGCAAAACTCTGATGATAATTACAATCCAAAGAAAAATCCCCAACATACTGATACGATAAGCCCAGTAAGCCGGTTTTTCAAATTCAATCGGAACTAGATTCTCACGCGAAATATTCAAAGCGTGTTTGGCGATAAAAAATGCTGCGATGTCGAGAACAAGCGGCACAAAAATACCTGCAACGGCAAGAATAAGGGCAATAATTCCCAGCGTTTTGACGCTTCCGGCTTTCTGCATCTGTTCAGGCGAAATGGCTGTCGCAGGCGTGTTTAAATCTAAAATGCTTGACATAAAAAATTCTCCTTTTGTCGAAATAAATACTACAAACTTTAATGCGACAAAAGTGAGAAAAACGGCTCAATAATTTTTGATTTTTATGAAAATTAGTGAAACTTCGCCGTTATCGTCCAAGATTTTTGCTTCCGCCAAATTGCTTTCGGTTACATTCTTTGCGGCGTGGTTTGCAACAATGACTAGCATCTCATTGGTGTTCTCGCGTTTCATATCATTTATCAAAACCAAAAAATCGTCGTAGCGTTTGAGTTTTCCATCTGTGTCGCGCACAACTCTTTCGGCTGCATAAAATTCCAAATTATGCTGAACGGCGTAAAGATTTACGATTTTTTGTGTTCTAAATCCTTCAGTATTTGCCGTTTCGATTAAATATTTTGTCGTTTCGTGTCGAGCATAATCCATTATAAAAAACTGTAAAATTACAGCCACAACAGCAAAAGTTGTGAACGCCGTAATTTTTACAAGCAATGCTCTTTTCGCGCTTTTTTGCACAAACTCATAAACAAATTCCGCAGTCAAAATCAACGCGGCAGGCAGAGCAGGCAAAATGTAACCGGGCAATTTCGAGCCGGAAAGCGAGAAAAATACGAGCGGTACTGTGAGCCAAGAAAAGGAGAAGAGGAGAAGAGGAGAAGAGGAGAAAGGGAAAAAGTTGCGGCTTTGCGGCTTGGCAGATTTAATGAAATTCCAAATTGATGCGAGAAAAAAGGGAAGCCAAGGGATTGTCATCAACGGCAAAACAGCGAAGAAAAACCAGAAAGGTTGCGGATGTTGATACTTGTTTGAAGTGTATCGCTGAAAATGATGTTGAATGATAAATTCATCCACAAACTTCCAACCGTTTGCTTGATACATCGGCAAATACCAAAGGCAAGCGACGAGTAAAGCTAAAATTGTTCCCCAAAACAGACTTAAAATAAATGTTTTGCTTGGCAATTTCCAGCTTAAAACGTGATAAAATCCGACAATCGCAAACGGAAAAACGATGCCGACTAAACCTTTGGCAATAAGCGAAACGCCAATAAAAAAGTAAAAAACAAACAGATAAAAATTTTGCGTCTTTGCGTCTTTGCGTCTTTGCGTTGAATCAAAAATAAAGAACGCTACAAGACTTGCCGTAATCGGAAAAGTCAAAATAATATCGAAACTCGCACCGCGTGAAAAAGCGATTAAGCCGATTGATGAAGCGGCGATTAAAGCAAGCCAATTTGCAAATTCGGTCTGTGGTTTTTGGTCTTTGGTTTTTGGTTTTTCAGATGAAAAGCCTAAAATCCAAAGACTCGCAATCGTTCCAAGTCCGAAAACTGCCGAACCGAATCGTGCGGCAAACTCGGTAACGCCGAAAATTTTGTAAGAAGCGATTTGCAACCAATAAAGAAGCGCGGGTTTTTCAAACCAATCGAAGCCGCCGAGCTTTGGCGTTATCCAATCATTTCTTTCAAACATTTCACGCGCAATTTGCGAATAACGCGGCTCATCAGGTCCGAGAAGCGGAATTGTTAAACCGAAAAAATAGAAGGCGATTATGACGAGAGCAAATAAAAGCCAAGAGATTTGGCTTTTGATATTTGGTATTTGGTTTTTGGTTTTTGTGTTTTCCGACATCTTTAATGAAAATATAAAGTATTGCTTAAAAATGTTTAGCTTT
>CAZJQP010000044.1:8748-39578 GCA_964548225.1 uncultured Blastocatellaceae bacterium | reverse complement strand
GCCAAAACCAAAAGATATTCGTTTCGCCCGCGTCCCAGCCGAAATGAAACGCGATAAATTCACTCGTTTTGGTTGCGCTTCCTGTCATTGCCCAAATCAGTTCGGGAATCGCAATCACGCAAACTCCTGCGCCGAACGCAATCCATTCGCGCCATTTCTCAGGCTTCAAGATAAATAAAAACGTGCAAACAACGAACAAAACGACGAGGCTATGCAAATGAATCAACGGAAGCATTCCCGCAATTAAACCAACAAGAAAGGGAGAAAGGAAGAAAGGAAGAAAGGGAGATTTTTGGTTCGTTTTTATCTCTTCTTCTCTTTTTCTTCTCTTCTCCTCTTCTAAATTATCTGTGGTAAAAATATTCCACAATTTGCTCAAAGCAATCAGCGTCAAAGGCATTCCGAGCAAAAGACTTCTCTGCGTCAGAAACAGCACAATCATCGAATTTCCCCAACGAAATTTGTCTTCCCGCAAGGTGTAATCGTATGGAATCTTCCAGATAAAATCGAAAAAAGATTGTCCCGATTGCCAGAAATCTTTCGCCAACCACACAAATCCCAATCCGCCGCTGAAAAACAGCAAAACCGGCGCGATTTTTGCCGCCAAGCGATTGTTTGTCAGTTTGAAAACGAATCTTTCGAGCAAAACAAGTAATGAAAATGCAAAAAAGACATTCTGCAAAAACATTGCTTCGCGGACATTTGCGCCGAGTTTAATAAAAGCCGCTGTGAGAAAATCCGCCATAAACGGATAAGTAAATTTCGCGTTCGCAAACGACGGATTTTGCGGCGGAAAATTGTTGCCATCCGTAAAACCGAAAATCGCGCCCAGGTGAAACGGCAAATCGCCGAGATTGTTTGAACCGCCCGTGAAAATTCCTTGCGAAGTTTCAATCATTGCGCGTTCAAAAAACAGCCAAAACAACACGAAAAAGAAAACATAATAGCCGAATCGCAGAAATTTCTTAAAATTCGCGCCATCCAATTTCCCTTTCGCTTTGTTCAGATTCGCCTTAAACTGTTTCTGAAAATCCGCCCGCACAAAAAGCGCAAGCGGCGAAATTGAAATTACCAAAGCAATCAAAACCGTTGTTGCGGAAAGTCCGAAAACGGACGCAAGCAAAAACCCGACGAGCGAAAACAAAGCCGCGCCAACGACGTTTCCCGCCGCCAGCCGCACGAGCAGAGAATCTTCTCTTTCATAAAGATAGGTCAGAGCCAAGCCGCTCGCGGTTATCAGAAAAATTAGCAGAAAGGTCAGAATCATTCACTACTTTTATAGCAAAATCTTGCGGTTCTTCAAATCAAATCGCGCCGGATTTGATAAAGTGTGCGGATTTTTGCAGTTTTTTTGTAAAGCCGCCAAAAAATCAGCAGAGACGGTGCCGACTTTGCAAAAACCCTGATTGTTTCGGTCATTTGAAGTGTTCTGTTGCTTCTCGAATCGAATTATGTAAAACTTTGCGATAATCACCCGCAAATTTTTCGGATGCGCGAAGGAAAAATCTTAAAAACGAAATATCTTCTATTTTTGGCGGTTTTGTATCCGGTATTTCTCTTTTGCTTTGCTGTTCGCGCCGAAAAACTGCCACTTAAAATCTATACCTCTGCCGATGGTTTGGCAAATGATGTGGTCAATAAAATTGTGGCGGATTCGCACGGTTTTTTGTGGTTTTGCACCGCTGAAGGCATCTCGCGTTTTGACGGTTATAAGTTCAAAAACTACACACAGGAAGACGGCTTGCCGCATCGCAGTATTGACGATTTTTTGGAAACAAGAGACGGAGATTTTTTGATTGCAACCCCGAATGGTTTGACGGTTTTTAATCCGAAAGGCAAAGCGTATCGGTGGGACATTATCAAAAATGAACTTGTGCAAAATTCCTCTGAGCCGCCAATGTTCAAAACATATATTCCTCCAAACGATCCGAATCTGACGCTCGCCAAAAATGTTGTTTCGATGACTCAGGACGGGAACGGAAACATTTATGCCTCAACCAGATACAATCTTTACCGATTCATCAAAACCACTGATGACTGGCAATTTCAAAAGGTTGAAGACTCGCGGTTTACCATTGACAAAAATGATGTGTCGGGAACGCTTTTTACCGATTCGCGCGGAGATGTCTGGTTTGCAATGTCGTTTTTTATTTATCGAATCTCGAAAAACGGCGAGGTTGAAAAAATCAGCGAACCGGGCGGCAAGTTTTTTTTCGAGGATAAGGACGGCAACATCTGGATAAATTCGGGTGGTCACGACCTCGGCATCAGAGTTTTTTCCATTCAAAACAACAAACCCGTGCTAAAAAATCTTTACACCAAAAAAGACGGGTTGTTTTTGAACGGCTTTTCTAACGCTATTGTTCAAGATACTGATGACACAATATTTGTCGCATCCGGCGGAAAACTTTTTCGATTTAATCCCAACGCCAAAGAAAACGAATTAAAATTTCTGCCGTTAGAAAGCGACATCATTGGGTTGGCGGTCAAAAAAGATCAAACTATTTGGTTTTCGATTCAAGCCAAAGGCGTGGCTCGCTATTCGCCCGACAGTTTTTATACTTTTGACGAAAAGGACGGTTTTCCCAAATATCAGATTGGTAATATTTTCGGCAATAAAAACGGCGAAGTTTTTCTCAGCGCGGAAAGTAAAAAACTCGTCCGCATTAACGATAAAAAAATTGACGAGGTTGAAATTACCGATTCAAAGGGAAGATATTGGACCGGCGGTTATTATGATTTGCAGTCGCGGGACGGAGAATTTTGGCTTTCCACTGTTAACGGCTTGTTCAGGTTTCCGCAAATTGCCGATTTCAAAGATCTATCGCGCACTGAGCCAAAGAAAATTTACACTACGGCTGACGGATTTTACAGTAACGAGATAATCGGCGTTTTCGAGGATTCGCGCGGCGATGTTTGGATTTCCGCGCTGACCGCCGAAAACTCTCTGCTGCGTTGGGAAAAAGCATCGGACAAAATTCACCGCTACACTTTCGACTACGGTTTGCCGAAAGGCAGCGGCGCAATTTCGTTTGGCGAAGATGCGGCAGGAAACATCTGGATTGGCTTTTTTTTCGGGCAAATTTTCCGCTTCAAAGACGGAAAGTTCCGCGATTTTACTAATGAAGGTTTGATTCAGCGAAATTTTGTTTCCAGATTTTTGAACGATGAGCGTGGGCGTTTGTGGTTTTCAACTTCCAGTCGCGGACTTTTTCGGGTGGATAATCCGAATGACGAAACGCCTGTTTTTACCAACTTTTCGATGTCAAACGGACTTTCGAGCAATCAAACGAATTGTTTGACAAAAGACAAATTCGGCAGACTTTACGCCACCACGGGGAAAGGCATCAATCGCATCGAACCCGACACCGAGCGCATCAAAATCTTTACTCAGACCGATGGTTTGCCCACTAATTTGGTTGTGATGTGTTATGCAGATGTCACCGGAAATTTGTGGTTTTCTTCGGGAACTTCGTTGATGAAATACACGCCAAAAGAGGAAAAAGCAGCCGCCCCGCCGCCGATTTTTATTGACAGCATCGCCATCAACGGCAAGCCGCAACCCGTTTCGGAATTGGGTGAAAAGGAAATCAAAAATCTCGAACTTAATTCGGACGAACGACAAATCCAAATCGGATTTTTTGCTATTTCCTTTGAAGCCGGAGAAAATTTGCGCTATCAATACAAGCTCGGCGAACAGGATTGGAGTCCTCCCAATCAGCAGCGCACAGTTGATTTTAATTTGTCGCCCGGAACTTATAATTTCGCGGTCAGAGCCGTTACTGCCGATGGCGTTTTGAGCGAAAATTCGGCAACCGTTTCGTTCGCAATTGCCCGACCAATTTGGCAAAGATGGTGGTTTATTTCGTTGTCAATAGTGGTTTTAGGTCTCATTGCTTATTCATTTTACCATTATCGAATCAGAAATCTGGAGCGTGTCAACGCGGCTTTGACCGAAGCCAAAGAAACTGAAGAAAGATTAAGCAAAGAACGTCAGGAACGGCTTGCCGAATTGCAAAAAGTCCGCACTCGCATCGCCACCGATTTGCACGATGACATCGGATCAAGCCTAACGCAGATTTCGGTTCTTTCGGGCGTAGCGCGGCGCGAGATTTTGGAGAAAAAAACAATTTCAGTCGAGCCTTTGGAAAGTATTTCGACTGTTTCAAACGAATTGGTCGAAGCGATGAGCGACATTGTTTGGGCGATTAATCCGCGCAAGGATTCTTTGCGCGAACTCATTTTCAGAATGCGCCGTTTTGCTTCGGACGTGCTGACTGCCGGAGAGATTGATTTTGAATTTGAAACGCCTGATTCCGAAGAAAAAATCCAACTCGGTGCAAACATCCGGCGCGAAGTTTTTGCGATTTTCAAAGAATGTATCAACAACATTGTCCGACATTCAGACGCAAAGAATGTCGAGATAATTTTTGAACTGCACAAAAGCGAAATTTTTGTCAAAATCGCCGATGACGGGCGCGGTTTTGACACGGAAAAGGTTTTGGTGGAAAGTTTTTCGCCCGACAAAGGCGGTAACGGTTTGATTAATATACGGCGGCGGGCAAAGGATTTGGGCGGAATTTGTGAAATCATTTCAAATCAAAACGGAACTGTTATGACATTAAAAACTCCGTTTGCGGCAATGCCTGAAAACAATTTTGTCGCTAACCAAATGGTTAGCGACAACAGCAAAAAAGACGGGTAAAATTAATTTGTGATGGAAAACCAAGCGATTTACAAAACAATGATTGTCGAAGACCAGCGCGAATTGCGCGACGGCTTGACGACTTTGATCAATTACACCGAAGGCTTTAAATGCACGGGCAGTTTTCGCTCGATGGAAGAAGCTCTGTCGCGGGCGAAATACGAAATGCCGGATTTGGTTTTGACTGACATCGGCTTGCCCGTGATGAGCGGGATTGAAGGAACTATCAAATTAAAGGAAATGTTTCCCGATTTGATTGTTTTAGTGTTGACGGTCTATGACGACGACGACCGCATTTTCGACGCGATTTGCGCGGGTGCGTGCGGTTATTTGCTCAAAGGAACGCCGCCCGAAAAATTGCTCGGCGCATTGCGCGAAGCCGTTTCCGGCGGTGCGCCGATGTCGCCCGAAGTTGCCGCCAAAGTGATTCGTCTGTTCCGCGAATTTCGCCCGCCGGAAAGGGTTGATTATGACTTAACGCCGCACGAATCAAGGGTTTTGAAGCTGTTGGTTGAAGGCTATAATTTTACGACTGCCGCCAAAAAATTGGGCGTTACCTATCACACCATCAAGTTCCATATGAATCGCATTTACGACAAACTGCAAGTTCATTCCAAAACAGATGCCGTTGCCAAAGCCTTGCGCGAGAGGTTTTTGGATTAATCTTTTTTTTCAAAAAAATCACTTACGTTAAGCGATTTTTAGTTTTAACCCGCGATAGCGGGTGTCAGCGTAAAGCCCCGTGCGAAAGCACGGGGAACAAATGCAAACACAAAACATAAAGCCCGTGAAACGGGCGACAGCCGATTGAAAATTAACGGCTGTCGCTATCTTCGATAGCTTCGCGGCTTGATTGTCAAATTTCCCCGCGCTGACGCACGGGGCTTTATGCCGTCGCCCGTTTCACGGGCTGAAAAAAAACTGCATAACGTGAGTAATCCATTTGAAGCGGTCAAAAAAAGACCGCTTTTTTATCTTTAAAGCTCCCCGAAAATCACTCGAAAAAAATATTTTTCAATTCTATCCATTTGGTTAGTGCCAAGCCGTTTCGCCTTATCGTAACTTAATTGTGTCAGATGTAATTCAGCTAAAATAAGGAAAAATTTAATGAAAAATAAATGTTTATTATTGATTGGGATTTTCGTTTCAGGGTTAGTTTTCGCCAATTCTTCAACCTTTGGACAGACGATTTCTAACGATGCTTTGCCAACTCTGCGTGGAGACAAGGCAGTCGAAAAGCTAAAAGAAGCGGGACAATATGACTCGTTGATGGAGGCGGTCAAAGTCGCCCGCAAAGAAGACGGACAATCTTCGACCGCAGACGCAATCGGGCAAAACATAAAACTCACGGCTTCGGACGGTTTGGCAACCGATAAATTCGGAGTCAGCGTTGCAATCAGTGGCGATACGGCAATTGTCGGTTCATATTTAAATAATGTCGGCACAAACAATGAGCAAGGTTCAGCTTATATTTTCGTTCGCAACGGCACGACTTGGAACGCGCAAGCTAAATTGACTGCGGCTGACGGCGCAATCAATGACCGTTTCGGTATTGACGTAGCAATTTACGATAATACGGTAGTCGTTGGCTCATATTTAGACGATATTGGCGCGAATGCCGATCGAGGTTCGGCTTATATTTTCGCACGAACAGGCTCACTCTGGATTCAGCAAACCAAACTCACGGCTTCGGACGGCGCGGCTGGCGATCAGTTCGGTTATAGCGTTTCGATTTACGGCAATACCGTAGTCGTCGGCGCATATTCGAATGATGTTGGCGCAAATGCTAATCAAGGTTCGGCTTATATTTTTGTCGGTTCAGGTGCAGTTTGGACACAGCAGGCACAATTAACCGCCTCGGACGGCACGGCGGACGACATATTCGGTTACGACGTTTCGCTAAATGGAAACACAGCAATCATCGGCTCTCCCAATGATGATGTCAGCACAAATCCCAATCAAGGCTCGGCTTATATTTTTGTTCGCTCAGGAACGATGTGGACTCAGCAAACCAAACTCACAGCTTCGGACGGCGCGGCAAACGACCAATTCGGTTTTGCGGTTTCAATCAGCGGAGAAATTGTCGTTGTCGGTGCATATGCCAATGATATTGGGGCAAATGCCGACCAAGGCGCGGCTTATATTTTCGTCCGCAACAGCACGGTTTGGACACAACAAGCACAGCTTATTAATCCGCAAGGTGCAGTAAATGCCCGATTCGGCATTAGTGTGGCAATTAGTGGATACGCGGTGGTTATCGGGTCGTATTTTGATAATATCGGGGAAAATCTTGCCCAAGGTTCAGCAGATGTTTATTTCCAAACGGACGGCGCAACTTGGGCAAGACAAACTCAGTTAGTTTCCGCAGATGGGGCGGCAACAGACACATTGGGCAACAGCGTTGCTATTGAAAGTGGTAATATTTTAGTCGGCGCGGCTCTTGATGATGTTGGAGCAAATGCTGACCAAGGTTCGGTTTATGCTTTTCGGATTTTAAGCCAAACTTGGTCGCAGGAATCTCAGAAAGTCGCTTCGGACGGTGCAGCAAATGACCAATTCGGCGGTGCCGTTTCAATCAGCGGAAACACGGCAATCATTGGCTCGCTAAATGCAGATGTCGGCGCAAATGCCAATCAAGGCGCGGCTTATATTTTTGTTCGCACAGGCACGACTTGGACACAACAAGCAAAACTGACTGCTTCGGACGGCGCGGCAAGTGATTTTTTCGGAGTTGATACGGCGATTTACGGCGATACGGTCATTGTCGGCTCGCATCGAAACGATGTCGGCTCAAATATAGATCAAGGCGCGGCGTATATTTTCGTTCGTTCAGGAACGACTTGGACACAGCAGGCACAATTAACCGCTTCGGACGGTGCGGCAAGCGACTTTTTCGGTTTCGGCGTAACGATTTTCGGTGATACGGCAATCGTCGGTGCTCACACTGATGATGTCGGCGCGAACACTGACCAAGGCGCGGCTTACGTTTTCACACGAAGCGGCACGACTTGGACGGAGCAAACAAAACTGACGGCTTCGGACGGTGCGGCAAATGACGCTTTCGGTGTTGACCTCGAAATCAGCGGTAATACCGTCATCATCGGCGCATCGCTTGACGATGTCGGCACAAATACCGACCAGGGTTCGGCTTACATTTTCGTCCGCTCCGGCGCGGTGTGGACACAACAAGCAAAACTCACGGCTTCAGACGGCGTAACCGTTGATAATTTTGGCAGAGACGTTGCCATCAGCGGTGATACGGCATTGGTCGGCGCGTATTTCGCCGATGTCGGCACGGTCGTCGGCGCGGGTTCGGCTTACGTTTTCAACAGGTCAGGCACAACTTGGACGCAACAGCAAAAACTGACGGCTTCCGACGGCGGTGCGAGCGATTTTTTCGGAATTAGTGTGGCAATTAACGGCGACACAATCATCATCGGAGCTTCGCAGGACGACGTTGGCGCGAATGTGAATCAAGGCTCGGCATATTTTTTCACACGCATAAACGGAATTTGGCATCAACAGCAGAAACTAAACGCTTCAAACGGCACGGCAAATGACCTTTTTGGCATTAGTGTTGCGGTTAGCGGCGATAAATTCGTCATCGGAGCTTGGCTTTCCGATTCCGCTGTTTCTAATCCGCTGAATGAAAACAATTTCACTCCGGCGGCGGTTGATCAGGGAGCATCCTACTTCTTTATTAATGATGTGCTTGCGCCGACCTCCGCTGGTGTTTCAATCGGCGGAAGAGTAATGACTAATGACATAGGTTTGCGTAACGCAATCGTTACTTTGACAAAAGCAAACGGCGAAACGATTTCCGTCCGCACTTCGACTTTCGGTTATTATAATTTTGAAGGTTTAGAAGCGGGACAGACGGTAGTTATCAGCGTCAATTCCAAGCGTTTTCAATTTAATCCGCAAGCGATTACTTTGAGTGAGGATATAACCGATTTGAACTTTATTGCCTTTTAATTTCACCCAAGTCGGAAGCTGTAACAAAGGTCTTGAAAGATTGCTGGAATAATACTTCGGCAAAAACGAGCAAGCAAAAGACGAGAACGAAAATCTCGGTCGTGTCTCAAAAGTGATGCTGAACGATTTTTTTTCTCATTATTTTCTTCAGAATAAGTGAGAAGTGATAGTTGCCCCTTGCGTTTAACTTTTCATTTTTCACTTATCACTTATTCCGAAGATATTTTTTTTACAGCATCACGTTTGAAACACTACGAAAATCTCGTCTTTTTTTTCCTTAAATTTTCGCTTTCCCGCATAAATACCGAATTATCCGAAATAAATTTCACCACGAATGCGCCGTAGAATTTTGGAAAAGATTATCAGATTAAGCTATAATTTTTCCGACATCCATTAGTTTTGCAAATACATTTCGAGGTCAAAAAAATATGAAAATCCGTTTTCTGCCATCGGCGATTTTTCTTTGTTTCGTTTTTGCGTTTTTTTCAACTGCACAGGAAGTTTCTGATAATCCGTTTAGCCGAATGGAGATAATTATTGCTTTGCAACGTCCGCCACAAAGTCCGACGAAAAGTTCACAAATCAAAGACATCCAAGTTTTCGGCGCATCTTCGGGTGTTGCTTGGACAAACGACACACCTTTTCGCACGGACGACAACGGCGAAAATTGGCGCGAAATTCGTTTGCCGCAGGCGACCGGCGAAACAATCGGCGGCGTTTCGTTTCTGAATAAAGAAATTGGCTGGGTGATTTTGACATACGCGAAAAGTTCACAATTAGCACTTGCGAAAACCGTTGACGGCGGAAATTCTTGGACGCGAAATTTAATTAAGTTGCGGATGGAAGATTTGGCGGAAGCGCGTTTTGACAGTATTTTGCTCGAATTTGATGATGAACAAAATGCCAAACTAACACTTCAGCTTCAATCGAGTTCAAATTTTATCCGCCGCGCAATTTATCTAACAAATGACGGCGGACAAACTTGGAGCTTCAAATCAAGCCGCCTTTCAAAATCTTCTCAATATCACGAAAGTTTAGCTGAATCGGCAAACTCGGAAATTCACTCTAACTTAAAACTTCCGAAAAATGAAAGCATTATAAAAAATTCGATTGGAAATAATTCGGCTTGGTTGATGACTTCGAGCGGAAATTGCGAAGGCTTTAAAGTCGGTTGTTTTCAAACTACAAAACTTTACAGCTATTCGGAAATTAACAATTTGAAAGAAATCACGCCGCCGCAAATCAAAGAACTTGCAAAACTCGATGAAATCAAAGCCAAACGCGAAGCGCAAAATTCGCTTTTTACTCAACCGCCGAACGGAAATACGCGGATTAGTTTGAATCGCGGTTTTGACAAATGCACGGCGGCAACGGCTTCGCAGATGCAAACTTGGTGGGATAATTCACCGTTTTATGATGCGAATATTTACATTTCGGGCAGAAATCGCGGGTGTTCACAACCTCAATTAACAAATTCTTGGGTTAATACGGTCGCGGCGCAAGGCTGGGGTTTGATTCCGACGATTGTCGGCTATCAATCGCCGTGTTCAACCTGTGCTTCTTGTCAAAAACACAGTTCCGATGCCGCCACCGCCGAAACGCAAGGGCGCGGCGAAGCGGACATTGCCATAACGGACGCAAACGCGCTTGGGCTGACGCAAGGCACGATTCTTTATTACGATATGGAACGCTACGATGACACGAGTGGCACGGGTGCGTGTTCGACTCCGACGAAAGCGTTTTTGAAAGGTTGGACTGACCGTGTGAAAGAATTGGGTTATATTTCGGGCGTTTACGGTTCGCCGACCAATGCCGTCGGCGATTGGCTGAACATTCCCGCGCCGAGCCGTATGGACGCGGTTTGGCTGGCGCGTTGGGACAATGTGCCGTCGGTTTGGGTTTATTCTTCGCCTTCGCCGGTTGTTCCCGAAACGGCTTGGGCAAATCATCAGCGAATCAAACAATGGCAAGCTCCGCACAACGAAACTTGGGGCGGCGTTACATTCAATATTGACGGAAATATCGCCGATGCGCCCGTCGCGGCAAATCCTTTGGCGAAGAATAAAACAGCCGATTTTGACGGCGACGGCAAGAGCGATATTTCGGTTTGGCGACCTGACACGGGCGTTTGGTATGTCATCAACAGTTCAACCGCGACTTACAAAATTCAAGGTTTCGGACTTTCGAGTGATGTTCTCGCACCCGGCGATTTTGACGGCGACGGCAAAACTGATTTGGCGGTTTTTCGCCCGTCAGACGGCGTTTGGCATCTTTATTCGCGTTCGATTTATCGTTCATTTCAATTCGGTGCGGCGGGCGACATTCCCGTTCCGGCTGATTATGATGGCGACAAACGCACGGACATTGCGGTTTTTCGTCCATCAACAGGCGTTTGGTATATCTGGAACAGCTTCGACAGCCGCGGAACTTCTTACACGATTCAGCAATTTGGTCTGACGGGTGACAAACCCGTTACAGGCGATTACGATGGCGATAACAAAGCGGATTTAGCCGTCTGGCGACCGAGCGATGGAAATTGGTATTTGCAAAGAAGCACGCAAGGTTTTACGGCGATAAATTTCGGTTTGAACGGCGATAATCCGGCGCAAGGCGATTACGACGGCGACGGCAAAACCGATTTGGGAATTTTCAGAGGCGGCGTTTGGTATCTCTACCAAACCCAAGCCGGAATTACGGTTACACAATTCGGACTCAGCGGAGATTTGCCGACAACAGGCGATTTTGATGGCGACAACAAATCGGACATCGCCGTTTTCCGCCCGTCAAACGGCGTTTGGTATCTGCTTCAAAGTTCGCAAGGCTTTACTGCTGTCCAATTCGGCGCGATGGGTGATAAACCGATTCCGAATGCTTATCTGCCGCAATAGAAATTAAAGTTCAAAGTTTAAGGTTCAAGGTTCAAAATCTATGCCGTTTGCAATACAAACAGCTTTATATTTTGTCGTCAATTTTTCAAATTCACACATAAAGGGTAGAATAACCAATTTGGAATCTTTAACTTTGAACTTTGAACTATTATGTTACAAGCCGGAATCGTTGGTTTGCCCAACGTAGGAAAATCTACTCTTTTTAATGCTTTAACCGCGCAGGAAGCTGCACTTGCGGCAAATTATCCGTTTGCAACGATTGAACCGAATGTCGGTGTCGTTGCCGTTCCCGATGAGCGTCTGGCGGTTTTGGAAAAATTGAACAAGGCGCAGAAAGTCGTGTCTGCAACGGTCGAGTTCGTTGATATTGCGGGACTTGTGCGCGGCGCGTCGAAAGGCGAAGGTTTGGGCAATCAGTTTCTCGCAAACATCCGTGAAACCGATGCCGTGATTCAAGTTGTGCGCTGTTTTGAAGACGAAAATATCGTTCACGTCGAAGGTTCTGTTAATCCTGTGCGCGATATTGAAACGATTCAAATCGAATTGGCTTTGGCGGATTTGCAAAGCCTCGAAAAACGCCGCGACAAAGCGCAACGCGGAGCAAAGTCGGGCGATAAAGACGCAAAACGCGATATTGAAATTATTGATAAATTATTGCCCGTTTTGGAAGAAGGTCGTCCGATTCGCAGTGTAAATTTATCTGACGAAGAAAAAGCGGTTGTCAAAGGCTGGTTTTTGCTTTCATCAAAACCGACGATTTACGCCGCGAATGTTGACGAAGATACTTTGATGGACGAATCGGGAAACCCGCACGTTGCAGCAGTGCGCGAACACGCCGCAACCGAAAACGCGGAAGTCGTTTTGATTTGCGCGAAACTCGAAGCCGAACTCGTCGCGCTCGAAGAAGATGAGCGTAAAGAATTTCTTGCGGATTTGGGCGTTGAATCGAGCGGCGTTGATAATTTGATAAAAGCCGCTTATAAAATGCTTGGTTTGATGTCATTTTTGACCGCCGGAGAAAAAGAAGTCCGCGCTTGGACAATTCCAATCGGCACAAAAGCTCCGCAAGCCGCCGGAGAAATTCACACCGACATCGAACGCGGATTTATTCGCGCCGAAATTATTTCATACAAAGATTTAGTCGAACTCGGTTCGCGCAAAGCCGCCGCCGAAAAAGGTCTTGCTAGACTCGAAGGCAAAGAATATGTGATGCAGGACGGCGATGTTGTGGATTTTCGGTTTAATGTTTGATAAAAAATTAGAATTTTTGCCAATTCAAATAAGTGCTTTTTACGTTCAAATTATTGGACAAATTCACGATTTAGGTTTATTTTAAGTTTGGATGAAAAGACTTTCCGCAAAATTTAGCAAACATCTGAGAAAACCAATCGCCGGTTTTATGGCTTTTTGGCTGACCGGTTTGGTTTTCATATTTTGTTGCGGAGCGATGCAAACTTCGGATGCAAAGGAATTTTGTCCGCTTGCCAAAGCTGGAAGTCATTGCGACAAAATGAAAGCGGACGATGCTTCGCCGAAATTTTCGGGCGAAACCGAATCTGCAAATTTTGATTGCTGCGCTTTTCTTCCCGCGCTTTTCGACAAGGCACGAAAACTCGAAAAATTTCAAGAAACGGCGCAAGTTTCCGCCAATCTGAAAATCGAATTACCACAATTTTCTTTGGCTCAAAACGATTTTCAACCTACGGAAATTTACCAGCCGCCGATTTTCCATTCATCCAAAATTTTCATTAAAAACTGCGTCTTCAGAATTTAAAAATTTGTTCAGCGTTGCGCTTTTAGGCGCGTATTTTTTCACGGAGTTCACGCTTTTAGGCGTAACTCTAAACATAAATTTTAGAATACTGAGGTAAATACAATGAAAAAGAAAATTATGTTGGCAATTGCCACGCTTCTCGTTCTTGGTTTGACGATTGTTGCTTTTGCATACAATTCTTCGACCAATCACAACCACAACAAGGCAATGGAATGTTGCTGTAAAGGCAAAGATTCCTGCCCGATGAAAAACAAATCGGAAAACGCTTCAGCCGAAACGAAAGACTGTTGCGATTCGCCCGATTGCTGTTGCAAAAAAGGCGGCGATTCGTGTCCGATGAAAAACAAAATGCAAAATTCGACACAAAGCACCGATACGAAAAACGTAACGGTTGCAGTCGGCGAAGAAAATTGCGACAAACCGTGTTGTAAAAAGAAAAGCTAAAAGTTTTTCTTTCAGGTAAAAACACGAAAAGGCAGACTGAAATTTCAGTCTGCCTTTTCCGATTTTTGATTGCCCCCGGTAGGATTCGAACCTACAGCCAACAGATTATGCTTACCTGCTACGGCTTTCGCCGCCCGTTTCCGGTTTGTGGTCTGGACTTTCTCTTCTCTTTACGAGTCTGCCGTTAAGTCTCTACACCTTCCTCAAAACTCTTGAGGCTTGGCTCGGGATTGCCCTGTGTTTTTAGAACATTTAGGTTTCCCCGAATTTGACAGATTCTACTAATATGCTTTAATTAGCAAGTTAGCAACCCATTTTTTGTGAAATCATATGGAAAAGAAATGTCTATTTTGCAACACATTACTTGCAGGTCGCCAAAGAAAATTCTGCTCGACGAAATGCAAACAAAGTGAAATAAATCATAAACATCAAAACTACGCGGCACAACAACGCAGAGGTTATGAACGCAAAGCTCAACTTATCGAAATGAAAGGAGGTCGTTGTGAAATTTGCGGTTACAGTAAAAACTCATCGGCTTTATGTTTTCACCACTTAATTCCATCTAACAAAACTTTTCAAATAGACATTAGAAGATGCTCAAATGCTTCTTGGGACAGATTAGTTAAAGAAGCTCTCAAATGCAGTTTGCTTTGTCTAAACTGTCACGCGGAAACTCATAATCCTACTTTTTCCACTTAGATTTCACACTATTAAGTCTGCTGCTCTAACCATTGAGCTACAGGGGCTTAAGAATGATAGTTTAGTAAAAACTCTTTTCGGGTGCAAATAGCGAAAACTGCAAAAAGCCGATTTTTCCGTGAGGAGAAGTTTTCTGCGCTCTCTTCTAAGAAGTTCTTTCAAGACTCCAACTATGATGCGTAAGCAAGGCACGGCATTATCAATTATCAATTATCAATTAATTTGTCGGTTTTACGCTTAAAACCCCAAAATATAATTGATAAATCGCTCGCAATCATCCGGTTTTTTAGTGGTTTAAAGCAGATTCTAACAATTCTGCACGCGCAGAAAACAATTCTGCACGTGCAGAATTTATTTCTGCAACAGCGAATCAAAAATTATCGAACCTCGGATTTGTTCGCGTTTTTGCGCTAAATTTTGACGAACGGCTTCCGTAATTTCCATTCCGTATTCGCTTTCGAGAACTTTTTCGGCTTCTTCATTCGATAAATCTTTCAACAAACTTTCTAAGACAAACAAATCCAAATCGCCGAAATTTTCGATGCCGACGGCGTTTGGAATGTTCAACCCCAAAACCTTCGTGTTCGCCAAATCAAATGTCCAATCCAAAACTTTATCGAGCGGTTCTTGGTTGGGAAAGCGTTCTTTTATCAACGAAAAAATCCGTTCTTTGCCTTCGACGTTCATCAGCAAAGCGAGAAAAAACCGATGTTCCGGCTCGGTAATGACGGCGCGGCGGCGGACAATTTCTTCCGTCTTTGACTGATGCGAAAAGACCTTCGGAAAAATATCGGCGCGTTCGCCGTGTCTTTCGCGAACGATTTCCAAAAGCGCGTCGAAACGATTTTCAGATGTGCCGAGATTGAACATTTGTTCGAGTTGATTTGACGCAAAAAAGTTTCGGACGTTTGAAAGAATCGTAAAACTCGTCTGAAAATCTGCCGTCCGAAGCCAATCGCCGATAAATCTGTCGGTTTCAGGATGTTTCGAGCGAATCAGCGCAATAATTGCCTGCATTTTTTTGGTCGTGTTCGGCTCTTCAAAAAACGGGTCAACCGCCAAAAAAGGTTTGTAATAATTATATTGCGGCAAATACATCGGACTTTTGTCGGTGCGGACGACAATTGTTACCGAAGGCTGTTCAAGATGAAAAAGCGCGTGGATATATTGTTTTCCGGCGCGAATTTCCTGCACATCGCCGACGTTTAGGAGATTACATTCCTTCAAATTTATCACACCGATTTCGGTATAAGTATTGATGCTTTCCTGCCGTTCAAATTCATACCACGAATGCAAACTCGAACCGAGAAGCACTTGAAACGCGCCGCAAAAACCGTGTTGATGAAGCGAAGTCGTGCCTTCGAGCCAAAAATAAACGTCTATGAAAAATCGTGGCGAAACGTAAATTGTAATCGGCGGATCGCCAAAACTCGCGTGCAAATCTTTTTGTGCAGGCAGATTCGTTTCGTTCAAAGTCCAAGCAATTACATCCCAAGCCGAAATTTTGTCCGGCAAAGCCGCTTCTTTTAATTTCTGTGCGGCAATTTCCGAAAAAACCGTTTCATCGTAGTTCTTTTCGCGCCACAGAGCTTCGATTTCCGCACCGAGTTTGTTGAATAGCTCCATAAAGTCTTAATCTTTTTTCTCAAAATCAAAGGGCGGTCGTGGCGGTTGAGAAACAAATTCATTTTCAGGAACTTTATCCAAATACCGGAAAGCCAAAAATAATCCTGCAAGACCAAAGATTGTAGAAACTACCGAAATCAGAATGTTATAGTCATCAAGAGTTTTCTCTGACCAACCCCAAGCCGCAATGCCGATGCCGATAAAAACTCCGATTGCCGCGCCGCAAATAATCTGCACTCCGATAAAAATAGCGGCACAGATAAATGCCCAAAGAAATGGATTTCGCCCTGTTGCTTTAGCCTTTTTATAGCCGAACCATATAGCTAAAATCACCAAAATCATAATGTTATTTTGCTCCGCTTGAATGAAAATCGTGCTAACGGATTTATTTTATCGCGCTAATCTGTTATATTTTGCCCTAATCTTTTCAAATTTCAAAAATCAATAAGGGGAAATAATTTAATGAGTGCAAATGCAGGAACTTTTAATCAAGCCGTAGCCGGCGACAAACATCCGAAAGGACTTTATGTTCTTTTTGCAACGGAAATGTGGGAGCGTTTCAGTTTTTATTCAATGCTCGCAATGTTCACGCTTTACCTTCGTGACCCGAAAGAAGGTTTCGGATGGACGGCAGGTGAAGCGACGTGGTTATATTCGACATATTTGATGTTTGTCTATCTGAGTCCGCTCATCGGCGGCTTTATTGCAGACAAATTTACGGGTTATCGCAAAGCGGTAATGATTGGCGGTTTTTTCTTTATGGCGGGACACGCGATTCTGTCAATTCCGGCGATTTGGGCTGTCTATCTTGCCTTGACCTGTCTGGTTATCGGTAACGGATTTTTCAAACCGAATGTTTCGACGATGGTCGGGAATTTATATCCCGAAGGCAGTCATCTGAAAGACCGCGCTTACAACATTTTCTATATGGGCATTAACGTCGGTGCGGCGTTAGCTCCGATTGTGATGGAGATTGTTAAACATTATTTCGGTTTTCACGCGGCTTTTGCAGTGGCGGCTTTCGGAATGGTCATTTCGGTAGCAATTTTGTGGTATTTCCGCAGTTTGGTCGAAAGTGCCGATAAAAAAGTTGACTTGAGTGCTGATGCGGCGGCAACTGCTACCGATGCGCCTCCGCACGATATAAGCCATCAAAACGAAGCGATGCGATTGATGAACAGCGTCCCCGAAGGCAAACGCATTATGGCGTTGATCGTCGTCTTTTTAATCGTGATCGTTTTCTGGATGGTATTTCACCAAAACGGCTCGACGCTGACATATTTTGCCGACGACAATACCGAATGGAATGTTTCGGGAACGCTTTCAAATTCAATCAATGCGATTTGGATTTTGATTCTGACGTTTCCATTGGTTGCCTTTTGGGGATTTCTTGACCGGCGCGGGAAAGAGCCGGCAACGCCGACAAAAATGGCAATCGGAATGACGCTGACAGGTCTTTCGTTTTTAGTGCTTTGGTATGGCGCAAGTGTTGGCGAAAATATGACACGGACGGCAGATCAAATTGCGACGGGTTCTTTCCGTATCAATGAGCGAGTGGCAAAAAATCTTGCTTCGCAGGGAATTCCCAAAGAAGCAATTGATACCTTAATGTCCGCCAAAGCAGACAATAAAAATGTAATTGACGGAGTGAAATTTTCTCCGGCTAAGATTGACACAAGCAAAGAAGTTTCCGAAGACGACAAAAAACTTTTGAGTCTTGTCGGTAAAGAAAATCTGCTTACTTCAGGTCAAAAAGTCGAAATATCCGGCGGCGAGCAAATGATCGCAACCATCAACAAAGTGTCGCCCGGACTCGGCGATGCCAACAAAGATAAGTTTTTGCAGGCTTCGCATCTTTTCCGTGTTTCGCCGTTTTGGTTGATTTTCGCCTATATGATTGTAACTTTGGGGGAATTGATGTTGTCGCCGATGGGATTGTCTTTAGTTTCAAAAGTTGCTCCAATCAGCAAACGCGGTCTTTTGATGGGCGGCTGGTTTGTGGCAACGGCAATCGGTAATAAGCTGACGCAAATCGGTGTTTATTGGGACATTTGGCTGCAATCAACCTTTTTCCTCGTTCTCGCGGGAATGGCTTTGTTTATGGCAGTCGTCTTATTCTTAATTCTCAAACCGCTCAAAAAAGCAATGCCGGGCGTTTAGAAAAAGTAAAAATGAAAAGGCAAAACCGAGGTTGTATCCTTAGTTTTGCCTTTTCATTTTTTACTTTTCTATGCTTTTGCTTTTTCGCGCAATTCAGCGATTAGTTTTTTCATCTTTTTCTCTTCTTCATCGCTGAGTTTAATGGATTTCATATAAAGTTCGAGTTCATCCGCCGCTTCTTTGTATTTTTTCAGATCGTTGGAATAGAGCTGGGCGAGTTCCATATGAATATCAGGATTTTTCGAAGTCGAAAGTTTTTTGGCTTGAAGCAAATGCTTTTCGGCATCGGGAAAATTCCCCATTGCGCGTTCTATTTTGCCGGTAAGCCAAAAAATTTGCGGCGAAGCCGGAGCTAAAATTGCCGCTCTGTTGACCGAAGCAAGCGCGGCTTTGTTGTAATCTTTGCCTAATTTATTCAGCGCAAACCCGAGATAATAATAGGAAGCCCCGCTTTTTTGATTGATCTGCGTAGCTTTAAGAAATACGGGAACGGCATCTTGATATTGCTTTTTGGAAAGAAGTTCAACTCCGAGCCGATAAAGCGCGGCATAATAATCGGGAAAAATTTTAACCGCACTATATAATCCGGCAACACCTTCGTCAGTGCGTTTTTCGGAAAGATCTTTTATCGCTTTTTCATAAATATCCTGCGCTTGCTTCGGAACTTCCTGTGCAAAAACAACACTTAGTTCGGATTCTTTAAGTCCGCCTTTTTTCGGCGACAAATAGAAATCCTGAATAAAATATCCTGCTCCCTCACCGCCTCTGATATTTTGCGTGTTTATTTCGAGCGGCATTTCTTGATCTTCTAAATCGTAGCGAAACGCAAAAACCCTTATCGAATATCTGCCGTTGGGTAAACCATTAAAAATATAAGTGCCTGCGCCATCGGTTTTTGTGCGCCCTTTGGTGCGATAATAATCATCAAGCAATTCCACATCTATATCCGGCAATCTATTGCGCTGTTTATCGAAAACTGTCCCTTGAATCGTGCTGCTGCCACCACCGGAGACAACCTGCGAATACGCATCCGACACAAATGAAAATGCCGCTAAAAGAAAAATAACCACTAAAATCACTCCAAATTTGAATGACCTTTGTATTGGTTTCATAACAACCTCCTAAAAACTTTAAAGAATAATTTTGTTAGCGAATCGGAATTATATCACCAATTCCAAACAGATTGAAATCTAATTTTTGCCAACTTGCTTAATTTTTTGCGACAAGTGAAAATTAAATCTCAGATGTCGGAAAAAATTTACCGCGACTCGGTTCACAATATTATTCGTCTGAAAACCGATTCGGACGAAGGAAAACTTCTCGTTCGCTTGATTGACACGGCGGAATTTCAGCGTTTGCGGCGCATTAAACAACTCGGTTTGGCGCATTTTGCTTATCAGGCGGCGGAACATTCGCGCTTTACGCATTCGCTCGGTGCGCTCCATTTGGCGACGCGAATTCTGGCAAAACTCGAATTAAATTATAAAATCACTGATGAAGAAAAAACTGCCGTGCGGTGTGCCGCGCTTTTGCACGACATCGGACACGGTGCGTTTTCGCACGTTATCGAAACGGTTTTGAATTTTCATCACGAAGAATTTACCATCGAAGCCGTTTTGAGCGATGAAACCGAAGTCGGGCAAGTTTTGAAGAATTTCTCAACGGATTTGCCCGAAAATATTGCCGCCATCATTCGCGGAGATTTTCGACCGACGGCACTTGCGCGGCTCGTTTCTTCGCAATTAGATGTTGATAGAATGGATTATTTGCTTCGAGATTCGCTGATGACGGGCGCGAAATACGGTATTTACGATCTCGAATGGATTATCAAATCAATCGAAATTGACGAAGAAAACGATAGATTATACGTTTCGGCGCGTGGAATTTACGCCGTCGAAGATTATTTGCAAGCCCGATATTATATGTTTCGGCAAGTTTATTTTCATCGAACTTTGCGGGCGGCGGAAACGGTTTTGCGTTCGTTGATTAAACGCGCTTTGCATCTTTTTCAAAATGGAAACGCGGTTTGGTTTGCCGCAAATACGCCATTTGAAAAGATTTTGAAAGGCGAAAAATTATTGCTCAAAGAACATCTCGAATTAGACGACGCGGACGTGATGTTTCACATCAAACAATGGCAAAATTCGGACGACGCGATTTTGTCGGATTTAGCGCGAAGGTTTCTAAATCGCCGACTTTTCAAGATTTTCGATCTCGATATGCCCGAAGCAGAGCGCGAAGATTTTCTTGAAAAGGCGCGAAATTTAGTTGAAAGTTCCGGTTTTGACACGAAATATTATTTTTCGGAAGACCGCGCCGGCGACGTGCCGTATTATTTTTACGACAGCCAACGAAGCGAACCGAAAAACTTAATTTACGTCCAAGACGGTTTTTCGCGTCCGCAAATTCGTGAAATTTCCGAAGTCAGCGCGGCAGTTCGCGGCTTGCAAAAAGGTTATCAAATTCATCGGGTTTGTTTTCCGTCGGAATTAAAAGATGAAATCGCAACGCTTTATCATCAGTAAGAATTTTTTAACGCAAAGGCGCAAAGGTGCAAAGGCGCAAAGTTTTTATAAGATTTTCTTTGCGTCTTTGCGTCTTTGTGTCTTTGCGTTAATTTTCTTTTCATACGCCAAAGCTCAAAAAATTGCTATTATCGCGCCCGAAAAAAATGCTCAAAGCGCAGAATTCGTTGAAACATTGTCAGAATCTTTGTCGAGAGATTATAAAATTATTGATCCATCTTTGAGCGAAACGGCTTTTGCTTCGGCAAATTTTGAAACGCCTTTTAATCTAACAACCGAAGAATCGAAAATCGTTTCATCCGCGATTGGATGCAGGTATTTTTTGCTTGTCAGAACCGAGAACCAACGTCGCGCATCGCTTACGAAAGACGATTATTTTGAAGCATCGGCGGCGATTTTCGTCGTTAGTTCATTAACGGGCAGACTCGTTTTTTGGAAGCTCGAACTTGCCGAAGGAAAAACTCCAAACGACGCAAATAAAAGGCTTTTTGATTCAATCGAAAAAGTTGCGGCGGAGGTTTCAAACAAAATAAACGAAACCGGAAAAGAAGAGATTGCCGAAAAACCGACACCGAACATCAACGAATTGCCTGCCGAAGATTCTACGGAAGCAAAAGGTTTGCGCCCGCCGCTTCCCTTTCGGCGCATCAAGCCCGAATACACAAACACGGCAAATCTTTATGACATTGCCGCGACCGTTGACATCGAAATCGAAGTCAGCGAAACGGGCAAAATCATCAAAACCGAAATTGTCCGCTGGGCTGGTTACGGTTTGGACGAATCGGTTAAAGACGCAATTTACAAAATGCAATGGCGACCAGCCGACCGCAACGGCAAAACCTTGCCGATGCGCGTTTTGTTGCGATACAATTTTAAAAGTTTAAAAGTGGAAATGTGAAAATGTGAAAAAGTTGGCTGAACAGATTCAATTAAACTTTTTCACTTTCAGTCTTTTTCACTTTTCCACTTTCAAGATATGAAATACATTCGCGCCGCGATTCGGTTTCCGACATTTATACTTTTTACATTCGGCATTTACGGCGTTTGGTGGATTGGCTCGTTTTTTATTCCGAATCGTCCATTTTGGCGGCAGATAATTTTCAGAACTTGGGCGCGGGCGTTTGTATTTATTTCGGGAATGAAAATCGAAATTATCGGAACGCCGCCGAAACCGCCGTTCTTTCTCGTTTCCAATCATCTCGGCTATGCTGATATTCCGCTGCTTCGCGCCGTTTGCGAAGGCGTTTTTGTTGCCAAAGCGGAGCTTGATCATTGGTTTTTGGCGGGCAAAATTATCCGCGATATGGGGCAAATTTTTATCAATCGGCAGAATCGCCGCGACATTCCGCGTGCCGGCGAAGAAATTATCAAAAAACTTTCCGACGGCGAAGGCGTGATGATTTTTCCCGAAGGCACAAGCACCAAAGGCGAAGAAATTTTGCCTTTTAATTCGTCGTTTTTGGAATTTGCCGCCAAAACCGATTTGCCCGTTTCCTACGTTTCGATTTCCTACAAAACGCCGCCGAACGGAAAGACCGCCAGCGAAACCGTCTGTTGGTGGGACGACACGGTTTTTCTCGTCCATCTTTGGCGAATGTTTCAACTGCGCGAATTCACCGCCGTCTTAAATTTCGGCGAAGAACCCGTTTTAAGCCCGAATCGCAAAGAATTGGCAAAACGCCTTTGGGAAAAAGTCAGCGAAGGTTTTATTCCGATTTTGTAGCAGCCGACGTTTTCAAATCATTTCTATTTCCGCATAACGGGGCATTATCAATTATTAATTATCAATTAAGTAGTCGTGCAAAATTAATTTGATAAGAAAAATATTGCACTATGTTCAGAGTTCAAACTTTAGTTTGATTCTTCCGACAAAGCTCAAACTGAAGTTTGAACTCTGAACTAAAAAATAATTCTGCCTGACTACTTATCAATTATTTTTTAGGGATTTATAAGTATAACCCCGACAAGTTAATGGATAATTGGTAGTTGATAATTGATAATGTCGCGCCTTGTTTCCTAATCATATTGAGTGTTAAAAAAGATTTTGAGAGCGGCATTTAAATTTTTGAGAAGAGCAATTTAAACTTGAAGTGCAGCAATTTAAACGCAAAGTGCAGCAATTTAAACGCAAAGTGCGGCAATTTAAATGCAAAGAGCGGCAATTTAAACTTAAAGAAGAGCAATTTAAACTTAAAGAGCGGCAATTTAAAGTTGAAGAAGGGCAATTTAAACTTAAAGAAGGGCGTTTCTGCCAATTTGAAACAATTTTTTGATGCTTCGCGTATCAAACCTAATCAAATCTACGACATTTCTTTTCAGGAGATAAAAATGCAAAAATTTAGTTATCGTTTAACAATTATTTTGACCGTTCTGTTTGCCGTTTGCGTGGCAACGAACGCGCAAAATAAGGGTTTTGACACTTCGCGGATGGATACGTCTGTCGAGGCTTGCACCGATTTTTTCGAGTATGCCAACGGAACTTGGCTGAAAAATACACAAATTCCCGCGACCGAATCGCGTTGGGGAACTTTTAACATTCTGGCGGACAGAAATACGACGATTCTCAAAGAATTACTCGAAGAAGCCGCCAAAACGAAAGACGCGCCGAAAGGCTCGGACACGCAACTTATCGGCGATTTTTACAATACTTGTATGGACGAACCCGCGATTGAAAAAGCGGGCATCAAACCGATTCAGCCTTTCTTAAAACAGATTGACAAAATCAAAACCGTCCAAGACCTTGTGCGCCAAATCGCTACGCTTCACGATGCCGGATTGCCTGCGCTTTTCGGTTTCGGCGGCGGTGCGGACGCGAAAGATTCAAACGCCGTCATCATCAATGCCGGACAAGGCGGTTTGAGTTTGCCGAATCGAAATTTTTACACCGACACGGACGCAAAATCCATTGAAACACGCGAGAAATTTGTTGAGTATATGACGAATATGTTCAAACTTCTCGGCGACAAACCCGACGTTGCGGCGGCAAATGCCAAAACCGTGATGACGATGCAAACGCGCCTTGCGAATAATTCGCTTGCGCCCGTTGATTTTCGTGATGCGAACAAAATCTACAATAAGATTCCGTTTGCCGACGCGCAAGCGATTGTTCCGAACATTTCTTTGAAGGATTATATGATGCAGCGCGGCTTCCCGACCGTTACGGAAATCAATTTCGGTCAGCCGAATTTCTTCAAAGAAGTCAACACAATGCTGACGGAAGTTTCGATTGACGATTGGAAAACTTATCTGCGCTGGATGACGCTAAACGCTACTTCAAATCTTTTGCCGAAGAAGTTTGCAGACGAAAATTTCCGCTTTTACGGCACATATCTGAGCGGCACGAAAGAACGTCAACCGCGCTGGAAAACTTGTGTTCAAGCGGCAGACGGCAATGGAAGTCTGGGCGAAGCACTCGGACAGCTTTACGTCAAACGCGCTTATCCGCCGCAAGCCAAAGCGCGAATGGACGAACTCATCACCAATCTTTTCGTGGCGATGAAAGAGCGCATTGACAATCTCGAATGGATGAGCGCGGCGACTAAAGAACAAGCGCAACGCAAACTCTCGACTTTTAAACGCAAAATCGGCTATCCCGAAAAACTACGCGGCTACGAAGGTTTGACCATCTCGCGCAAATCTTATTCGGAGAATGTTTTCAACATCCGCCAATTCAATATTCGCCGCAATTTGAAGGACATCGGGCAACCGCGTGATAAAACGCGCTGGGGTTTCTCGCCGCCGACCGTCAATGCCTCCTATTCTTCGATTAACAACGAAATCACGTTCCCCGCAGGAATTCTGCAACCGCCGTTTTTTAACTTTGAAGCTGATGATGCCATCAATTACGGCGCAATCGGCGGAGTCATCGGACACGAAATCACGCACGGTTTCGATGATTCGGGCAGTCGTTACGATGCGGACGGCAATCTGAAAATGTGGTGGACAACCGAAGACCGCGCCAAGTTTGACGAGCGCACGGCTTGTGTCATTAAGCAATTCAACGAATACGAAGTTCAGCCCGGATTGTTTGCCAATGGCAGAATCAGTCTCGGCGAAAACATCGGGGACTTTGCCGGACTAACCGTTTCCTACGATGCGTTTATGAAATCGCTCGAAGGCAAACCGCGTCCCGCAAACATTGACGGTTTCACGGCTGAACAAAGATTTTTCCTCGGCTGGGCGCAAGTCTGGGCGGCGAAATACACCAAAGAAGCCGAAATCCAACAAATCAAAACCGGACCGCACTCGCTCCCGCGCTACCGCGTCATCGGTCCGCTCTCAAATATGCCCCAATTCGCCAAAGCCTTCGGCTGTAAATCAGGCGACAAAATGGTTCGCGCAGATATGTGTAAGATTTGGTAAAAATCACCAAATAAAAAAGGCTTCGCTCAAATCTGAGCGAAGCCTTTTGTAATTGAAAGATTTTGTCTTTATGAATTGCCGTCAGCTAATGTTCTTTGAAAAATAAAAGCCGTAAAAAAAATCAATTTTAGCCCGTGGAACGGGCGCAAGCGTGTCGCCCCGTGCGTGAGCGCGGGGGGCGGCACAGACAGGAGCGATAGCCCGTGGAACAGGCGACGGAAACGCCCAAATTGAATATTTCTGTCGCTCCCTCCGAGAGCTAAACCATCTTCTTACAACAATTCCCATAGCTCGCGCTATGGGCTACACGCTATCGCCATCTCCGATGGCTTTTACGGTATTTATTTTTCAAAGAACATCAGGCGTTTAATTACATTGCCTATAGGCGATTCTCTGAACTTCGGCGCAACAAATCCGTGCGGATTGCTTTAACCGAATTTACTCAAAATATAAGCCTTGTTTATTCTTTTGCTTCGGTCTTCAACTTAATTCTTACGTCCCGACAATTCATTCACCTTTGCGCGATCGGCGCGGGCGCGTTCCATATCACCTTTTTTTTCGTATAAATCTGCGCGTTCTTTATAAGCCACTTCATATTTTGGATTCATATCAATTCCTCGTGTGTATTCGGCAATGGCTAAATCGTATTCCTTATTCTTGGTATAAGCGAGAGCGAGATTTCGGTAAGCGGTGAAATCATCAGGTTTCAACTCGATTACTTTTCTTAAGTCAGCAATCGCCAAATTGAGTTGAGCATTTTCAAGGTAAGATGCGCCACGATTTTGATATGCTCTTTTATCTGCCGGATTGAACTCGATAACTTTCGTAAAATCGGCAATCGCCGGTTCGTATTTTTTGTTATCGAAGTGGCACAGCCCACGCTTATCATATCCGTCCGACTTTTGCGGGTTAATTTCGATTGCTTTCGTAAAATCCGCGATTGCCGATGTGTAATTCGGAATACTGCAAAGCGCGTAACCTCGACGCAGATATGCTTCGTAATTGTTCGGCTCATCGTTGATTATCCGGCTACAACTTGAGTATATTTCCGAATACTCTCTGATAGGGCTATTAAAGCATATTTCATTGTCGGTTTTTACATTTTCGCTCTTTGAACACGCCGCCGCAAAAAGCAATACAAAAATTAGTGCGATACCTTCCAGCCAACTTATTATTCTGACACTCATAATTGCGGAATTATTTATAAGCTATTTTGCTGAATATTGCAAATAAAAAAGGCTGAGAAATACTTCTCAGCCCTTTTCTATTTATTCGATTATACGATTAAATTTCGTCATCGAAATCGTCGCCCAAATCTAAGTCGGTTGAATCATCGAAAACCGGCTCTTCTTCGAGTGCGAATTCGTCGAGCGTTTCTTCGGCTTCGTCGTAGCCTTCGTCAGTGTCGTCAGTGTCAACGCCCGGAACGTCCATCGGTTGAGGTAAATCCATTCCGCCCGTAACGAGCGGAAAGTCTTCAAATTCCTCTTCTTTTTTCTGATTCATTGTCGGATCGTCGGCAACTTTGACGTTGCGGTAATATTTCATACCCGTTCCGGCGGGAATCAGTCGTCCCATAATGACGTTTTCTTTCAAGCCGCGCAGATAATCAACGCGACCGGAAATTGCGGCTTCCGTGAGAACGCGAGTCGTTTCTTGGAACGATGCCGCCGAAATGAACGAATCTGTCGAAAGCGATGCTTTGGTGATTCCCAAAAGCAACGGTTCGGCACTTGCGGGTTGTCCGCCTTCGTCCAATACGCGACGGTTTTCGTCTTCGTATCGGAAACGGTCAACTTGTTCTTCGAGCAAGAAGTCCGTGTCGCCGACATCTTTGATTTTCACCCAACGAAGCATCTGACGAACAATCGTTTCGATGTGTTTGTCGTTAATGTTCACGCCTTGCAGACGATAGACTTCTTGAATCTCATTAACGAGATATTCTTGAAGTTTTTCCGTTCCGAGAACGCGCAGAATGTCGTGCGGATTGAGCGGTCCGTCCATCAAAGGTTCGCCTGCTTTGACGCGGTCGCCTTCCTGAACGGAAACGTGCGTTCCGCGTGGAATATCATATTCGCGTTCTTCGTTGTCATCGCCGACAACAACGATTTTGCGTTTTCCTTTTGAAATTGCGCCGAATTTTACTTCGCCGTCAATTTCCGACATAACCGCCGTTTCGCCCGGACGACGCGCTTCAAACAATTCGACAACACGCGGCAAACCGCCGACGATGTCTTTTGTTTTCGTCGTTTCACGCGGAATTTTCGCAATGATGTCGCCCGCTTCGACTTCCTGACCGTCTTCAACGTGCAGATTGGCACGAACCGGCATTTGATAAGTTTTCAAGACTTTGTTGCCGCTGCGGATTTCCAAACGCGGTTGATTTTTCTCATCCGAATCTTTTACCACAAGACGTTTTTGTCCCGAAACTTTATCAATTTCCTCTTCGAGTGTTTTGCCTTCCTTCAAGTCTTGGAATTTAACTGTGCCGGAAACCTCCGTCAAAATCGCAAACGTGAACGGATCCCAAGTTGCAAGAAGCTGATCTTCTTTAACTTTTTCACCGTCTTTGACCTGAACGTGCGCCCCATAGACAATTTGATAACGCGCAACTTCACGCCCGCGGTCATCAATCAACGCAAGTTCCGAAGGTTGGCGTTTCATCGAAATTGTTTCGCCCGCACGGTTTGTGATGACACGCATATCGTCGAGATATTTAACCGTGCCGTCCATTGCCGCCGCGTGTTTGGTTTCTTGTTCAAGCCGTGCCGCACCGCCGACGTGGAAAGTTCTCATCGTCAATTGTGTGCCGGGTTCGCCGATTGATTGCGCGGCAATAACGCCGACCGCTTCGCCGATTTCAACCGTTCTGCCCATCGCCAGATTGCGTCCATAACATTTGACGCAAATTCCGCGACGTGATTCACAGGTCAGCGGCGAGCGGATTTTTACTTGAATCAATCCGGCAAGCTGAACCTGTGCGGCTAATTCTTCGTTAATTTCCGTATTCGCTTCAACGATGATATTTCCGTCAACCGGATCAATAATGTCATCGAGACTCGTGCAACCCACAATTCTGTCGCGCAAAGACTCGACTTCTTCACCGTTGCGGATAATTGCCTCGGCTTTGATGCCTCTGAGTGTTCCGCAGTCTTGTTCAGAAACGATTACGTCCTGTGCCACGTCAACAAGTCGGCGTGTCAAGTAGCCGGAGTCAGCCGTTTTGAGTGCCGTGTCCGCCAAACCTTTTCGTGCGCCGTGCGTCGAAATAAAGTATTGAAGCACATTCAAACCTTCACGGAAATTAGCCACAATCGGAGTTTCAATGATTTCCCCCGAAGGTTTCGCCATCAATCCGCGCATACCTGCAAGCTGACGAATTTGCGCTTCCGAACCACGCGCTCCCGAATCTGCCATCACCAAAATCGGGTTCAATTCCTTGCGTTCGGCTTCGCGTGTATGCATCGCCTTGAACATTTCTTTTGCTACACGGTCGGTTACTTCAGACCAAATTGCCGTAACTTTATTAACGCGCTCCAAATTCGTCATCGTTGCGTCTTCATATTGTTTCTGCAATTTATCAACTTCCGCTCTCGCGCCTTCGATGATTTCTTTTTTGCTCGGCGGCGTTACCATATCGTCAATGCCGATTGACATTCCCGAACGGGTTGCCGACAAAAATCCGAGTGTTTTCAAATCGTCGAGAAGGGCAACGGTTTGAGTGTGTCCGAGTTTCAAATGACAGAAGCTCACCAATGATTGCAAGCCTTTCTTTTTGAGCGTTCCGTTGACATATGGCAAGCCGTCGCGTGTCAGACGTTCATTCAAAATTACGCGCCCGACAGTCGTGTCAATCGTGCGGTTCACTTCACGGCTCGTTCCGCGCATTACGTCTTGCGTGTTGTGTTCTTTTTCCAAATCAATCAATTCGCCGCGCCAACGAAGTTTGATTTTTGATTGAGTTTCAACGAATTTTGAATCCAAAGCTAATAAAACTTCTTCAATCGAATTAAACGATTTGCCTTCGCCTTTCAAACCATCGCGTCCGAGCGTCAAATAATAACAACCCAAAACGATGTCTTGTGAAGGAACAGTAATCGGCTGACCACTTGCCGGAGAAAGCAAATTGTTCGACGCAAGCATCAAAACGCTCGCCTCAATTTGCGCTTCTGCCGAAAGTGGAATGTGAACCGCCATTTGGTCGCCGTCAAAGTCAGCATTGAATGCCGTGCAGACGAGCGGATGAATTTTAATCGCTTTTCCTTCAACCAAAACCGGCTCAAACGCTTGAATTCCGAGACGGTGAAGCGTCGGCGCACGGTTCAATAAAACCGGATGTTCACGGATTACTTCTTCCAAAATATCCCAAACAATCGGCTCTTGACGTTCAACCATTTCACGCGCTTGTTTGATTGTCGCGGCGTGTGCATCACGTTCCAATTTGTTATAAATAAATGGCTTGAAAAGTTCCAAAGCCATTTTCTTCGGCAAACCGCATTGATGCAATTTGAGTTCCGGTCCGACAACGATAACCGAACGTCCCGAATAATCAACACGCTTACCAAGCAAGTTTTGGCGGAAACGTCCTTGCTTTCCTTTGAGCGTTCCCGACAAAGATTTAAGCGGACGATTGTTCGCTCCGCGCAAAACTCTGCCGCGTCTGCCATTGTCGAAAAGCGCGTCAACCGCTTCTTGCAACATACGCTTTTCATTGCGGACAATGACTTCCGGCGCACGAAGTTCCATCAATTTTTTCAGACGGTTGTTGCGGTTAATCACGCGACGATACAAATCGTTCAAATCCGAAGTCGCAAAACGTCCGCCATCCAAAGGGACGAGAGGACGAAGTTCCGGCGGAATCACCGGAATCACATCTAAAATCATCCATTCAGGATTGTTGCCTGATTTCAAAAATGAATTTGAAACCTTCAAACGCTTGGAATATTTCAGTTTTTTCTGTTGCGAGGTTTCTTCACGCATTTTTTGACGAAGTTCCGAAACGAGTTCGGCAATATCAACCTTCATCAAAAGTTCTTTAATCGCTTCCGCCCCCATTTTAGCGACGAATTGACCGGGATAATCGCGCATCAATTCGCGGTAACGCTCATCGGTCAGAAGGTCTTTTTCCTTTAACCCCGGCACGTCGCCTTCGTCAATGACAATATAAATCTCAAAATAAAGAATTTTTTCCAAATCGCGCAAAGTGATGTCCAAAAGATGTCCGATACGCGACGGCAAACCTTTGAAAAACCAAACGTGCGAACAAGGCGAAGCAAGGTCAACGTGACCGAGACGTTCGCGTCGCACTTTTGACTGCGTAACTTCCACGCCGCATTTATCGCAGATTACCCCGCGATGCTTCATTCTTTTATATTTTCCGCACAAACATTCCCAATCGGAAACCGGACCAAAAATCCGAGCGCAAAAAAGCCCATCACGCTCCGGCTTAAAAGTCCGATAGTTAATCGTTTCCGGCTTGGTAACTTCTCCGTGCGACCAAGATTTGATTTTTTCGGGCGAGGCTAAACTGATACGAATCGCCTCAAAATTCGGGGTTAATTGCGTTTTATTATCTTGTTGTAATCTGAACATAAATTTAGTTTCTGGTTTCTGGTTTCTGGTTTCTCGTTCCCGACGGTCTTCCAACCAGAAACGAGAAACCAGAAACCAGA
>CAZJQP010000044.1:0-8738 GCA_964548225.1 uncultured Blastocatellaceae bacterium | reverse complement strand
AGACTCACAACTATTAATCTGCTCCTACCAATTCGCCGACACCTTCTTTCGCTTCTTCGGGGTCAATTTCATCTTCGGTGATGAGTTCGACATCCAAACAGAGCGATTGGAGTTCGCGCACGAGAACATTAAACGATTCGGGGATTCCGGCTTGAAAATCGGAATCGCCTTTGACAATGGTTTCGTAAATCTTTGAGCGTCCGGCAACGTCGTCGGATTTACAGGTCAAAAGTTCTTGCAAAATATGCGCCGCGCCGTAGGCTTCCAACGCCCAAACTTCCATTTCGCCGAACCTTTGTCCGCCGAATTGCGCTTTACCGCCGAGCGGTTGTTGCGTAATCAACGAATACGGTCCGATTGAACGGGCGTGAATCTTATCGTCAACCAAGTGCGAAAGTTTGAGCATATAAATGTAACCGACGGTTACTTTTTGCTCGAACGGTTCGCCTGTCAAACCGTCAAACAGACGGGTTTTACCCGAAGGTCCAACTGATGGCGGCAAACCTAATTCATCATAACGCTCATTAGCTTTGCCAATATATTCTTTGATTTCAACTTCGCTCGCGCCGTCAAAAACCGGCGTTGCAAAATGAAGTCCGAGAACTTTTCCTGCCCAACCGAGATGCGTTTCCAAAATCTGTCCGACGTTCATACGCGATGGCACACCAAGCGGATTCAAAACAATCTCAACCGGCGTTCCGTCCGGCAAATAAGGCATATCTTCTTCCGGCAAAATGCGTGCGATAACGCCTTTGTTACCGTGTCGTCCAGCCATTTTGTCGCCGACCGAAAGTTTGCGTTTCATTGCCACGAAAACTTTGACCATTTTGATAACGCCCGGCGGAAGCTCATCACCTTGTTTGAGTTTGGTGATTTTTTCTTCGTAGATGTCGCTCAAAATGTTGATCTGGCGAGTTGTTCGTTGTTCGTATTCTTTGATTTCTCCGATAACGTCAATCGTTCCGGCGGCAACTTCCGCTTTGCGAAGCAAGCGAACATCAATGTCTCTCAAGATTTCACGATTTAGCGTTTCGCCTTTTTGAATCAAAATATCTTTGCCGTCCGACAAATCTTTAACCAATTTGCGACCTTCAAAAAGTTCGTAAATACGTTCATCGCGCTGTTCAGTCAAAATACGAATTTCGTCTTCTAAGTCGCGGCGCAAATCGTCTTCTTCCATTCCTTCGATGTCCAAAGAGCGTTCGTCTTTTTCCTGACCCTTGCGCGTGAAAACTTGAACGTCAACGACCGTGCCGTCAATTCCCGGAGGACAAGTCAAACTCGCGTCTTTCACGTCTCCCGCTTTTTCACCGAAGATTGCACGAAGCAACTTTTCTTCCGCCGTCAGTTGTGTTTCACCTTTCGGTGTAACCTTTCCGACTAGAATCGAGCCTGGTTTGACCTGTGCGCCGATGCGGATAATTCCCGATTCGTCCAAATCACGAAGCATATTTTCGCCGATATTCGGAATATCGCGGGTAATTTCTTCAGGTCCGAGTTTCGTATCGCGGGCTTCGATTTCGAGTTCTTCGATGTGAATCGAAGTGTAATAATCTTCTTTCACCAGACGTTCGGAAACCAAAATCGCATCTTCAAAGTTGTAACCGCGCCACGACATAAATGCGACTAAAACATTTCTGCCAAGGGCGAGTTCGCCTCTGTCGGTGCAAGGTCCGTCAGCGATAACCATACCTTTCGTAACTCTTTCACCGACCTGAACAATCGGACGCTGATTAATACAAGTGTTTTGGTTAGAGCGTTTAAATTTCGTCAGAGAATAAATGTCTGCTGTAACCTCACGCGAAATCGTGCCGTCAACATTGTGGTCAGCTTTGACGATAATGCGCTCTGAGTCAACATAGTCAACCACACCGTTACGTTTTGCAATTACAACTGCGCCCGAATCTCGCGCCGCAACTTTTTCCATTCCCGTTCCGACAAACGGCGATTCTGCACGAAGAAGCGGAACAGATTGGCGTTGCATATTCGACCCCATCAATGCACGGTTTGCGTCGTCGTTTTCAAGAAACGGAACAAGCGAAGCCGCCACTGAAACAAGCTGTTTCGGCGAAACGTCCATATATTGAATATTTTGACGGTCAGCCGTAATAAATTCACCTTTTTGACGTGCCGCGTTACGCTCATTGACAAAATTGCCGTTTTTGTCCAATTCGATATTGGCTTGTCCGATAATCCATTTATCTTCTTCCCAAGCCGTCAGATAAAACGGTTCGGGAACGAATTCGGCACGTTTTTGCCCGTCCTTCAACTTTTCATTCGCCGCTTCGACATCTTCAAGGGGAACGTGCGAATTCGGCTTAAATTCAGTATCGCCGCCGTTGCTGATTTTGACATATTCGATAACACGCCCATCAACAACTTTTCGATAAGGCGATTCAATGAAACCGAATTCATTGATTCGCGCAAAACACGAAAGCGAAGAAATCAAACCGATATTCGGACCTTCCGGCGTTTCAATCGGACAGATACGTCCATAGTGTGTCGGGTGAACGTCGCGGACTTCAAAACCTGCGCGTTCTCTGCTCAAACCGCCCGGTCCGAGCGCGGAGAGACGACGCTTGTGCGTGATTTCCGACAGCGGATTCGTTTGGTCCATAAATTGCGAAAGTTGCGATGAACCGAAAAATTCACGAACCGCCGCCGTAACGGGTTTGGCATTAACCAAATCGCGTGGCATCGTCGTGAACATATCTTGCTGAATGGACATTTTTTCTTTAATCGCACGTTCCATTCTTTCAAGACCAATGCGGAATTGATTTTCCAGCAATTCGCCGACAGCACGAACACGACGATTTCCCAAGTGGTCAATATCGTCTTGTCCGTAATGTTCGCCGTCTTTTTTCATACGCAACAAATAATTCGTAACTTCGTAGAAATCCGTCGCTTTCAAAATCGGCACATCTATATCTTCGCGTTCGGGTCTGCCCATTTTGATATTGAATTTAAGTCGTCCGACACGCGACAAATCGAACCGGCGTGCATCGAAAAACATTCCTTCAAGCAGTTTATAAGCCGTCGGCACAGTCGGCGGATCGCCGGGACGCATTTTGCGGTAAATTTCGAGAAGTGCATCAATCGGTTTTGAAATCGTATCTTTTTTCAAAGTCTGCGAAATAATACTGCCGATTTCATCTTTTTCGGGAAAATAAACCGTAAAATTCTTAACGCCCGCTTCGACAATTTCTTGTAATTTTGCCGCCGTAACTTCAGCATTTGACTCCAAAATCACTTCACCGGTTTCGGTGTTGACGACATCATCCAGCGCAATTGCACCTTCAAAATCCGCGCTCGAAACTTCGACTCGGTTGATGCCGAGTTTGCGAAGTTCTTTAATCGCCGATTTCGTAATTTTCTTGCCGATTCTGACAACATCTTCTTTATCAGCGTCTTTGATTTCTTCTTCGGCACGCATTCCTTCAAGATTCGAACTGCCTTCTTCCTTGACGCTAACGAAAATCTTGCCTTTATCGGTTTGAACTTCGTCCGTTATATAAAACCGCTTCAAAATTTCGGCGTTTGAAAATTCAAAATTGCGAATAACCTCTTCCAAAATCTGATCGGAAACGGTTTTCATATCAATCTGCGGATTGAGCCACAAGCCCAATGCACGAAGGAAAATCGTTGCCAAAATTTTGCGTTTTCCGAGCCGCGCATACAAAATGCCTTTTTGGTCAAATTCAAATTCAACCCATGAGCCGCGATAGGGAATAATTTTCGCCAAGAAAGATTCGCGGTCGCCTTTGAAAAACACGCCCGGACTTCTATGTAATTGCGAAACAATCACACGCTCCGTGCCGTTGATAATGAAAGTTCCGTTGTCAGTCATTAAAGGAATTTCACCAAAGAAAACGTCTTCTTCCTTGATGTCGCGCACGGTAGAAATATTCGTTTCGGGGTCTTTGTCATAAACCGTCAGACGAATTTTTACCTTTAAAGGAACGCTGTAAGACATTCCGCGTTCCTGACATTCTTGTTGATCGTGTTTGTGTTTTAAACCGACAGGTTCGCCACAGTTTCCGCACAAATTCGGGCGCACCGCGTTGAAAGTTCCGCAATTATTACATAAAACTTCCGCCGGATTGAACGGGTCAACCTTTATTTTCGCACTGCAACTTTTACAATTTGCGCGAAGATGCTCCAAACCTTCGAGGTTCCCGCATTTGCACTGCCAATTACCGATTTGATATTCGACGTATTCGAGAGTTGCCGTTTCGCGGAAATCCGAAACCGGAAAAATCGAGCCGAAAACCGATTGCAAACCGACGTTTTGGCGTTCTTCGGGAATTAGATCCATCTGCAAAAAACGATTGTATGATTCGCGCTGAACTTCGATAAGATTCGGGATTCGCGCCGATGTATAAATTTTTGAAAAGTCCACGCGCTCAGGAGCTTTGCTCGTTCTGCGTCCAAGCCCGTTGGTATTTGTTTGAAGCGGATTGTCAATCATATTTTATAAAGTCAAAAAGGGTGAAAGTAAAAATGTAAAAAAATTGCTTGCGCGGTAGAGAATAATTTTTTCACTTTTTCACATTTTCACTTTTACCCTTTCAAATTTCTATTGATTTAAATGTCTTTTCTTGCTAGTATGCCTTTGGAATCTAAAATCTCCCTGCAATTTTTTAAGAAAAGACGGCAAATGCGGTCGAGGGCAAAGTCCGCCCAGACCGCTTATTTAGCAGTTTTGCTAAGATTTTAAGTTTTTCGAGAGTGCCGAAAGGGACACTTATCTCCAATATTTCCCGAGAAAAAATTCTCTCTTGTCTAAAAGAAAACCCCGATAAAATCAGGACTAAAACGTAAATTATAAATAAGACAAGCGTCAAATATCCGTAAATTTTTCACACTTGTCTTATTTAGTGTAACAATTAAATTTTCTAACCTCAAATAACGAATGTCAGATGAGGTAAGACAAATTTCGGTTGCCTAAAGGTTATTTGACTTCGACCGTTGCACCGGCTTCTTTCAATTTAGCTTCGATTTCAGCCGCTTCGTCTTTGGAAACACCTTCTTTAATTGCTTTCGGAGCGGCATCAACTAATTCTTTGGCTTCTTTCAAACCGAGACCGGCAACAATTTCGCGGACAACTTTAATAACCGCAATTTTGTTTCCGCCAGCCGCTGTAAGAACAACATCAAACGAATCTTTTTCTTCCGCCGCCGGAGCCGCATCACCACCGCCCGCCGCTGGAGCCATCATCATCATTCCGCCGCCCGAAGCCGCCGAAACGCCGAAAACTTCTTCCAACTCTTTAACCAATTCGGACGCTTCCAAAAGCGTCATACCTTTCAAATATTCGACTACATCGTCTTTTGTAACTGCCATAACTTTAATTATTCCTCCAAATAGGGTTCTATTGTTTTTAATTTAATGCGCTTTTTCAACGCGTTTGTGTCAGCCTTTTGAACCCACGGGACACTTGATTAAAGGTTGCATCACTTTAATTAAGTATCCGACGCAAAACTGACCTGACAAATCGTTTTGCTCGCTTTCCTTGAGTCTTGGCTATTCTGATTTAGGATTTAGGATTTGAATTGAAAATTCTTAAATCCTAAATCCTGAATTCTAAATCCTTATGCTTCCTTCTTATCGCCGATTTGTTTGATAACAACAGCCAAATCGCGCGGAACGGCATTGATGACCGTAACGATGCGTTGGGCTTGCGCGTTGATAACATACAGCAATTTTGAAATAAGTTCTTCTTTCGACGGCAAACTCGCAATCGCTTCGACTTGCGCCGAATTAACCACTTTTCCGTCCACAACGCCGGCTTTTAACGTATAAAAATCAGCATTTGTCTTAATAAATTTTGAAATTGTCTTTGCCAAAACGACCGGATCGTTTTCCGTCCACGCAATGGCGGTTACGCCTTTAAAATGCTCACTGGCATCTTCGTAAGGCGTTCCTTTTACGGCTAAACGCGCTACCGTGTTTTTGACAACTTGATATTTTGCTCCCGCTTCACGCAATTGATTGCGAAATTCCTGATCTTTAGTAACAGTCAATTTATTAAAACTGACAATCATTGCCGACTTTGAATTTTGAAGCTGTTCCGCGAGGGCGTTTAAATCTGCTTGTTTTGTTTCTTTTGATTTCATTTCTTTACTTCGCTCCTCGTCTTAAATTAACGATAATTCATCGAGCAAAACGCCCGGACTCATCGTTGCCGCCAAATTAATTTTTTTCACATAACGACCTTTTGCCGTTGTCGGCTTCGCTTTAACAACTGCGCCGATTAAAACTTTCAAATTTTCCGCGAGCTTCGCACTGTCAAACGAAACTTTACCGACAGGTGAATGAATTACGCCGGTTTTATCAACGCGATATTCAACCTTACCTGCTTTAGTTTCTTCGATAGCTGTTTTCACGTCCATCGTAACTGTTCCTGTTTTTGGATTTGGCATCAGACCGCGAGGACCAAGGACTTTACCGAGTGCGCCGATTTTCCCCATCATATCGGGCGTGGCAATCAACGTATCGAAATCAAGCCAACCACCCTTGATTTTGTCCACAATGTCATCACCACCTGCAAAATCTGCACCGGCTTCTTCCGCCTCACGCACTTTGTCGCCTTGCGCGACAACTACGACAACCTTTGCTTTTCCGCCCAAACCGTTTGGCAGAACAATCGTTCCGCGCACGAGTTGGTCAGCTTTGCGCGGGTCAACGCCCAACCACATCGTTAATTCAACCGTTTCATCGAAGTTTGCAAAAGCGACTTCTTTCACCTTTGCAATGCCTTCTTCAAGCGTATATTTTTTGTGCGCTTCGATTTTTTCTAAAGCCGCACGGTATTTTTTACCTTTTTTAGCCATTTTAATTTTAGGTTCAAACGAAATGTTCTTAAATTTGCGTTTTTCGTGAACGCAAACATTTCTCCCTTTTCTAAAAACTATTCAATTGTCAATCCCATACTTTTCGCCGTGCCGGAAATTGTTTTAATCGCCGAATCAAGATTTGTCGTATTCAAATCCATCATCTTTTTCTTGGCAATTTCTTCGATTTGCGCCGCCGAAATCGTGCCGACTTTTTCACGATTGGGTTTGCCAGAACCTTTTGCCAACCCAATTGCTTTGCGGATTAAATCTGCCGCAGGTGGCGTTTTCGTTTCAAATGAAAACGAACGGTCAGCATAAACCGTAATCACCACCGGAATTTTCATATCCGGATCATCGTTTTGCGTTTTGGCGTTGAACGCCTTGCAAAACTCCATAATATTTACACCGTGTTGTCCTAAAGCCGGACCAATCGGCGGCGCAGGATTAGCTTTTCCCGCCGGAATTTGTAATTTAATGTAACCTGTTATTTTTTTAGCCATTTTTTGATTTACGATTTCGAGTATTTTTAAAGACTCAAAAATGTCCTCAATATGTGGTGAGTTGTTGACAGTTAGTATTAGTTGCTGATTTTGTATTTGCAACTAACTACTAATTACTAATTACTCACTATTCTATTCTTCCTCTGCAAAAGTAACTTTTTCGACTTCTAAGAAATTCAATTCGTATGGAGTCGAGCGTCCGAAAATTGTAATTGAAACCTTTAAAGTTGTTTTTTCTTCGTTCACTTCTTCGACCTTGCCTGTAAAACTCGCAAAAGGTCCCGATTTGATGCGAACAACTTCGCCGACTTCATAAGAGAATTTCGGTTTCGGTTTTTCGGTCGCAACTTCAATGTTGTGAACAATCTGATCAACTTCGCCCTGCGTCAACGGAGTCGGATTTTTTCCACCCAGAAACCCCGTAACTTTCGGCGTTGATTTAATCGCGTGAAAGACATTATCGGGAATTCGCCCCCGCTCATCACATTCGATTTCTACCAAAACATAACCGGGGTAAAACATTCGCTCGGAAACGTATTCCTTGTTTCCGCGCATCTCGACAACTTTTTCCTTCGGCACAAGAACGCCCGTAATCATTTCGCCAAGTTGTAAATCACGAATTCGTGCATTTAAACTCTCGACGACCTTATTCTCGTGTCCCGAATATGTGTGGATAAAATACCACTGTCTCATTATTTTTATATCCCGGCAATTTTATTGACGAGCCACGTCAGCCCTTCTAAAACGTAAGTCCAACCTTTATCAATCAAAAATAGATAAATAGCAAAGAAAATGACGTTGATAATTACGATAATTGTCGTATTCTTCACATCATTCGACGAAGGAAAAGTCGTTTTGTTCAATTCCTCGCGTGTTTCACGAACAAATGTTCCAACGCCGCCTTTATCTTTTTTGTCTAAGGTGTCAATTGCTTCTGACACTTGTTTATCTCCTTAAAATTTGGTGGCAGGGGTATCAGGACTCGAACCCGAACCTAAGGTTTTGGAGACCTCCATGCTAACCATTGACACCATACCCCTAAAATTAGTGGAGAGTAGCGAGTGGAGAGTAGCGAGTAAAATTTCATACTCTCTACTCTCCACTCTTTTACTCACCACTACTAATTATTTATTTTCCCGATGCAAAGTGTGGCAACGGCAACGGCGGCAAAACTTTTTGAATTCCAACCTTGCGGGTGTATTCTTTTTGTTTTTCGTCGTTACATAATTGCGCTCTTTACACTCGGTGCATTGCAAAATTATGTTATCTCTTGGCATAAATCTTAATTGGTCTTTGGTTTTCAGTGTTTGGTCTTGGAAAATCTCAATACCGAAAAACCGAAAACCAAATAATTATTCTACAATATCGGAAACCGTTCCTGCGCCTACCGTTCTGCCGCCT
>CAZJQP010000043.1:0-40014 GCA_964548225.1 uncultured Blastocatellaceae bacterium | reverse complement strand
TTTGACTTTATTCACCGAAACCATCTTTCAAAAAAACTTTGCGCCTTTGCATCTTTGCGCCTTTGCGTTAAATCTTTTTTCTTAACTCCTCAATAATATTTACCGTAACTTCCGCCGCATCCGCTCTCGCAAGTTTCTTTGCCGAAGTTTCCATCGCGCCGATTTTTTCAGGCGCGTTTATCAAATCTAAAATTTCGTTTGCCAAGCGTTCACCGCTCAAATCTTTTTGCAAAATCATCTTTGCCGCGCCATTTTTTTCCAAGGCTTCGGCGTTTTTGCGCTGATGGTCGTCGGCGGCAGTCGGAAGCGGAATCATAATCGAGGCTTTTCCCGATGCCGCAAGTTCGGCACAGGTTGTTGCGCCGGCTCTGCAAATGACCAAATCGGCTTTGGCAAATTCTTCGACCATATTTGAAATGTATGGGCGAACATCCGCCGCCGCGAAATTGGATTGCAAATAGCTTTCCTTCAATTTTTCAAAGTCGCTTTCGCCCGTCTGATGCGTAATTTCCAACTTTTCGGCGGGCAAATCGGAAAGCGCGTCAGCCATTGCGTTATTTATCGCTCTCGCGCCTTGAGAACCGCCGAAGATAAGCAAATTTATCTTCTCGCCGCGCAATTTCGGGGCAATTTCAAAAAACTCTTTTCGCACCGGATTGCCGGTTACGACACCTTTTTTGCCAAAATAGGGCAAGGCTTCGTCAAACGTCAAGGCGGCTTTGGTAACAAACATTGCCAAACGGCGATTTGTAAAACCCGGAAGCGCGTTTGAATCCATTACCAGCGTTGGAATCCGCATCAAACTTGCCACCAAAAGCACCGGACCGGAAACATATCCGCCCGCGCCGACGACCACATCCGGCTTAAAATCTTTTATCAAACGCCGCGCCTCAAAAAAACTTTTCGGCAAAATCAGCAAGCCTTTCAATTTGCCGACAAACCCGACATTTTTCAATCCCGCGCTATGTATCAAAGAAAGCTGAAAACCGTTATCGGGAACAATTTTCGTTTCCAAACCTCGCGCCGTGCCGACGAACAAAACTTCCGATTCTTCATCGCGCCGCAAAATTTCTTTCGCCACGGCAATTCCCGGATAAATATGTCCGCCCGTTCCTCCGGCGGCAATCAGCACTTTCATATAGCAATATTACTTGTCATCATCTATGACTTTCATTTCTTCAAAAATCACATCTAAAATTCCGTAAGCATTGAAACAGAATTTGTAGTGTTTATAATTTTCAATATTCCAAACCGTTCCGATTTCTTTGTGTTTTTTCAGCCAATTCGAGTTTTGAACTTCATAAACACAATCATCACTCATTTCCTTATGGTCAACTTCCTCTTGATTCCAACTAAAAGCAACTATCGCTGAAAATTCAATGCGGAAAACCTGTTCGCGCCAATCGAAAAATTTTAGCCAAAGCGTTGTTCCATTGAAGAAAAAAATCTCTGGATTTTCAGCATCAGCAGTCGAAAACTTCAAATTTTTCAAAACAAGATATTCCACTGCTCTTTATCTCAATCCCGTGATTTTTTTCTTTTTGCGCTTCACAAAATTATTGGTTTCCACGCTTCTTTCCGTTGAAGCAAAACCCGCGTATTGCGAAATATTCAGCAAAATTCCGACGGCAAAAAGCGTTACAATTATTGAACTTCCGCCGTAAGAAATAAACGGCAGAGGAATTCCCTTTGCGGGCAGAATCGAAATCACGACCGAAATGTTAAATAACGCTTGCACGGTAATTCCCGTGATAATTCCAATTCCCAAAAGCATTCCAAATCTGTCGGGCGCGAGAAGCGCGGCGCGAGTTCCGCGCCACAAAAGAAGCCCGAAGGCAATCACGACCGCCAACGTGCCGACCAATCCCAATTCTTCGCCGACAACCGAAAAAATAAAGTCGGAATAAGGATACGGCAGGTAGAAAAGTTTCTGCTGACCTTTGGCAAAACCTTCGCCAAGCACTCCGCCCGAACCGATTGCGTAGAGCGATTGACAAACTTGGTAGCCCGCGTCCGCCGCGTGTTCGGGAGCGCACGGGTCAAAAAACGCCATCAATCTTTTAACGCGCCACGGGGCGAAAATCAGCATTCCAACACCGAAAACAAGCAATCCTGCGCCGACCGTTGCCAAGTGCAAAATTCGCGCTCCGGCGGCAAAATAAACCGCCACGAAAACCGCGCACAGCACAATCGTCGTTCCCAAATCGGGTTCGAGAACAACCAAACCGCCCAGAAAAGCCAAAACTGCCAAACAGGGCAAAACCGTTTCTTTCAAATCTCCAATGACCTTTTCTTTTTCGGTCAAAAACCACGCTAAGAATATCGGCAAAGCTAATTTGGCGACTTCCGAAGGCTGAAAAGAAACACCCGCGAAACGAATCCAACGCTTCGCGCCGTTAATGGCGGGAAAACCGAAAACCGTGAGCAAAAGCAAGACGGTTACGACCAAAATGCCCATCACAACGTATTTATTTTGGTAAAGTTTGTAATCAATGCGCGAACCGATATACATTGCAAAAAGCCCCGCAAGAGTAAAACCGAACTGCTTGAAAAAATAAGCAAACTGCGTCGCTCCACCGGCGTTGTTCGCGGTTTCGCGCAAGGAAATCATGGCAGACGCAGAATAAACCATTACTGCCCCAAACAGCGCAAGGCTTGCGGCAATCGCAAATAAAAACCAATCTATGCGTAATTTTTTCGCCATATTTTTTTGACTGGAGCGCAAGCGTCTCGCTTGCAATGCGTCGCTGTTTTTTAGCGATGCAAACGCCTCTGCCTTTATTCAACTTGACCTCATCTCAAACGCCTTTTTTCGCGCTTTTGCGCTTATTGCAAGCGGGACGCTTGCACTCCAGTCATTTCACATCACTTTTGCCGGATTGCAGTATAAAATGATGACTGTATATTTCTTTTTCAAAGTCTTTAGCTCATCGTCCTTTGCTTTTTGGTCGGCTTGGTCTTGTTCGTAACCTGCGGAAACGCCGCGACACAAAGGCTCGAAGAAGCGAATTTCTTTGCCTTTTTCGTCAACCAAAACATTTTTTTCGTAACGCGCTTTCAAATCGTTCAGACGCTCTTCAACCGTAACTACTTCAAAGGAAACGACCTCGCCTTTGTCGTTCAGAGTGTCTTTGCGAACTTCTGTGTCCAATTTAATTTTTTCGGGCAAGCGGTCATATTTCACCTTTGTTTGCGGCGTTGGAGCAGTTTTGTTATTCGCGTTTTCCATCGTTTTTTTATCGCAATTCTGATTGGTTTGCGCCATTGCAAATGCGAAAATTATGATTAAAATCAGCTTCATATTCCTTACCGAAAAAACCTTATTCAAATTCCAAAACCCGATAATTTGCCGAAAACCTTTATCAATTATCAATTTTCAATTTTCAATTAAATTTTTAGGTAATATCTGCATAACTACTAAAAAATAATTGATATTTTGTCCTGTTTATCGGACGTTTTTAGAATTTTCAAACATTCCAGTGAATAATTCAGTGGAATTCGTGGCGGCGAAAAAAATTCCATTGAATCATTTACGGTCGCCCTAAAATGTCTCATAAATTCCAGCGAATGATTTTCTGGAGTTTTTTTTGTCGTCAATGGAGTTTTTTTTGCCGTCAATGGAGTTTTTTTTGCCGTCAATGGAGTTTTTTTTGCCGCCACGAACTCCATTGGCAAAGATTTTGTCTCCAAGATTTCATTTTCGGGCTTCAAAAAAACCTTTTTTCAAATCATTCACCGCGTCTTTGAAAACCTCGCCGCGATGCTCGAAACTTTTGAACATATCAAAACTCGCACACGCCGGAGCAAGCAAAACCGAATCGCCTTTTTCGGCGGCTTCGAGCGATTTTTTCACCGCATTTTCCATCGAATCGGCGCGGATTATTTCCGTAATGCCTTTTAATTGCGATTCAATGTTATCGGCATCTGCGCCGATTAAAACAAGGCTTCTAACAGTCTTTTCAATCAACGGAATGAGCGGCGCGTAGGGCGCGTTTTTGCCAAGTCCGCCGAGAATTAAAATTGTTTTTCCGGCTTCTTCGCTTAACGCTTCCAAGGCTTTCAAAGTCGCATCAACGCTCGTGGCTTTTGAATCGTTATAAAATTTCACCGCGTCAATCTCGCCGCAATACTCGATGCGATGCTCCACGCCTTTAAAATTTGCAACGGTTTCGCGCATCGAATCCGGCGAAGCACCGCAAGCAAGTCCGGCGGCAAAACCCGCGAGAATGTTTTCGACATTATGCAGTCCGCGCACAAAAATCTCGTCCCGCGTCGTCAAAACTTTCTCCTTGCCATTAGCGCGGCAAATCAAATCCCGATTGCGAAGAAATAAGCCTTCGTCCAACTCTTTTTTGACGCTAAAAAGCACGACATTCGCCTTCAAACCTTTTGCCCAACTCGCCGTAATTTCATCGTCGGCGTTCAAAATCGCCACATCGTCCGCCGTCTGATTCATAAAAAGACGATGCTTCGCCGCCGCGTAATCCGCAAAGAAATCGTAGCGATCCATATGGTTCGGCGTTACATTCGTCGCAATCGCCACGTTCGGACGGAAATCTTTGATGGTTTCAAGCTGAAAACTCGAAAGCTCGGCAACCGTCCAAGTGTTTTCGCCGGCAATCGCCGTTAAATCCAAAAGCGGCGTTCCAATATTTCCGCCGACGAGCGTTTCAACACCCGAATCTTTTAAAAGTTCGCCAATCAAAGTCGTGGTTGTCGTCTTACCGTTACTGCCCGTGATGCCGACGATTCTGCCTTTCAAAAATCTAAAAGCGAGTTCAACCTCCCCGATAACCTCCCCATCTTTTCTGTCAACATATCGCGCCGGAATCGTATTTGTCGGCACGCCCGGCGAAATGACAACCAAATCAATTTGGTCTAAAAGCCAAGAAGGAAGATTGCCGTCAATCAAGCCAATATTGAATTTTTCCTTGAGAGATTTGGCTTCGTCCGACCATTTTTCAATCTCTTTTTTGTCGTGCAAAGCCACAATCGCGCCGCGCTCCGCCATAAATTTGGCAGACGCGATGCCCGATTTCCCCGCACCGAGGACTAAAGTTTTTCTACCTGATAAATTCATTTGATTTTTGATCTTTGATCTTTGATCTTTGAACTCGATTTTCGGAAAAATCAAAGGTCAAAGGTCAAAAATCAAAGATCATCTAAGTTTTAGGGTTGATAAACTCAACAGCGCGAACAAAATCGCCACAATTACGAACCGAAAAACAATCTTCGGCTCTTTCAAACCCGCAATTTGAAAATGATGATGGAGCGGAGCTTGCAAAAAAATACGCTTGCCTTGTCCCTTCGTCTTTTTCGTGAATTTGAAATATCCGACCTGCAACATCACCGAAGCCGCTTCGATGATAAAAACGCCGCCGATGAAAGGAAGCAAGAACTCTTGCTTGGTCAAAATTGCCACCGTGCCGAGCGCACCGCCGATTGCCAAACTCCCGACATCGCCCATAAAAACCTGTGCGGGCGGCGCGTTATACCACAAGAATCCTAAAGATGCCCCGACCATCGCCCCGCAGAAAACCGTTAATTCTGCGGCTTCCGGCTTGTGCGTAATGTCCAAATAAGACGACCAACGACCATCGCTGGCAACATACGTCAAAGCCGTCAATGCGCTCATCGCAATAAAAGTAACACTCGCGGCAAGCCCGTCCATTCCATCGGTCAAATTCACCGCGTTTGATGAACCCAAAAGGACGAAAATGATAAAGAGCAGATACAAATAAGGTCCGATATAGGTAACGGCAATCAGCGGATCGGTCAAAGCCGTGTCTTTGAAAAACGGAATCGAAACATTCCAAAAATATCCGCGAACACCACTAATTTCTTCGGGGTAGGCGTTTTCTAAAAGTTGCCGATTGAACCGCACTAAAGCGTCGCCTTTTGTCGGACGCTTTTCAATCAGTTTTCTGGTTTCGTCCGAAGGTTTAAATTTATAATCTTCGGGAAAATTTGCCGGATTAAACCGCGATTCATCGTAAAAACTTATGTCGTTCAAAACAAGATTTAAATCCGTAGTCAAACTTTTCCGTAAATCTTGAGACTTGGAATCGTCGTAATTTGCCAACAACTGTGTGGTTTCAGGCGAAAACTGAGTTTTCAAATATTGCGAAACAGGGTCTTTTGCCTGATTTATCCGCACCGCGAATTTATTCAAATCCTTAAAGTCTGTGCCGCGAAACAGAGAGTCGCCCGTAGTCAAAAACAAACATCCCCAGACAACCAAAGCCGTGATAAACTGTCCGGCTAGTTTCTGTCTTTCGGTAAGCCCAAGACTCCGTTTTTTGACAATCTTGATGTAATCGTCGGCAAAACCGATTAAACCGAAGGCAATGGTTGCGCCGAACGCCAGCCAAAGATACAAACTGTCAAGCCGCGCCCAAAGAAGCGTCGAAATAAAGACTGAACCCAAGATCAGAACTCCGCCCATCGTCGGCGTGCCTTTTTTGGCTTGATGTTCAATGGAAAGTTCTTCGCGGATTTCCTGCCCGATTTTCAGCTCCTGCAATTTTTTGATGACCTTGCCACCGAAAAGCAGTGTAATAACCAACGCCGTAATCGTTGCCCAAGTTGTGCGAAACGTAATGTATTGAAAGACGTTCAAGCCTTTAAACAAAATTGATTCGCCCGCCCCACCGTATTGCTTGAAAATCAGTTGATATAAAAAGTAATAAAGCATCTTCGGATTTTGGATTTCGGATTTTGGATTTCGGATTTCCCATAATCCTCCGTCTGCCGTTTATTTCTCCAGTTCAAATTTTTCTAACAACTTCTCAACCACCTTTTCCGTCCGCACACCACGCGAACCTTTAACCAAAATTAAATCACCTGCCTGAACTTCTTCGATAAATTTTTCCGCCGCAACCGACGAATTTTCGTAAAAACCGCCGCTCAAATCTGCGCCTTGCAGTAAATCTTGGGCAAAACCTTCAATGCCGAAAAGTTTGTCAATTTCAAACGCGGCGATTTTGCGTCCGGTTTCAAAATGAATTTTCGCGGCATCATCGCCTAGTTCGCGCATTTCGCCGGCAATAACGATTTTGCGTTTTGCCGAATTTCCGCCGTCAACAATCGTTTGAACCATCGAAATCAGCGCATCAGGATTTGAATTATATGTGTCATTGACAACCGTGAAACCTTCCGCGAAATGCAAAACTTCTCCGCGTTGCGGCGGCGGTGCAACCGTTTTCAAACTTTCGGCGATTTCTTCCGTCGTCATTCCGAAACTGAAACCGACCGCCGAAGCCGCCAAAGCATTCAAAATATTGTGTTTGCCATTTAAAGGAAACGAAACTTCCGCACTTCCGTCCGGCGTTTGCAAAGTAAATTTCGTCTCGCCGAAACGCTCGAAACGAATGTCTTTTGCCATCACGTCTGCACCGACGACAATGCCGTAAGTAAGATTTTTTCCGTAATGCAGATTACGCATTGCCGCTACGCGAAAATCATCGGCGTTCAAAACCGCCGTGCCGCCGATTTTCATTCCTTCGACCAATTCGGCTTTGGCTTTGGCAATATTTTCAATCGAACCGAGATGTTCGATATGCACCGGCAAAACATTCAATTCAACAGCAACATCAGGCGGCGCAATGCGGCAAAGACGCGCAATTTCGTTGTTCGGCGTGGACATTCCCATTTCGAGAACAGCAACATCGTAAGATGAATCTTTCACCAAATTCAAAACAGTTATCGGCAAACCGAGTCCGTTATTGTAGTTTTTAATGTTCCGCAAAACTTTTCTGCCCGAACTCGCCAAAACGTGCGCCGTTAATTCTTTCGCCGTCGTTTTTCCCGCGCTTCCCGTTATGCCGACGACGGGTTTGTTCCATTCTTCATAAACGCTGTGCGCTAGATTTTGAAAAGCGACAATAACATCTTCGGCAAAAATTAAACGGTCTTGATATTTTTCTAAATCGTGTTCTGCAAATCTATCGCGCCGAACAACCGCCGCAATCGCGCCATTTTCCAACGCGACGGCAACATATTTTGTCGAATCTTCAAAATCACCGTTGAAACAATTATTTTTGTATTCGGGCTGTGAAAGCGCAAAAAACACCGCGCCCGCCTGCACTTCGCGCGAGTCAATCACGAAGCGATTAACTTCTGCCGAAAGCAAAGCGGGACTGAGTGTTGCTGCGTCCGCATTCATAAATTTTATGGCGTTTTCAAGTTTCATTTTTCTGTTCAGAGTATCATTTTCAGGCGATTTGTTTTCGCTAACAAATCGCCTGAAAGCGATACTTTGAACTATTTTCCTGACGATTTATTTTTCGTTTCTGTTTTCGGCTTTTGCGTTTGCGCTATCTTTTCCTTTGTCTTTGGCGTTGAAGGTTTTTCTTCTTCCTTCTTTGTTTCTTTCTTTGTTTCTACTGATTTTTTGTCGGTTTTCTTTGCCGTTGCCGCTTCAGTTTCGGTCGGAATTTCTTCGTCGGCAACCGTTTCGCTTTTAATGTTCGCGTCCGGTTTGATTCCCAATTCGGGCAAAATTGATTCTGCAATTTCGCGGAACACAGGAGCGGAAACTTGTCCGCCATCGCGTGCGCCGCCTTGTGGTTCGTCCAAAACAACAGCAATCACGATTTCGGGATTTTCCGCCGGAGCAAAACCGATGAATGACGAAACGTATTTATTTTCGTCGTATTTTTTCAAGGCGGCATTATATTTCCAAGCCGTTCCGGTTTTTCCGCCAACCGTAAAACCGTTTAATTTCGCACGTTTCGCCGTGCCGTTCGTTACGACTTCTTCCAACATCCGACGCAAACTTTTCGCGTTTTCCGCAGTCATCACTTGCGTTGTTTCAGCTTCAGTCGTCGAAATAACTTTGCCGTCTTGCCGAATTTCTTTAATCAGACGCGGCGCAACGCGAATTCCATCATTGGCAATCGCGGCGTAAGCCGAAATTGCTTGCAAAGCTGTTACATTTACTTCGTAGCCGATTGACATTGAAGACAATGAATCGGCATTTGCAGGCAAACGAACTGTGCCGCGGGCTTCTGCCGGAATTTCGATGCCCGTCGGTTTGCCGAAACCAAATCTTTGAGAATAATCAAAAAATTTCTCCTTGCCAAGTAGCTGTGCCGTTTTTACCGTTACATAATTGCTCGAAACCGCTAAAGCGTCGGTATAGGAAATTTTCTGATGACAATGTTTATCAACAATATCGTCGCGCCCGTTCATTTCTATCACACCGCTTCCGCAATTAATTTCGCCGTCGGCTTTTATCAAGTTTTCGTTCAACGCACCACCGAAAGCAATAATTTTAAAGACCGAACCCGGCGCATACATATTTTGCACGGCACGATTCGTGTAATTTTCCACCGGAAATTCGGTGTATCTGTTCGGGTCGAACGAAGGATAATTCGCCATCGCCAAAATCTCGCCCGTTTTCGGATTCATCGCAATTGCAATTCCCGATTTCGCGTTCGCTGCCTTCACACCTTTTTCCAAAGCCTTTTCGACTTTGTATTGAATTGAACTGCTGATTGTCAAAACAACATCTTTCGGTGCTTCGCGCTCAATTTCCTCTTCGTCGTAAACTCTGCCGTAACGATCACGATCGCGCCAAGTCTTAATAACTGCACCGTGCAGAAGTGTTTCCTGCGATTGCTCGATGCCCGCACTACCGACATCTTCCGTATTGCTGAAACCGATAACCGGACCTAAACTTGCATTTTGGGTGTAAGTTCGTTTCTGCTCCTCGCGCCAATGCAAACCGGCAAATTTCGGAAAATCGTTTTTCTTTAATTCTTTCGTTTCGAGCGCATCGTTAATGTTTTTAACGGTTGTGTCATCCAATTTCCGCGCCAGAAAAACAAAGCGTTTGTTTTTCTCCTTACCTTCTTTCAGCGGTTTCAAAATCGTTTCGGTTTTGACATTCAAAACCTTCGCAATTTGTTTGGAAGTCGCTTCAATATTTTCAATCTCCGATGGATCGGCAACCAAAGATTTAACCTTCAAGCTCATTGCCAAAGGATGATCGTCGCGGTCATAAATCGTGCCGCGAAGTTGTTTATCTTTAATCGTGTCGCGCCGTTGATTTAACGCTTTGCCGCGAAGTTCCGTGTGTTGATTTATCTGCAAATGCACGAGCCGTGCGCCGATGCCGCCAATCCACAAAACGAAAAACGCCACAATTAGCATAAACCGCGTGAATGCCGTTTGCTTCGGATTTTTCTTAGATTTTTTCGTGCGATTTGCCATTTTTGTTTAGAGTTACGCATTTATGCGTGAAATTTACTTGTGCTTCGCTGACAAAAAATCGCCTGAAGGCGACACTCCGAACCAATTCTAAACACCTTTTTTGCTTTTGGAATCGGTCTTTACAATCGCTTTAGTTTCCGGCTTTTTTTCTTCATTGCGTGTATTCACGTCAGATTTTTTTTCAACAGTTTTCGTCTGGGAAACTTTTTCCGCCTTCGGTTTCGGTTTCGTTTCCTTTTCGTTTGTGTAAAGCGATTCAACGCTCGCCGCAACTTCCGTGAAACCATATTCTTTAGCAACTTTTTTAATCGAAACCGGCGAAAGCGCAAATTCTTTGTCAATTAAAAGCTGGCGTTGCACGGTTTCAAGCTCGTCTTTTTGTTTTTTAAGCTGTGAATTTTTGATGCCGTAATCAATCGAAGAAAAATGCTGCCGTGCGGCGAAGAAAAAACCGCCGACCAAAAGCAATCCGCAAACTAAGGTCAGAAGACAATAACGCCACGGAATCGGATCACCTTCGCGCTTTACATTTTTCTGATTTCTGATTTTCGGCGTTTTTTTTCGGCTCATAATTTTTTAATGTCTTTGGGGAGAGACTTCTAATTCAATTTGCGGCAAACACGCAACTTTGCGCTTCTGGCTCGCGGATTTTCAGCCAATTCTTCGGCTGACGAAACTAGGGGTTTTCGCGTTAAAATTTCAATTTCTTTCTTTGCACCGCACTGACATTGCGGCAAGCGCGGCGGACACGAACATTTTCCGGCAAGACGTTGGAAAGTCTGCTTAATTATTCGATCTTCAAGCGAATGAAACGTAATAACCGCCAATCGTCCGTCCGTTTTCAAAACATCTATCGCATCTTCGATAAACTTTTCCAAAATTTCAATTTCGCCGTTGACCGCAATTCTCAAGGCTTGAAACGTGCGTGTTGCCGGATGAATTTTGTCTTTCGGTTTGCGTCCGACCGCTTTTTCAACTGTTTCGGCAAGTTCTTTGGTCGTTTTTATCGGTTCACCGATTTCGCGTTTCCAAACAATTCTCCGCGCAATACGCCGCGAATTTCTTTCTTCGCCAAACTTGTAAATCAAATCGGCGATTTCCGTTTCCGAAAGATTTTCAAGCAATTCGGCGGCAGTTTCCGCGTCCGAATTTCTGTCCATCCGCATATCGAGTTCTGCATCGAATCGAAAACTGAAACCGCGTTCCGCACTGTCAAACTGCAAAGACGAAACGCCCAAATCTGCCAAAATGCCGTCCACTTTTTCGCCTTTCAAGACGTTTTTAATGTCCACAAAGTTTGCGTGAAAAATTTCGATTCTCGCACCGAATTTCTCAAGCCTTTTTTCCGCAAATTCAATCGCTTCTACGTCTTGGTCAATGCCGATAATTTTCACATCTTTCGTCGCCGACAAAATTGCTTCGGCGTGTCCGCCTAACCCCAAAGTTGCATCAACGAAAAGTTCATCTTTCTGCGGATTAAGCAGTTTGACGGTTTCCGTTAAAAGAACGGATTTATGTAAATTTTCGACCGGCATTTTCAAATAACTTTATCAGTTTCACGGCGCAGATATACCGCGAGATTTCGTTTGTCAACTCGTCCCAAACTACATTAAATATTGCTGGTTTTTGATTTCTGCGAAAATTTGCCTTTTGACCGTTCTGCTTTTAAACTAAATTTCCGCGCAAGTTTTTTCTTCTGTTAATTTGTTGTGGAAGTGCTTAAATTAAACACTCTGAACTTAGAAAAACTTATTTGCATTCAAAACTCTGTGTTTTGAACTATTCTCAAATAATTAAAAGCATCTTACGACTATTTTTCTTTCCCTGTCAAGCATTATTTTCAATTTTTTGAAGTTTTTTTCCACAGGAATTTAATCAAGTGCTTAAAACCTTAAATACTACGGACTTTAAAGGAAGTTGCGTTAAAAATTATTTTTCTACTTTTCGCTTTTTGCACGCTTTAGGCTAAACTGAAAGATTGCATTTCGAAACGATTTTTCGTAATTTGTAATCAGACGAAGAGAGTATTTTTTGCGGTAACCGAAACCGTTTAGTAATAGCTAACGGTCAATCTTTGCCAAGTCATTAATTTTCTTGTTTCGCTTTGTAATAAATTACAAAAATTTGCTTTTTCATAAATGGAAAATTCTCTCTTACAATTACTTATTTTCGGCGTTTTGGCGGGTGCGGCGAATGTGCTTGGCGGATTGATTCTCTTTCCGCCGGCGATTCATAAAAATTATCGAAAACTTCTCAAATATATTTTAGGTTTGGGCGCGGGCTTTATGCTTTCGGTTGTTTTTATTGATGTTCTGCCCGAAGTCGTCAAACTTTGGCAACCAAAAGAAGGCACATTTGACAGCGAAAAATTGTTAATTCCGATGATTTTAATTTTAATCGGTTATCTGCTCACACAATTTTTTGAACATACTATCGCGCCGCATTTTCACTTGGGCGAGGAAGTTCACAGCGACCATCTGATTTCGACAAAATCGGCTTACACAGCAGTCGGTGGACTTCTGATTCACACATTTTTCGACGGCGTTTCCATAGCCGCCGCCGCGCAAGTTGATTTCAAAGTCGGAATTTTAGTTTTTCTCGCCATTTTTCTGCACAAATTCCCCGAAGGCTTCACAATTTCATCAATGATCCTCGCCGCCGGAAAAGGCAAAAAAGAAGCTCTGATTGCAACATCGCTTGTTGGTTTAACAACGCTTCTCGGTGTCATTATATTTAACTTCGTCGGTGCAAATATAGGTTTTACAGTCGCTTACGCGCTCCCGCTTGCAAGCGGCGTAACGCTTTATGTTGCGGCGAGCGATTTAATTCCCGAAATCAATCATCACGGCGGCAAAAATCCCCTTGTTTCGCTCTCGGTTTTTGCCGGCGTTTTGTTTTTCTTCCTCGCACATTTTGCTCTTCATTCCGCTTTGGAAAAATAGAACTTGCACGAATAAACTTTCGTATTCGGTTTTGATTTGAGAAAATAAAAAAAATGAAATTTTCAGCAAAATCCACCGCATTACTTTTGGCACTGTTTTTCGGCACGGTGTTGAATATTTTCGCACAATTTTCAATCAATGAATCTCCTTTGCCGTCCCCGACTGCGCCTGTGAACGATTTTGCAAATGTCATTGACGATACGGTTGAACGGCAATTAAATCAAAAAATAATCGAATTTAAGGCGCGGACAAATCCGCAAGTTGTTCTCGCCGTGGCAGTAATCAAAACAACCGGCGGAAGACCGATTGAAGAATATTCGCTCGCTGTCTATCGCGGTTGGAAAATCGGCACAGCAAACGATGATAATCCGGGCGCGTTGCTTCTTGTAGCGATTGACGATAAAAAATATTTTACGCAAGTCGGCAAAGATTTGGAGGATGAGATGCCTGACGGCTTAGTCGGACAATTGCAAAGGCAATATCTCGTTCCGGCGTTCAAACAAGGCGATTACACAAAAGGTGTGGCGGACACGATTGACGCATATATTCGCACAATCGAAGCCAAACAAACGGGCGCACCAACTCCAACTCCAAACCAGACCAATCAAACGAAAGAAAAAAATCTCGTTTCGTCGGCAAGTTTGGGAATTTGTTTGATAATCGGATTTATTTTATTACTTTTGATTCTCAGCCGTGCGGGAAAATCTCGCCCGAATCGAAATGACCGCGACCGTTGGGGCGGCGGCGGTTTTGGCGGTGGGAGCGCATTGCCTTGGATTATCGGTCCGATGATTGGCGGAGGCAGTTCGGACAGTTCATCGTCAAGCGATTGGGGCGGTGGCTCATCGGATTGGGGCGGTTTTGGCGGTGGCGGCGACGGCGCGGGCGGCGGCGCAGGTGGCAGTTGGTGATTTTCAATTATCGGTCAACAAAAAATTGATAACTGATAACTGATAACTGAATTTATGAAATTTGAAGCATTTCTCGATGATTTAAAAACGACGCACGGAAAGAACTTGGCGGCGGTGATTTTGTATGGTTCGGCGGCAGCGGGCGATTATATCCCACAAATTTCGGATTATAATTTGCTGATTGCCCTCCATAAAATTACGCCGCGCGATTTGCGAAACGCAAATGCTCCGATGCGTGAATGGAGCAAACTCGGTCATCCTTTGCCGGTTTATTTTACGGTTTCCGAACTGCAATCGGCGGCGGATGTTTTCCCCATCGAATTTCATCAGATAGAACGCGCCCGCAAAGTTTTGTATGGCTTTGACGTGTTGGCTGATGTTGAAATTTCGGACAAATTTCTTCGCCATCAAACTGAATACGAACTGCGAACTTGCCTTATAAAATTGCGCCGCCAATATATTCCGGCTTCGGTGTCGGTGCAAGGTTTGGTCAATTTAATGGCAGAAAGTCTTGCAAGTTTTGCCGCACTTTTTCGCGCCGTTTTGCTTCTGCACGGACTTGAACCGCCGGTTACAAAACACGAAGTAGTCGCGCTGACTGCCGCAGAATTGCAGATTAGCGGTGTGCCGTTTGAAAAAATATTTAATATTCGTGAGAATAATTTTGCAGAAAAATTAGACGAAATTTCGGCAAATGAACTTTTTGCCGATTATTTGGAACAGATTGAAAAAGTTATCGCAAGTGTGGATAAATTAAGGTAAAATCGCACTTTTGCAGACTTGGATCGTCGAAATATGGATTCAAATCACAGCGATTTAAGGATAGTAAATAAGGAGAAAACAGATGAAAAACGTAGTTTTATTAACCATTGTATTATTTTTTGCATTTAGCTTATCAGGTTGTAGTTACAACGATTTAACAGCGCAACAACAAGGCGTTAAAAGCAAATGGGCAAACGTCGAAAGCACGATGCAAAGCCGCGCCGACCGCATTCCGAATCTTTTTGAAGTGGCAAAAGCGGCGGGAATTCAAGAGCAGGAAGTTTTCGGCAGAATCGCCGATGCCCGTTCGCGTTTGATAACCGCCCAACAGGAAGCACCACAAGGCACGGAAGGCGATAAATCACCGGAACAAAAACAAAAAGTTATACAAGCCAACAGCGATTTGAGCCGCTTGCTTCTGCTATTTGAAAACTACCCAAATTTGCGTTCAAACGAAGCATTTCTCAAAGTCCAAGACGAAATTGCCGGAATCGAAAACCGCATCAACGTCGCACGGCTCGACTACAACGACGCAGTGCAAAAATACAACACGACACGCAATTCTTTTCCCACAGTCTTAACTGCCGGAATGCTTGGATTTAAGGAAGAACCCTATTTCCAAGCCGACGAGCGCGGAAAAGAAAATCCAAAACTCGACGCAAATTCGATGCGCCAGCAAACACCTCAACCGGCAAATACTGCGACGACAAACGCAAATAAATAGACCACTATAAAACAACGGGACGGCAAGACGACAAGATTTTTTCATCGCCTTGCCGTCTTTTTGTCTTGACTAAAGCCCAAAAGCATTCGGCACAGGTAAGTCGCCTGTGTTGCCGAATTGACGAATCAGCGTTCCGGCAGTTGAGCGTTGAACATACCAAGTTGCATTTGACGGACGAAAGACTCCGGCATCGTTTTTACCGTCTCCGTCGTAATCGCCTGAAACAGGTAAATCACCGTTTGTGCCAAACGGAAACGAGTAATAGCTGTCATTTTCGCTTCGCAAAATAAACCAAGTGCCGTTTGTCTGTCGCCACACAGCAATATCCGCTTTGCCGTCGCCCGTGTAATCACCTTGCACGGCTTTGTCGGTAGAAACGCCGAATTGATAAGCCGCAACGCTTCCAGTCAAACTGCGGAGAATCCACCATTCCGCACCGTTTGCGCCTGCGGGACGAAAAATAGCGATGTCGGCTTTACCGTCGCCGTCATAATCAGCCGCTACGGGTTTATCGTTCAACGCGCCGAATTGTTGAATAGTCGTGCCGTTGTCGCTTGAGCGACGAATATACCAAGTCGCGTTTGAAGGGCGAAAAACAGCCGGGTCGGTTTTGCCGTCCGCGTCATAATCGGCAGGTGCGGGAATGTCGCCGTTTGTGCCGAAAGGGAACGAATAAAATGTATTGTCCTCGCTTCGGCGAATATACCAAAAACCGCTTGATGGACGGAAAAAAGTCATATCCGTTTTGCCGTCGCCGGTGTAATCGCCCGGCGTGATTTTATCGGTCGAAATACCGAATTGCGCGGCGGCATTTCCGCCATCCGAACTTCTCAGATTCCACCATTCACCTGTATTCGGACGAAAGATTGCAAGGTCGGTTTGACTGTCGCCGTCAAAATCGGAAATCGAACGATTAGGAAAAAAACAAGTGTTTTGAAAACGAACTATTTTGTTATCGCCAACTTCTTTGAGGATTAATAAGTCGGAACTGCGATTGCGGTCAAAATCAAGCGCATAAACTTTTTGAGATATTCCGACTTCGGCAGTAAAATTGAATGATTGACTAAAATTTCCGCCGCTTGAATTCAGAAGAATCGAAAGATTATTATTTCCTGATAAACCATTATTTGCAGAAGCAATATCAGGTTTGCCGTCAGCGTTAAAATCAGCTACGGCAAGATGATTTGCAACATTTGTAACGGGAAATGGATCGCTTGTCGGTTGTGTAAAAAGACCGTTTTCGTTTCCCAATCGAATGCTGACTACATCGGAAAAACTAGCAGTTGCAAAATCCAAAAGCCCATCACGATTAAAATCTCCGATTTCAATATCTTGTTGTGTTCCGGGAAGATTAGTCGGAGACGATGCCGGAATATTAAACGTCAGATTTCCATTGCCTAGTCTGACCGAAACAGTCCGGTCATTATTAACAGTCAGAAAATCCTGATTATTGTCGTTGTTAAATTTACCCGTAACGATAGCAATTGGAGCGGCGGTTATTCCGCCGGTCGAAATTGTTACCGCCGTTCCGAAATTATTGTTTCCGAGATTCGGTAAAATTGTTGCAACTCTTCCACTGAAACTTGCGGTAATAATGTCTAAACGTCCATCGTTATTAAAATCCGCGACGGCAATATCTCGCGGGTCATCTCCGATTGGAAACGATGTCGGCGCACCAAAACTGCCGTTTCCATTACCGAGCAAAACAGCGACAACATAATTCGGACTCGGTCCGCCGACAACCGCCAAATCGAGTAATCCATCTTGATTAAATTCGCCGACGGTAATATCAACAACATTTGTCAGCACCGATGGATAATCTACGCCCGTCCAATTATAATTACTTGCGCCGTCGCCGAGCCAAATCTGCACCAACCCGGCATTGGGATTCAAGCTGTCGCGCAAAATCGCTAAATCCGTCTTCCCGTCGCGGTTAAAATCCGCCGGTGCTAAAGCCTTGGGTCTATTCACATTTAAACTCGATAAAGTATTGAAACTTGGAGTAGAACATATTGATTTTGCGTCTTTCGCAAAACATAAAATCAAGAAAATCCACATTGCACATATAACTCTTTTTTTCATATTTCTCCTTTTTAGTTTTCTCAAATGACTCTGTATTTGAACGAACATTATCGGAAACGCGCTTTCAACCTTAATTATTTTCGTCATACGCGCTGACAATGCTCGTTATAAATTCAACCGTTCATTATCTTTGATAATTTCAGATGTTTTTACGGACGATTGAACGTAGGAAACGGCTGACTGTATGCTCCGTTACCGTCAATAACAATCTGAATTTTTCTGTCAACCGACGGCTTCAAAGTGGTAATGCTGAAATTTCCCGAGCCGTCTGTATAAACGGTTGCCCATCGAGTGAACGAACCTAAGCCAACCGAAAAAATATCAACTCTCATAGCGGCAATCCCACTACCGGAAATGTTAGTCAAACGACCGCTAATCCTCATTTGTGTAGAACTTGTTGAAACTACTGCCAAATTGCTCAAAACAGTCGGCTGAGTTCCATTTGGAGCGGCAGAAATATTCTCCGCAACCGAAGCAAGCAAAAGTGCCGGTGCAACCGCCGCCGCCGACTTTAACAAATTTCTCCGAGTTAATTTCACATTTTCTTCTTTCTGATTCGACTTATCTGTATTTTTCATTTTTGATTTCTCCTAATAGTTTTATTTTTTTCAATAAGCAACGGGATGAGCTTCAAATCGCTTTCCAACCGATAAAGACCATACAAAATTGGTAATCTTTCTGCTATTGAATTTGTTTTGAAAAGCTATTCCTTAATGCCGGAATTTTTGCTCTTCAAAGTTATATGGAAAAATCGAAAAAAAATTACAGAGAAATTTCGCATTTTTGAAAAAAAATGAAAAAAAGCGGCTTTTGACCGCTTTTTTACTTTGAAGTTTGAAATTAAATTTACGGGATGTAAGCATTCGGCGTGGGCAAATCGCCGTTTATTCCGAAAGTTTGAATTAGAGTTCCGGCGGTTGAACGCTGAACGAACCAAGTTTGATTTGTCGGACGGAAAACGCCTGCGTCAAATTTGCCGTCGCCGTCGTAATCTCCGGCAACGGGAGTGTCGCCGTTTGCGCCAAACGGAAAGGCGTAGAACGAAAAATCTTCGCTTCTCAGGACAAACCAATTTCCGTTTGAAGGTCGCCAGACGGCAATGTCCGTTTTGCCGTCGCCTGTGTAGTCGCCCTGAACTGCTTTGTCGGTTGCCGCACCGAATTGTGCGGCGAAAACCGTGGAATCTGAACTGCGGCGAATCCACCATTCGCTGACTCCGCCGTTGTTGCGGTAAATCGCAATATCAGCCTTGCTGTCGCCGTCGTAATCTGCGACGACAGGTTTATCGTTTGCCGCGCCAAAGCCGATGATGTCTGTTCCGCCCGAAGATTTTTGAATAAACCAAGTTTGTGTCGAAGCCCGAAAAACCGCCGCATCAGCCTTGCCGTCGCCATCGTAATCCGCCGGAACGGGAGTGTCCGTGCTTGTGCCGAATGGAAAGGCGAAAAATGAATTATCTTCGCTACGGAGAACAAACCATTGTCCGCTCGAAGGACGGAAAAAAGCAAAATCCGTCTTGCCGTCGCCCGTGTAATCGGCGGGAACGATTTTATCGGTGGATTGCCCAAACTGTGCGGCAAAATTCCCGCCGTCCGAAGATTTCAAATACCACCATTCGCCTTGCGCGGGACGGAAAATTGAAATGTCGGTCTTGCCGTCGCCGTCGTAGTCGAATTTACTGCTCGGCGCAGAAACGCATTTTCCCGCGCTGTCGGCGTTGTAGATTGATTGAATTTCGGATGCGGAAAGTGAGCGGTTGTATATCGAAACTTCGTCAATCAATCCCGCCAAAGGAAAAGTAAAAATAGGCGAAGTTACCGCACCTATTCGAACGGCACTCGTGCTGTCATAGATTGAAGTTATAGCTTGAGAACCCGGAAAAGGAGAGGCAGGGACTTCTACCCCATTAACATAAAATTTCATCTCCTGCGTTGTTAGTTTAAAAGTGGCAGCAACGTGGATTAGTGTATTAAGCGGAAGCGGTGCATCAGTTAATACACCTTGAAACACACTACCACTTGAATTTTGATAAACATTGAATCTGCCTTTTCTGCCAGAACTCAAAACTCCAAAGTAAAAACTATATTGCGGATTTGGTTCAAAATTCGTATATTGAGCTAATATTGTTTGATTTGCATTACTAGTGTCGGCAGTTAATTTAATCCACGATTCAACGCTGATTTCATCTGTGTTAAATGTAAAGGAAGGACTATCGGAAATTTGAACCCAATCATTTACACCGTCAAAACTAAACGCCTGCCCAACCTTGCCCATCGAAAATGTCGCGCCATTCTGTAATGTGCCGTTGTTTATACCACGAAAATCGCTTGCATTTCCTTCCGCCCGCCACCAACTAACTAAATTTGACGGTGCTTGAACACATTGCGGAAGACATTTGCCGTCGCTTCCAGCAGTAAAAGCGGATTGAATTTCTGATGCGGAAAGAGCGCGGTTGTAGATTGAAGGCTCATCAATCAAACCATCGAAAACCAAAGGCGAGCCGGATTCGATGTAGCTTCCAATGCGGACAGGCACGTTGCTGTCGTAAATCGAAGTTATCGTGTCGGGGTTATCGAGCGAAGTCGAAGTTTCTACGCCGTTGACATAAATCTTCATCACTTGTCCCGAAGTATTAAAAGTTGCGGCAAGATGCGTAAAAGTTCCGACGGGAATCGTGTTTGCCGAACGAACCGAGCGAATCAGAAATCCGCCCGCGCCGTTTGATTGATAAACGGCGAAAACCGGATTGCCCGAACTCGTCAAAAACAACAAATAACTCGCTTGAATCGGAAAATCGTATTTCGACACGATGCCTCTGTTTTGCCCCGTAATCGAATCGGGATTAATCCAAGTTTCGATAGTAATCTCGTTTGTCATACTCAAACTCGGACTGTCGGGAATCTGCACAAAATCATTCACGCCGTCGAAATTAAAAGACTGTCCGACTTTGCCCGCCGAAAAAGCCGTGCCGTTCTGCAAAGTTCCGTTATTATTATTGCGAGCGTCGTTTGCATTTCCTTCTCCGCGCCACCAAGAAACCAAACCCGAAGGCGGTTGCACACAGGCGTTTGGCGCGGCTTGCGTTTTGGTTGAAATGCCGAAAAGCAAGATTGCCGTTAAGCCGAGTGTAAAAGCTAAAGCCTTGAAAGATTTGTTGAATTTTGTATTTGTCATAATTTTTTCCTCTAATTTTTAATCTGATTTTTTTACCTCTCAGACTTATATGGAAAAATCGAAAAAAAATTACAGAGAAATTTCATTTTTTTTTTAAGATATTGTATTTTCAAGCATTTACAGGTCATCTCTTTTTTATCGAAGTTCTCGAAATCTCTGAAATTATTGTTTCCGCTTAGTAAAGACCGTGCAAAATCAGAAACCTTACCTAAAGCATCCGGCAAAAGTTCTGAGTTCCAACTTCAGTTGGCGCAACCGCGAGCGATAGCTTCGCGTTTGCCTGCGCTGATTAGCTTGAATTTTAATCAATGCAGAAACCGCGATGCTTCGCACGCGGTTTGCCAACTGAAGTTGGAACTCAGAACAATTCACCTGAAATCGCCCTGAATCGTAAAAGCCGCCCAATAAAACGGTTGATTGCCTTGCGGTTTCTTCCACATTTCGATTTGGGCTTGGCGTAGAGCGGCGGCGGGCGTTGCGCCGTCTTTGAGGATTTTTGAATACATTCGGCGCATCAGTTGCGCGGTCGAATTATCATTCACATTCCAAAGACTCGCTACGACGCGCCTTGCGCCCGCATACATAAATCCGCGTGTCAGACCGACCAAACCTTCACCACGCACGTCTTTGCCGAGCGCGGTTTGACACGCCGAAAGCACAACCATTTCGACGGGCATTTTCAGATTGTAAATATCCGACAAACCAAGAAATCCGTTGCGCGGTTTGCCGTTTTGGTCAAATAAAGACAGAACAATTCCGCTCAATTCGGGATTTTGCGCGTCCAAAATTCCGTGCGTTGCAAAATGAACAAATCGGTATTTGCTGAAATCTTCACTCAAAATACGCGAAAGATTTGCGTCGAAACCTAAAACCGGCTTCGGATTTCCCTGCGGTGCGAGAAGATTGATGCCGTTCGCTTCGTCTTTTGAAAAAACCAAACGCCGCAAATCGCCGCGAGTTTTCAAGGAAGGCAAATTTTTCGGCGTGTTTGTTTCTTTAATCGCGGCGGTTTTCAAACGCGCATCTTTTTCATCAAAAACTGCATCGGCAAAAGTCAAAATGCTCGTTTGCGTCTGCGTTTGCTTGGGCAAAGCCGCAAGAAGCGACGCGGACGGAAGATTGATGATTTCGTGATTTATAATGAGCGGCGTGATTTCTTGCAATTTCGTCGGAGTTTTGTCCGAAGGCACCGGCAACGCGGCAAACGGAATATATTGCAATGCGCCGTCCGCGACAATCAAAAGCCGCTTGTCTTTCAATTTCGGATAAATTTCGCCAAACAAAACACGGCTCAAATCGTTTGTCGCTTTCGGATATTCGGCATCGGCTTTTTCAACTCTCGCATTAGTTTGAGCGGAAGTTTCATTCGCCAAAGGTTGCCGCGCCGTGAGCAATTCATAAACTTTTTTCGCCTTGCTTTCGATTTCAAAACGCGACGGCAGAACAAAACTTTCTGTTTGGTTTTTGCCAATTGCCCAAGCATAACTTTGCTTTTCACCGAGCGAAAATTCGAGCAAAATCGTATTTTCATCTAAAAATTTCTGCACGTCCGCGACAGACAAAAATGTCGGCTGAGAAAGTGCGGCATATTGTGGACTTTTGAGTTTGATTTCGCCGGAAACCTTTTGCAATTCGAGCTTAAAATCGCGCAAATCTTTTTCCAAAACAACTTTTTCCTTTTCGCTTGCGCCTTGACGAAACAGCTTTTCGGCAATCGCGCTGATTTGTTGTTTGAGTTGTTTTTCTTTTTCTAAAAGTTTCGCCTCAACGCCTTGCCGAATGTCAATCCGCGACTCCGAAAGCAAATCAATCAAACCTCTGGAACGCGAACGCTCACTGATTTCAAAGGCTTTCGCGGCAAAGTTTCCGTTCGGATTTTGCTTGCGATTCTCCATCAAAACGCCGATGAATTGCTGATAAAAACCTTGAAACTGCGCGAAATAAGAAACGCGGAAATCGGTGCCGGAAATCTGAGCGCGGTTTTCTTCAATCATTGTCGTTGCTTCTTCAATAAAGCGAAGCGATTCGCCCAAATTGCCGTTTTTCTGCTCCAAAACCGACAATTCGAAAAGACTGCGCGATTCAATATCTTTATCGCCGGTTTCTCGTAAAAATTTTACGGCTTGCGTCAAATTTTCCTTTGCTTTCGCCGCGTCGTTCAGTTCGATATAATTTTGTCCGAGATAATAAAGCAAACGTGCTTCGCTCGTTTTGTTGGCGGTTTCCTTCGCAATCGGCAAGGCTTGAGTGTAATATTCGAGGGCTTTTTGATGATTGTTTGTCGTGTAAGAAAGCACACCCAAATTTGACAAAACATTGGTTTCACCGTTTCGATCTTTAACGGCTCGAAAGATTTTTAAGGCTTCCGCATAGCGTTTTTCCGCTTCCGCGTAATTACCGAGATGTTGATAGCTGATGGCAAGATTTGCAAGCGTAACGGCTTCCGAAACAATATCGCCGGTTTCCTTGAGAATCGGCAAAGATTGCAGAAAATACTCAATCGCATTTCGGGGTTCTCCTAGATTATGATAAGCCGCGCCGATATTGCTCAGAGTTCTGCCCTCACCAACACGCTGATTAGTTTCTCGAAAAACGGGCAAAGATTGTAAATAGTATTCGATTGCTTTTTGATAATTGCCTAGAGCATCATAAATGCCTCCGAAATTTGTTGCCACCGCCGCCGAATTTCCTTTGTCGCAAACACCGCGGCAAAGTTCTTCTGCACGTTGAATTAAAACAAATGCTTCTTGTGTTCTACCGAGTTGGCGATAAGCATCGGCAATGTTGCTTCTCGTAACCGCTTCGTTTTGGCGGTCTTTTATTTCAACGAAAACGTCCAATGCAGGCAAGTAAAATTCAACCGCTTTTTGCAGCTCGCCAAACGCGGCATAAATCGCGCCGACATTTGAATTGGCTAAGGCTTCTTCGCCTCGCGCTCCGGCTTTTTTGAAAAACATCGCGGCTTTTTTGAAATTTTCGCGCGATTTCTCATACATTGCCAGATAATACATCGCTTCACCCGAATTGTTCAGCGCATTTCCCGCACCGTGAAAATCTTCGGCTGATTCGTAGAGTTTTGCGGCTTCGTCATATTTCGGCAAAGAATTTTGCAGATTTTCGGCTGTTGGATTGAATTTATATTTTTCGGCTTCAGCAAATAATTTGTCGGCGTTGGCACGGTTGCGATTTTTTTCGGTGGCGGCGGTTAATTCTTCAAAATTTAATTTGTAAAAACCTTTCGGCAGGGATTTGTCGGAAGATTTTATTTCAAGCGTGTATTCGCCTGCGCTTGGTGTGATAAGTGAAACCAGTTCCACACCTTGCGCGGCGGTCGGGCTGTTGATTTCAAAAACTTTTTTATTACTTGAATCAAGCAAAGTTACAACGACATCAATTCCTTTCTGCTCAACCGATAGGCGCAAATAAAAATCTGCGTTCGCTTGAATTTTATATTGATGCGCTTCGCCGCCGCTCAATTCTTTTTCAAACGATTCGCCAGTCGTCAGCTTTTTCAAGTTTTGCGCGGAAATTGCGCCGACAAATATCAGACAAATCAGATTCAAAAATAACGCAATTCGCTTCATAAAAATTCTCCTCTTAATGTGCCAAACATTTTAGCACAATCTTTCGGGAATCTTTATCGGTTCTTTTTCTCAACCCGAAACGAATATGCATCAACGCTTTCCTGTGCGTTGTCCGATTCAAAAACTTCAAGTTTGTAGTCGTTGTTGGAGAAAACTTTCGCCGGAACGGTCAAAAATACTATCTTGGAATTTTTCCCGACATTTATCGGCGATTTCCAAACTTCTGCGCCGTCTGCCGTGCGAATTGAAACGAAATATTTTTTAGATTTGTCCGCCGGAGCATCAATTTGAAGGCGCACGGCAGAAAAATTTTTTCCGATGACGAGCGGTTTTTCACCGCCTGTGGCGCGAAGTGCCGGAATCGGCAAAAACGTAACAAAAACAGGGCTTGTGTCCGTAATTTCCGTGTTTGCTTCCGGCGTTTTCTTTGGCGTTTCGGAGTTTGTCGGTTTGTTGGTAATGTTTTTATTTTCGTTTGGAGAAAGATTTATTTTTTCGTTTGAATTTGGCGTAACGCTCGGCGGCAAAGTGATGTTTTGATTCAAATTTTGATTGTTATTCGGCACGAGAACAATTTCATTCGGCTTTGAAAGCCACGAAATCAAAAGCCAAAAACCAAACAGCAAAATCAACAATGAAGCAACGGCTAAACTCGCCGTTTTCAAATTAGCCGCAGAAAAAAAATTTGCGATTGCTCCAAAATTTGCCCGCTCTGCAAAAGCCGCCCAAAAACTTCTCTTTTGTGCAAAATTCGCCATCAAACTTTTTGAAAATTCCAACTTTTTCCGATGATGCGGCGATACGAGAAAATAATTTTCAAAATCCCGTCGGTCTGATACGCTCAAATCTTTTTGCAAATAGCGGTCAATCAGTTCTTCCCGAATGGCTTCGAGTTCTTCGGCGCAAGCGTCATCGGCAAAACAAACTTCATCAAAATCCAAGATTTCATCTTCCGCCATCCGACCTAACAGATAGCGGTAACAGTTTGTTTCCGACACAGTTACGAGTTTTTGAATTTCTTCCGTCATTAGATAATTTTTAGCGGTTTGCGGTTTCCCCAATATTATATGGAAAAATCCGAAAAAAATTACACTTCAAGTTTTTTGACACATTCAACGATACAATTTTCGAGCCGATTTTTCAGTCTCAAAACCCGCACTCGCAATAAGTTTTTCGTGATTCCCAAACTCCGTGTCAATTTATCTCTGCCCTTTTTGTCCGAATAATATTGCTCAATCAATCGCGCATCGTCTTTCGGCAAAGCCGTCAAACATTCTTTCATACAATCGAGTTTGCTTTCTTTTTCAAACTGCGAATTTTCGATTTCAAGCGGATTTACCGAAGGTTCTTTGAGCGGAGGCAATTCATCGAAACTTTCGCCTTTGTTTTCCTTGCTTTTCCAAAAATCTTTGAGATAATTTTGCGCGACCCTGGAAAAATATCGCTGATAATTTTTGTCTAATTCCAAGTTTTCCTCCGAGATTTTCCGCGCCACGACATCAATTACTTTGTCTGTATGCTCTTCGGAAAGCCCGTTAAACGAAAAAAATTTGTTCAATCTCTTTCTGATATTTTCATACTCGACCGCCGAATCTTCCGCAAACGCGCCCAAAACCGTAAGCAATTTATCAAATGCTTCGCGGTTTAACACCCAATTCTTTTTTAATTCGCTTGCGTTTCTCACACTCAAAATAGACGAGTAAAAATTATAGGCTAAATTATCTTTGGAAATCTGAAAAAGTAAAGCGGTAAGATTTAAAATCCACGCGAATTGCACATCGAACAATGGTCGCAAGGTTTCGCCGTCGGCTCGTAAGGACAAGCCTTTTCATTTTGTAATCCGGCAATTATTTCGTCTGCCAATTCTTCAAGGCTTTTGAATTTTTCCTGACTGAAATGAAGCGGTTTGGAAGTTGAAATTTCAGGTTTGAGATTTAAAGTTTGCGTTTGAGATTCGATTTTGTCTAATCTTTGATTGATTTTTTCGAGGCTTGAGCGCAAAAAGTCATCATCGCTTTTATTTTGATTTTGCATCAAAATCAGTGCGATTTGTTCGGCTAATTTTTGAGAATTTGCGTTTTCCACAATCTTAAATCTTAAATCTTGAATTATTTCTTCGTCGGCAATAAATCAATATAATCAACCACGCCGACGATTGCCGAATCAATCGCCGCGCCTGCGCGTCCGGTCGCGGCAGTCGAAGCCGACAAACCTTCCTGCACAATCAGCACAATGTCGCCTTCGCCCGCCGAAACCGAATCAAGCGCGAGACAAGTGTAATCCATATCTTCGCCCGTCGGCGAAATTTGCCGACACAACATTATCCGCGAACCTTCATAACGCTGATTTTTCTGTGTCGAAACGACATTTCCGATAACTCTTGCCAACAACATATTGAATAGAAAATAGTAAATCGTGAATAGTTTTTCTATTTACTATCTACGATTTACTATTCACTTTTGATAAACGTGCGCGTCCGAATCAATAATCCCGACGATTGTGCAATCGGTCGGCGTGTCATCGCGTTTAAACGGAAAAGAGGCTTCTTTGCCGCGACACCAAAAAACCAATTCGCCGACACCTGCGCCAACTGCGTCGAGCGCAATCATCGGTTTGCCTTTCGGTTTCAAATTCGCGTCTAAAGTTTGGACAATCATCAATTTTTTCGCCTGAAGCGATTCGTTTTTGACAGTCGAAACGACGTTTCCGATGACGCGGGCGATTTGCATAAACTTAAAATCTTCTTCTTTTTTCCGGCTCTTTGTGCGCGAATGCCGTTACCAAAAACGAAACGATAAGCAAAACGCTATATTCCACACCGTTTCTGCCCAAACCGACGACAAACCAACCTTCTTTCGCGTGAACTAAAATGATTCCCGCCAATAAATGCAATGCAAAAATTACTGCCAAAATCGGCACAAAATAGCCTGCGGCTAAAACGATTCCGCCGCCGATTTCAAAAACCGTAATCGCCCACGCCAGATAAAATCCGTATGGCAAGCCGTAACTCGTCAAAAACTCGCCAAACGGCGCAACGCCGCCCGCGTAAATTCGTGCTACGCCGTGAATAATCATCGTTGCGGCGAGAAAGATTCGCAAAAAAATGAGTGCATAATGTTGTCGGCGAGCCAAATCCATTCTAATTTTCAATAAAATCAATATTGTCAATCACACCGATAATCGCCGAATCAACCGGACAATCTTTGTTTCCCTCAGCCAGACGCGCCGACGAACCGCCCACGACAATAACCTTCTCGTGAAAACCCGCGCCAACCGTGTCAACGGCGACCAAATAACCCGATTGGTCTGTCCCGTCAAGGTTTATCGGCTTCACGATAAGAAGTTTCTTGCCATGTAAACGTTCGTCTTTCTGCGTCGAAACGACTGTGCCTAAAATTCTTGCAATTATCATTTTACAAGTGATAAGGGACGAGGGACGAGGGACAAGTGGAAATCTCGTCCCTTATTCCTTTTCTCTCGTCCCCAAAATTATTTCATTACTACCGGCAATCTCTCGTCCACGCTCGAATGCGGACGCGGGATAACGTGAACCGACACCAATTCGCCGACACGACGCGCCGCCGCCGCACCTGCGTCCGTCGCCGCTTTGACCGCCGCGACATCGCCGCGCACGATTGCCGTTACAAATCCTGCACCGATTTTCTCGTAACCGACGAGCTGGACGTTTGCGGCTTTCACCATCGCGTCTGCCGCTTCAATCGTCGCCACAAGTCCTTTTGTTTCAACCATTCCTAATGCTTCTTGCATTCAGTTTCTCCTAAAAATTTTTGATAAAAATTGCGTAAGAAAATTAAGTTTAACCTACATTTGCCGCTTGTGCCAAAAGTTCAATCAATTCTTCCCGGCTCAGAGAGATTTTCGAGCCGTTTGAAGTTTCGTGAATTTCGCAACTTACGCCTACGTCTTGCAAATATCCGCACGATTGACAACGTGCCGATTCGGTTAAATATCCGGCTTTTTCGCGGATGTTGATGAGTTTTCCGATAGCTTCTTTCGGCAAATCGTTTGCGCCGCCGAGACTTCGGGCGAGAATTGCGATTTTCGCTGTGTGTTCCAGAGTTTCGAGTCGGTCAAACGCTTGCCACAAATCTTCGCCGTAAGCGACTGCGCCGTGATTTGCCATCAAAAGTGCGTTGTGATGCGCGACAAAAGGTTTCATTGATTCGGTCAATTCGTTGGTCGAAGGCGTTCCGTAATCGGTCAGAGGCACACAGCCCAAAGTTAAAATAACTTCCGAAAGAATCGGCTGGTCAATCGCCAAACCTGCGACGGCAAAAGCCGTTCCGTTTGGCGGATGCGCGTGGCAGACGGCTTTTATATCGGGACGCATTTTGTAAATCAAAAGGTGCATCGCAAGTTCCGACGACGCTTTTTTATCGTTCAACGGTTTGCCGTCCAAATCCGTCAAAGCCAAACCGTCTTCGGTCATCCGACCTTTACAAGTCATCGTCGGCGTTGCCAAAACCGTGTTTTCGTCCAGACGAATACTCACATTGCCGTCCGATGAAACAACGTAACTTCTTTCATACAGCAATTTGCCGACTTCGATTATCAGTTTTCGCGCTTGTGATTCGTCCATTAAAATTTAGTAAATTGTGAAATTATATTGCACTAATTTTGTAACAGGTTTTGCTCGTCCGTTTTCAGTTTTCGGCTCAAATTTTATTTGCTTGGCGGCAACAATCGCTTCATTTGTTAACCCGTATGGCAAAGAAGCAACCGGCAAAACGCTTCCGACTTGTCCGTTTGCTAAAAATTCAACGCGCAATGTTACTATTCCCTGCACATTGTTTTGCTCCGCCAACTGTGTGTATTTCGGTCTTGGTTTTGAGATAATTTTTAGTTCCTTCACGGAAGAAGACTTTTCTGTTTTAGTTGACAAGTAAGTTTGTCCCACGCCATTACAAAACGCAGACGGACATTTATTTTCTTCGCGGGTATTGTTCTTAGTCGGTTTAATTTGCGTTGGAATTTCGTTGACGATAGTTTCTTTCTTCGGCAAATTACTTGCCGCTAACAAGCCAAGCATCAAAGCAATAGCAAACGGGATAATTCTTTTCGCTAAATTTTTACAATACATAAACTTCTCCTATTTTCTGCCATCAGAATCGTAACATTTTTCCTTGTGAAGCAAAGTTTTATATTCAACCGAATCTCTTTCGGGAATAAAAAGTTGCGGCTCGGCTTCGGATTTGTCTTTTTCGGCTTCGATTTTCTTTACATCTTCTTTGGAAATTTCTTCCAAACGATGATATTTCAAATTTCCGTCCGCCGGAACGCAGTTTTCTTTTTGTGGCGCGGAAGTTATAAAATCCGGCACAATTTGCATTTTTATTTTTTCTGCCTCAAATGCTTTTGAAACAAAAAAACCAAGCCCGAAAGCTAAACAAAACGCCGTTATTCTTTTCCAAAAGGCTTCACCGCACATCTCTTTTTACTCCGAAAAAAACTAAACCACAGATTAACACATTTGAAGAAAATCTTCATCGGTCAATCTGTGGCTTTATCTTCTAAAAAAGCGAATTTTTTTATTTCTTTCTTGCGTCTTGTCTTTCAATTCGCGGCTGAAAGTTTTGATTTTCACGAATCAAAGGATATTCGGAATCCTTCATTTCCCATTCGTGAGTGTAGCCGGATTGATTTTTGATTTCGGCTTGGCGCAAATCTTCTTTCAGACGGCTGTTTTCTTGACGAAGCCTTTGGAGTTCGGCTTCTTGTTGGCGATGATATTCACGATGTTTGTTAAATTTTCCGCGTTTGAAATTTGGCGCGGCAACCGTTACGAAAAAACTAGCAATAAAAAGTCCGAGCGCGAGAGCGATGGCAAACGGCGCAAATCTTTTGATAAATCCCATACAACACATAATTTTTTACCTCTTGAAAATTAAAATCACAATTTCTTTACTTTTTATTTCGCATTTTTGCCGAATTTGGTTTCATTTTTTTTCCGTTGACGCTTGGCGTTGCCAAAAAATACGACAAACTTTCGAGCGAAATCGTTAAATCAACCGTTTTGAGCTTTACATCACCTTTTGTTTTCAAAGGAACGGGCGCGAAATTCATCACGGCTTTGATTCCCGCTTCTGTGATTTGCTCCAAAACGTCTTGGGCAAATTCGGCGGGAACGGCAACAACCGCTACATCTATATTATCTTTTTTTGCGACCGCCGAAAAGGTTTTTATGTCAAAAATTTTCACATCACCAACCGCTTGCCCGATTTTTTCTTTGTCTGCGTCAAAAAGCGCGACAACCGTAAAATTCGACTGCGTAAAACCGTAATAATCCGCCAACGCCATTCCAAGCCGTCCCGCGCCGATAATTGCGACACGATGTTCTTTGTCGAGTCCGAGAATTTTCGTCAAATGGTCGCGCAAACTCTCAACCGTGTAACCGACACCGCGCACGCCAAACTCACCGAAATACGCCAAATCTTTGCGAATCTGCGCTGAATTTAGGTGAAATTTTTGTGCTAAACCGTCCGAAGAAACTGTTTTCACACCGTCCTCTGCAAGCTCGCGCAAACAGCGCAAATAGATGCTCAAACGATTTGTGGTAAGTTCCGATATTTTCTCGACTTTCATCTGCTTCCGAAAAGATTATAAACCTAAATTCCAATTTGTGAAAAAGTTCGCGTAATCAATGATGCCGAAAGTCTTTTTTGCCGTTGCCCTTGCGGTCAAATTTTATTACAATTTATGTTTCAAGTGTGAAACACTTTTGAGTTATTTTATGGAAATTGCGGAAGGAATTTGGGTTGTCAAAAACTTTTTCACGCCTGAAGAATGTCAAGAATGGATTGATTTTGCCGAGAATATTGGCTTTGGCGATGCACCGATTAATGTCGGGTTCGGCGCGGAAAAAATCGTGAGTAATGTTCGCAACAATGAACGAGCGATGATTGATGATGCGGATAAAGCTACGCATCTCTGGCAAAAAGCGAAAAAGCATCTGCCAACCACAATTCAAAACCGTGAGGCAATCGGATTGAATGAGCGTCTGCGATTTTATCGTTATGAACAGACGCAAAAATTTTCGTGGCATTTCGACGGTTCGTTTGTGCGTCCGAACGGTGAGATAAGTCTTTTGACGTTTATGGTTTATTTGAATGAAGATTTTCAGGGCGGCGAAACGGTTTTTGTCGGTAGTCAAAGAACGGAAATTGTTCCGAAAACAGGTATGATGTTAGCTTTCAATCACAGAATTTTTCACGAAGGTTCTGTAGTCAGAAGCGGTAAAAAATACGTTCTGCGTTCCGATGTGATGTTCAGCGCATAAAAAAATGATTGCATATTTATCAGGAAAAATTCTAGAAAAAGACACGAATCTGTTGATTATTGATGTTCAGGGCGTTGGCTATGAAGTAACCATTCCGCTTTCGACTTTTTACGAACTCGGCGAACTCGGCGCAGACGTTCAACTCCGCATACATACGGTTGTCCGCGAAGATGCGTTTGCGCTTTTCGGATTTAAAACGGCGCGTGAAAAAGAATTGTTTTTGCATCTGATTTCGGTTTCGGGAATTGGTCCAAAGTCTGCAATTACGGCACTTTCGGGAATGTCGGCGGACGAAATAATTTCGGCGATTCGTTCAAATAATCTGGCGCGTTTGAATTCGATTCCGGGCGTTGGCAAGAAAACCGCCGAAAGATTGGTTATCGAATTGCGCGATAAAATCGCCAAACTCGCCGGACTCGCTTCGGAAGAAATGAAATCCGAAGGCATTCCGATTTCTTCGGGCGATGAAGTTTTTGACGATGCGATTTCGGCGTTGACAAACTTGGGTTATCAACGCGCTTCCGCCGAGAAAGCCTTGAAACAAGCGATGCAAGAAGGAACGGAAATGAGCGTTCAGAAATTGCTCAGACGCAGTTTGCAACTTCTTGCGAAAGGTTAATCGAACTGCGGATTTTTCTGAGAAGCAATTTTATGAAAAATCTTATTTTATCGGCAGTTCTGTTTTTGATTTTAGCGAGTAATTTATTTGCTCAAAAGTTTCCGGCATCGGCGGTTATTCTTGAAAACGCAAAAGTTACGGCGAATCGTGAGATGATTTTATGGATGGAAAATCCACAAAAAAATCCGCGAAGTGCGGACGACGACATTTATACTTGTCCCGACAAAACTCGTGGACATTTCTATTCGGGCGTTGCAAAAGTTTCGCTGATTGACACAAAAACGCGGAAGATTTTGAACACGCTCGAAATTATCGGTAGTGAAAGCGATAACGCTTTGGATTTGCCGTATCTCATTCAAAGAACAGGCTTTTATGACGTTCCGCGAATTGACGCGAACAAAGAAGGCAAGCCAATTTTGATGAATTTGAAAGATTACAACGCCGACGGCAAACCGCACGAGTTTGCGTTGTTTGACGCGGTTGCCTGTATGGGCTTGGAAACGACTTTGATTGGTTACAGCGCGAAACAAGACAAGGTAATTCAATACGAAATCGAACTAAAAACCGCCGAAGGAACATCGAAACAATTTTGGATTGATTATCTTTTCGGACACACGCCCGACAAACAAGGCGTTTGGAAATACGAAATTGACTATCGCGGACGCGCCGGAGCGTTGGAAAAATACGAAATCCGCTATGATAAACAAAAAGAAATCTTCTACGGCTCGCGGACAAGCATTTTTGAAAACGATGAAGAAAGACCGCACAAGTGAATTGACAAAGATTATTAATCGGTAGTTACCGATTCTAAAAAATTTATGGCGCAACTCGACAAAATTCACGATGCAGTAAAAAATGCTCTGATAAAAGACGGTTGAAAAATTACGAATGAAAACTTTCAGATACGCTTTAAAGAATTGAAATTTTACGGCGACATCGAAGCCGAAAAGATTTTTGCCATCAAAGGAACGGAGAAAATTCTTGTCGAGGTCAAAAGTTTTATTGGTGTTTCGCTCATCAGCGAATTTGAGAAAGCACTCGGACAATTTTATATTTATCAAGATATTTTGTCTGAATTGAAACCCGAAATAAAAGTCTTTTTGGCAATTTCCGAAACGGCTTATAATAAGTTTTTTGTCGGTGAAGGCGTTCAATTTCTTATTGAAAAACGTCAACTTAAATTTTTTGTCGTAGATTTAAACAGCGAGGTAATTACACAATGGAAAAATTAGAAAAATACAAAGAAATTATCAAAAAAGTTCTGAATTATTATGTTAGCTTAGACCGCAAAACGCCGGAACCAAATATGGAATATTTTTTGGTTGCCGACGACGTGAACGGTCAATATTTGTGGAAAACAGTCGGTTGGGAAAACGACAAACATATTGATTTAACAACGGCTTACGTTCGGCTGAAAAACAACAAAATCTACATCGAGGAAGATTGGACGGAAGAAGGAATTGCCACCGATTTATTGCGCGAAGGTGTGCCGAAAGAAGACATCGTGCTGGCGTTTCACGAACCTTCAGTCAGAAAATATACCGAATTTGCAATCGCGTAAAGATGAGAGAACAACTGCTAAATTTTAAAGTAACCGACAGAAAATCATTTATTGAATTCATCGGCTTGCTTCATCAAGATTTTCGCCTTAACTCAGAAAGTTGGGAAAATAATAATCTTGAAAATTTCTTAGAAGCAATGGAAAGATATGCCGACGACATTCAAGGTTACTACGACAATACAAATCAAAACGTAAATGCAGACGAACCGAGTTGGCAAACTTTCGCTGATATTTTTAAGGGTTCGATGTCGTATGAATAATTAATTACGCAAATCAAAAATGACTGAAAACATAGAAAATTTCGACAATCGCACCGGAACGGCTTTTGATGAAGAAAAGCAGTTTGAATTATCTTTGCGCCCAACTCGTCTGCAAGAATACATCGGACAGCGCAAGGCAAAGGATAATTTGCGGATTTTTATGAAAGCCGCGCTTTCGCGCCGTGAAGCGTTAGACCACGTTTTATTGTTCGGTCCGCCGGGTGTCGGCAAAACTACGCTGTCACAAATCATTGCTAACGAAATGGGCGCGGAACTGAAATCTACCGCCGGACCGATTATCGAAAAGGCGGGCGATTTGGCGGCGATTTTGACGAATTTGCAGGAAGGCGATGTGCTTTTTATTGATGAAATTCATCGGCTTAATCCGGCGATTGAGGAAGTTTTGTATCCGGCGATGGAAGATTTCAATCTCGATTTGATGATTGGGCAAGGCACGGCGGCGCGTTCGATAAAGTTGGAATTGCCGAAATTTACGCTCGTCGGAGCAACGACTCGTCCGGGACTTATAACCGCACCTTTGCGCGGGCGTTTCGGGATTGTTTTTCATCTGGATTTTTACAACACGGAAGATTTGACGACGATTATTTCGCGTTCGGCGGAGATTTTGAACGTCGAAATCGAAGACGCGGGCGCAACCGAAATCGCGCGTCGTTCACGCGGAACGCCGCGCATCGCCAATAGATTGTTAAGAAGAGTGCGCGATTACGCCGAAGTTGATTACGACGGACGAATTACCGAAGCCGTGGCGCAAGACGCTTTGAACAGAATGGAAGTTGATACTTTCGGTTTGGACGAAATTGATAGAAAATTGCTTCTGACAATCATCGAAAAATTCGACGGCGGACCTGTCGGTTTGGGAACAATTTCGGCTTCGATTCACGAAGAAAAAGATTCGATTGAAGAAATCATCGAACCGTATCTAATCCAAATCGGATTCTTAAACCGCACACCACGCGGACGAATGGTTACGCGGCTGGCATATCAGCATTTCGGTTTGGAAGTTTTGCTCAAAACAAGCAACGCGCCGAGTTTGTTTGATTAGATTGACTGGAGCGCAAGCGTCTCGCTTGCCCGTTCGAGCGAAGCAAGAACGGAAAACGCCCGATTACCTAAAAAGTTTAAAGATAATCGGGCGTTTTCGCGCTTTGTTTTCGCAAAGCCTCGAACGCGCTTGCAAGCGAGACGCTTGCGCTCCAGTCTTTTAAGACATAATATTTTGATTATGTTAAAGAAAACTTTAATTTCGACTTGTTTTATCTTACTCTCCGTTTTATCCGCCTTCGCGCAAAACAGATTTGAAGGTTACAACGTGGTTTTGAGTGTGCCGGAGAATCATACCGCGCCGACTTGCGCTTTGCGTTATTCACCGCCGACGAATTCGATTACGATTTCGGATTTGAACTCGGCAACGCCTTTGAATGTTAAATCGTGCGACGGTTCAGGCACGAGTTTAATCAAATCCGGCACGGCGGTTTCGATGAAAGCCAACGCCCAAAATCTGAAATGGTGTTTCGAGGGCGAAGATAAAATGTATCGCATTTCGTTTGCCGGCGACCAATTTTCAGGCGGCGCGATGACTTACAATTGGATTGCCACGCCGGATGCAAAAACGCTCGGATTTTATAACATTAAAGACTTCGGCGCAGTTGGCGACGGGCGCACCGATGACACGATTGCGATAAAAAGCGCGTTTGCCTACGTTGCTTCGCGCAACGGCGGGCAGATTACGTTTCCTGAAGGCGATTATATCGTATCTTCGCCGATCACTTTGCCGTCGGGCATTGTCATTCGCGGCGTGAACGGACTTCATACGGAAGCCACGACAAACAACATTATCCGCAAAAACAATAGTCGAATAACTTTGAAAGGCGCGAATCAGGCACTTTTCCGCATCGGCGAATGCACCGAGAAAGTTACCATTTCGGACATCGAACTTTTCGCCGAGAGCCAGCAGAACACTTACGGCATCGAAGCGGTGGGCGCGTGGATTTCCTCGCAAAGTTTTCACTTCGAGCGCGTTACGTTTCAGAAATTTTTTCGCGGCATCTATGCTCACGGACTTCCGCAAACGCAATTGCAATGGCAGTTTGATTATGTAAAAGTTACGAATTCGCGGTTTGTTTATAACACCGATGCCGGACTTTATGTGAATTTGCGGAACAGCGATTGGAAAATCGAAGGTTCATTGTTCATCAATCCGAAACGCACGGCGACGCAAAATGCCAACTCGATGGATTTTGAGCGTGTCGGAATGGTTACGATTGCCGACACTTTCGGCGGCGGTTTCGTCAATGCGCTGGGCGGAACATTTATCAACATTCTCGACAGCGGAAATATGACGATTGTCGGTTCGCAAACCGAGGCAATGACCAATTCTCTTGTTTATAATCAAGCCGAAAATCCAAATGCCGGCGATTATTCTTATCCGATTGCCGTCTATAATTCAATCTTCGGCGACCCGATAATCTTCAAAGCGCGACGCACCTTTGTTTCGAGCGGAAGTTTATACAACGCCAACACTTTTACGGCTGATGAGCGCGTTCGTGTCTATTCGACCGGCGACCGTTTCTGCTACGACGGCTACATTTTGGGATGCCAAGGAGCAACGCAGAAAAACTTTGACCGCGCCACCATCGTCTTTATGACCGGACAACTGACGGAACGCGGCTCAACGCCGAACACGCCGACCATTTTCGGAACGGATGTGCAATTCAATTCGCCCGTCCAACTTCCTTCGTTCCTCCAAAACGCACTTCCCACAGGCAAACAAAACGGCACAATGGTTTATTGTTCAAACTGCCGCCGCTCAACAACGCCCTGCCAAGCCGGAGGCAACGGCGCACCGGCAATGGTCGTCGGCAATCAATGGAGTTGTTTATAGAAGAGGAGACAAGGAGAAAGGGAGAAGCGGAGATAATGTTCAAAAAATCTCCTCTTCTCCCTTTCTCCCTTTCTCCGTTTCTACTTTACTGAGCGGTAAAGTCTAAGTCCGCGATGTTGTCGTTGACGCTGACGACTTGCGGTGTGAATGTAAAGCGTTTTGAACTGACCGCAACGGTGTAAGTTGCGCCGACTTCGACATCTTCAAAGCTGTAATAGCCGAATGCAGATGAACGTGCCGTGCGCGTATTGCCGCTCATGTCCGTTAAAGAAACTTGCGCCTGCGAAATCGCGCGTCCTTGCGCGTTCACAATTCTGCCGGAAATTGAAACGGTTGCGGCGGTCGGAAATTGATGTTCAACCGCACCGATGTCCGAGCCGTTGCCGCCCGCGGCGTTCAGGATTGCCGGATTATCAATCGGGCGCGTCAGTCCGCGCTGGTCGGTGGTAACACCGGCGACGAAGCTGCCTTTGTCAAGGGCGGGACTCGCACCCACGCAGGAAGCATCGGGAACGCCCGCAGCGGTGCATAACGCCCGCGTCGGAGTTGTGCCGCCGTAATTGCCGAGCGGCGCGAGTTCGGCGAGAATCGGCAAGCCGCTGGTGCCGACAATATCGTTATTCGCGTTCGGATTTCCGGCGGGAAACTGCGTCGTTACGTTCGTATTGTTACCGATGAGATTGTAGCCTGCTGTCGTCGGCGCGGTTCCGCTCTCAAAGTTAATATCGGCTGGTGCGCCGTTGCCCGCGACGATTGAATTGCCGATGTTGAGCGTCCCCATGCCGTTCCAAATACCGCTGCCGTTGATACTAGCCGTGTTGCCCGTGACGGTCGAGTTTCGCACGGTTGTTGTCCCTGCGTTGCAAAAGCCGCCGCCGTATCCCAATGTCGTGTTGCCGGAGAAGGTCGAGTTCGTTACCGTCAATGTGCCATTGATGTTGTAAAAGCCGCCGCAACCGCCATTAGTTCCGTTGTTATTGGAAAAGGTCGAATTCGTAATCTGATGATTCGTGCCGCCGCTGTAACGCACGCCGCCGCCGCCGATTGCCGTGTTGCCGGTAATATTCACGCTGTTCAGCACGAGCGTTCCGCCGTTGGCGAAAATCGCGCCGCCCGTGCCGTTATTTGCGCCCGCGCCGTTGCCGCCCGTCAAAGTCGCGCCCGTCAAAGTAAAAGTCGCCGCGTTTGAATAAAAGATGCGGTTCGTTCCCACGCCGCCGTCAATCGTCAGCACGTTTGCGCCCGTTCCCTGAATTGTCAAACTGCCGTTGTTATCAACGGTGATTTCAGTCGTTGTCAAAGTAATCGTGCAAACGCCCGCCGAACAGCTTCCCGCCGGAATGTTAAAAACAATCGTATCGTCGTCGGCTGTGCCGTTCGCGTCCAAGACGGCTTGGCGCAAACTGCCCGCGCCGCTGTCGCCGATGGTCGTAACCGTGTAAGTCGCCGCGCTGATGATTTGCGCCGATGCGATTGCAATAAAAAACGCGAACGCAATAAATAAACCGCGAACGCGCACAGCCTCAAAGCCGGACACAACTTGCGCCGAAGTAATATGAAACATACAAATAAATCTCCTTCTCTTAAATGATGCGTGCTGAATGTCAGGAATCTTTCTTATTATTCCGCATTCCGCATTCCGCATTACAAAAAACGTCCAAGGGTTCAGAGAGAATCTTGAACGTTTTGCTGTCTAGCGTAAAAGATTTATCTGAAAAACGCTTAATGTGTTTCAAGCATACACTATTATTTTGGTTTGTCTGTTCGAGAACGCACAAAAGAGTGAAAAGTGAAAAGTGAATAGCCAAGAAATTTCTTAACTATTCACTTTTAGTTATTTATTCGCTTTACGGTGCGGTTATAAAGTTCAAATCCTCAACATTTTCTGTAACGCTGACAACTTGCGGCGCAAACTGGAAGCGTTTCGACTGCACTGCCACGATGTAAGTTCCGCCGACTTCGACCTCATCAAACGAATAGTAGCCGAAAGAACTTGTCCGCACACTGCGCGTGATGCCATTTGCGTCCGTCAGACTGACGATGACGTTGCGGATGCCGTTGCCGTCCTTGGTCATAACTCTGCCCGAAACCGTAACACCTGCCGCCAGCGCGGGAGCAGGATCTCTACCCGCGCCCCAATCGGAGAAGTTGGCGACGTTGATAGTCGAGATAGTATTTGCTGCCGTGTTGACCACGGAGGGAGAAATCGGGACATTTACGTTATTATTGGCATTGCGTTTGAAAATACGGTAGTCGGCTTCCGTGCCGTTCACGTCGGAGTTGACATAATTAAAGGTCAAATCGGTAGTAATACCCGCGCCCGTCAGAGACCAAAGCCGCGAGATTGAGTTTGTTTGCGCCAACCCCGTAAAATAATTGTCCGTTACCGCCGCCGTCAGTGCGCCCGTGCCGTTGGTGTTCGTAACATTCAGAGGCGAATAGTTGTTCGCGTCGCCGATGGGATAGGTAAAGCTCTCGTTAGTCGCGGCGCAGTAATCACGCCTGACACTGCCGACAATATACGCGCTCGCGCCGCCGCCCGTGAGGTTGCCGCCGCATTGAACTTGAATCAATCCGGCATTCATAATGGAACTGATGCTCATTGTCCTGCCCGTCGGGATAATTCCGGTGAGCAAACCGTCAGGCGCACCGCTCGACCAGTTGGCGGCATTGCTAATATCGCCGTCCGCAACGGCAGTCGTATTAAAAAACAGAATGCTGACAATATTGCTTGCACTACGCCCAACAACCAGACGGTTGCGCGTGGCATCAAAAGCGGCAACATTTGTGCCGTTATTAACTATGCCGACGACGCTGTTTGCCGAACTGACTAATCCGTTCGTGCCGCCGTTGCCATTGCCGAAGATATAGGCAGTCGCATTGCTAACTGCCGGAGAAGGATTGTCCCAAGCGTTACTGCGAACAATATAATACCAAAACAAATTAGAAAGCTCAGTTAAGTAGCCAGCCGAAGCAAGTCA
>CAZJQP010000042.1:0-40311 GCA_964548225.1 uncultured Blastocatellaceae bacterium | reverse complement strand
GAGCAACTGACTCCTTATTTATAAAATGCAGTTACACAATTTGCTTTACAGGCTCAACTTAACCGCCTTATCGCCCGGCGAATCCCTCGGAAAGTCCGCCGCATTGTCGGTCATATAAGCAATTTCTCTTTGATATTTATCGAGTCTTCTGATTTGAACATTTAACATAATTTTATTCTCCTATTTGATTTGAAATTAGAAAAATCTCCCCGTATTTGAGCCGGAAAAGATTTTATTTGTGCTTTTGAGCAAAATTGGAACGCCCGTTAAATGTTTTTTTGCGTAAGATGCGTGTTTTTTTTCACCCGCGAGTTGTTTTTTTTCGTCAGCGAGTTGTTTTTCCCCATCCGATGCCTGTTTTTCTGCATCCGTGATGTGTTTTTCTCTGTCCGATACTTGTTTTTCTACATCCGTTATCTGTTTTTCTCTATCCGATACTTGTTTTTCTACATCCGATACTTGTTTTTCTACATCCGTGAGTTGTTTTTTTGTATCCGTGATTTGTTTTTCTTCATCCGATAGCTGTTTTTCCGTATCAGTTACTTGTTTTTCTACATCCGTTACTTGTTTTTCTACATCCGCAGATTGTTTTTTTTCGATTGATTTATTTTTGAGTGAACTATCCAAGATTGAATGCACGCAAAATACTCATCAATCTCCAAACGCAATTCGATGCCAACGCGCTCGAAACTTACTAAATCAGATAGACTTTTAGTTTTTCATATCTTTCTTGCTTGTATTTCCCATCTTTAAAAATCATTTGGTTGAATATCTTCATTAAAGGCTTGCTTTCCATTATTTGGCTTCGTATTGAATCATCATTGTCAAATAATTCAAGTTCTGAGAATAAATTCCAGCGAAGCAATAATTCTCTGTATTTTTGAGAATTGTTAATTTTATTCTGGGGTTCGTTTAAAAAGTTGTAGTCGTTCATGAATTCAACGGTTGCGATTGAATTTATAATTGCCAAAATCTGTTCCATCGTGTTTGGCTCGCCGGATAATTTATCCCACAATTCTCCGGCTAATAATATTTCTTCCGGTGCAAACGATTTATTTAGGTTAATTACCGATTTACCAAATCTTTCTTTATCGTAACCTGTTGGAGAATCTTTGCTTGTCGGGTCAAATGGAAAGCCAAGAAAGAAAGAAATTTTGCGGTCAGGAAATTTCTTAAATAAAGCCGCTTTACCTTCTAAGATTTTTTGCTTTTCTCCTTGTGAACCGCCTGAATTAGGTTTCACGGTTTTTAATTCGATGGCAACAATATTTTCGCCGTCATCAATAAAAACGTCTGCCGAAAAATCTATTGCCAAAACCAATTCCGTTTCATCATCTACGAAAATTACTTTATTTTCTTCACTCAAATTCGGCGTAGCTTTTTTTGTGCTTAAATCGGTTATGATTTTACTAATATTTTCTTTTTGTTTTCTCGTAATTGGTAAATTTCCTAATTTGCCGGAAGTATATTCTCTTTTTTCTCCGTCGCTTAATATGAAAGCTGTATTTTCAAAGAAGTTTTGCCCTATTGTCGTGCTTAAGCCGTGAAGCCAACCACTCAAACTTACGAAAAATGGAATGTCGCAGGCTTTATCAACGAATTTGTCGCTAAAAGCATTCAAAAATGCAGTGTGAAAAGGTGCATTTCTATTTTGAGAAGAATCTTCAGGAAAATTTGTAAATCTGGAATATAAAACTTGAATTGTTTGAAAGGAAATTCTTTCGATTTTGTCTTTTGATAAAGCCATACTTTTATTTGGTTTTTCTATCTTCAAGTTCTTGCAAAGCAAATTCGATTGCCTGATGCCAAATGTCCCCCATAAAATCATCTATTTTGTCTTGAATAAACTCAATATCATTTTCGGTAAATTCAATTTCGATTTCTTCGGAAACATTTATTACATCTTCAACATTAATGGAATAAAGTATTTTCTCTGCGTCCATAATTATCTCCTTTTCAGATGAAAGATTATTTCTGAATATGCGCCTTTATCTTTCTCTGTGCGATTCAAAACAGGACGTTTGTATTGATTGACGATTTGCATTTTAGCACAATCGGCAATCTGCGGATAAAGATTGTATTTGTCATTAGCGACAAGAAAAACGTCGAAATCTTCGGCTAGAAACTTGCGGCAATTATTTAAGACATTGGCGATGCCTTTGGCGTAATCTTGTTGCGCTTGTTTGGATTGTTTTTTGTGCATTGCGCCGATTTCCTGCGCGTCTTTGCGTTCAAAACCGAAAAGGTCGTAGGCGTAGGCGTGTTGTTCGTGGTAATCAATCAAACCGACATAAGGCGGGCTTGAGAAGATGCCGCGAATCTTTTGGCGTTTGGCTAATTCTGCAAATTCGGGATTTGCTTTTTCGAGTTCGGCGAAAACATCAATAGTTTCAGAATTGCCGTTTAAGCAAATTTGGCTCGTTTCGGTTCGCAGTTTATCAAATTCTGCGAGGCGTTTGATTGTGTCGTTGGCGTAGCGTTCCCACCACGAAACGATTGTAAAGAGCGGTTTGCAGATTTTTCCGTGTTTCGCGCAATAGTAAGTCGTCGTTACAGGCTCAATCAATGTCGCAAGGTCGGCGTGTGTCGTCGCGCGGCAACTGCGGATTGTTCTGCTCAAAATTACGGTCAACACATCACGGATTTCTTTGTCTTTAATTTTTTCGATTGCCTTGGCGACAAACTCGATTTCTTCGCGGATTGGTTCGATAAACCATCTGTCTAAAAATCTTTCTTGCTTGTCTTGTTTCAATTTCACGCCGTAAAGTTCAATTACTTCGTTGTATTTTTTCAAAACTTTCGCTTCGTGTTCGGCGGCGTAAGATTTTTCATCAATTTCTTTTTTCCGCGCCTTTATTTTGAATTCGGGCGAAGGGAAATATTTGTCGTTATACTTTTTGAGGTATTCATTCAATTTAAATTCAAATTCGACATTAAACTGTTCGTTTGTAAATGAGCGAAGCCAGCCGGAAATATCTTTAATATGTTTTTGCAGTTCGGCAAGATTTACCTTTTTAACTTTAATGTTTGAAATCAAAGCATTAAATTCCGAAATATCAATGCCGATGGCGTTTATTCCGAGTTCATTTGCTTGCACGAGCGTTGTTCCGCTTCCGCAAAACGGGTCAAGCACGATGTCGCCTTTTTGGAAAAATGTTTCGGTTTTGAATTTGTCCGTGTGCGTGTCAAGAAAATATTCGACGAGTTGCGGAATGAATTTGCCTTTGTATGGATGAAGTCGGTGAACGTGCTTTGTCGTTTCGCTTTCTTTGTAATTATCGAACGACAAAGCCCAATTCAAATCTGCGCCGAGCTTTTTTTTATAGACGGCTTCGCGGTTGTGAGTTTCGTAATAATCAATCAATTCTTGTTTTGGAATGAGTGTTGCGCCGTTTTTTTCGGTTTTCAAGATTCTACCGTAATTAATGAGATATGTGATATTTGACGGCGTAACGTCTTTGCCGATGTGTGCGCTTGCCCAAAGGCTGGCTTGTTTGACGTTGAGCAATTCCGGTTCGAGCATATTCACTTTAAGTTAATTGATTTATGCTTTTCAGGCAAGTTTTGATTGGTTGGTCTTTCGGTTTTTGGACTTTGGTTTTTCGCGCCAAAAACCAAAGTCCAAAGACTTTTTATTCGATTTACGGTTTTCTCGGCAGTTTGCAAACTCCGCCGCTGCATTCGAGTCCGGGTCCGCAGAGTTGATTTTCGTCGCAGGGTTTGTTCGGCAGAACGCCGATTCGTTTGCAAACGCCGTCTTTTATCACCATTCCCAATTGGCAAATGTTGCTTGGACAAGATTGTCCCAAACCGCAGGTCGGCGATGCGCCTTCGATGTAGCTGTTGCAGGTTTTCTTTGGAATTACGCCCGAAAGATTTATCCAGAGCATCGGTTCGTAGGGATTCAGATAACCGGCAAGCGTGCGGTTAAAGCTCGCGTTTTTGAATTCGGCATCGGGGTCTTGGGTGTTCGGATTGGTCGCGGGGAAAGGTTGGTCGTGTCTGATTCGCGCCAGCGTCAGATGAAAATGCGGCGCGGACGAGATGCCCGAACTGCCGATTTTACCGACAAGCTGACCGCATTCGACGCGCTGATTTTTTCTCAAGACAATCGAGTTTCGTTTCAGATGAAAATAATACGCAATCAAACCGTCGTCTTGCAGAACGGCAACCATATTGGCATCTTTGACCTCGCTGATGAATTCCCTGCCGTCGCGCACGTCGTTCGCGCAAAAGATAACGTCTTTCGAGTCGGGCTTGCTCGGTTTGTAGAAACATTTGTCCGTGTTGCCGTCTGCGACCGCGACGACCTTTCCGGCGGCAACCGTGTAAATGTCAATGCTTCCGCCAAGTTGAGTCAGCAGATGCCCGAAAAGCATAAAATCCGTGCCTTCGTGGTTGAGATAACAGTTCGGGAAAGTGTTGCCGAAATAGAAGTTTTTGCAGTCGAAAAAATCGCCCGTCGTGCGTCCCGATTCGTCATTGCCGACAACTCCGCGAAAAATCATCTGCGGCGCGGTAAAAGGTCCCGAAAGTTTTCCCGGCGAAGGTTCGCCGCGCCGTTCGAGAAAGAATTTTTCGTCCACGCCGAAGGTTTTTGTTTTGGCGTTGACCTGCACGCCGCCGCCGTTCGGGGCGGAAAGATAATAATTATTGATTGAACGCAGAGCGATAAAATCGCGCTCTCCAATCTTTTTATCGCCACCGCCCATTTTGCGCTCGATGTAGAAAGTTTCCCATTCGAGCGGCGCACGTTTATCGGCGAAAACATTATCGCCGCCGCCATTAACCGCCGAAAAGAAACTGCCGTTTATAGTTTTGACGGCAACCTTGTCCCCGTCTTCGAGTTCGCCTTCGTTCAAATCGAGGAGCGTAAAAATCTCCCATTCGTTTGCCCTCAAACGGTTGGCGTTAATGATTCCGCCGCCGCCGTTTTCCGCCGTCAGATAATTGCCGTTTCGCGTTTTCAAGCTGACAAGATAATGCCGCGCCGCAACGACGCTCGAAAACACAAATAAGCAAATAAAAACTCCGCCGATGTAACCGATTTGTCTAAAAACTTTCCTGTCCACAATCTTCGCCTCTTTTTGTCGGGAGAAATTTCTGCAAACGTGAGCTATGTTTTTCTCCATTGTGCGCCGATTTTCAGATTTTGCAAGTTTTCAGCGTTCAGATTTGCGGGCAAAGACAAGAAGAACAGACTTTACTTATCACATTTCACTTCGCACCTCTCACTTATTCCGAAAAGCAAGGAAAATCACATTCGGAATAAGTGATAAGTGAGAGGTGCGAAGTGAAAAGTTTGTGTATTCCGAAACTCTTCCATAAATTTTCGCTGACTTTGCAAGAATCTTCACGGGCAAAGATGTCTGCGCTTCGAATTTTATGATAATCTGTTCGCGTTATGGCTGAACGGCGAGAGAAATTTCAAACATCTTCGGGCATCGAATTGCCCAATGACTTTAATCCTTCAAATTCGCATTTTGATTACGAAACCGACTTGGGCGCGGCGGGCGAATTTCCCTACACGCGAGGCGTTCGCAAGAATATGTATCGAGGCAGATTTTGGACGATGCGGCAATATGCCGGATTTGCAACTGCGGAAGATTCCAACCGCAGATATAAATATTTGCTTTCACAAGGCACGACCGGTTTGTCGGTAGCGTTTGATTTGCCGACACAAATCGGACTTGATTCGGACGATTCATTGGCGGCGGGCGAAGTCGGCAAAGTCGGTGTGGCGATTGATTCTTTGGACGATATGTTGACTTTATTGGACGGCATTCCGCTCGACCAAGTTTCGACCTCGATGACGATAAATTCAACGGCTTCGACGCTTTTGTGTCTTTATTTGGCAGTGGCGAAACGGCAAAATGTTTCGTTCGACAAGGTGAACGGGACGATTCAGAACGATATTTTGAAGGAATATATCGCCCGCGGAACTTATATCTATCCGCCGAAGCCTTCGATGCGGCTGATTACCGATATTTTCGCGTTTTGTGCTGAAGAAGTGCCGAATTGGAACACGATTTCGATTTCCGGCTATCACATCCGCGAAGCCGGTTCGACTGCCGCACAGGAAATTGCTTTTACTTTGGCTGACGCGATTTGCTATGTCGAATCGGCAATTTCGGTCGGTCTGAAAGTTGATGATTTTGCGCCGCGTCTGTCGTTTTTCTTTAATTCGCACAATAATTTATTGGAAGAAGTGGCGAAATTTCGTGCGGCGCGAAGGCTTTGGGCGCGGATAATGCGTGATAGATTTTCTGCGAAAAATCCAAAATCTTTGATGCTTCGCTTTCACACACAGACCGCAGGTTCGACTCTGACAGCGCAACAGCCGGAAGTAAATATCGTCCGCACAACGATTCAGGCACTCGCGGCGGTTTTGGGCGGAACGCAATCTCTGCACACGAATTCGATGGATGAAGCATTATCTTTGCCAACCGAAACGGCGGCGCGGATTGCTTTGCGAACTCAGCAAGTTATCGCTCACGAATCGGGCGCGGCGGACATTGTTGACGCGCTTGCGGGAAGCTACGCGATTGAGGAATTGACGAATCAATTAGAAGCAAAAGCGGTCGAATACATCGAAAAAATTGATGCAATGGGCGGAATGCTCAAGGCAATCGAAAACGGTTTTCCGCAGAGAGAAATTCAAGAAGCCGCATATCAATATCAAAAAGCCGTTGAACACGAAGACGCAATCGTCGTTGGTGTAAATAAGTTTCACATTGATGAATCTGCGGACATTCCAACTTTGAGAATTGACGAAACTATTGAAAGAAATCAAATCAAGCGAGTTCGCGCTGTCCGCGCAAAACGCGATACCGTGAAAGCCGAAAACGCACTGGCAAAAATCGAGGAAGCCGCCCGCGGAACGGAAAATCTTCTGCCGCGCATTTTGGATGCCGTCGAAAATTACGTTACAGTCGGCGAAATCTCGCACCGTTTGCGGAAAGTTTGGGGCGAATACCGCGAAACAGTTACGGTTTAGCCGACATTCGGCACGTTGAGCAAAATATTAAAGCGTTCAAAAGCCGCACGAGATAATTCTTCGCGGTGGTCGGGATGTGCGATGGAAATTAATTCGATGGCGCGTTGGCGTAAGGTTTTGCCGTAGAGATTGACTGCACCGTGTTCGGTTACAACCCAGTGCAAATTTGCTCTGGTCGTTACCACACCCGCGCCTTCCTTTAGAAACGGTGTGATTTTCGATTCGCCTTTGCTTGTTTGCGATTCAAGCGCGATAATTGGTTTTCCGCCTTCCGATAAAGATGCGCCGCGAATAAAATCCATCTGTCCGCCGACACCTGAATAAATTCGTGTGCCGATTGAGTCAGCACAGACTTGTCCGGTTAAATCAATTTCAATCGCGCTGTTAATTGCCGTAACTTTCGGGTTGCGCCTGATTACCGCCGGATCGTTGACATACGCCACATCGAGCAGAACGATTTCGGGATTGTCGTCAATAAAATCGTAAAGACGGCGCGTTCCCATCACAAAACTCGACACGACCTTGTTCGGATGAATCTTTTTGTTTCTGCCGTTGACGACTTCGGATTCGATAAGCGGAATCAAACCGTCGGAAAACATTTCGGTATGAACGCCGAGATTTTTATGATTGGTGAGTGCGCGTAGAACAGCGTTTGGAATCGCGCCGATGCCCATTTGCAATGTCGAGCCGTCTTCGATGAGTTCAGCACAGTTGCGCCCGATAGCAAGTTCTTCCTCAGTTAGCTCCATTGCGCCGACTTCCGGCAAATCGTCCGTTACTTCGACTGCGAAATCAATGTGGCGAATGTCAATCAGCCCGTCGCCGTGTGTGCGCGGCATTTTCGGATTGATTTGCGCGATAACGAGTTCTGCCATTTGCACGCCGGCGAGCGAAACATCAACCGATGTTCCCAAAGAACAAAACCCGTGACGGTCGGGCGGCGAAACGTGAATCAGCGCAACGTCTATCGGCAAAATCTCGCGGCGGAAAAGCAAAGGAACTTCGCTCAGAAAAGATGGTATGAAATCTGCTTCACCCGTCGCTATTGCTTTACGGACATTACTGCCGACAAAAAGCGCGTTTGTATGAAAACTTTCCTTGTATTTAGGCGCAACATATGGAGCAGAGCCTTCGGTGTGCAGATGATAAATTTCAATGCCGCTCAACTCGTCGGCGCGTCCGCACATTGCTTTGATTAAAGTCTGCGGTGCGGCAGAAACGCTTTGAATAAAAATGCGGTCGCCCGACTTTATAGTTTTTACGGATTCTTCGGCGGTAGTAATTTTCATAATCTCAAAGTTCGAATAAATCTTAATATGCCGAACTTCACAAAACAACTTGATGATTTCAAATTGACTTAAGGATGAATTCAGAATCGGTCAAATTGAATTGACTTTTATTTTTTCTTAAATCCCTTCTTTTTCTTCCACACCTGATTTTATCTGCATTTCAACGCATTTACCGATTTTGGAACAGATATTGCCCTAAGTTTTGCTGTCCGCAATGCGGATTAGACTACTTTAAGGTTTTTAGATAAGGACTAATGTTCAGAATATTTAATTTTAAACAAACCTTTGCCGCTCTCATACTTTCGGCAATGTTCGTGCAAATGATTTCTTTTACGGCATTTGCTCAAACGGATGAGAAACGCGGAGAAGTTTTAAGATTTTTATCGAATCAAAAAGACGAAAACTTGGCGAAAATCAAAATTGCGCCCGATTTGGAGGAAGAAACCAATGAGGTGTTGTTCGGTTTGCGCGGCGACAGAGTGCAAAAAGTAATTGTTCAGTTAAAATCCGAATCGGGCATTAATGAAATGTTCGGCAATGATTTGAGCGAAAATGAACAGCAACAGATTTTGGCGCGTGAAGTTCAATCGAACAAAGAAAAAAGAAATCTTTTGGCGGCGGATTTGACAGCAACCGGCGGCAGAATCAAAAAATCTTTTAATACGCTCGGTTTAGTCAGCGCGGAACTGCCGCTTTCGCAAGTCAAAGAATTAATTAAATCGGAAGCCGTCGAATACATTTCGCCTGACCGCGACATCGAATCTTTCGGACATCTCGGAAATGCGACCGGCTATTTTCTTCCCGGTATCAGCGATAATGGCGACAGCGATCCGAACACTTGGCTTGCGGGCGGTGTCGGACATATTGTGGTAATTGACAGCGGAATAGACCCGGCGCATGCTCTTATGAATTGGAAAAATGGCGCAACTTCTTACACAAAAGTTAAATACAGCAAAGATTTTACCGGACAAAACATCACGGGCGACCCTTTCGGACACGGTTCGCACGTTGCTTCAATGTTTGTCGGCGATCCTGGTCTTAACAGTTCGGCTTATCAAGGCGTAGCACCTTCAAGCAATTTGATTAATTTGCGCGTTTTAAACAGCACCGGCGCGGGAACTGTAAGCAATCTGATTGCCGCACTTGATTGGACGGTGGCAAACAAAACTACTTGGAACATTCGTGTTATCAATATGAGTTTGGGAACTGCTGCCAAAGACAGCTACAAAAACGATCCGCTTTGTCTTGCGGCACGTCGCGCCGTCAATGCCGGAATTGTCGTGGTTGCATCAGCCGGAAACTCCGGTAAAAATGCCGCCGGACAAAAACAATACGGCACAATCGGTTCGCCCGGAATCGAGCCTTCGGTGATTACAGTCGGTGCGGCAAACACGATGGGAACAGATTGGCGCGGCGATGATGGAGTTGCTACGTTTAGCTCAAAAGGTCCGACGCGAGGTTACGTTACTTTAGCCAATGGTGCGAGAAAATATGACAATTTGATAAAACCCGATTTGATTGCGCCCGGCAATAAAATAATCGGAGCGCGTAGTTATTACAACGGCACAGAAAATTATCTGGCGCGAACTTACACGACTTTGCGGACAGGAACGGCAACTTCGAACACCGAACAGGTGATGTATATGTCGGGAACTTCGATGTCTGCTCCGGTGGTAACAGGCGCGGCAAGTTTGCTGATTCAGGTCAATCCGAATCTGACTCCGAATCTGGTTAAAGCAATTTTGATGTATTCGGCGCAACCGCTTTCAGGTTATTCAACGCTCGAACAAGGCGCAGGATTATTAAATATTGACGGTGCGGTGCGAATTGCAAGATTAATCAAATCACCTTTGCCGACAACCAACGGCGCGGCTTTGCTCAAAGCCTCTTTGCCGGCTTCGCAATCAAGCGATTTTTGGGGAGGTTTTACGGCTAATTGGAGCAAAGGCGTAATTACAAACTACGGATTTCTCTACGGCGATGACTTGATGAATAAATATCAAGGAATGTATGCAAACGGCGTTTTGGTTTCCGATTCGACACCGTTTTCGGGAAGTTCGATTACCAAATCAACGACTTTGACTAGCGGAACTTTGAGTTTGTATCAAGGGGCAATCAAAAATAACGGTGTGTTGGTTTCCGATGGAACGCTTTTCTTGAGTTCAAATGCAATGGGCGGTGCGCCGACTCCGGTTTTGAATTCGCAAGGTGTGTTAGTCAGCGACGGCGTTTTAGTCAGCGATGGCGTTCTGGTCAGCGACGGCGTTTTGGTCAGCGACGGCGGCGCGTATTCGACGACAATTCTCGGCGATAACACGGCTTGTATGATGCCCGTGCCGTAAAATTTTTCGGACGACTGAATCTCACACTTCACTCAAAAAAAATCAAGCTCGAAAGGGCTTGATTTTTTTTTATGCAGAAGCCTGCACGAAGTAAGGGCGAAAAAGTCTTTAACGAAAACGCTTGACAGCATCAATAAAATTCCACTTCAGACGATTATAATTTTCGTCTTTTCGGATAAATTTTCCGCTGACAAAAGTGCCGTAAATCTGCGAAACATCAGCCGTATAAATTATTGTTGAAGCTAAATTTTCAAGTTTTGTGTTTGAAAATAAAGGTTCGTCCGCTTTGATAATGCAAGCATCGAAATCTGCACCGACGGCGAAAAATTCGTTTTCAAAATTGTTCATCGCCTTGCGTCCGGCGGCGATTGTTTTTTCGACGGCAAAAAGTCCGCCTTTTTTGCCAAAAGTATTGCGTTTATGGGAAATTAAACGCTGTCCGTAATCCAATAAACGTAATTCTTCAAACGGATTCAAACCGATATGGCTGTCCGTGCCGATGCTCCACGCACCGCCGGATTTTTGAAAGCGGCGAAGCGGAAAAATACCGTCGCCCAAATTTCCTTCGGTGCTTGGGCAAAGCACGACGTTAGCTTTGGATTTTGCTAAATTTTCGGTTTCCGCATCGGTCAGATGAGTTGCGTGAACAAGATGAAATCTATCATTTAATTCAACATTTTCGAGTAACCATTCAACGGGACGTTTTCCGAGAAAATTAACGCAATCTTCAACTTCTTTCAACTGTTCGGAAATATGTAGATGAAATGGAATATCTTGCGGCAAATTATTGACAGCGCATAAAATATCGCCGGTTTCAACGCCGCGCAAAGAATGAACGCCGACCGCGATATTGGCGTTTTCATAACGCTTGCAAACTTGCGCCGAAGCCTCGAAAAGACGTGCATAATCGTCAAAAGTTTTTGAGATAAATCTGCGCTGACGTTCGTTCGGTTCAACGCCGAAACCGCCTTTTTGATAAAAAATCGGAATGAGTGTAATTTTAATTCCGGCTTCGTTTGCGGCTTCGATTAAAGCCTCGCCCATCGTCGCTAAATTGTTGTAAGATTTACCGTTTTTGTCGTGATGAACGTAATGAAATTCGGCGACATTTGAATAACCGTGCCGCACAAGTTCGGCGTAAAGCATCGTTGCAACTGTTTTCATTTCGTCGGGATTTAGATTTAATGCAAGCGAATACATCGCCTCGCGCCACGACCAAAAATCATCGTCGCCCGCGTGATTTTCGGCAAGTCCCGCCATTGCAAACTGAAAAGCGTGCGAATGCGCGTTCTGAAACGCCGGAAGCGCGAAGCCATTGATAAATTCGACATCGGTTTCATCGTGCGAAATTGCAACGATTTTGCCGTTTTCATCAACCGAAACCGTCGGATTTTCCAACCATCCGTCATTTTGAAGCAAGGCTCTGAAACGATAAGATTTCATTTTGTTAAATGCGTAATTAAATTCTCAAAAACCGGGCGCAAAACGCTTCGGACTTCGTTTGCTCTTTCCTCGTTGAAGGTCAATTCATCGTCGTTCATATAATTTGTTTTCGCCATTTCCAACTGCAAAGCGTGAATATTTTTCGCAGGCTTGCCGAAAAAGCGCGTGATATATCCGCCTTTAAACGGCGAATTGTGATTTACGCCGAATTTTCCTTGTCCTAAACCGTTCAAAGCGATTTCGATAAATTCTTTATTTGCAGAAGTTTCATCGTTATCGCCCAAAATCAAATCGGGGAAAGGTTCGGTTTGAATTGTCGGCACAAAACGCCGAATCGAATGCGCGTCCCAAAGCAAAACTTGCCCGAATTCGGCGATTCTTTCTGCTAAAAGACTTTCGATTTTTTGATAATAAGGACGATAATATTTTTCTTTTCGCCGTTCGATTTCCGCTTCGTCGGGAATAAATTTTTTATCAACATAAAGCGAATTGCCGCAAAAATCAGTCTTTGGAACTAATTCCGTGATAATTCTTCCGTCCGTATAAAGCGGCTGACTTTCGGGTGTGCGGTTCAAATCAATCACCCAACGACTATATTTGGCGTGAATCATCGTGATTCCCAAATCGGGCGCGAAATTATACAATTCGTGAACGAACCAATCGGTATCATCGGGTTGTGCCGCGAGTTCGGCGCGAAAATGCGCCTTCAATTCATCGGGAAATTCAACGCCCGAATGCGGCGAACTCAAAATCATCGGAACTTTCGCTCGTTTCGGTTCAATCAAAAAAAAAGGAATACTCATTGCTTAGATTTTAACCGAACTCGCAAATTTTAAGAAATTTTTAATGAACGAATTGGAATATAATCGTTCATTCGCGGCATATAAGTTTTAGAATCAGAGTCAGGAGAAAAAACTATGTATCAAATTAGTCCCGAAACCATTGCGTCTTTGCCGTTTTTTCCGCCAATGCGAACGCGCCGAAAAAATATCGCCGAAACGCCGAACTTTTTTGACTCGATTTTTGTTGCCGACACAAATTACACTGTCCAACTGGCACATTGCGAGCGTCAAATTACCGAACTTTTGCGGCTTCGTTACCAAGTTTTCAATGTCGAACTCAGTGGTGCGCCCGCAGATTTCTTCGCGGTTGAGAAAGACGAATTTGACGCGACATCGCATCATCTGATTGTAACCGAAAACGAAACGGGAAAAATTATCGGCGGGTATCGCCTTCGGACAGCGGAAATGCACGGATTTTATTCGTCGCAAGAATTTAATTTAAACGATTTGCCGCCGCGAATTTTACGCCAATCGGTTGAAATCGGACGTGCCTGCATCGCCGCCGAACATCGAAACAGCAAGGTTTTGTTTCTACTTTGGAAAGGTTTGGCACAATTTTTGAAAAAAACGAATAAGCGTTATTTTTTCGGATGCTGCTCGATTTTTTCGACCGATTATGCCGACGGTTTCCGTGCTTATTGCCAACTCGAAAAAGGCGGATTTATGCACGAAGAATTTAAAGTTTCCGCGCTGAAAAAATCGGTTAGCAATGATTTCAAAACAACACAAGAAGAAATCGAATTGCCGAAACTTTTCAAAACTTACTTGAGAATTGGCGCGAAAGTCTGCTCTGCGCCCGTGCTTGATGCCGAATTCGGCACGATTGATTTTTTCGTTCTATGCGATTCGCAGAAAATTAACGAAAAATACCGGAAAATGTTTTTCGGTTAAACAAAAACTCTTTCTTCAAAATCAAAGTTAAACTCATTATCAAACGTCAAAACCGTCGAACAGCGCGTTCCATAAATTGGCGTTTCGATAAAAATTGCCGAAAGCAATTTCTCGCGCTCGTAACCGATTCCGGTGTCGGGCAAATCTTTGTCATCAGCTAAACTTTTATTTTTAAGTAATTCAAAACAAAGTTCTTTTGAAAATTCTTCATTCATATTTTTCTGCAAAAAATGCTTTCCTTTTTCGACTTTTTGCCAAGGCGTGTCAAGCAAATGATTGCTCAAACCGTAAATCCCGCGTGTCAATTTTTTGATTTCGTTGCCGCGATTTGAAAAATAAAATAATTCGTTTTTGCGTTCGTTTATTTCGCCGACGAGCAAATTAAAACCAGAAAAATCATCTTTTTGCGCCTCAATTTTCTTTAAATAATCCTCGGCAGATTCGTCTGTTTTCAAAAAATCCGCCGTCAAATTTCCGCGTGATTGAGTGCCTTGCGGCGCATTTGGCTGGCGATAATTTGTTACCGCGGCGAAGCGTCCCGAATTATTTATGCCGAGCCAAGTTCCGCCGCCGACCAAATCTTTTCCGGCGAAAATGTTCGGAAAATCTGCCCAATCTTGCGCTTTTTCCGTTGGACGATTGTAAAATTCGTCGCGGTTGGCGAGCAAAATCAAAGGAAATTTCGGATGAATTTTATATGCAAAAAATATGACGCACATTTTAATTGTTTGTGGTTAGTTGTTCGTTGTTGATTGTGAAATCCGTTTGGATTTTTTTGCCGAAAATTAATTTTATCAAATCTGAAACGGACGTTGGCTTTGCGCCGCGTTGAAAATTTTCTGCGCCGATCTCAAAGGCAATACGCCATTGGCGAAAAAGAATTTTATATGCTGCGAAAAGCGAAAATCTTTTGTCGTAAATGTTTGTTGATTCGGAAGTTACGCCGTTGAGTTCGATGATTTTGAAATTTTTGGCACGGCTGAAATCTTCAAACGAACGGGCGCGAATATCGAATCTGCCGAAATAAAAACCTTGAAATCCGCGACAGATTTCGTCAATTTTTTCTTCGAGTTCTTTTGTTTTTAAATGTTCGCCGTCCGAAAAAATCGCGCCGCGCGAATGTGTTCCGATGCTGATGATTTTCACTTTTGCGCCCGATTCGGGAATGAAATCCAATCGTTCGGCGTTTTGTTCAAGATATTTTTTTGCAAGGCAAACAGCGCGTTTGTCGCGCAAAATCAGCGTTTCGAGATTCGATTTTCCGTCGCCCGCAACGCCCGGAAAACTTTTTTCGGTAATTGAAAAAATCTCGCCTTTTTGCGCGAAAGGATAACGAAAATAAAAAACGCTTGTTTCAATTCCGTCAAAAAATTCCTGCAAAATAAAATCGTTTTCGAGTTTTGAAATGCTCGCTTTGAGTTCGTTAAAATCATTCAAAATCTCGACATTTTTTCCACGTTCTCCGGCATCAGGTTTTAAGACGAGCGGAAACTTTAAATCGTTTTCAGCAATGAAATTTTGCGCTTGGCTTAGATTTTCAGCGAATGAATTTTCGGCACAAAGTTTTGTGTGATGCAACAAATACGGAAGATTTACCGCAGATTTGCGTAATCCTTGATATATTTCATTTTTCGATTCGCCGACAAAACCGCTTGCCAAAATCGCCGGATTTGTGCAGGTGAAAATCGTCAAACTGCGATGCCGAATCGCCAAAAATAAAACATAAATAACAACCGGAAAATAAAAAACTTTCAGCGACCAAAATTCCCAATTCGTCAGACGTTTTAATCTGCCGACGAAAAGCCGTCGGTTTTTCCAACTCGAAAAATGCAGAATTATTTTCAGCAAAACGAACGATAAAACAACGGCAAGAAACAGATTTTTTGAAAAGAAAAATTGTCCGGCAAAAGCCGTTGAACCGACAAGAATCGGTGTCCAAATTGCGGTTGCAAGAAGAAAATAAAACGCAAATTTTAGAAAATCCGTTCGCAAAAAACCTGCCGCCAGATAAGTCGGAAGCCGAAAACCTGTAATAAAACGGCTGAGAAAAATCGCTGATGCGCCATTTTTGTTCAGCCAAAGGGAAGCCTTTTCGATTGATTTTTCCGAAACGAAACGCGAAAAAAGGGTTGTTTCAACAATATTTTTGCCGAAAATTCTGCCCGTCCAATAGAGCAAAATATCGCCGACAAAAATTCCCGCAAAACACGCAAAAAGCGCAAGCGCAAAAGAAATTTTGCCTTGTGCGGCAAGTGCGCCTGCGGTCAGACACGCAAGGTCTTCGCTGATAAATGTCGCAAAGAAAAACGCGAAAAAAATGACAATCGGCGAATATTCGCCGATTGCACCTGCGTCAAAAATTTGAAAAAAATCAGACATTTTTTCCTTGCAGAATATTTCCCAAAACCGGCACGTCGCCGCGATAAATAAAGAGCGTTATTGCGCTTGAAATAAAAACGACAATCGCCAAAATAAACAGCAAACCGCCATCGTCTTTAACAACTATTCCGAGCTTTGTCAGATGCGAAAAAATCGCGCCTGAAATCGTGCCGAGCGCAAGTAAAGCACCGAGCCAAACCGTTGAAGGAATGAAAAGCAAAATAACCGCAACAAGTTCGACCACGCCCGAACCGATGCGACCGAAGGCTTCGTTTTCCGCGCCCATCAACGTCGAAAAAATGTATTTAGATTCTTCCGCACCCGTGAATTTGAAAAACAAAGTTTGCAATAAAATTATTGCCACAATGACGCGGCAAATCCAACTGATAATCATTAATTTTGATGACATAATTTTCTCCCGAATATTAACCGCAAAAGATACGAAAAGGCACGAAAAAGATTGTTTGATTTCAATATTTTAGCGAGTTGTCGCGTCTTTCGCGGTTAAAAATTTACGCGGCTTTTTTCCGCGTTTTCCAAAATTTCAAAGTTGAAGGCGCAACGCCGAAATTAGCGGCAATTTTTACGCCTGAATTATTCAATTTCTCCGCGATGAGCGCGTGATGATGAACCGTGTGGCTGTGCAAAAATTCGAGTTCACGCATTGCACTCGATTTGTGCCAAGTTTCTTCGTCAATCTCCGAACGCACCGAAACTTCTTTTTCCAAATCTTCTTTCGTTAAGACTTGAAAACGCCGAATTATAAAAACAATTTGTTCGATTGCATAACTACGGTTTTGCTCGGTTTTTTCATTGCGTTCACGTTTTTCATAATCAATTTCTCCGACTTCCAAACCTTTTAAAAACGCATTTGCGAAATCAAGATTATGCCGAAAATGTGCGCCGATTTTGGGGTAAGTTTCGTTCGATAAATTATCAATTAATTGCACCGAGCGGACAAACTCTTCGGTAACTTTGCCGATTAAACATTTTGGCGCGTTGTTATCAAACGATTCATATTTCATTAGAATTTTTGGCTCCGATAAAGTTTCTTTCTGCCCATTATATTACGCTTTCAGCGAGATTTATTCCCGAAATTTTTTTGGAATAAGTTTCGCCAAAGATGCAATTTATCCGACTGAAAAGCGTGGCACAAGCCGTCGCAACAGTAGCGAATTTTTTTAAGGAGAAATTATTATGTTAAAACAAAAATTTATTATCGGTTTAGCCGTTTTGACGGCTTTGGTTATCGGGTTTCAGGCAGAGGCGTTTGCCAAGAAAAAGTCGGCGAGCTTTAAGGTTCGTATCGAAAATATTTCAAATTCGGAAGGTTTGACAACGCAGGGCGGAGCGAAATATCCATTTGCACTTTCGCCCGGAATGTTCGTCGTTTCAAAAAACAAAACAAATTTTTTCAAAGTCGGCGAAATGGCAATGAACGGGCTTGAGGATCAAGCCGAAGACGGCAACCCGGAAGTTTTAGCGAAAAATTTTGCAGGTTTGAATGCAGGCGTTTTCAATATGCCGGTCGGCACGGACAAACCTGCCCCGATTCTTCCCGGCGGCGCGTATGAATTTACTTTTACCGCAATGGAAGGAATGAAACTGAATCTGATTGCGATGTATGGACAATCAAATGACCTCTTTTACGCGCCGGAAAAAGCGTTTGATTTATTTGACAACGGCAAGCCTTTGACAGGCGACATTACCGGCAAATTGATGCTCTGGGACGCGGGAACGGAAGTTAATCAAGCACCCGGAATCGGCGATGAACAAGCTCCGCGCCAAAAAATGGCGAACACCGGAACGACCGAAAACGGAATGGTCGGAATGGTAAAAGACAGCTTTACCTATCCGAATACGAAAGACGTTTTGAAAGTTACAATCACGGCGGAATAATCGTCCAGAGTTACGCCTTCAAGCGTGTCGAACTTCACGACTGAAGGCGTAACTCTGAACCGTAAGGAGAAATTTTATGAAACGAATTGGTTTTATTGCGCTTATTTTATCAATTTTTGCGGCTTCGGCTTTCGCGCAAATTGTTGAAAAGAAAACTTTAACGCTCGAAGGAGCGCGGACGGTGATTGCGGCGGCGAAAGATTATGCGAAGAAAAATAATGCTCCGGGCGGCGTGATTGCGGTGGTTGACGACGGCGGAAATTTGATTGCGCTTGAACGTTTGGACGGAACTTTTACGGCAGGCGCGAATATTTCAATCGGTAAGGCGAAAACCGCGGTGATGTTCAAACGTCCGACGAAATTTTTTGAAGATGTAATTAAAAACGGACGCACGGCGATGGTTTCTTTGCCCGATTTTACGCCGCTTCAAGGCGGTGTGCCGATTTCGATTGACGGACAAATCGTCGGCGGAGTCGGCGTTTCGGGCGCGATGTCGGCTGTGCAAGACGAAGAATTGGCAATCGCGGGCGCAAACGCTTTGAGTAATCAGAAAACTTCCGCCGTTACATTTTTTGATTCACAGACAGTTTCGGATGCTTTTTTGAAAGGCTCGGTTTTGATTGGCGAAGACAAAGGCGAAAACTATCAGGTTCACGCCAGCCGACGCGAAAAAGAAGGTTTGGTTGAGGTTCACGAACTCGACACAGACATTATTTATGTTCTCGAAGGCACGGCGACAATTGTTACGGGCGGAAAATCGCTCGAATCGAAACAGATTGCGCCAAACGAGTTTCGCGGAACTTCGATTGAAGGCGGCGAAACGCGAGTTTTGAAAAAAGGCGATGTGCTGATTGTCCCGAAAGGCACGCCGCATTGGTTTAAGGAAGTCGGCGGCACGTTTCTTTATTACGTTGTGAAAGTTCGATGAAATGACTGGAGCGCAAGCGGCTCGCTTGCCTGATTGCGGAGCAATCAAAAGCGTTTGCGAAGGAATCAATTTGAATGATTACAGAGGTTTTACACCGCTGAAAAACGCGGCGTTGCAAGCGAGCCCCTTGCGCTCCAGTCGAAGGAGATTTGATTATGAAATTTATTACAGCTTTTATATTTACGATTCTTTTTTCGCTGGCGGTTTTTGCTAATGAAGTTCCAAACGGAAAGCCGGAAGCGAGTATTGATTTGACAACAATTGACGGCGCGAAAATGGTCGGAGGCGTTTGGAAATATAGCGATACGCGCATTATCGAAACCGATTTCCGAAGCGCGGGCGCAGACAATCAGCCGACGGGAAATGTCGTAAAAACTTACGATTACACGCCGAAAGCCGGAGTTTTAGATTTTGACGATTCAATGTGGAAAATCGTTCCCGCAAATGAATTAAACCGTCGGCGCGGCAACGGAAAACTGTCGTTTAATTGGTATCGAATCAACATTACGATTCCCGAAAATATCAACGGTTTTAACACAAATGGAATGACGGTTGTGTTTCAAACTGCTTTGGACGATTACGCGGAAATTTGGGTGAACGGCGAAATTTCAAGATTTTTGGGACAACAAGGCGGCTCGGTTGTTGCAGGTTGGAATGCGCCGAATCGTTTGATTATCGGGCGAAACGTAAAAGCCGGACAAAAGATTCAGCTCGCGGTTTTCGGCATCAACGGTCCGATTTCAAATCCGCCGACAAATTTTATTTGGGTGCGCGAAGCAAAACTCGAATTTTACAAAGGCGAGACGAATCCGATTGCCATTACGCCGAGCGAAGTTAATGTCGAAATAATTAAAAAAGACAGCGAAATCGAAAAAATTGTCGGCGCAAATCCGAAGGTTTGGAAATTGGCGGAAGGTTTCAAATTTACCGAAGGACCAATTTGGACGAAAGACGGATTGCTTTTTTCAGACCCGAATTCAAACGTCATTTATAAATATTCGACCGACGGAAAACTTTCGGTTTTTAGAACTCCGAGCGGTTATTCAGGCGCGGATATTGCCGAATATGGTCAGCCCGGCTCGAATGGTTTGACGCTCGATTTGCAGGGAAATCTTGTTATCAATCAGCACGGAAATCGCCGAATTGTGAGACTTGAAAAAGATGGCACGGAAACGGTTTTGGCGGATAAATTTGAAGGCAAACGGTTGAATTCGCCGAATGATTTGGTTTATCGTTCGGACGGAACTTTGTTTTTTACAGACCCGCCGTTTGGTTTGCCGAAAGTTTTTGATGACAAGCGCAAAGAATTGAATTTTTCCGGCGTTTATTCGATTTACAAAGGCAAACTTCAGCTTTTGACGAAAGAATTTACAGGTCCGAACGGCATCGCTTTTTCGCCGGATGAAAAATATCTCTACGTCGGAAATTGGGACGAGAAGAAAAAGACGGTTTATCGTTACGAAGTCAATGAAGACGGCACGATAAAGAACGGAAAATTGTTTTTCGATTTCACAAATTTCGCCGGTGAAGACGCGATTGACGGCGTAAAAACCGACTCGCAGGGAAATGTTTACGTTTCCGCGCCGGGCGGTTTGCAAGTTTTATCAAAAGACGGAAAACATCTCGGCACAATCGTCGTTCCACAGCACATTCACAATATGGCTTGGGGCGACGCGGACGGCAAAACGCTTTATTTGACGGCGCGGACAGGACTGTATAAAATGCGTCTGAACATCGAAGGTTTTCGTCCGATGTTTAAGAAATGAAATTAGCTAAAATCTTTTTTATCTTTTTTGTTCTGCTGGAGGCACAGGCGATTAACGCTCAGCAGACGATTTCGCGTGATGAAAAATGGCGGCAGGATTTGAAGTTTTTGACGACCGAACTTGCCGCCAAACACAAAAATCTTTTTTTTCAGATGAAACGTGAGGATTTTGAGCGTGAAGCTCAAAAACTTGAAGCCGCGATTCCGAAATTAACCGACGCTGAAATCAAAATTGAGATAATTCGCCTTGTCGCGCTTGCGGGCGACGGGCATACGCAAGTTTTTTGGAATCGGGACGATTTCAACCTTTTGCCGATTGCTTTTTACAAATTCAGCGACGGTTGGTTTGTCGTGCGTGCCGAGGAAAGTTACAAACAGGCTGTCGGCACACGCCTTGTCAAAATCGGCGACACCAACATCGAAAAAGCGGTTGAAACGGTCAAATCTCTGGTTGCCTGCGACAATGAATTTTGTGTCAACGACCGCATTACACGCTATTTGAATGTTGCCGATTTTCTCTATCGTTTGAAGCTGATTTCCGACCTCAAACAGGCAAAATTTACTTTTGAAGATTCCAAAGAAAAACAATTTTCACTCAACATAAAATCTTTACCGGCGAAGGATTTACAAAATCCGAAACTCGTTTCCGCTTTTGACGAATCCAAAACGCCAACACCGATTTACCGCCGAAATCCCGAACTTTTTTACTTCCGCGAATATTTGGCTGATACCAAAACACTTTTCATCGTGTATCGCAAATGTCAGGAAATGGAGTCTTTGCCGTTCAAAAAATTTGCGGACGAGACGCTCGAATTTATTGATAAAAACGAGGTCAGCCAAGTCATTATTGATTTACGGCAAAACGGCGGCGGCAGAGAATCAATTATTCGACCTTTGACCAACGGCTTGCGCGAAAAGTTCAAGGGCAATATTTTTGTCGTCATCGGTCGCGCCACATATTCTTCGGCAAACAACAACGCTTTTGAACTTAAACAAAAAACAAAAGCGATTTTCGTCGGCGAACCGAGCGGACAAAAACCGAATCATTACGGCGAGGTGAAAATTTTGAAACTGCCGAATTCGGCACTTGAAATCGGTTATTCGAGCAATTTTTTCACGCGGATTGACGGAAATCCGCCGGCAATTATGCCCGATATTTCGGCTTCGCTTTCTTTTGCCGATTATCTTGCCGGACGCGATTCTGCGTTGGACGCAATATTGAATTACAAATGAAATAACTTCCATTTTATAAAAATACTTGCGGACAGAAATGTCCGCGCTCCGATAAAAAAATAGCGTTGAGATTACCGAATCTCAACGCTTTCAAGTTTCAAAATAACAGGAGGAGGTAAATGAAAATCAATCAGGCAAAAGCCGGAGAAAGAATTTGGGCGGATTTGATCCCGTATTCGCCCGCAACTTTGGCAAGCGATTTTTTCAGTTGCGTTCTTGCACGACTCAGACGCGACATTACCGTTCCGATTGGAATATCCAGAATTTGTGCGACTTCTTTGTAATCAAATTCGTGAACGTCCGCCAGAAGCACGACTGAACGATAATGTTCGGGCAATTTATTCAGCGCACTGATAACTTCCGTGTCTGTCAGATGTTCGGGAATCGGTGCGGAATAAGCGGCAGTCAAAAACGTCAATTCGTCTTCTTCCTGCATATATTTCGCCTGCGTATATTTTTTGCGGCGATGATGGTCGAATTTATTGAACAAAATCTTATAAAGCCAAGCGCGGCAATTTGTGCCGAGTTCGTAATGTTCAAACGATTTCCACGCTTGCATAAATGTTTCCTGCACAAGGTCTTCCGCTTCCATCTGATTCATCGTCAGACGCTTCGCCGTGCGAAACAAATCATCAATATGCGTCATCGCTTCCGCTTCAAAAATTTCAGGTGTAATTTCGGTCATAATAAATCTCCTATATGATTGCTGTATAAATTTTCGGAAAATTTTCCGCTTACACCCGTTTGTCGTTTGAAATCGGAAATCCTTACACGAATTTTTGATTTTTTTTCAAAAAAGCGGAAAATATGCGAAAATACTTATAAATACGGAACGAGAGATTGAATATTTCTTTGAAACAAAAACATTTTCTAGCCTAGAAATCGGCATTCCTAGGCTAGAAGTTGCGTTGTCTAGGCTAGAAGTTGCGTTGTCTAGGCTAGAAGTTGCGTTGTCTAGGCTAGAAGTTGACATTCCTAGGGGAGAAATCGCAATTTCTAAGCTAGGAATGTCAACTTCTAGCCTAGACAACGCATTTCCTAAGCCGGGAATGATCATTCCTAGGGGAGAATATAGATATTTTGGCGGAGAAATTCGGTTTTCTCGTCTGAATTTCCAATATTCTTTGCCAGATAGGCGTTTGGATTGGCGGTTTTCTAAAAAAACTTGGAATAAATGTCCAATCCGGCGGAATAAGATTATTGAAATTAAGGAAATTATCGAATAAATAATTTTTCGATAAAGCACAAACGAATGATGACCAAAGAGAAAATATCTAACGAGGAGCAAGCTAACAAGCGTCTGCGCGAGGCTTTGCAAAAAGCTGTTAATGCGGAAAAAGCTCCTGAAAATTTGCGTGAAAGAATCCGCCGAATGATTCGTGAATAGTTAAAAAAGTGCAAGTGCAAACCGCTGAAAATAGACAAGTTTTTGATGCGACCCGTTGGGTTGAGGCGCACGGCGATTATCTTTACGCCTTTGCGCTTTCGCGTGTGCGCGACGAATTTTTGGCGGAAGACCTTGTGCAAGATACTTTATTGGCGGCGATGCAGGCAAAAAATTCTTTTGCGGAAAAATCTTCGGAAAAAACTTGGCTGTGCGGCATTTTGAAACATAAAATCACTGACCATTTCCGCAAATCGAGCCGCGAAACCGAAATCACCGAAGAAGAAGCCGATATGTCGTCTTACGATTATCTTTTCCGCGACGAAGGCGAATGGAAAGGTCATTGGACGGTGGCGGCGCGTCCGGCAGTTTGGGACGAAAACCCCGAAAAATGTCTGGAACACGCAGAATTTCGACAAATTTTATCGCATTGTTTGGGCGAATTGCCCGAACGAGTCGCAAATTGTTTTACGTTGCGCGAAATGGAAGGCTTTGATTCGGAGGAAATTTGTATGCTTTTGGGTATTTCACCCAATAATTTTTGGGTAATGATGCACCGTGCGCGTTTGCATCTGCGCCGATGTATTGATTTTAATTGGTTTAGAAAAGGTAATGGCAAAAATTAAAGCAAAACTCAAAGAATGGCTGGCGATGAAAACGGAAGACTGCAAAACGATCTCGCCGCTTTTTTCCTACGAACTCGACCGCAAACTCTCGATTGTTGAAAAAATTCGTGTTCGCCTTCATCTTTTTACTTGCGGGGCTTGTTTGAATTATGTAACAAACCTGAACTTTATGCGCCGGGTTTTCCGTTCGCAGGAAGAAAATCTCGAAAACGAAAATACCGAAATTCGTCTTAGTGCCGAAGCCAAAGAACGCATTAAACAGAAACTTATTTAACATTCCAAACCTCCTACTTCATTTTCTACTTCCCGAACTCTGTGGCAAAATAAAAAAATGCCTACACCTTCGGTTCACGCTTTTGCGGAAAAAGTCGCGCTTATTACAAACGGCACAAGCCCGATTGGTCGTGCCGTTGCTTTGCAATTAGCTTTACAGGGCGCATATGTAATTTGTTCTTTTGATGAAAAGGTTTCCGCCGGCGAGAAAGCCGTTTTAGACGAATTGAAATCGCTCGGAACTTTGGCAAATTCGTTTGAATTTACGGATGAAAAAACTTTGATTGACGAAGTTGACAAGTTGTTTGGAAGAATTGATTTGTTAGTAAATTGTTTGCACGAAAAAGACGAATCTGTTTCAAAAATTGAAACGCTGACACAGGAAAGTCTCCGTTTGATGAAACCGCGTCCGAAAGGATTAATTGTTCACGTCATTTCTGAAAATCAGACGACTCATTTTGTCAAAAATCTGCCTTCGCATTTTCGGCAAAATTGCGTTGTAACCAAAGCAAAAAAAGAAGTTGTCGAACACGAACTCTTTAAATCAAACAATTCGGACGACATTGCCCGTGTCGTTTTATTTTTTCTTTCAAACGAATCAAAAGCATTAAACCAGCAAGTTTTATTTACGGATTAAGCGAAATCATTGTTGATAAAATGATAATTCGTGATAAAATTTTGTCAGATGAAACTCGACATTCTCATAATTAGAATCGGATTTGTCCTTATTTTGGCACTGATGGGCTTTTTGCTCGATCCATTGGGCAAATCAAGTGATTTAGACAGTTGGTTCACCGCACACCGTGGTCTTTCTGCGTTTCTCGGCATAATTATTGCATTTTTGATTATTGGATTTGAAATGCGTGCGCGGCAGGCGACCATTAAAACTTTAATCGGTGCGGCAATCGGTTCAATTTTGGGAATTGTTGGTGCATACCTTATTGGAATGCTCATCAGTTCGCAGGAAACAAAGGCTGTTCCGGCAGAAATGAAGACTTTTTTAACCGTTGCGCTGGCATTTTTTATGGGCTACATCGGTTTGATGGTCGGAGCGGCAAAGGGCGAATTTATTGATTTGTCGGTGCTTGGCGGAATTTTTTCGGATAAAACTGCTAAGCGTGATTGCAAGGTTTTAGATACTTCCGTAATTATTGACGGACGCATTGCTGATGTTGCCGAAACCGGATTTTTGGGCGGAACTTTGGTAATTCCGCAATTTATTTTGACAGAATTACAGCAAGTTGCCGATTCGCCCGATTCGTCAAAACGCCAACGCGGACGGCGCGGACTTGATATGTTGCAACGGCTTCGCAACAATAATCAGATTGATATTCAAATCGTCGAAACCGATTATCCGGCAGTCAAAGAAGTTGATTTAAAACTTATTGAACTCGGCAAAGAACTTGATGCCGTAATCGTTACGAATGATTTTAATCTAAACAAAGTTTCGCAACTTCGCGGCGTTTCGGTTTTGAACATCAATGAACTTGCAAATGCTCTGAAACCTGTTGTTTTGCCCGGCGAAGCGATGCGGGTTTTCGTTTTGAAAGAAGGCAAAGAGTATAATCAAGGCGTGGCGTATTTGGATGACGGAACGATGGTCGTGATTGATGATGCGCGGCGTTTAATCGGCAAAACCGCTGACATTGCCGTAACAAGCGTTCTGCAAACAACCGCCGGAAAAATGATTTTCGGCAGACTCTGGGAAGACCGCGAAGAAAACTCTGATAATTCGATGAGCATCCACGATTCGCGCTCCGTTTCGTTCCGCAAAGGCACACGCGAATTGCGCCAGACGACGATTATTGAGGAAATAGATTAGTTCGTTGTTCGTTGTTCGTTACTCTTTGATTTTCAACTAACAACTAACGACTAACAACTAATAATGAATATTGCAATTATAGTTGCCGCCGGAAGCGGAACAAGATTCGGTGCAGATGTGCCGAAACAGTTTCTCGAAATCGGCGGCAAACCTGTTTTAATTCATACTTTAGAACGATTTGAAATGTGCGCGGCGATTGATAAAATCGTGCTTGTTTTGGCGGAAAGCGAAATCGAAAATTTTCAAAAAACGCTTCAAAGATTTTACCTTAGAAAACTCGGAAAAATTATCACAGGCGGAAACACACGCGCCGAATCGGTGCGAAATGCTATAAATTCACTTGATAAAAATGTCGAAATCGTTGCGGTTCACGACGGCGCACGACCACTGGTTTCATCGGAAGAAATTACACAAACTATTGAAAAAGCAAGTGAAAAAGGTGCGGCGTGTTTGGTCGGGAAAATTACAGACACAATAAAACAAATCGAAAATGATAAAATAATCGGCACGATTGACCGCGAAAGTTTGCGCCGCGCCCAAACGCCGCAAACTTTTCGTATCGAGATTTTGCAAAAAGCATTTGCCGACGGTAATTTTGATGCTTCGGCAACCGACGAATGTTTTTTGGTCGAAAAAGCCGGATTTGAAATTTTTATAACCGAAGGAAGCACAAAAAATATAAAAATTACGACACGCGAAGATTTTGCGCTTGCGGAAAAATTATTATTGACCATTTGATCTTTGATCTTTGAGATTTATACTGAAATTCAATGTTTTCCGCACAAAAATCAGAAATCAAACAAAATGTATCGAATTGGCTTTGGTAATGACATTCATCGGCTCGAAGTGGGCAAGCCTTTGATTTTGGGCGGCATAAAAATCGAATCTGAACTCGGCGCAGTCGGACATTCGGATGCCGATTGTCTGACTCACGCTGTAACGGACGCGCTTCTTGGCGCATTGGCTTTGGGCGACATCGGCTTACATTTTTCGGATAAAGACGAGCGTTGGAAAAATGCCGACAGCTTCGTTTTTTTGCGCCACGCCATCGGTTTGATAAAAGAAAAAGGTTTTTCTGTTGTTAATCTGGATTCGACAATTAATCTTGAAACTCCGAAACTTCGCCCGTTCATTGACGAAATGCGTAAAAATTTGGCTGACGCACTCGAAATCGAAATTGAATCCGTTTCAGTCAAAGCCAAAACGGGCGAAAAGGTTGATGCCGTTGGCGAAACCCGCGCCGTGAAAGTCGAAGCTGTTGTTTTGCTCGAACGAAAATCCGAAATCAAATGAAAAGTTTTTGATAATCTTCCGCCGTATCAATGTCAATTTCCGCTTGTGGCACGGAGATTTTCCTAACAGATGTAAGATGCTTCCTGATGATTTTTCTCGCGCCTTCATCTGCCGAAAGATTTAATAATTCATCAAACATTGAATACGAAAAAAGTGCGGGAACGCCAACTGTTTCGGCATATTCGGATGCGACAATCGGCGCGTTTGTTTTCTCGAAAGTTTCGGCTAAATTATTGAAAACTTGTGAGTTTATAAACGGCTGATCGCAAAGCGTGATAATCACAGCGGAAGGATTCGGTGCGATTTCAAGCAATTTTTTTAAACCTGTTTTGAGCGAAGAACTCATTCCGTTATGCCAATTTTTATTGAAGCAAATTTCGATTTCTAAATCTTCGATTTCCGCTGTTGCTCGTTCAAAATTCGCGCCCAAAACAACAATTGTTTTGAAATTTGTTTCAACCGCATTTTCAACTGCACGACGCAAAAGTGTCTTGCCTTGAAATTGTAAAAGTTGTTTCGGTTTTCCCAAACGCAAAGACGCGCCCGCCGCGAGAACGATGATGCCGATTTCGCTATCTTTCATAAATCGAACCGTTTCTTTCGCGCAAAAAACCGCCGTTTCGATTGGCTAAAACCGCTTGAATTTCCGCGACAATTGCCAGCGCAATCGCTTCCGGCGAATTTGCGCCGATGTCCAAACCTACGGGAGCGTGAAGTTTTGCTAATTGTTCGTTTGAAAAGGTTTCCCCCGATTCTTCCAAGATTTTTTCGGTGCGTTTTTTCGGACCTAACGCGCCAATGTAAAGGAAATTTGAACGAAGCAAACGCGGCAAAATCTCGCGGTCGCGTTCGTAATTGTGCGTCATCACGACGGCAACGGAATTTTCGTCCGTGAAAAACTCTTCGGGTAAATCTTCGGCGCGGGAAACGGTAATTTCGTCTGCTTCGGGCAATCTTTCAGCATTTGCAAACGTGGTGCGATGGTCAACAACCGAAACACGCCAGCCGAGTTCTTTCGCAAATTTTATGAGTGGAAGCGCATCGTAACCCGCGCCGAAAATTTGAATTTTGGTCGGTGGAATGATTTTTTCAAAAAGCAATTCAAAATCATCGTTTCCGATTTTATAAAGTTTTATTTCAGGCGATTTATTAGTTTTATAGAAAACTTCACAATCGTTTTTTAATTCTTCTGATTTTTCAATGTCATTCGGAAGATTTGCGAAATCAAAATCTTCCTCATATTCTTCCTTACTATAAAACATTCTTCCACCTGTAACTGCCCGACTTGATGAAATCATCGTTGCTATGCAAAGACTTTCTCTATCTTCAAAAACGTATTGTAAATATCGGACAAGTGTATTTTCTTTTTCAATAAGTTCAAGCAAAACGCGGACAATTCCGCGGCAACCCATTCCGAGTCCGAAAACCGAATTTTCGTCTTTCGTCGTGTCGTAAGTTATTACACAGGATTCACCCGTTGCCAAGACTTTTTTAGCGCGTTCTAAAACGTCGGCTTCGAGACAACCGCCCGAAACCGTGCCGATTGAATAGCCGTTTTCGGCAATCAACATCCGTGCGCCCGCCCGACGATAGCCCGAACCTTGAACGTCAACGACCGTCGCCAGAATCGCCTTTTCATTAGGCGCGAAGTTTGAGATTTTTTTGAGAATTTCTTGCAATTCCTTCATAAAAGACTGGAGCGCAATCGTCCCCGCGTGCAATGAGCGCGGTAGCGCGAAAAAGCGTTTAAAAAGAAAAAAAAATTATTCTATTCAGAGGTTTTAAGACGCAGAAAAACGCGGCGTTGCAAACGGGGACGCTTGCGCTCCAGTCCTTTAAATTAATTTGTCGGGCGTAATCGGCAAATCGCGCACTCGTTTGCCCGTCGCGTGAAAAATCGCGTTGGCGATTGCCGCCGGAATTCCGACTTGACAGAGTTCGCCCATTCCTTTTACGCCGAGCGGATTGACGATTTTGTCTTCTTCTTCGACAAACGCGGTTTCGACTTCGTGAACATCGGCATTTGACGGAACGTGATAACTCGCCAAATCGGTCGTCATCATTCGCCCGTAGCGGTGGTCAATTTCGGTGGCTTCGTGCAGAGCCATTCCGATTCCCCAAACAACGCCGCCCATTTCTTGCGAATGCGAAGTTTTCGGGTTCATAATGCGCCCGACCGCTGTGGCTTCGACAACCCGCGTAACTTTAACAATTCCTAACGCTTCATCAACTTTGACCTCAACAAATTGCGCTCCGTGCGCCTGTGTTGTATATTGATTGCGCTCGGCAGACGGGCGCGAGGTGAAAACTTCCGTGATTTCCGACAGATTATTTTTCTTCATCAAATCGGCAATCGAAGCGCGTTTTGATGTGTCTGACTTTAGAGTTAAAAATCCGTCTGACATTTCCACATCATCAACTTTTGCGCCCGCAAAATTGCCGTCTTTGACCGCAAAGTCAAACAATTTTTGTTTAATCGCCAACGCCGCGCCGTGCGCCGCCGTGCCGACGGAAGCGGTGGTGAACGAACCGCCTTGCACGGGTGCTTGCGGCAAATTGCTGTCGCCGAGTTCAAATTTTACTTTGTCGGGTTTGATGCCCAAAAATTCGGCGGCAATCATTGTGATAACGGTGTAAGTTCCGGGTCCGATGTCGGCGGTTGCGCTTCCGACATTTGCCGTGCCGTCAGATTTCAGCGTGATTTTTACGGAAGCAGGAACTTGAAACGCGCCCCAAATTCCGGTTGCCACGCCCCAACCGACGAGCCATTTTCCATCACGCATCGAACGCGGTTCTAATTTGCGTTTTTCCCAACCGAATTTTGCCGCGCCTTGCTTATAAGCGTCGCGCAAAGCCTTGCTCGAAAAAGGTTTGCCCGTTTCGGGGTCTTTTTCGGCGTAGTTAATCAGACGCATTTCGAGCGGGTCAATTTTCAGTTCAAACGCCAATTCATCAATCGCCGATTCCAATGCAAACGCGCCCGAAACCATTCCCGGCGCACGCATCCAAGTCGGTGTCGGCAGGTCAACTTTGGCGATTTTATAAGGCGTGTCGTAATTCGGACATTCATAAAGCGTGCGCCCGAAACCGTTAGGATTTTCGCCGAAATCTTCAAACGACGAAGTATTTCCGACGGCTTCGTGAATAATCGCCTGCAATTTTCCGTCGCGTCCTGCGCCGATTTGCACCTTTTGCCAAGTGTATGGACGATAACCGTGTCCCGTGAACATCTGCCGTCTGGTGTAATTTACCTTCACCGGACGTTTCAATTCACGCGCCGCCATTGCCGTCAAAAACGGATAATAATTTGGATTCAAAGCGCAACCGAACGCGCCGCCGACAAACGGGGAAACGACTTGCACGTTTTCCGGCTTCAATCCGAAACTCTGCGCGAGATGTCCGCGAACACCCATCACGCCTTGCGTTTTATCAAAAAGCGTCAATTTTTCGCCTTCCCAAACCGCAATCGCGGCGTGCGGCTCCATCGGATTATGGTGTTCAATCGGAATCGTGTATTCAGCCGAAATTTTCACAGACGAATTCTTTAAAACTTCCGCCGGATTACCGCGAGTTTGTGGCGAACGCATCGGTTTCATCTCGCCTTTCAGCGTTTCAGTCTGCGCCTTTTCTTCCGTGTAAGTTGTTTTAATCAAACGAGATGCAAACCGCGCTTGCTCAAAAGTTTCCGCAACGACCAGCGCAATCGGCTGACCGCTAAAGACAATCTTATCCGACTGCAAAGCGGCAAACGCATTGCCTCTCGCCTGCGTTTTCACAGCGTTCAAATGTGTGTAAATCTTTATCACGCCCGACTGCTTTTCAGCCTCCGAAACATCAATTGTCTTTATCGCGCCCTTCGCAATCGCGCTCTGCACAATAAACCCGTAAGCGACGTTTTTCACCTGAAACTCAGCCGCATATTTCGCTTTTCCCGTAACCTTCGCCACGCCGTCCACGCGGCTCATTTCTTTTCCGATGTATTTCAACTTTGTTAATCTCCTTGATTAAGATCTTGATCCGCCCATCGCCATCGAAAGAGCGCGAACAATGGCGCGTTTGCCGAGTTCGACTTTGAATTTGTTATGTTCTAAGGCTTTTGCATCTTTCATTGCGGCTTCGGCGGCTTTTTTGAAATTCTCTTCGGTTGCCGTTGCGCCGTTCAAGATTTTTTCGGCTTCGGTTGCCCGCCAAGGTTTATGCGCGACACCGCCGAGCGCGATTCGCGCCGATTTGATTTTATTTCCCTCAGTTTCGAGCGCGGCAGCGACGGAGATTAGCGCAAACGCATAACTGGCGCGGTCGCGCACCTTGAGATAATAAGATTTGTTAGCAAAATTGTTTTTCGGGATTTCGATTGACGTAATCAGTTCGCCGTGATTTAGATTGTTATCTTTTTCGGGCGAATCTTCGGGCAAACGGTGAAAATCAACGAAATTTATCGTGCGTTCTTTGCCGTCTTTGTCCTGCACTTTGACGACTGCATCAAGCGCGGCAAGCGCGACCGACATATCGCTCGGATTGACCGCCACACATTTTTCTGACCAACCGAAAATCGCGTGCATTCGGTTCAAACCTTCCATTGCACCGCAACCTGAATTCGGCTCGCGCTTGTTGCACGGCATCGCCGTATCGTAAAAATACGGACAGCGCGTTCTCTGCAAAAGATTTCCGCCGTTGGTCGCCATATTGCGGATTTGCTGCGATGCTCCGGCGAGAATTGCCATCGAAAGAAGCGGTAAATTCTGGCGAACAAGCGGATGATTTGCCGTGTCGGTGTTTTTCGCCAACGCGCCGAGCGAAATACCCGTTGCGGTTTGACGAATTTGTGCCAAACTCAAACGCGAAACATCAACCAACGTGGTCGGACGCTCGACATCTTCCTTCATCAAATCGAGCAGATTTGTTCCGCCAGCCAAAAATTTTGCCGAAGAATTTGCCGAAACTGTTTTCACGGCAGTTGCCGCGTCATTGGCGCGTTCATACTTAAACGGTCTCATTGTTTGTTTCCTCCGGTTTGTGAAAATCCCAAGTTTGCGCTTGTTGTTTGCCGCTGTGAACTTCCTGAATCGCCTTGACGATATTCGGATATGCGCCGCAACGACAGATATTTCCCGACATTCTTTCGCGGATTTCGTCGTCTGAAAGTTTCAGGTTTTTAGCATTTGTCCGCAGATTTGCGGTAACGTAACTCGCTTCGCCGTTTTTTGCCTCGGTTATCAGCGCAACTGCCGAACAAATTTGTCCGGGTGTGCAGTAGCCGCATTGAAAGCCATCGTATTTGATAAACGCGGCTTGCATCGGATCGAGCGTTTCACCTTTTGCAAGCCCTTCAATCGTCGTAACCGATTTGCCTTCGCATTGCGCCGTCAGAGTCAGACACGACAGAACACGCCGGTTATCAACCAAAACCGTGCAAGCTCCGCATTGTCCGTGATCACAACCTTTTTTCGAGCCGGTCAAATTTAATTTTTCACGCAAAGCATCAAGCAAAGTTACACGCGAATCAAGCGACAAAGATTGCTCTGCGCCGTTGATTTTTAATTTTACAGCAACCGCATTTTCTTCCGTAATCGGTGCGAAAATCGCATCTTCCGAAGTTTGGAATTCTGCAAAAACCTTTTCCTGCGCTAATAAATTCATCGCAAATGCTCCCAAACCGTAAGTCGCCGTTTGCCCTAAAAATTTCCGTCGTGCTTCGCCTAATTCCGTCAATTCGGGCAAATCTTCGAGCAGAGCCTTTTCGTCCGCCGTCAAATCATTTTCGACTATCTCGTCAAATTCCGACATCTCGTTCCTCCTTAAAATAACTACCTAGCTTTTCTATAAATTTAACACAACAGCGCGGATTTTCCATCATTTAAAATAAAAAAACGGTTTCCGAAGCGTGAATCGGAAACCGTTTTTTTTGTTTTGGACTACTGTGAGAAGAGGAGAGAAGTCCTTAACGATTGTTGTATCCGGCAATCGGCAAATCGCCTGAACCTGCGCCGCCGGAAGGTCTTGCACCGAAGCGGAAGAAGTTGATTTTGTTGTCAGACGAAGCGATATACCAGAAACCTGTGTCATCGTTTGTTGCGCCGACGATGAAATAACCAATATCGGTTTTGCCGTCGCCGTCGTAATCACCTTGTGCGAAGTTGAAGCCGCGTCCGAAAATTACTTCGTAATCAGGAAGACCGCTTGAGTAACGAATATACCAAGTTGTGTTGCCGGGACTGACGTTAAATCCGCGGGCAACTGCCAAATCGGTTTTGTTGTCGCTGTCATAATCACCCGGCAAGATGCGGTCGCTAGAGATTCCGAAATAATCAACCGAAACATTTCCCGTAGCGGTTAAAGTGTAGAAAACCGCCGGTTGATTGGAACTCGGATTGGTGATGTCTGAGCGGCGTTGGACGCGGAAATCAGCTTTGCCGTCGCCATCAAAATCGCCCGGATACGGGTCGTCAACTTGGTCTTGTTGCGTTGCTCCGTAACGCATTCCCCAAGGAATATAGGTAATATTTTCACTCGGATTGTTCAAAGTTCCGCGATAATACCAAATTGCTTGTCCGGTGCTTCCGACTGCCGGCGCACACCAGACTGAAAGGTCGGCTTTGCCGTCGCCGTCGTAATCGGCAGTTACCGGAGTATCGCCGTTTTGTCCGAACGGAATGATTTTCAGCGTGTTGTCCGAACTGTTGATGATGTAATAAGCCGAAACTTGTCCGGTTTGCGGCGTGTTGCGCCAAATTGCTACGTCATCTTTGCCGTCGCCGTCGTAATCAACAGGTTGCGGAACGTCATTCGGGCTGAGTCCGAAATTGAACGATTTGATTGCTCCCGAACTGCTTTCTTGAATCCACCACGTCCAACTTCCGATAACACCCGGACGGCGGATGATGCCGAAATCGGATTTGCCGTCGCCGTCAAAATCAACGAATGCGTCTTTCGGAACACTTGTATAAGCGTCTTGGGCAAAAACATTTGTATTGGTCGCGCTGACAAATAACATTAAAAATACGATAGTTGCTAAAAAGATATTTTGATAGTTTGCTTTCATTAGTTTTACTCTCCAGATTGTTTTCTTAAAAATTTTGGCTTTTAATTTAAGTCGAAACTTGAAAAATTTGTGCCTCTATTTTGTTTAGCGGGAAATGTTCAGAAAGTAGCTCAAAAAATTTCAATTTTTTTTCAAACGGCTTATAATTGACTCGAAACGTGAGCGAAAAAGACAATCAAATTTCCATCATTCTGAAAGATTGGAGCGGCGGCAATCGGGCTTCGGGAGATATTCTTTTGTCGCTCGTTTATGACGAACTTCGCAAAATCGCCGCCCAATATTTACGCAAAGAGCGAAGCAATCACACTCTTCAGCCGACCGCACTCGTTCACGAAGCGTATCTTAAACTCGTTGATATTTCCGACATTTCTTGGCAAGACCGCGCACATTTTTTCGCAGTTTCTTCAAACGTGATGCGGCATATTCTCGTTGACCACGCCCGCGCCCGTCTCAGCGACAAACGTGGCGGCGAACAAGAGCGTATTGCACTCGAAGACGCAATCAGTCTTTCAAACGAGCCGGATGTTGACCTTATCGCGCTCGACGAAGCCTTAAAACAACTCGCCGAATTTGACGAACAACAATCGCGCATTGTCGAATTAAGATTTTTCGGCGGCTTAACCATCGAAGAAACGGCGGAAGTTTTGAAAATATCGCCCGCCACGGTCAAGCGCGAATGGGCAATGGCAAAGGCTTGGCTTTTTAGAAGAATGAAAACGGAAGAATAAACGATGGAAATTTATGAACGCCGAACAATGGGCAAAAGTTAAAGAAATCTTTCATTCTGCGCTCGAACTGTCTGCAAATGAGCGCGGCGAATTCATCAAAAACACTTGCGGCACGGACGAAAATCTTTTGGCAGAAGTCAAATCTTTATTTGAAGCGCACGACGACGCGGAAGAATTTATCGAAACGCCTGCGCTTGCGCCGATGGCGGATTTGGTTGAAGATTCGGCGGAATTTTCGCGTGAAGGACAGATTATCGGTGCGTATCGAATCGAAAGCGAAATCGGGCGCGGCGGAATGGGTGCGGTTTATCTCGCCAGTCGCGCAGACAAAGAATTTGAAAAAAAAGTCGCCGTCAAGCTCATCAAACGCGGTTTCGATACGGAAGAAATCATCAAGCGTTTTCGCTACGAAAGACAGATTTTAGCGACGCTTGAACATCCTTTTATCACACGCTTGATTGACGGCGGCGCGACGGATGACGGCTTGCCGTTTCTCGTGATGGATTACGTTGAAGGTTTGCCGCTCAATCAATATGCGGATGAGAACGAACTTTCAATCAATGAGCGGCTCAGATTATTTTTGAAGATTTGTTCTGCGGTGCAATACGCGCATCGAAATTTGATAATTCACCGCGATTTGAAGCCGAGCAATATCTTTGTAACGAATGACGGCACGCCGCGACTGCTTGATTTTGGCATCGCCAAACTTGCTGCTGCCAACGCCAACCAAACGCTCGAAAAAACTCTCACCCGATTTCAAGCGATGACTCCCGAATATGCTTCGCCCGAACAAATCACAGGCGAAGTTGTTACAACCGCGAGCGATATTTACTCGCTCGGCGTGGTGCTTTATGAATTACTTACAGGACATCGTCCGTTCACTTTCAAGACAAAAAGCCAAGATGAGATTTCTCGCCTTATCACCGACAGTCAGCCGGTCAAACCGAGCGAAGTTTTGCAAGAAAGGGAGAAAGGGAGAAAAGGAGAAAGGGAGAAAGTTGAACTTTCATCAAACGTCTCCCCGTCTCCTCTTCTCCCTTTCTCCCCATCTAAATTAAGAGGCGATTTAGATAACATAATTTTAATGGCGATGCGGAAAGAACCCGAAAGACGTTATTCGTCGGTTGAGCAATTTGCCGACGATATTCAAAAATTTCTCAACGGTTTGCCCGTTATCGCGCAGGAAGATACGTTTTCCTACCGCACCGGAAAATTTATCAAACGGAACAAAGCAGGCGTGGCGGCGGGCATCGGCATCGCGCTGTCGCTTATCGGCGGGCTTGCGGCGACGGCACGGCAAGCGAGAATTGCACGAAATCAGCGCGACAAGGCGCGAAGGGAAGCAAGGAAAGCTGAAAAGATTAATCAATTTCTTCAAAAAATGCTTGCTTCGGCTGACCCACGCACGGGAAGCAAAGACGCGAAAGTTATCGAGGTTTTGAGCATTGCCGCCGAGAATATCGAAAGCGATTTTGCCAATCAGCCGGAAATTGTCGCCGATTTGGAAACCACGCTCGGGTTGACTTATCTCAGTCTCGGTCAGCTCGAATCAACCAAAAAAAATCTTAAAAATGCGCTTGATGTGCGTCTCGCGCTTTTTCCGCGAAGAAGTGTCGAAGCTGCACTTAGCTTAACCAATTACGCGAAACTTCTCCAAGCCGAAGGGAAATTCAATGAAGCCGAGCCGCTTTATTTGGAATCGCTCGAAACTTTACGGCTTTTGCGTGGCAATTTCAGTCTCGAAGTTGCCGATGTTCTCGACAATCTCGGCTACGCTTTGGCATTAAAAGGCAAAGCGGAGGAAGCCGTTGTGCTTCACGAAGAAGAATTGGAAATCAGGCGCGAAGTTTTAGGCGAAAATCCTCCCGATTTAGCAAAAACTCTGGAAAGATTGGGAAGTGTTTTAGCGATGCTCGACAAACGCGAACTTGCTGAGCCGCTTCTTCGGCGTGCATTGAATATTCAACAGAATCATTACGAAAAAGACCATCCCGACATTGCGTTGGCGATGATAAATTTAGCCGGCACAATTTATTTGACGCGCCCCGCCGAAGCCGAGGAATTATGCCTTCAATCTTTAACGATGCGCCGCGAATTGCTCGGCGAAAATCACGCCGACACGGTTTGGTCGCTCTACAATCTGGCTTGGGTTTTGATAAATCGTCAAAAAAACTCGGAAGCCGAAAGATATTTGCGCGAAGCACTCGCAATGCGCGGCGCAAATCTGCCGGACGAGCATCCGGTCGTCGGTAGTTGTCTTTTACTTTTAGGACGAACCTTGCTGGAGCAGAAGGATTTTTTGTCAGCGAAGGAAACATTTGAAGAATGTCTCGATTTGCGCCTTAAAAATCTGCCCGAAGGACATTGGCTTCTCGCCACAACGCGCTCATTTTTGGGCGAAAGTTTGGTTTATCTCGGTGAATCGGAACGCGGCAAGCAAATGATGCTTGAGAATTACAAAATTCTCAAGGAAAAACTCGGCGCAAGCCATAATCAGACACAGCAGGCTTTTGAGCGGATGGAAAATTTTTTTAGAGAGATGATTTAAAGAAAAAAGAACAAGGTTTTTTAAGCCTTGCTCTTTTTCTTGAGGAGAGGAGAGTAAATTAAGGATTTTGTCCATTAAATTGAATTGTGCGACTAACGGTTGTTATAAATTGCGATCGGCACATCCGAAGCCGGACCGCCGGGTTCAGTCCAAGCTCCCCATTGAAGAACCATCGTTGTTTGGTCGCTCGACCGTTTAATGTAATAATTGTTTTCACCGCCGCGACGATAAACCGCTACGTCTGTCGTGCCGTCGCCGTCATAGTCGCCCTGAACAAACACATCGAGACCGCCCGCGCCCCATGTCAATTGGGCATCCGGCGCACCGCCGCTGTAACGGATATACCACGTCGTCGTGTTCGGCGTAATGTTGAAGCCGCGAGCAATTGCAATATCGGTCTTGCCGTCGCCGTCATAGTCGCCCGGAATGCCTCTGTCGCCAGCCCAGCCGAAGTAATCGTATGAGATTTGTCCGTCCGATGAGCGCATCGTATAGAAGACTCCCGGTGTGCTGAGTGTCGTAACTGATGTATCAACACGACGCTGGATGCGGAAATCGGCACGCCCGTCGCCATCGAAATCGCCCGGATAAACATCATCAACTTGGTCAAATTGCGTGCCGTAGCGCATTCCGAAAGGAACATAATTCAGATTTCCGTTCGGATTGTTGAAACTGCCGCGATAAATCCATGTGCCTTGTCCCGAACCTTGCGCCGGATCCGGCGCACGGAAAATTGCCATATCGTCTTTGCCGTCGCCGTCGTAATCTTCAAGCACGTTACGGTCGCCCGTGAGTCCGAAGGGAACAAACTTCGTTTGGTTGTTCGAACTGAAGGTTATCCAGTAGCCGCACGGAAATCCGTTTCCTTCGGATCCGCGCCAGATTGCAATGTCGGTTCTACCGTCGCCGTCAAAGTCGCCTGGCTGAAGCCCGTCAACCGTGAAAATTCCGTAATAGAAACTCAGAACCTCATTGTTCGAACTGTATTTGATCCACCACTGCCAAGGACCTTGTCCGCCCTGATGCCGCGCGATTGAAACATCGGTTTTGCCATCGCCGTCGAAATCAACCGGCGCTTTGCTGATGTTCGACATTAAAAGCAGTCCAGTGCGGGCACTCGTGTTGAAGGTTTCAAACTGTCCGCCGACGAGATATTTGCCGTTGTGCGGAACGATAGTGCGAATCTGAAAGTTGCCGCCATTCGGTCCTAAACCGGTCTGGAATTTCGCATCAACCGTGCCGTTTGCACGGAGCCGCGCCATACGGTTGCGCGATAAGCCAGCAGCAGTCGTAAAACTGCCACCAACCATGTATTTGCCATCCGGCAGAGCCACGACTGAGAGAACATCCTGCGCGAAACCGATGCCGGAATCGAAAGAAGTATCAAGCGAGCCGTCCGCATTGAGTCGCGCCGCGCGATTTCTGGTCGTGCCGTTGATGGTCGTGAACTGTCCAACAATGACGATTTTACCGTTGTCGTGGCGGAGCATATCTTTGACACCGGCACTGATTGTTCCGGTAACAAACGTCGCATCGTTGCTGCCGTCCGTGTTGAGTCGCATCAAGCGGGTTTTAGGCGAACCGTTAAAGGTTGCAAATTCGCCACCCACCAGAACTTTTCCGTCCGGCTGCACGATAATTTTGCGAACCGTGCCGTTGACACCGGTTCCGGTGGCAAACGAGCTGTCGAGACTGCCGTCCGCATTCAGACGGGCAATATTATTAACCGTTACTGAATTATAAGTGGTGAAAAAACCACCGATGAGAATTTTGCCGTCCGTCTGAAGGGCAATGGTAAAAACTCCGTCGGGACCTGCCGGGACGACAAAAGAAGTGTCGAGCGTTCCGTCCGCGTTCAGACGGGCAATGCCTTTAATAGCCGTTCCATTATAGTTTGTAAATTCTCCGCCGATAATGATTTTACCATCGGGTTGAAACGCAAAAGATTCGACCAGACCGTTGGCTCCCGTGCCGGGGTTAAAAGAAGTGTCGAGCGAACCGTCCGAGTTAAGCCGCGCCACGTTCGACCGCGCTGTGCTGCCGACTGCGCTGAACGAGCCGCCAACCATTACTTTGCCGTCCGCCTGGCGGGCAATCGCCCAGATGTTTCCGGCGATGGCTGACGATGGATTGAATCCGGCATCGAGCGTTCCGTTCGTGCTGGTGCGGGCAATACCGCTGCGGCTTGTTCCATTATACGAGGTGAACGAACCGCCCATAAAGATTGAACCGTCCCCAAGTTGAGCCAAATCGTTGATTATGCCGAGCGGTGTGCCGGTGGTGTTGAGACCTGTGCCTGCGTCAAACGTCGCGTCAAAAGTGCCGTCCGTGTTCAGACGTGCGATTGACCGGCGTGTTGTGCCGCCAATCGCATTGAAATTGCCGCCGACAACTAACTTGCCGTCCGACTGTCGCACGATTGTAAATATTTGCGCCGTCGTTCCCGAAACTGTGAATGTTGCATCATCACTCCCGTCTGCGTTGAGGCGAGCAATACCGTTTTTGGCAACGGCGTTAAAAGTTGCAAACTGTCCGCCGACGATTAATTTATCGTCCGGCTGAACAACAATCGAGCGCACCGTCGAGT
>CAZJQP010000041.1:0-41139 GCA_964548225.1 uncultured Blastocatellaceae bacterium | reverse complement strand
ACAGATTGAAAATGCTCGCTTGAGAATAAGGTTATGAATTATGCACAGGCTTCATATAATTAACGGTTTTATGACGCAACGAATTATCGAAAGCTACAAACAGAAACTCGCTGACGAAGAAGGCTTCATCGTCAAACACGGCACGATGCTCCGTATTGCGTTGTGTTATCCGAACACTTATTCGATTGGAATGGCAAACTTGGGAATGCACACGATGTATGAGCTTTTCAACAAAATTCCTGAAGTTTCTTGCGAAAGAGTTTTTCTGCCGGATGATTTTGAACTTAAAGAATACGAAAAATCCCGCACACCGCTTTTATCTTTAGAAACTAAAACGCCGATTAAAGATTTTGATGTTGTCGCCTTTTCGATTTCGTTTGAAACCGATTATCTGAATATGGCGAAAATGCTCCAGCTTTCGCAGATTCCGGTTTGGGCGAAAGACAGAAATCATTTTCATCCGCTGGTCGTAATGGGCGGCGCGGCTTCGTTTTTGAACCCTGAACCGATTGCCGATTTTACCGATATTATCGCCGTCGGTGAAGGTGAAATTCTTGCTTATCAATTAGTTGACGCGATCCTCGAACACGGCAATAAAGAAGATATTTTGCTCAATCTTGCCAAAATCGGGCGCGGATTTTATATTCCGTCGCTTTATGATGTGATTTACAACGACGACGGCACGATTTTTGATTATCTGCCGAATGAAACCGGAGTTCCCAAACGAGTCGGACGCGCACTTGCGGCGGTTAATCCGAAAGAAGGAACTTTGAGACGCGCAATGAAACGCGGCGAAACCGAACTTGCCGATTTTCTCGTAAATCAAGATATTTTCTGCCCTTCGACATCGGTTTGGAGTCCGAAAGCCGAAATGGGCGACCGTCTTTTAGTTGAAATCTCACGCGGTTGTTCGCAAGGTTGCCGTTTTTGTTGGGCTGGTTACAATTATTATCCGCCGCGTGTTGTTCCGGCGAAAGATATTCTCGCAAAAGCGCGTGAATGGCGCAATAAAACCAATAAAATCGGACTTGTTTCGACCGCCGTCTGCGACCATCCCGAAATTTCGACGATTCTTTCGGAACTCAGGAAAATGGATTATCGCATTACGGTTTCTTCTCTCAGATTAGACCAAATTTCCGATGAATTGCTTGATGCTTTAGTCGAATCAAACGACCAACAGATCGCCGTCGCGCCGGAAACGGGTTCGGACAGATTGCGGCGTGTCATTAATAAAAACTTAACAAACGATGAAATTGTTGACATCTGTGGCGCAGTTTTCGACCGCGGAATGTTGACGATAAAACTTTATATGATGGTCGGTCTGCCGACCGAAACGCCGGAAGATTTGGACGAAATGTTTGTTTTGGTTGAACGAATCAAAAATCGAATGCTCGAAGCCGGTAAAAAATTCGGACGTGCCGGAAAAATTATTCCGAGTTTAAATGGATTTGTTCCGAAACCGAACACTCCGCTCCAATGGGACGCGATTTGCGACGAAAAGGAATTGAAACAAAAAATAAAATATGTCTGCAAAGGTTTGTCGCGCATTCCGAATGTCGAAGTTCGTTTTATGTCCGCGAAAATCGCACACGAACAAGCATTATTTTCATCGGGCGACCGAACCGTTTCAAAAGTTATTGACGAAGCCGCGAAAAGCGGAAAAAACATCCGCGAAACTTTGCGAAAACTCGATTTTGACGATGCGTTTCACATCTCGCGCAATCGGAATTACGATGAATTTCTGCCTTGGTCTATCGTTGATTCGGGTTTGAGTTTTGAATTTTTGAAGGAAGAACACGAAAAATCGCAAGCCGCACTTTCTTCAAAACCGTGTCCGGCTGTTGAAAAATGCACGACTTGCGGCGTGTGTCCGACAACTTGGCTGGCTGATGCGCCAAACAGTTTAATTCAAATTCAGCCGCTCAAAGTTCAGCAAAATTTGGCTGTCAATTTATAAAATTATTATTTCATCAAAAATCCGGTGGGGGCGGCAGTGTAGTCAAACTGATAATTATAAACGTAAAGACCAAAAGGTAAAATATTGACTTTTTTAGAATAAACTGCTTGAGCTTGCACTCCGCCTTTAATTTGTTTCACTTGAATAACAGCATCAGCCGGAATTTGATTTGATTCTGCCGATTGCTTAATCCTTGCTTCGGTTGTTCCAACCGAATTTCCGCTCGGCAAAGCCGAACCTTGAAGAACTGCCATACGCAGGTCTTCCCTAAAGCTCGCACCTTGATAAGCAACCGGAATAAAATTGAGTCCGGCGTGTCCGATTAAAAATAATACGGCTAAAACAGCAACCAACTTTGCGCCCGCACTTCCGCGTTCGCTATGCCTTTTATTAACTAAATTTTCTTTCATTTTAACTCCCGTGCTGACCTAAGAAGCTAGCCTGTATAGAACATTTTGTAGTGATTTTTGAAGAATCTCAGTGGGAATTGTATTGCCATCAACAATGACCGGCGAACCGATACTTTCGATCAAAATCCATTGGAGAGATTGTCCGCTTTGTTTTTTGTCGAATTCAAACGCTTCTGTCAGCTTTTCAAGTTCGATTTTGTTTGTCGCCGGAAGTTTTCCGGTCAAACGAACAACATCGTTTAATAATGTTAGCGCATTTTGACTAAAAATGCCAACATTTTTTGAAATTTCAGCGACACATAAAATTCCTAAACCCACCGCTTCACCGTGTTTGAAATATTTATAATCAGTAATTTTTTCGAGCGCGTGAGCAACAGTATGCCCAAAGTTCAATATTTTGCGTGATTTGGCATCAATTCGCGTAATGTTTTCGCGTTCGTCACCAGCCACTATTTCGGCTTTAAAAGAAATTTGCGCGACAAGAAGATTTTCGAGATTTTTGTTAAATTCGGCGGTTGTAAAATGTTTTTTGAAATTATCTTGCGGAAATTCCTTTAAAAATCGGGTAATTTGATTAAATAATTTTTCGGATGAAATTGCGCCGTGCTTAACAGCTTCGCAAAATCCGGCAGTCAATTCGCGTGATTCGAGAGTTTGCAAAACATCCGAATCAACCAAAACTCCAGATGGTTGATAAAACGCGCCGATAAGATTTTTGCCGAATGAAGAATTTACCGCCGTTTTGCCGCCGACGGAAGAATCAATCATCGCCAAAAGCGTTGTCGGAATTTGCAAAAAAGGAATTCCGCGCAAAAAAATTGCTGCTGCGAATCCGGTCAAATCGCCGACCACGCCGCCGCCAAGCGCGATTGCCGCATCGGTTCGAGTCAATTTATTTTCGCTGAAAAATTCAAGCAGTTTTTCCAAAACGCGAAAGTTTTTATATCTTTCGCCGTCCTTCATCAAAAAAACGAAAACTTCAAAACCTGTTTGTTTCAAAGCCTTTACAGTTTTTTCGCCATACAGACGAAATATTTTTGGATTTGAAACCAAAACAACTTTCCGCGCCGAACCATCCAAACAATTTCTCGCCCATTCGCCGCAATTTTGAAGCAAATCTCTGCCGATTTTAATTTCGTAGCGGCTCGAAGTTTCGGAAGTATTAATAGAAATCGTTTTTGAACGCATAAATCACAAAAGCAAAAGCCGTAAATCTTTTATCAAAATTTACGGCTCAAAACTTTTTTATTAAGCAGGCGAAGCAACGTGGAAGTGCACCGCACCTGCCAATTCGCAGTTACTGTCCTCACCCCAGCAACCACTAGAAACAGTGGATTCACCAACTGTTTCAATTAGGTTTAGAATACAATTTATTTGTTGGATTTGGCAAGCGAAAATCATATTATTTTCAATGAAAATAAAAAAGACTGTCGAAATGACAGTCTTTTAATTTGAAATACACCCGGCAAGATTCGAACTTACGACCTCTTGATTCGTAGTCAAGCACTCTATCCAGCTGAGCTACGGGTGCATAAAGCGAATAATTAGACTACAAATGTTGCGCTTTTCTGTCAAGTTTGCGTTTCTTATTTTGCAAAATATCCGGGCTTTGTTTTTGAAATCAATTCGGAGGTGCTTTTGACTTCGATTTTTATTTCGCGCCATTTGCCGTCGCGTTTATCATTGGTTGATTGATATTCGATAGTGTAAAGCGTTCGCAGTTCGGCGGCAACCGAAGCGTAGATTCTGCCCATATCTTCGAGGCGGTTGATGGCATTGAGCGTTCCGCCCGTGCGGTTTGAAAGAATTTCGAGGCGTGTTTGTGCGGCAGAATAAAGCGCAACCTGAATCGGTGTCGGGTCAGCGAGTTTAGCAGGATTTCCCGTTGGCAGAGCGAGCGGATAAACGGTTACGCCCTGTTTGTCAGCTTTTGCCAAAACATTATTGAGAATATCGCTGGTATCGGGTTTGATTGATGTCAGAATTTCGTTTTCTTTGACTTTTTCGAGAAAGTCGCGGTCTTTGTCGCGGATTGCGGTGTCAACTCCGTCGGTTAAAACGACAATAGATTTGCGACGATTTCCTTCTTTTGAAAGTTTTTCAAGCGAAAATTCGAGAGCTTTGTAAAGTTGAGTTTTGCCGCGCCCGTTGGCAACACTGATTGAATTGGCGACTTTTTTTCGATCTGTCGTAAAATCGTTCAAAAGATTTATTTTGTCGTAAAATTCGACCACGGCGATGCGGTCATCGGGCGCAAGGGCATCAATAAAACGAGATGCCGATTGACGAATAATTTCACGGAAACCGAGCGTTGAGCCGCTCATATCGAGAATCAAGACGACACTAAACGGCGCGGCAACCGGCTCGAAGCGCACGATGTCTTGTTTTACTCCGTCTTCGTAAAGCACAAAACTATCTTTGTTCAAACTTGTAATCGGGCGACCTTTGTTATCAACCACACCGACATTTAACCGCACGATTGACGAATCAACAATAATCGGAGGGTCTTCTTCCTGTGCCGAAGCATTCAAAAATCCGAAAAGCAAAAATAAAATTAATAAAACTTTAGAAGAACGCATAATTAAGAATAATAATCAATCAGACGCACAAATTGAAAATGCGGTTGCTTTGGTAGTGCATAATGAGTAATGAGTAGTTCGGATAAAAAGTTTCACTTTGCACTTTGCACTGCCCCTGCTTGCCTAACAATTCGGCTTCAATTAAAATTAAGGATTTCAGAAACTTTCTGAAATTAACGCAATTATTACAAACAAAATGGCGGAAATCGCTACGGAAGTTAAGTGTGCAAAATACGAAACACAACACACTTACTTTGGGTGTGGTTCTGCAAAAAATATATTAAGGAAATAATTTATGAAACGAGTTGGAATATTAGTCGGGCGCGAAGTTACGTTTCCCGAATCAATTATTAAAAGCATTAACGAAAAAGGTAATGGTGAGATTGTTGCTGAAATGGTAACGGTTGGCGGCATTCGGCTTGATGAACCGAAGAAATATGATTTGGTTATTGACCGTATTTCGCACGAAGTTCCCTATTACCGCGCAACTTTGAAGCGAATGGCACTTGAAGGAACTTACATCGTCAACAATCCGTTTTGGTGGTCGGCAGATGATAAATTCTTCAATTTCAGTCTGGCGGCGAAAATCGGCGTGGCAATTCCGAAGACGGTTTTGCTTCCGCAGCAAGATTACATCAAAGACATCACGAGCGAATCGCTTCGCAATCTCGAATTCCCGATTGATTGGCAAGGCATAATTGATTATGTCGGCTTCCCTGCTTTCTTGAAACCGCACGATGGCGGCGGTTGGAAAAATGTGTCGAAGATTCATTCGTTGGAAGAACTTTTCACCGAATATAATCAATCCGGTCAGCTTTGTATGACGTTGCAAGAAGGCATCGAATATGATCAATTCGTGCGTTGCTATTGCGTCGGGCAAGAAAAAGTTTTGATTATGCCATATGATCCGTCCAAACCATATTTGTCGGGAATGCAATACGTCAACGTCGAAGATTATCTTTCGCCGGAGCTTCATAAACGAGTCGAGCAAGACGTTATCACGATTTGCAAAGCTCTCGGATATGATTTGAACACGGTCGAATTTGCTATCAAGGACGGCGTTCCCTACGCGATTGATTTTATGAATCCTGCGCCCGATGCCGAACTCGCTTCGGTTGGCGAATACAACCACAACTGGATTATCAACGCGATGACCGAATTCATCATCAACAAACTTTCGGGCGAAATTGCCCAGCCCGAATATCGTTGGTCATCAATGCTCGCCGGAAACGTCGAGACAAAAAAAAAAGTAACGGCTAAAGCAAAAACAACCAAAACCGCCAAAGCCAAAACTAAAAAAGCTACAAGCGGTGAATAAAAAGAAACGCGGGCAGAAATGCCCGCGTTTCTTTTTTTACTTTATTCCGATTTTATTTTATTCCGACACAGGGACGAAAATAATTTCACCTATTTCATCGTTAATCGTTACTACACGCGGTGCAAATTCGTAACGTTTATGTTGAATCGTGAAGACATAGCTTTCTCCAACTTCGACATCATCAAAGCGGAAATAACCGAACGCATTTGTCAACGCAGTTCGTGTCGTGCCGGTTTGGTCGGTCAAGGAAACAGTCGCGCGGGAAACGCCTATGCCTCCCTTGTCTGTCATCACTCTCCCGCCGACCGAGACGTTTGCCGCGACTACCGGAGGCAAATTCGTGTTTCCGCTCAGTTGGACAGTAACCGCCGCAGTGCCGGCGGCAGGAATGACGAGATTCCACTGGTATGCGCCGGTGAAATCGGCACTGACAAACGGTAGTGTCGTATTGTCAAAGTTGCTAATAGCCGTGTCCGACAAAACACCAAACACATCCGTCGTTGCCGCGAACGGTCTCACCAGAAACGCATTGGCGAATGGGGCGGATGCTTTGTATTCCGCGAAACCGGTGGTTGTGTCTGTAATACTCATATGGGTATTCGGGGAAAGGAGTGTCGCGTTGTCAGTGCCTGCCGTTCCGTTCACGTCGAAGTCCGCGCCATGGAACAGACTTATTGTGAGCGGGTTGACCGTTGACAAGTTAGTAACTGACATCGTCAAGGTCAGCACGCCCTGGTTCGCGCCCGCGCTTGTCAGATTCAGCGTATTTGTTGCGCTGAACAATCCACGCGCCCCAACGTCCGCCCAAGTGATAGTTCCGTCGGCAGCGGCACACGTCGTTGTCGTCGGAGCGGGGAAAAAGGATTCCTGAGTGTCTCCCGCCACCCGAAACCACCAGCCGTCTTCAAATACATAGTCTCCCGTGCCGACTCCGGTGAAATTCGAGGTCGGCGTAGCGTCATAGTGCGATGCCGCCGGAATCGTATAGACGGCTGTTCCCGACGTAACCGTGCAAAGTTGGGCGTTAGCTAAAGCGGGAGCAAAAGCAACAATCGCAAACATCCCGACTAGGGTCGAGAGCAAGTGCCGATTTATTTTGGCAGGAGGCTTTCTCTCTGCGCTCAACAATGGCTGGGCAAATTGAACCATCTTTCCACAACAAAAAGTAACTACTGATTTAAAGTTTTTCATATCAATAATCTCTCCAATATTTCTTCACTCGTTGGTATGTAATACGCTAACGAGGGCTAATCTGGAAACAATTCCCATTGCTTACAGGGCAAAAAAATCTGTCAGTCTATGCTGACAACATTATTCAAACTTGCAGAACATTTTATGTTTGACACACCATAAAGTCAAACATCCGAATTGCCTTACGAAAAAAGCACTCGAAAGTGAATCGTTGCCTCGCGGGGGAAATCCCCGAAATAAAATTACTTCTCAAAAGCACGAAACAGATTAAATAGTTTCGTGTGATTTCGTAATTCAATTACTCACCTTACGCGGTTTTGGGATTTTAGCTCAGTTCACGAGGCTTTCCGCGAAAAGGTTGATTTGTTAATCGAAAATATTTGCTTGCCGCGCATATTTTATTCTCTTTCCTGTTTCCTTTGGAAAACCTTGCTATTATGTGCGACTTTATCGGACGGAAAAGGTCTTAAAACTTGCGAAAGTTCGTGAAATAACGATGTTTATTGAGGTATTTTCAATGTTCGGCAGTAAATTATCGCGGTAAGTAGATCAACTAACGCCGTTAGTTGATCTACTTACAACGATAGTTCACCTACTTACAGCGATAGTTCATCAACTTACAGCGATAGTTCATTTACTTACCGTGATAGTTGATCTACTTACAGCGATAGTTCATCAACTTACGGCGTTAGTTCATCAACTTACGGTGGTAGTTGGTGAACTTAAGGCGATAGTTCACCAACTTTTGTTGATAGTTTCACAGTTTTTTCCGATAGTTCCGCAACTTTTGATGATAATTGGGAGTTTTTTGCCGATAGTTTGCCGCTTTTTGTTGTTGAAAACGACAAATCGAAAATTTGCGCTCCGCGTAAGGTGAGTTAATTATTAAAATTAAGTAATGGGACAAATTTATTTTAAGATGGAACCACGAAAAAAAACAAAAATACACGAAAAGAATCAACCTGTTTTGGGCATTTCCGTGTATTTTGTGGTTATGATTGATAAAAATAAATCTGTCCTTTTACCTTATTCGGGTAACGCCGTAAAATTCAATTCCTGCAAATCTTCCGTAACAGAGATAATTTGCGGAGTGAATTGATATTGTTTATGCGTAATATTGATCGTATAATTTGCGCCGGTTTCGACATCTTCAAAACGATAGTAGCCGAACGGATTTGAACGCGCTGTGCGAATGTTGCCGTTTGCGTCAATCAAAATAATTTCCGCTCTGGCAACCGCACGACCTTCGGCATCGAAAATTCTTCCGCCGACCGCAACATTTGCCGCAACGGGCGCGAGTTCGCCCGCCGTCCAATTTGAAAACGTCTGCAAGCCATTGACCGTAATCGTGTTTACGCCCGGGTCAACACACGGACTTCCCGCGCCCGGACACGGTGGAGCGTTTGGAAATCCTACCGCTGTCGCACCGATAACGCGGAACACTCTGTAATTATTTTCGTTGCCGTCAACATCCGCCGTCAGATAATTAAAGACGACGTTCGCCGTTAAATCGCCCGTTTCGGTCAAAGTCCAATAACGGTCGAGTGATGTTGCGTCGGCAATCGGCGGTGTGGCTGGCGCAGTTCCGTCGTTTGCACGAACCCGAAGCGTTGAAGGATTCGTCGCTAACGCCGTGATATTGACGTTGACAGGCGAATAACCCGTCGCCGTGCCGACGTGATAGACAAACGCACCCGTTGCGGCGAAAGATTTATCGAAATTGCCGAGAACGCTTCCCGATGTTCGCACAATCGTCGCGCCCGTGCCGAGCGCGAGAACACCGTTCGAAGCATCAATGTTGTTGCCGTTCATCGTCAAAACTCCGGCGATGTTCAGCGTCCGATTACTGTTAATCGTCAAGGTTCTGCCAGCCGCAAGCGTCAGATTATTGACCGAAACATCGGATGCCGAAATCGTCGGGTTATTGATTACACCTGCCGCCGGAATCGAAACGTCGTGTGTTACCAACGATGGAACGCCGTTGGTCGTCCAATTCGCCGCCGTGTTCCAATCCGCACTTGCCGAACCGTCCCAAACTGCCGTATTGCCGACTGTCTGATTGAGCGTGTTCGACGTATTGTTGGCATTAAATCCGCCGCCGCCACTAAAAGTTGCGGTTATCGGATGACTTCCCTCCGTCAAACTACTGGTCGTAAAAGTCGCCGTGCCGGTGTTATCATTCGCCGCGCCTGCCGAAACAGTTTGCGGTGCGCCGAGTGCCACGCCGTTATCAAAAAATTGAACCGTTCCGCTAGGATCGCCTGTCGCGTGAACGGGTGCGCCCGTGAGCGTTGCCGTAAATGTTACCGATTGTCCGGTAATCGAAGGATTCTGCGACGACGAGACCGTGACGGTTGTCGAATCAATCAGCGTAACAGTCGCATCGTTTGCCGTTCCGGTTGCGGGGTCGTTGGTCAAAACATTCGAGAAATTACTGCCCGAAACCGTGCCTTGCGTTTGCACTTGCGTCAAACCGATTGGCGTATTGTTGACTGTAGCGCGGAAAGTAATCGTTACTGACTTAGTTGCCGGAAGCGTAAAGCCGCCGCCTGCGCCGTTGACCGTAACGGTTTCGCCCGAAATGTTCGCAACTTCGGTTTTCGCGGTTTCCTGCGAATAAACCGTCGGCGAGATTGCTTCGGTAAATTTATCAGCGAGTTCGCTCAGGAAGGCAGAAATACTACTGTCAAGGGGTGTGTGGCTCCTTCTTGCTTCGTTATCGTCCGAAGAAACAGTTTCGTTCACACTCGCGTTGCGGTCTTTTATCTCCGCTTGCGCGATAATTGTGTCGGTCGTTGCCGAATATTCAATAAAAGGCTCAAGCATCGCCAAAATTTCCGAAGGCGTTTGATAAGAGTTAAGCGGTAAGCTCAAATTGCCGATTGTCTTGCTTTCTCCCGACTCCGAAATCGGCGCAATGCTCGGCGTAATGTTCGGGAGCATCGGCGCAGTGTTTGAAAGCGTAATTGTGCCGGTTGCCGTTACTGTTGGCGGATTGGTCGTATCAACGCCGCCACCGCCGCGATTGTTGTTGTCCTGTAAGACGGTTTGCGCTGTCCCGCCTCCTGAGCCGTTGCGGAACAGGTTGAAGGTCGTGCCGGCACTCTGTATTAAGCGATAGCCGCGCGGTCCCTGAATGTTTTGCATAAAAAGATTCAGGATGTCTCCGGCACTGGTCGTCTGAACGTAAAGCGAAGCGGAACCTGTCGCAGAAGAGGTGTCGGTCAATCCCAACGGTGTTGCTTCGTTCTGCAGGGTCAAGTCCATTCTGCCGTTGTTTCGCACTTGCACATATGAGGAGCCATATGGCGATTGCCCGCCCAGATCGGTAGTTCCATCGCCCACAATGCCGTCAATGTGCGTATTTCCCGTGATTAGGACTTTGCAACTGTTCTGTCCAAGTTGTCCGTCGGCGCGGATTTCCATCGGCAAATCCCAGGGCAATCCAAACGTATTGTTACGGACAATAAACTCGGAATCACCTTTTTCGGCGATCAGCGACAACTGACCCAATCCGCCATTGGCGTGCATTGCTTGGTCAAAGATGTTGGCGGCGAAAATGCCTTCAAAATTACCGGAGCCTAAATTGCGATAAAGCACGCCGCTCTGCGGGAAGTTATAGATAGTGTTTAAGGGCGGTTGTCCGGGCGAAGAATGGTCGGTAACGGTGAAGGTGTTTTTGGCGACTTCAGCTTTCAGATTGCCGGTCGAGTCGGTGTCGGAGACAATCTGAATTCCCGCCACATTTCCACCGTTCGTGAAGGTATTACCCAACACCGCATTTGTTTCATTCTGCCAATCGCCGACGCGCACGGTCGAGGTTACCGAACCGAGTTGGACGACGCTGATACCGAAACGTCCAACACTGTTTGTGCCGATTTCTTTATAAAGCGTATTGAAGGTGTTGCTCTGCGCGGTCATATCGAGCGTGCCGCTGGTGTCGGTTCTAAAATCAATACCGCTACTGCAATTTTGGAAAGTGCTGCCGGTAATGGAAACTGTGCCTTTGATACCCCAGATGATGATGGCGGATTCGTTGGTGGCATCGCCGCGACCGGCAACGTTGAAGCGGTTCGTGTTTTGGAACGTGCTATTAGTGATGGTAAGTCCGCTCCAAGTTGTCGCAGTCGGGCTACTCGTTACCGGAACGGCATCCACAGTTCCATTGATGGCGTTATCGCTGATGCGTTGAATCGTGCTATTGGTCATCGTTAAACCGCCGTTGATAGTCCGTCCGTGGATAGCATCCACACCGGTGTGGGTCTGAAGAGCATCAGTTGCATCGGTGGACGCTGTGATGTCCTGAATGATCATACTGTTCAGCGTTACCAGTCCGCCGGTCGTATTCAAACTGACGGCATCCGCGCCGACAATGTTTTGCAGTGTTCCGCCGGAACCGGCTCCGCCGGTGCCTGTAACCGTGAATGCGCCCGAACCCGCATTGTTTAGAATTATGCCGTTATTTGTGCCGCCATTCTTTGCAATGCTTCGAAACGTCAGACCGCTCGCGCCGATGGTCGTGTTCGCCACGTTTAAAGCCGTGCCGGTCGTCGAATCAATCGTATTCGGATTTGCGCCCGTTGTAACATTGATTGTGCCGCCGCCCGTTGCCGTAAAGCCTGTGCCGCTCGTTGTGTCAATGTCCAAACCGCCGTTTGAGAAATTTATTGTCGTTCCCGTGTTGGTTTGCAGTAAGACCGCCGGATTCGCGCCCGTGCTGATGGTTTTTGTCGCACCGCCTAAGTTTATCGTGCCGCCCGTGTTACTGCCGATATTGATGCCATTGCCGCACGAGCCGGTGCAGGAAATATTTCCGCTCAAATCAATCGTGCCGCCGGAATGTGCGGTGATGAGAATGATACTGCCGGTCGAGCTTTTCGTAAAAGTGCCGTCGTAATCCAACGCGCCCGTGCCGCCGGAAACGAAAAATGCTTCGCCCGTTGCGCCCGAAAGTGCGCCGCCGCCCATATTCAAAGTGCCGAGAACGCCCGTCAGCGAAATATTTCTCGCGCCGCCCGTTGAAGTTATTGAGTTAAAGCCCGCTCCGGCAACTGTTCCGGTCGTCAAACTCAAAGCCTGTGCGTTGGTATTGATAATCACATCGGCGATTGTTACCGTGCCGAAGGATGAACCGCTGATTGACGAACTGCTCGAATTGCTTGCCGTAAAACCGCGAATCGCGTTGCCGCTTCCTAAAGTTACGCCGTTGCCCGCCGCGTTTTGAATCGTTGAAGCATTGCCTCCCGTGTTCATTGCGGGAAGCGCGTCGCTAAACATCGCGGGCATGATGCCTGAAATCGCCGAAAGCGTCGCGGTTGCGTCTTGTCCGATGAGTTTTTGTCCTGAAAGCAATGTAACGCCGCCCGTGTAAGCGGTTGCGCTTTCAAAGATAAAAATATTGTCGTTTGCCGCCGGATTGTTGCCTGTGCCGTTGTTCAGCGCGACAAACGCGGCGAGTGTTGAGAACGGATTGGTCAATCTGCCGCAACCTGCCGCCAAAGTCGTGCAAGCCGCCGCGTTGTTATTGACGAACCAAATCATTCCCGACACATTAAAAGTAATTGTCGCCGTGTTGGTTGCACCGCCCGCGTCCGTGACGGTGTAAGTAAAAGTGTCCGTGCCTTCAAAGCCGGGCGGCGGATTGTAGCTGAAACTACCGTTGGCATTGATGGTTACATTTCCGCCCTGTGCGCTGGTCGTGCCGCCCGAAGCGGTCAATCCGGCATTTGAGTTGGTGTCGGGGTCAAAGTCGTTGGCGAGAACATCGTTTGCGCCGTCCGGCACTTGGATTTGCAAATTGCCCGTAACCGCAAAAGTATCGTTTCCGGCAATCGGCGAAGCATTGAGCGAACCGCCGACAAGCGTCGTGTCGTTACTGAGTGTTTCGCTGAAAGTTACGCCGAGGGCATCATTTCCCACGCCGACTCCGGCAGAGTTATTAATTGTAACGGTATATTGAATCGTATCGCCCGGGTCAACGCGCCCGTCGCCGTCAACGTCGGTTACGAGCGTGTCGTTATTATCCGCCGTCATCGTCGGCAAAAGCAAAGAATTTTGCGTTTCATTTTTTGACGCGGCGGCTTCGGTCGTGAAAATTTCATTCACGAACGCGCTGTTTTGAACAAAAACGACAAACGCAAACACGAAAATAATTGATAAAGAAAGAAAAACGGGGCGTTTCGAAAAATTTTTAATAGACATCTATTTACAACTCCTTCGGGGATACACGGATTTATAAAGGTGAAAGAATTAAAATTCTTAAAATTCAAATTAGACCTCTTGCAAAAGTAATCACGTTTTTTGCGGATGTGCCGCTTGATGTGCGGCGGCGGCTCTGCCCCGCCGAAAGTTGTTTGTATCAGGGCATAGCCCGCATAAAAACATGGTGTCGGAAGGTCGGAGACCTTCCGCACATCGGACGGCACAGCCGTAAAATTGCCATAACTTTGGCAAGAGGTCTATTATGGAAAATCAGACAAAAAACGAATTAGATTAATGATTAAACATTGATTTTTCAGCGTTGGGAATCAACCTTCAATTAAATAACACGAACATAATACGCCTTTTGTAAGTAAAAAGTAAAAATCCGAATTCTTTTTTTACTTTTAATCTTCTTCAGCAAGCAATTCAAACGGAATTCGTTCGGCGAAAACTTTTCGGCTTAAAGACACGCCCCCCCAAACGATTAGCGCGATTGAAGATATTGCCCAACCGATGTTGGAAACGAGGTCTTCTGATAATACAACCCCGAAAAGTATGGCGGGAAAGCCGAAAAAGGCGATCCGAAGCGTAGATTTCTTCGTGTTTTCGAGCGTTTCGAGAAATTTTATGCGGCTGATTTCCAAATCCATATATTCTTCGTCCGAGTTCAGACGCGAAAAATATTCGGTTTCGCCGTTTGTCCAACGCCGCAGAGCGTTTGTGTCGGCAAAGCGAAAAGCGGCGGAAAAATGATGGATGACGTAGGCGATTTTGCCTTCGCGCAAAGCGATTTCAGCCATTCCGCGAAAGGCACGAAAGTTTTCTTCTTTGGCTTCCTGCGATTTTTGGAAAACTTTTTGCGCCCGCCGTTGGTCGCCGTATTGAAAAAAACTTTCGCCCAAACGCGCCAGCAATTCGCCGTCGCCGTTGGCACGTTTTTCCGCCAAACGAAGCGCGGCAACAGCACGGCGTTGGTATCGTGCATTGCGTTCCGAACCTGCAAAAGAATACAAACAACGCGCAAATTCAAATAAAAGCCAACCATCGCGCGGTTTCAAAAGCAAGGCGCGGCGAAAGGCTTCGAGCGATTGCAAAAAATATCCGGCAAGCCGCAATTCATTGGCAAGCCGCCGCAAATAATCTGCCTTTTCCTCTTCCGCTTCGCTGATTTCCTTCAGTTTGCGGATGCCGCTTTTTTCGATAATTTTCAGAGAATCTTCCAAAACATCATCCGAAGGAATTTTTGCAAACCGCGCTTTGGTTAAAGTTTCCTTCGGTTCTGCCAAATAATCGCGCAATTCAAGCGAACGATTATCCATAACATTTTCAGGTAAAGCATTAAAAAGCCGATTAATAATATCGCGGTATTCTTCGCCGCCCGAAGCAAACGCAAAATGCAAACCTTTGCCCTGCACCGAAGTCCGATAGCGGTAAAATACATTTCCGCCGCGTTTGAGTGCGCGAAGTGCTTGCGTTTCAACTTGTTCGATTTCCGAAACACGCAGACGAATCCGCGAATTATTTGCAGTTGCCCAAAGACGCGGCAAAACACCCGTTCGTGTCAGACGTTTGCCGTCAAAAACGATTTTATCCGTCCACAAAAAATACGGCAAAAAAATCCAAGCCGCCGCAAAAACAATCGCGGCTGACCAATCGTATTCGAGATAAATCAGAAATGCGGCAAAGAATGTCGCCAAAAAAATTGCGGAAAAATAACCGTTCGGCGAAACGCGAATGCTCACGTTTTTGCCTGAAATAGTTTCTGCGGCAGATGTTTCCGCCGTTTTTACAGATGCGATGTTGCTCAAAAAAAATCCTCTTACCTTTAGTTATAACACTACAAACAACTAAAAGTAAGAGAATTTTTGATTTTTTCTTCGTTCCGCCGATTTATTTTACGGAACGAAAATGCCCGGAGTCGGAATATCTCCGGCAATTCCGAATGTTTGAATCAATGTTCCCGCCGTCGAACGCTGAACGAACCAAGTCGCGGTTGACGCACGAAAAACTCCGGCATCAAACTTACCGTCGCCATCATAATCTCCCGCCACCGGAGCATCGCCGTTTGCGCCGAACGGAAAAGCATAAAATGAAAAATCTTCGCTTCTCAAAACAAACCAATTTCCGTTTGAAGGTCGGAAGAAAGCCATATCGGTTTTGCCGTCGCCCGTAAAATCGCCCGGCACGGGTTTATCGGTTGATGCTCCAAACTGCGCGGCAAAAACGCTGCCGTTTGAACTGCGCCGAATCCACCATTCGGAAACGCCGCCGCTCGTCCGATAAATTGCAATATCGGCTTTTTGATCGCCGTCATAATCAGCGACGATGGGTTTATCGCCTGTTGCACCGAAAGTGATAATGTCCGTGCCGCCTGTGGATTTGTTGATAAACCAAGTCAACGTCGAAGGACGAAAGACTGCGGCATCGGCTTTGCCGTCGCCGTCGTAATCTGCCGGAACGGGAACGTCGGTTCCAACGCCGAGCGGAAATGCAAAGAACGAAAAATCTTCACTTCGCAAAATAAACCATTGCCCGCTCGAAGGACGGAAGAAAGCAAAATCGGTTTTTCCGTCGCCCGTGTAATCTGCGGGAACAATTTTATCGGTCGAAGAACCGAATTGTGCGGCAAAATTTCCGCCGTTTGATGATTTTTGATACCACCATTCGCCCAGCGCGGGACGGAAAATCGAAAGATCGGTTTTGCCGTCGCCGTCATAATCGAACGGCGAACGAACCGTTACGGCTTGCTCGGTAAAATTATATCCGACAAGCGAAAAATGTTGGTCGGTCGAATCGGCGTTTCCTAAAATTCCGTTGCCGTTCAGCGCAGTCGCTTTAACTGTTATAGTAATTTGTGTTCCGGCTGGAATCCCTGCCGGAAGAAATACGTTTTCAACATTATCAATCGTGCTGTTATTTCCGCCGGTCGTTGAAACTCCGTTGGTGAAAACATTTCCGTTATAAGTATTTGCACCGACTTGCACAATTAAATCAAGATTATTAACCAACGCCGGATCTGCCGTTCCCGGCGGATCTGTCCAAACAAGCGTTACACGAAACGGTTTTGCCGAATTGCCGACTGTTCCCGTATAAACTACATTTTCGCCCGGATTTGAAAACTCCTGCGTTTGATTTATTCGTTTAATCGGAACGGTCGTGTCAAACATATTTTTGAGAAAAATTCTTCCCCAACCTTCGTTTCCGTTCGGAATCGCCGTATTTGTCAGCGAACCGTTCATTTCCTGTCCGGTGTTGATGATTGAGGCTTTTATCAATGAAGGTGTCGGGTTATTTCCGCCATTGTTGTTTTTCCAAAATTGTGTGAACAATGCGGCGGCTCCGGCGACTTGCGGCGCGGCGTGCGATGTTCCCGTGCTGTAAGCGTGATTTGCATCGAAACAACTCGAAACCGAAGCGCAACTTCCTGAGCGTGAGCCTGTAATGAACGAACCCGGCGCGGTAATGTCCGGTTTTATGCGTCCGTCAGCCGCAATTCCACGACTCGAAGTGCTTCGCAAATCGTCCATATTATCTGCGCCGGTTGCGCTGAATTCGGTGCGAATGTTTTCCGAATTTGCCACCGAAATCGTATTTTTCGACACTTTCGGGCGCGTCAAACCGCTTGTGCCTGAATTTCCAGCCGAAAAAATAATTGTCATCGGATCGAAACTCGCCGCAATCGAAGCATCTTGAACGTAACCGTCATATTGGGCGGCATAAGAATCGTAAGCATTTCCATTCGTGCCGTTCCCCCAACTGTTATTGGTTATCGAACCTTTTACGCCGTTCGGTCCGGCAGTGTTGAGCGTATCGTCAACGGCTTGTAAATCGGTCGTTGTATTTCCTGATTTGAGAAAAGGAATATTGATGATATTGGTTTTCGGTGCAATGCCAATGCCATAGTTGTAATTTAAAGGATCAAGCGCACCGAAAGGCGTATTTCCCGCAATAATGCTGGCGTTTATGTGTCCGTGTCCGCCCGACGCGCCTGTCGTTGCACCGCGCAATGGTCCGTCAATGGTATTATTTGGTGTAAGATAAAATCCGCCGTTTCCCGTAACCGAAACGCCATCGTCAACTACGGCAACAGTTACGTTCGTGCCGTCAACTCCGAATTGCGTCAAAGGATTATATCCCGGCGGCGAAATTGCTGTCGGACTCGTATAATTTCCCGCAACGATTTGCGCGGCGCGTTCATCTTCGGCTTGCGGTTTTTCATATTGATCAATTCGCACGACATCAGAAATTGCGGCAATTTTTTCAACGTCACCGAGCGGAATTTCAACGCGCAAAACATTAAAGAAATTATTCGGCATCCGCATTTCGGTTAAAATCTTGCCGCTCGTCAGATTTTCCAGACGCGCACGAACTTCCGTTAAATTTGCTCGATTGAAAACCGCTACGTCAAACATTTTTCGTTCACCTTCGGCATTCGCCATAAATGAACGCAATGCGGGCGAAAGTTTTTGTTCGGGCAAATATCGTCCAACCCATCGAACGCGCGAATGATTGGAAATTTTACTAATCGCCGCACCGTCCGCATAAACAAAAAACGCTTGATGCGGAACATATTGCAAAACTTCCGCGCCCGCGCCGCGCAAACTTTCAAGCCATTCGTCCGTTGCCAAACTGCCGAATTGAACGATGTAATAATCTTTGCCGGAAGGATTGCTTGCCGATTCGTCGTTCGGTTTAATCGTTTGCGGCGGTGAATTTTTTATCGGTTCAAAATTAGAATTCGGTAAGTGAATCGTCGTTTCGATTGGTTGAGATTGAAGTTTCAATTTGCTCAAATCGGCGTTTTTCTTTTTGGAAATAACGACAAACGAGTTGTAATCTTCGATAATTACGCCGTATTTGCGAATTTCGTTGCGGTCGCCCGAATTATTTACGGAAACGCGAAAAAATTCTTTTTCTGCGCCACGAATTTCTTCGGTAACAGCATCTTTAACCGCAAATTTTTCAAACGAATTGTTTTTACTATTTACTTCTTGCGCTTCGGTTTTGAAGTTTTTACTGCTCAAAATGAACAGCAACAACATCACACCGCAAAAAACCAAAAATGCCCCGACAATATATTTATAATTTTTCACCTTATTACCTCTTAAACTTATTTTCTATAATCATAGACCAAAAATGCAGAAAAACACACGATAACCGAATGTGTTTTTCACGTTCTCGATTATCGTGTATCTTTCTGCATTTATTTGTGCAATTTACCTTAAAATTACATTCCGAAAGGCATTGAAGTCGGCATTTGCGGTGCGGGTTCGGGAATTTCCTTTGCTTTGTCAGGACTTAATTCGGTAAGTTTGATTTTGGCTTTTTTCGCGGTTTCAGAAAGTGGAACGGGTTTGTCGTCCAAATCTTTTGCTTCGCTTGCCGATTTTACCAAATTAAAAAGCAGATTTACCGCTTCGTCTTTTTTGCCTTGTTTTTCGTAGATTTTCGCCAATTCAAAATTTATCGTGTCTTTTGACAAAATCGGATTATCAAGCGCGGAAAGCTCGCCGTAAAGTGCGGCGGCTTTGTCCAAATCGCCGTCGTTCGCTTTAGCTTGGGCAAGTGCAAATTTCGATAAAATGCCGACTTCACCGCTTTTTTGCGCGAGCGTTTCGAGTTCTGAAATCGCCGTCGGCTTATCAATCGTCAATTTATTGACGGCAACGAAATATTTCGCTTTATCGCCAACTTCTCCGCCGAATTTATCAGCAACGGCTTGAAATTCTGTAATTGAGGCTTCGGCACGTTCCTTTTCGGTTTTGAAGGTTTTCGCGGTCGAACCTGCAGGTTGCGGCGAATCGGTAACTTGTGCCGTTGAAGTTTCAATCGCTTTGCCGAGTGCAGTTTGCCCTTGGGCGTTTGAACGTCTGCTCCACGCAAAGAAAATGCCAACTAACACGGCAAGCACCGCGACAGCCGCAATACCGTAAAGGATATTTTTGCTTTTGCCTTCAAACTTTGAGCCTAAATCTTCAACTTTCTTGCCAACTCGTTCTTGAAATTGATCGGCGTAAATCGGTTTCGGTCCGGCATCGTTTTTTTCGACGGGACGGAATTGTTCGGGTATATTTCTTTTCTTTCTAGCCATTCTTGTTAATAAAATATGAAAATCGTCGCAAGTCACAACTAAAAGAGTTAATTTACCGTAAATCGCAACAAAATAGTTAATTTACCTTAAATTGCTTCAAATGTAAAAAGTCCAAAGCAATGAAGGCGGCAATTTCAAACGAAGGATGAAAATAAAACAACGATTTATCGGCAAATCATAAAATTTCTCAGGCTTATTCAAGTTAGAAAATCATCAAAAATGGTAAATCTTTTATTAGCCGGAAATTCGTTGAAATATAATATAATTGAGCCAAACGAAAAAAAAATTATTTTTTTCGGGAACAATTTCAGAAAATCGGTGTCTAATCATTTAGTTCGCCGTAAAAAGCGGATGAGCAGTTTCAAATTTCCGTCGTTCGGGAGAGGAAAAAAGCAGATGTTCTTCAGCAAGGCAATCGCTTTCGACGAAGAAGAATTAGGAAGTAACGCACTGGTGGCGGTGTCTTCTACTGCAAATTTATCGGCTGAGGCGGATTTTATTGAAAAGTTGAAAACAGGCGAAGCGGCGGCTTTTGATACGCTCGTAACACGCTATTCCGCAGATATTTACGCGCTTCTTTACCGAATTACGGAAGATGCGGAAGAAGCCGGAGATTTGACGCAGGAAACTTTTTTGAACGCGCTCCGAGCCATCAAAAACTTTCGCGGCGAGGCTGATTTGAAAACGTGGTTGTTTCGGATTGCGATTAACGAATCGCGCAATCGTTTCCGTTGGTGGAAACGCCGGAAACGCGAAACGACAATTTCGCTCGACACAAAAATCGGCGAAAGCGAAACGACGCTTGGTGAAACTTTTTCTTCCCGCGAACAAACGCCGGAAGAAAATCTTCTTGCCAGAGAACGCGAAGAAAAACTTCGCCGCGCTCTTAGCGATTTGCCCGCGCATTTCCGCGAAACCATTGTTTTGTGCGACATCGAAGGTTTTTCTTATGAAGAAATCGCAACGCTTTTGCAAATAAACATTGGCACGGTAAAAAGCCGTATCGCTCGCGGACGCGAAGAATTGCGAAAAAGATTGAGTGATATTTGAAAATCGAATAATTGACCCGCCCCGGTTTCACTAAAAAATAAACCAAAAAATCGGTGCCAAACGTGAGGTCAAGTGAACGATAAAGTTTGAAAATAAAAGGAATATTTCAATTTATTTTGAAAACGACCAGCAACAACCGTTGAAAGAAAAATCTGAAAGTTTCCCGCTAAGTTCAAACAAACCGTTTGTTTTCAATGGAAAACAGCCGGGGTCGGTCAGTTATTCGAATGTTGTTCAGAGTTCACGCTTTAGTGTGAACTCTGAACTTTACAAAATATATGAAATGCGAAAATTTACAATTTAATCTGCCGATTTATTTGGACGATTCACTAAGCGAAACGGAACGCGCCACATTGGACGTTCATCTCGCCGGTTGTCCTGTATGTCGGCAAAAATTGGTGGATTTTCAAATCATTAAAAACAATCTGCGCGTTATGCCGCGTCCGGCAATGCCGCAAAATTTGATAAATTCGGTGCGAGCCGCAGTTGCGGAGCAAATTGAAACGCCCGCGCCGAAGCGCATTTTTTCTCCGGCTTTCCGGCATTGGCTCGAAATGCGTTTTATGCCTTACGCGGTTGGCACGGCGGCGACTTTTTTGTTTGCTTTTTTGCTTCTCGGCGCGATGCTCTCCGGTGCAAATCCGAATTCACAAACTTCGGAAATTGCCCGTAATGAAACTACCGAAGTAATAATCCCGAAATCTTCTGAATTTACCTTCACCGAAAATGATGAGCGCATTATTACGCAAGAAAATTTTGCCCGTAACCGTCTTTCAATTTCCGGCGAATCGCCTTCGCTTAACCCTACGGGCGCAATTGTTGCACTGACAAAATCTCTAGTGCGCGGCAAAATGAAAGGTAACGAATTCGTAGTCGTCGCTGATGTTTTTGACAACGGATTAGCGCAAATCGCCGAAATCGTTGAATCTCCACAAGACAAGGAAACTTTGGAAAGTATAAAAAATGCTTTTAACGCCGATGAAGAAAACGCACCGTTTGTTCCCGCCGCACTAGATAATCGCGCTTCGGAAGTCCGCGTTGTTTTCAAAATCCAACTCGTTGACGTGCAAACTTCAAAACCGAAATCAAGAAAGAAATAAATCAATAACAACCACGAAAAATGCGAAAAGTTTTAATTAATTTTCGCATTTTTTTCGCGTGTTTCGCGGTTAATCTTCCAAAATTTCCTGCACGCGCCCGACTTGTCCGTCTGTTAATCTGACTTTTATGCCGTGCGGATGAAATTTTGAATTTGTCAGCAAATCTTTAACTATTCCAACAGTTCTTTTCCCTGTTCGCTGGTCTTGTTTTAAGACGATTGCCACCTTTATTCCGGCATATATGTCCGCTCTGTTTTGTCCGTTCATAATTTCAATTTTACAGAACTCTCAGATTTTTTACTTTCTATTTTTTATTTTTTATTTTTTCGGGAACAAATTCCCAAATTCGGTGTCTAAGTTTGCGGTTATTCCAAAACCCGCCGAGGCACCGGATTTTAGGAGGAAAATAACAATGTTAGATAAATTAATTGAATCAAAAAATAATGGAAAAGAAGTCAAAAGAGTCAAAGGTTTATTCGGTGCAGCAATGTCTTTAGCGGCAATCGGATTGATTTTTGCTTTTACGGTCAGTTTGTTCGGTTTTGAGTTGGGATTGGGGAATTCCGATCTGGCTTTGTCGAGTTTGAATGCGCCCGTAATGGTTGAAGATAATGCACCCGAACCGCAAAAACTGATTAAGGAAAAATCGAATGAAAACGTCAGAAGCGAATTGCCGACGCGCATTGCAAACATTCAACGGTTGGACGAATCGCCTGCCAAAACTCCAAATGATGTTTCGGTTACACCTTCAAAACTTCAAGCGCGTCCCGATACTCCGTTCAAAAAAGGGCTTACGGATTTTACGCCGGCAATCTCTAACGGAATAAAAAGCAATCGTATTCAAGAAGGAAAAATTGATGGCACGGGAATTTCAACTAATAATACAAAAATTATTGATAACGAGGATAAAGAAGACGCTCCCGTTATCAAAAAAACCGAAAAACAAATCGTCAAAAAAGATGAAACTAAGCCCAAACAAACTATAGTTTCCGGCGGTGTAGTCAACGGAAAAGCAAAATTTTTGGCACAACCTAACTATCCGCAAACGGCAAAACAAGTTCGCGCCGTCGGAAAAGTCGAAGTTCAGGTTTTAATTGACGAAAACGGGCGCGTAATATCGGCAACTGCTGTCAACGGGCATCCGCTCTTGCGCGAATCTGCCTTAGATGCCGCACGAAAATCAACTTTCAATCCGACAACTCTTTCAAATAATCCTGTCAAAGTTTCCGGCGTTATCGTCTATAACTTCACGATGTAAAAAAACGAGGGATGAATAATTTCGGCTTATTCATCCCTCATCCATTAATGTGTATCATATGAAGCAATCGGAAAATCGCTGATAAATCCCCAGCTCGTAAAGGTCGTTTCGCCGTTTCCCGCTGATTTCAGAACATAAAAAGTGTTGTCGGTTTCGCGCCAAACGGAAAGATCGGCTTTGCCGTCGCCATCATAATCATTTTGCGTCGGAACGTCATATTCGGTGATGCCGAACGGTTTGGCAATTAAAGCATTGTTTGAACTTTGTAAAGCATACCAAATAAGTGCGCCGGTTGTCGTTGCACTTCGTCGGACAATCGCCAAATCGGTTTTTGCATCGCCGTCGTAATCGCCCGGCACAACCCAATCACCGCCAACGCCCCACGGCGCAACCGTGAAACCGTTATCTGAACTTCTGGCAATATAGTAATAGCTTTGCAGTGTATTATTTGCTCCGGCACGATAAATTGCATAATCGAATTTGCCGTCGCCGTCATAATCACCCGGTGCGGCAAAATCCGTGTTAATGCCGAATTGATAAGCCGAAACCGAACTTGTCTGACTATTAAAAACCCACCAAATCATTGCACCGTTTGTGCCGATGGCGCGACGCACAACTGCAATGTCTGTTTTGCCGTCACCGTCGTAATCTCTTTGCATCGGTTCGTCGCCGATTAAGCCGAATTGAACTGCCGTGAACGTGCTGTTTGAACTGTTAATGCGATACCAAACGCGATCAGTATAACGCCAAACCGCCAAATCGCCTTTGCCGTCGCCGTCATAATCGCCCGGCGTAACTGTGTCGAAATTCGAAAGACCAAACTGTTGCGAACTCGTCGTGCCACCGCTCCGATTTACATACCAAGTGCTGTCCAAGTTGCGAAAAACCGCATAATCAGCTTTTTGATCGCCGTCATAATCAAGTGCATTGCGTAATTTATTTTGAGCTGAAACGGATATTGACATAGCCAAAATCACCAATGAAAAGACCGTCAATCGAATAAATAATCTGTTTGTTTTCATTTTCTTTTCCTCCTTTAAATTACGCATTACAAGTCGTCGGTGTAGTGCGAATCGCAAGTGTTTTTGTCGCTTGCATAAATCTGTTTTGGACAAGTTTAGTCGTCATAATATAGGGCAAAGCGCGGCTGATGTTGCCGCCGATAACATTGTCGCTGGTGTTTGTCGTGTCGCGGTTCGGACGATTTGTGTAAAGCGGATGATTACGATAAACAGTTTCGGCAACGCGGTCAGCAAAAAACATCTGTGTCGTTACTATTGATGTCGCGCCGATGCGAACCGTTAAGTGCATATGTGTAACGCGCCCCGAATACCACCCCGGAAAAATCGAATCGAAATATGCCCAACCGTTGGCATCGGTCGGTTGAACACCACGCGAGAAATTCTGCGAAAGCGTTGTTCCATCGTTTGAGCAAACGCCGCTCAGAGCCGAATAATTGCCATCTTTGTTCGTATGCCAAAGATCAACCGTCGCGCCCTGAATCGGCAAACAAGTGTCGGCATTTACTACGCGAAACGCAAATCGAATCGGCATTCCGGTAATTCCGCTAGTAATGTCGCGGCGCACCAAAGGATTAGCCGAATAACACGGACCAAGCGTTGTCGTGCAAGTCAAAGTGCAAACATCGGTTGACACAAAATCGAGCGAACCATCCGTAATTTTTTCCATTGCATTGACCACCGACGGCTGAAAATCGCCGAAAGCATTCAACACCAGCGCACCGAGTCCAAACGCGGCGGCTGTCTTAAAACCTTTCTGCAACCACGATCTCCGCGTCAATAGTTCTTTTTGAACTTCTAAAACTTCTCTTTCATCCATAACTTTTCTCCGAATTTTATAATTTTACGATAGCAGTTTTTCAATTATAACAAGATAAGTCTGTTTTTTTCGGAAAAAAATACCACTAAAAACCGGTCAAGCCAAAACCTATGTCAAAACCGTATTCTGAGCAGTTTTGTAGTTACGTTACTTTTTGAAAAATTAAGCCAACAAAATTTTCTTTACATTTCGGCGTTTTGGGTTTATGTTTATGATAACTCTGAAAACTGAATTTTAATTATGAAAAATCTTGCACTTATCTTTATTAGTATTTTTTTCGGCGTTGTTTCAGTTTTTGCCCAACAAACAATTCCGACTCCGACTCCGAAACCTACGAATCAAGCAGTTCTTGATACACCGAAAAAACCGTCGAAACCGCCAAAAACCGCTGAAGAATTTTACGAGGCGGCGCGTTGGGAAAGTTGGAACACGCGCAACTATGAAGCGGCAATCAAACTGCTTGATGAAGCGATTAAACTAAAAACCGATTATTCTGATGCTTACTTTCTTCGTGGCAATTTGAAAAGCAGTATGAAAAATTGCACGGCGGCAATCGCTGATTATAATAAGGTTATCGAACTTGACGAAAGCATCATAAATACTTATCAATATCGCGCCGAATGCAAAATCGCGCTCAAAGATTTGCAAGGCGCGTTGGAGGATTATGACAAATCGGTCGCCAACCTTGCGGCTAACGGAAAAATTCAATATAACGCTTTTGAAGGACGCGGAAAATTAAAATATCTGCTCAAAGATTATGACGGCGCAGTAAAAGATTTTTCGTCGGCGGCACGGATGAATGTCAACACTGCCGCCTATTTCTATCGCGCTTTGACCTTTCTGAAAATGAGCGATGCCAACCGCGCTATTGCCGATTTCAGAGGTTTGGCGAATTATTACTTTGAAGTTACAAAAGAATCTCGCCAAAAATATCCTGAATTTTATACTGAAAAAACCGATTACCCATTTAACGAAAATCCTTTGGCAACTTTAGAGAAGAAAAAACCCGTTAAAAAAAACGGTGTCGGAACGGGCGCAGGCGTAACTCTTTCACTTTCAAAAGCAGCCTGCGAAGGATGCCCTGATGATAAATTCGCCGAATTTGAAGATAAAATAAAACCAGACGGCTGGTTTTATTCCGAGGATAAAATTTATCTTTCACCTTCATACGTTGGTGATGATGCCGAAGTTGTTTTTTATTATTTGGGAGATTTGCTCGAACAAAAGGGTGAAATTGCCGACGCATTGGATGCCTTTACAAACGCGATTATTGCCAAAGGTTACAGCGATGAAATAATCCGTTTCCGGCGCGGCAGGTTGTTTTTACGAACCAAAGCATTAGAACCTGCCGTGCGCGATTTCAGTTGGGTGATTTCACAAAACCGCAATTCCGCCGAAGCATATCTCGAACGCGGAATTGCCATTCAAATGCTCGGACACAAAGAATTGGCGCAGAAAGATTTCGACCAATATCTGAAATTAACGCAATCGCCCGATGCTAAAGACAACATCAATAAGCGAATTGAAGAAGTCAAAAAAGCTCAAGACAAACCGCTCAAAAAGGAAGAGAAAATATTATCCCAAACTCGCCCGAATAACTTCCGCTAAACCGTTAGCTTGCGATTCGATAATTTCTTGGTTTTCGCCTTCAATCATCACGCGGGCGAGATTTTCTGTGCCGGAATATCGTAAAAGCAATCTGCCTTTGTCTCCGAGTTGGTTTTCGATTTCGGCTTTGGCTTTCGAGATTTGCGGAAATTCTTCAAACGGGCGTTTTTCGCGCACTTTTACGCCGACAAGAGTTTGTGGAAGGCGTGTAAATCCGGCGGTCATTTCCAACAAGGATTTTTTGTTCTCAAAAAGCGTTTCGAGCAGATAAAGCGTCGTCATCATTCCGTCGCCGACGAGCGATTTGCGCGGGAAAATTATGTGTCCCGATTGTTCGCCGCCGACTGCCGAATTACTTTTCAAAAGTTCTTCCAAAACATATTTATCGCCGACCGATGCGCGGATAAGCTCAATGTTTTTAGATTTTAGCGCGGTTTCAAGACCGAGATTGCTCATTACCGTAGCGATAATTTTTTTATTCTCAAGCAATCCGTGGGCTTCCAAAAATTGCGCCATAATCCAAAGCGTCGCGTCGCCGTCAACAAAATTTCCTTTTTCGTCAACAAACAAAGCGCGGTCGGCATCGCCGTCAAACGCGACACCGAAATCGGCGTTTTCTTCGAGAATTTTTCGGCGCAGATGCGATTCGTCGAACTTGTTGGCGCGAAACAATTTTTCGAGATGCGTCGAACCGCAATTTTCGTTGATATTTTGCCCGTCGGGAGCGCAATCGAGTGCGATAACTTCTGCGCCGAAGCGTTCAAAAAGTTGTGCGGCAAGCGCAGAAGACGCGCCGTTGGCACAATCAATCACTATTTTGAAATTCTCGAGCCGCAAATCTTTAAATTCGTCTGCCAGATAATCCAAATATGCCGCTTGAAATTCTTCCGCACGCGAAAAATCAACCGACCATTGATTATTTACAACTGCCCAATGTTCACTGTGAATGTCGTTTTCGATGCGTCTTTCCGTTTCGCCGTCGAGCTTTTTCCCGCTCGGCAGAAATATCTTGATGCCGTTGTCTTCAAAAGGGTTATGCGACGCGCTAATGACAACGCCGGCATCAAAATCGAATTTTCTCGTCAAAAAAGCAACGCCCGGCGTAGTGATAATTTCCGCCGATTCGCAATGCGCGTCTTCAGATTTTGCGCCGGCGTGAAAAGCGAGTTCAATCCAATCGCCCGATTCGCGTGTATCTCTGCCGGTGATAAATTTTGCCGGACGACCGAGTTTTTCGGCAAATTGTTTTGCCAAAGATTTGCCGAGCGTGAAAATTGTTTGTTCATCGAGCGGAAATTCACCCGCAAGCCCGCGCATTCCGTCTGTTCCGAAAAGTTCTTTCATAATGATTGGAGCGCAATCGGCTCGCTTGCATAAGCGCGGAGCGCGAACAAGCGTTCAGGTTGAAATCAAGTTGAATCTGTGCCGAGTTTTTACATCGCTGAAAAACGCGATGTTGCAATCGAGCCGATTGCGCTCCAGTCATTTATACTTTTTTCGTCGGGAAATTTCAAATGATTATAAGTTTTAATTGTGGAAACTATAAGAATTTTGTAATAGATTTGACAACCTTTCGGCAAATAAGCGAATCTTTAAGTGTGCGAAAGTTCACGTCGCACGTCAGAACCTCCGCAAAAAACATTTTCCGAAAAGTCATCTCTAGCATGGAGTTTTTAAGAAGTATTATGAAACAGAAATTTTTTATCGGATTCGTCATTTTTTTAATTTCAACGATTTCAATCTTTGCCCAATCAAATTTGCCAACGCCGACACCGACGCGCCAGCGTGTCGTCGTTACGAATCCGACACCGTTTCCGACTCCGCAACCGACGGCAACGCCTTCAAAAGTTGTTGTTATCACTGATAATTTACCGAAAACAACGCCGACACCTGCGCCGACACCGATGCCGCAACCGACTCCTGCGCCGACTCCGACCTCGCAAATTCAAATTCTTACGCCGACTCTGCCTGTTACCTCGTTCAGATTTACTGAAATAAAAAGCAAACTTGCCGAAGCCAAGCGCGAAATGTCGGCGCGTCCGATTCCGACGGCGATGACCGATTCTTTTTTGATTACGGACGTTGTGCGGCTGGCGTTTTATGATTACGATGCGAAACAAATTGATTATCTCGTGCTGACGAAGGACGCTTTTTTGAAGCGCGGCGCGACTTATTCGATTGCGACATCGTTCGGAAAAACCGTTAATCTTTACATCATCCGCGCCAACGGCGTGAACACGCCCGTAACGGTTACAAGCCAAAATAACAAGATGTATTTACCGCTTTTGGTGCAATATCCGGTCGTTCGCAACGGCAGATTTATCGAAACGGCTTACTATATTTCGACGCATCCGGGCATTGTTACGCCCGAAGTTGTTTCGACAGGCAAACTTTATATGAAAAATCAGCTCGATTCGGCGCGTGAGAAACTGCGTGAACGGGGCGTTTATATTTCGCCGCTCGTAACCGATATTGCCGAGCGTTTGGCGATTGTCGAACATATTGATCCGGCGCGATTTTGGACGGAAAATCATCTTCAGCTTTTCAATGAAGTCTATGCGCTTTACGCTTTGAACGAAGGACAAACTTATCGTTACGCCGTTTCGAGCGCGGGCGCGGGCGGAATGGTGCAGATGATTCCTTCAACATATCTAATGGTTCGCAACCGTTTTCCGCAAATTCCGTTAATGCCTGATTTCGTAACCGGAATGCAAAATCATCCGAACGCCGCACAAGCGATGTTGCTTTATATGCAAATGACGTGGGACGATTTGATTGCAAACCCGACAATTTATGCCGCAATTCAAAACGGTATTGCCACACCCGCCGAACTTTTATGCGCCGGATACAATTCAAACCCCGCCAAACTTCCCGGCTACATCAAACGCGGCGGCACAAATTGGCGCGTCCTGATTCCGCGTGAAACGCAAACTTATCTACAAGTTAATGTTTCGATGAACAGATACGTTCCAATAAATGCACCGCGAACTAAGTAAAATGAGCAGGTTGTCGTTACAACGCTTTCGGCAATGCGACAAACGCGGACTTTCCAAGTCGCTACCAATTCACGGGCAGAGAATATGACAATTTCAGCGGACTTTATCATTACCGCGCAAGAGCTTATGATGCACAGATTGGCAGATTCATCTCCGAAGACCCGATTGGATTTGCGGTAGGTGGTAAGGTGGTTTGTTGTGAGAATAATGTCTGCTGTTTCGGGTTTGGCGGTTTGCCGGTCGGGGATGGCGGGCGTTTTTTTTGTGGTTTGGCGGTGGATTTTTGGTTTTTTAGAGCAGATTTGAGTTGAGAGAAGGGTAGAAATCAAGGCAGAAACACGACTGTTAAGGAGTGTGTTCACGGTTGAGCCTTTTGAAACACTCCTTAACAGTCGTGTTTCTGCCATTAACAGTCGGAAGGGCGGCTCTGCCCCCGCAAAATGATGAACTTTGCCCGCTGAAAAAAAAACAATCCCCATTCAACTCAAGACTCAAAGGAATTTTGTGTTATTTTGTGTTATTTGGTGGTTAAATCCTTTACATTTCTGAGTTTTCAAACAAATTCTAAAGGATTTTTGCCCGACTTCGCAGGAAAGTTGCCAGACTTCGCAGGATTTTTGCTTGGCTTTAGAACATTTTCGCCCATCTTTCCAACAAATACGCCTCTCTTTAAAACATTTTTGCTTGGCTTTAGCGCAAATATGGGGGACCTTAGCGCAAATATGGGCGACCTTAGCGCAAATATGGGCGACTTTAGAGCAAATATGGGCGACTTTAGAGCAAATATGAGCAGCTTTAGAGCGTTTTTGCTTGGCTTTAGAACATTTTCTTGCTTTTTGTAAATAAATTTTGATAATTCCGCAAAAAATCAATCTGAACTTTATCTATTAATCGAAGGTGTTTAACCTTTTAGATTTTAGTTAGGAGCAGTAAAAAATATGACTTTAGATTATATGCCAATGGGCGAAGCCGAAAAGGATGAATGGTTTGCAAATTGGGCGGCGAAGGCGACGGAGAGCGGTGCGATGCACGGTTTTTCGCCTGAAGAGATCCGGCAGATTCAAGATGATGCCGTGATGGTGCATAATGTTGTTTCGGGCTGGACAACCGCCGATACCAATCGGCGCGAGTTCGGTCAGTTTAAGCGGATTATGCTTTATGGTGCGAAAAATGCGGTAACCCCGACTTACCCGACGACCAATGCGCCAACGCAACCGGTTTTGCAAAACGAGATGTTAGCGGGAATTATCAAACGGACGCGCTCGTTTGTGCGGCGTTTGAAGGAATCGGCAAACTATAATGAAGCCGTCGGCGCGGATTATCGCGTTTTGCCGATTCAACAGCAAAGCGTCGTGCCGGAAGAAGCCAAGTCGAAGCTCGAAGCCAAAGCAATGGCGGATTCACAGGTTGATATTTATTTTGTCCGTGGCGAATTTGACGGCATCGAACTCGAAAGTCAGGTCGGCAACAGCACCGATTGGAATAAAATCGGCAGATACTACAAATCACCGGCAAACGACGATTCGCCGCCCGCCGTTCCGAATACGCCCGAAGTCCGCCGCTATCGCGGACGGTTTCTGCAAGGCAATAAACCCGTCGGTGTCCACTCCGACATCGTTTCTGTCGTAACAATCCCGTAGTTACACAAGTGGAAAGAGGAAAATGGAAAATGGAAAATGGAAAATGTTTATTTTTCTTACCATTTTCCATTTTCCATTTTCCTCTTTTTTACTCATCAGGTTCGTTTAAAATAATCTGATGGGCTTCGTTCATTCGGGCGAATTCGGCTTGGATGTCGCGGAAATGTTTGCCGACGAGGTTTTCGCCGGAAAAGAAGGGATTTTCGGTAACTTCGGCGATGACGAACGGCGGAATTTCAAAATTTTCAAAGTCCTTTTCGTTTTCAAAGACGACTCGCGCCAGATTTAAGCCCCAAAGCTCGCCTAAGAATAAATCAATTTCAATCTGTCTGCCGCCCAAATCGTAAAAGTATCGGTTTTTGCGGACTTCGTTGGTTTCGGCGCGTTCGTTTTCGTGGAGTTTTCTGCCTTCAAAATGCTCAAAAAGCTGATGCTCGTTTTCGTTAAGATAAATTTCGGCGATTTTCCACTGCGAAAAACTATCGCCGACGGGAAATCTCTGTTGCAGAACAAAGTGCCACTCCTTCGTTTCCGGCGAACGCATCGAACGTATCCGAAGCCGCGTGTTTTCGATATAATTATCAAAAATTTGCAGATGACTGCTCGAACGAGTTAAAGGTTCGGGCAAGTCTCGAATCAAGAAAATCCGTCTCAGTTCAGTCTGATATGTTTTGTTCATTTGCGTCTGATGCTTTATAATTCTTTCCTTTGAGTATATTTTATAACTTTTTAGGAGAATTTAATGAAACTTAAGTTAGCATTTTTTATCATAATCTCGATTTCAGCAGTTTTTATATCTGCGTGTTCCAATCCCGAAACGCCGGGAACGAATAATGCAACCACGAATAATAAACCCGTAAATGGTGCCAACAATCAACCTGTGCCGACAAACGGAAATACGACAAACGGAAACGGGACAGCAATTACCGCGCCGACACCGAAACCCGTTGCCGCAACAACCAACAACGCGCCGACGTTTGCACCGATTGTTCAGGCATATTACGACGCATTGAAGAAAAAAGACGACGCAGGCGTGAAAAAAATTATGGCGGCTGAATTCATTAAAGCAATCGAAGCTGATATGAAGGAAGAAAATAAAACTTCGATTGCGGCTTTTCTCGCCGAAACCGACACGATTCCCGACAAACCGATGGAAGTCCGCAACGAACAAATCGAAGGCGACAAAGGCGTGGCGGAAGTTAAAGGCGGCGCGTATCCGAATTGGACACCGTTTGCCTTCGTCAAAGAAGGCGGCGCGTGGAAAATTTCCAACGAAAGCCCCGACATCAAAAACGTCAAACAATCGGCAAAATAAAATCAAAAGTTTTGAGTCCCGCCTGATGGTCTGTTCAAAATGAATGCCGTAAAAAAAAGGAATTTCGGGCTTTGCCCGCTGATGCGCGGAAGGTCTCTGACCTTCCGGCAGACAAGTCGGGAAATTGGGGCTATGCCCCGAACGCGGCGGGCATAGCCCGCTAATCTTCAGGGAACTTTTCGGAAGGGCAAAGCCCTTCCGCACATCGGGCGGCAGAGCCGCGTTTTACGGCTTTTATTTTTCAAACACCATAAGGCGGGACTCAAAACTTTAGTAAAAATTCTTCAACCTCGCGGCTCGTTCGCAGACGAATTATCGTTTTTTCGCTTTCAAAACTCTTTAAGGTTTCTTCGATTTTCGGTTTTTTGGTTTTCGGAAAACTCCAAATCCATTGCAAAAACTCTAAATCAATCTTTTCGTTACAACCTTCCGTCATATCGGGACGATTCGTTTTCCAATACATTTTCCAACGCTTAAAAACGCGATAAAAACAAACATAACGCGGCAAATCGAGAAAAATTGCCGTATCGCAAGCCGCCGGACGAATCTGCATTGTGCCGCCGAAATTTCCGTCCATTATCCATTCGTCTTTTTGAATCAGATTTTCAACGATTTTCGCCCATTCATCTTTCGGCGTTTTCGTCCAATTCGGTTTCCAATAAAGTTTGTCGAGATGAAAAACCTCAATTCCGGTCTTTTCGCCCAAAAGCCTCGCAAAAGTTGATTTTCCCGCGCCGCCCGAACCGATGATGACAACTTTTTTCATACTCTTTCAACCACGAAATAAAACAAAAAGACACGAAAATAAATCATAAACTTTTTCGTGCCTTTTCGTGTTATTTTGTGGTTAATCTTTCTAACCTTTGATTTGATAAAACGCTTTGCGCCCCAAATATCGCGCCGAAGCGTCTAAATCTTCTTCGATTCTCAAAAGTTGATTATATTTTGCAATGCGGTCAGAGCGCGACAAACTTCCGGTTTTAATTTGTCCGGCGTTGGTCGCAACCGCTAAATCTGCAATAAACGAATCTTCCGTCTCGCCCGAACGATGCGAGATAACCGCCGTCATATTGTTGGTTTTCGCAAGTTCAATCGCGTCCAAAGTCTCGGTCAATGTGCCGATTTGATTGACTTTTATCAAAATTGAATTTCCCGCACCGACATCAATTCCCTTTTGCAGAAACTTCGTATTCGTAACAAACAAATCGTCGCCGACAAGCTGAATCCGTTTGCCGATTTTGTCGGTCAAATATTTCCAGCCGTCCCAATCGCTTTCCGCCATTCCGTCTTCGATTGAAATTATCGGATATTTTTCCGTCCAATCAATCCAATAATCCGCCATTTCTTCCGATGAAAGTTCGCGTTTGTCCGATTTTTTGAAAATGTATTTGCCATCTGAGTAAAATTCGCTCGCCGCCGGATCGAGCGCGATTAAAATATCTTCGCCCGCCGTGTAACCTGCTTTTTCGATGGCTTCCAAAATCGTTTCAATCGCTTCTTCGTTCGATTTCAGATTCGGCGCAAAACCACCTTCGTCGCCAACAGAAGTTGCATAACCGCGTGAGCTTAAAACTTTTTTCAAATTATGAAAAATCTCCGCGCCCGCCCGCAAACCTTCCGAAAAACTTTCCGCGCCGACGGGCATAATCATAAATTCTTGAAAGTCCACGTTGTTGTCGGCGTGCGCTCCGCCGTTGATAATGTTCATCATCGGAGTCGGCAATGTTTTCGCATTCGTGCCGCCGATATAACGGTAAAGTGGCTGCTGCTGAAACGCCGCGCCCGCTCTCGCGCAAGCCATCGAAACCGCCAAAATCGCGTTTGCGCCGAGATTAGATTTGTTGTCCGTGCCGTCGAGCGCAATCATCGTTTCATCAACCAACGCTTGATCGAGCGCGTCCAAACCTTCGAGTTCGTAAGCGATTTTTTCGGTAATATTTTCAACCGCTTTCAAAACGCCTTTGCCCAAATATCTGCCTTTGTCATCATCGCGCAATTCGACGGCTTCGTTCTCGCCCGTTGACGCGCCCGACGGAACTGCCGCACGTCCTTGCGTTCCGTCTTCAAGAATAACTTCCGCTTCAACAGTCGGATTTCCGCGAGAATCCAAAATCTCACGCGCCCAAATTTCTTCGATTAAACTCATTTTTTTTAAATTAATCCCAAATATTTAATAAATTTCTTTCCTAGATTAACATCAAATTTTATCTATTGAAAAAATGATATTGTCAAAATTTTATTTTGATTTTACAGGTTGAACTTCAAGTGTTTTTGTAATTTCAAATTGAAAAGGTGTCCTATTGCAACATTCAGTAAAAGGCTTGTTTATGAATTTCCCTTCTACTTCTACGTCAGCCTGAAAAAATGATTCGTTTTTTTTAAGGCGTTCTTCTCGAACTTTCTTAATTGGAGCAAATGCATCTTCGTTTTTGAAAGTAGAAACTGCATTATAAATACAATTTTCATTTGAAATAACAGTATTCTCGATTCCAAAAAGCATTCTTGTCTTTATACGAACAATTTTCCCATCAAATTCTGTCGGATTATCTCCGAGTTCGCATAAACTCAAAACTTTATTGTCAAAATTTTTTGCAGTCGCATTATTTACCGAAACTATCTTTTCAGAAGCGCAAGCACTTGAAAAAACTACTATTGAGATTAATACAAGCGTTTGCCGAAAATAAGAGTTTTTCTTCATTTTTCTACTTTTACGACTTTTCCATCCGAACTTTCAAAATCCGGCGTTTATCAACCTTCTCAATCTTAAAAATATGTCCGTTGAACGGCACGATTTCGCCTTCAGATAAGATTTGTCCGGCTTCGGACATTAAAAATCCGGCGATGGTCGTGTAGCTTTCGGAAACGGGAATGTTCATTTCGCAACGCTTATTCAAATCGCGCACCGCTAAACCGCCGTCTAAAATATAGCTTCCGTCTTTCAAATCTTTGATTTGTTCGTTGACTTCTTCGTCGTGTTCGTCGGAAATGTCGCCGACGATTTCTTCCAGAAGGTCTTCGAGCGTGATAATTCCTTCAACGCCGCCGTGTTCGTCAACCACGAATCCGAAGTGAAATTTCTCGCGTTGCATCTGCCGTAAAACGTCTTCAAGCCGTGCCGTATCAACGACATACATCGGCTTTTGCAAAACATCTTCGAGGCGAAAACTTTTCGGCTTTAAGAGGAAAGGCATCAAATCTTTGCTGTGAATAAATCCGGCGATGTCGTCCATTGATTCACGATAAACCGGCAGACGCGAATAACCGTTTTTTTGAAAAGCCGCGACAATTCCTTGAAGCGTCAAATCAGCGGAAATCGCCGCAATTTCGGTGCGCGGAATCATTGCTTCTTTGACGGTTGTTTCCGAAAACTCGAAAACGCGATTGATTAACCGCCGTTCTTCTTCGTTCAAATGTCCGCTTTCCTCGGAAACTTTGATGAGTTGGCGAATTTCGTCTTCCGTGTAGCTCGAACCGTGTTCGCCCGACGGATGAAGCCCGAAAAGTCGCACGGTTTTTGTTCCCGTCCAATCTAAAACGCGAATAAACGGATAAAAAATCTTGTAGAAAATTTGCAAAGGCAGTGCAACCAACATCGAAACTCTTTCCGAAAGTTCGAGCGCGGCGGTTTTCGGTGCAAGTTCGCCGAAAACAATGTGCAAAAATGTAATAAACGAAAACGCGATGATAAATGAAATCGTGTGTGCGAGCGTCGGCGAACTCAGAAACTCCGCGCCCGTCGCATTTCCCAAAGACACCAAAAGCGGTTCGATAACCCGCACGACCGCAGGTTCGGCAACATAACCCAAACCGAGCGAAAACAGCGTAATCCCGAGTTGTGTTGCTGAAATATAGGCATTGAGATTATTTAAAAGTCCGAGAAGCCTTTCGGCAGATTTATTACCTTCCGCAACCAGTGCTTCGATGCGCGATTTGCGGACGGCAACCAACGCAAACTCGCTGGCAACAAAAAAACCATTGCCGAGAACAAGAAAAATAACCATTAGAAAGTTGATTATGATTGAGGTTAAACCGGGAAATTCCGGCGCAGTTGCGGTTTCCGCGAAAAAGAAAAGTAAAGATAAACTAGCAGGATCGTCCATTGATTTGCGATTTTATAATCGCTGAAAATTTCTCCAAAAATAAAAGTTAGCCACATAAAACGGCTGATATGTTCAGATTATAGCATAAAATCAAAGTTTGAAAATATCGTTTTGCACGTCAATCAACTCCTGAATCAAAAACTGACACGAACCGCAACCCGTTCCCGCGTTGCAAATTTCGCCGATTTCTTCGACCGATTCGATTTCGTTTTCGATAATTATTTTTTCAATAGTTTCTTCAGAAACGCCGAAACAAGTGCAAATCAGAGCTTTTTCACCAGCGAACTCTTCAATCTGCGATGCGCGAAAATCGGCAAAGGCTTGAGATAAAGCATCAACGCAAATCTCCAAACAATGTTTGCGATTCGCGGGAAATTTTCCGAGTTCCGTTTCGATTTTCAAATCATTCAATCCGTGAAGTTCGGTAAGATTTTTCCCGACGATTTTTTCCGCCAAAACGTCTGCCGCCGCAATCGCAAAACCGCAACCGTTCGATTTAAATTTTGCGGCTTTTATTATTTTTCCTTCAATTTCCAAATAAAAACGCACAAACGAGCCGCAAACAAACGATGCGCCCGTGCCGACGGCGTTTGTGTTTTCAGATTCTCCCGCGAATTTCGGCACGGAAAATCTTTCATTTATTTGTTCAGGATAAAAACTCACATTAAAATCAAGGGCAATTATCAATTATCAAATGTCAATTATCAAATAAATCGTAGGGTTCTACCTTTTAAACTTACAAAATAATTGATAATTCATATTTGAAAATTGAGAATTTATGGCGCAATTCATTCATTTACAATTAACAATTTACGATTTAACATTAAAACCTGATGAAATATTTCGCTTTTTTAATTTTTACTTTTTGCTTTTTACTGACGGCGGCTTGCCGTCCTGCCGCCGCGCCAATATCGGTTTCAAACAAACCTGTATCAATGAGTGATAAACAAATGCCGCCGACTAAACCGATTGAGGAAATGAATTGGACAAAGTTTGACGGCAAAACGAATGCCGACGGCGGAATTCAAAAACTCAAAGATTTGCAAGGAAAAGTCGTAATTTTAGATTTTTGGGCGACATATTGCCCGCCGTGTTTGGAAGAAATTCCGCACTTGAAAGAATTGCAAGCAAAATACGGCAAAGATAATTTAGAAGTCATCGGCTTGCACGTCGGCGGCGACGAAGATCGCCCGCGAGTTCCGCAATTTGTCGAAAAACTAAAGATTGATTACGTTCTCGCCACACCCGAAAACGAACTCACACGCTTCATTTTCGGCAATGTTGACACCATTCCGCAAACCGCAATCTTCGACCGCCAAGGGAAAATGGTTAAGAAAATCATCGGCTTTAACGAAGAAATCAAAAAAGAATTGGACGCGACGGTTGAGCAGACAATAAAAAAATAATAATGAATTATTGGACACAATTAAGCATTGATTTTGCAAATCAAAGGAATTATTTGGACGAATTATTTTCGGTTTATCCGACAATTCCAGAAGGAATTAGAAATATCAGCGAAACTTTATGGTCAGAAGTTGAGAAATCTTATAATGCTAAAAACAATGTCGAATTATTTAAGGCGTTATTGAAATTTGATTTGTTCCCGATTAAAGATTCTTACATTGCATATTTCAAACGCGACAAATCTGCGATTGAAAGAAATCCGAACACTATTGATAGACTTTGCGGAAGACTTTATGAAATGGGTTTGGATAGAATTTTTGAAAAATGTTCCGAACCAAAAGAAACAAATCGGCAAATTGGACCACTCTTTAGACGTTGGCTGAACAAAGGAAGTTTGGGAATTACACCTGTAGCCTACGATGAATTCATTTCAACTGATAAGAATGCAATTTTAGATGCCGGAGATAATTTGTTGATGAAGTTTGCCGTTGAGCATTTAAACTATACGCATTTCAAAGGACTTGATTTTGTCGGGAGATTTAACAAAAAATATGTCATCGGCGAAGCCAAGTTTTTGACAGATTTCGGCGGACATCAAAACGCGCAGTTTAATGATGCGGTCAGCACGGTAAAAACTGAAGTTGATGCCGTAACTATCGCAATTTTGGACGGCATTCCGTATATTAAGGGAAACAATGCGATGTATCGAAAAATCACGACCGAACTGCAAGATTATAATGTTATGAGCGCGTTGGTTGTGCGCGAATTTTTATATCAGATTTGAGAATGAATTTAACTTACGACAACAAAAATAGTGAAGCGGAAATTCTTGCACGAAATTTATCGGTCGAATTGTCGGGCGAATGGAACGATGCTGACAATAAATTGATTCAAGGCGATAATTTATATGTTCTGAAAACTCTGCTTGATAAATATAATCTGAAATCGAAAATAGATTTGGTTTATATTGATCCACCTTTTGCGACACAAAAAAACTTTACTATTGGAAATGAAAGAACAAGCACGATAAGCAATAGTTTGAGCGACACTTTGGCTTATAGCGATAGTTTAATCGGCGCGGATTTTTTAGAATTTCTTCGCATCAGATTAATTTATCTGCGCGAACTAATGGCGGAAACGGCTTCGATTTATCTGCATATTGATTATAAAATCGGGCATTACGTCAAAATTATAATGGACGAGGTTTTCGGCGTTCAAAATTTTCGCAACGATATTACGCGAATCAAATGCAATCCGAAAAATTTCTCGCGCAAGGCTTACGGCAACATTAAAGATTTGATTTTGTTTTATACGAAATCCGATAAATACACTTGGAATGAACCGAAAGACGATTACACGCAAGAAGATGTCGAGCGGCTTTTCAAAAAAACGGATAAAGACGGTCGAAAATATACGACAATTCCGCTTCACGCGCCCGGCGAAACGGTCAACGGTGCAACAAATCAAGAATGGCGCGGCATAAAACCGCCCAAAGGCAGACATTGGCGAAGCGAACCGAAAGTTTTGGAACAACTTGAAAAAGAAGATTTAATCGAGTGGTCGGCAAACGGAGTTCCGCGCAAAAAAATCTACATTGACGAGCGCACCGGCAAGAAAAAACAAGATATTTGGGAATATAAAGACGCGCAATATCCGACTTATCCGACTGAAAAAAATCTCGAAATGATTAAATCAATCATTCTTGCTTCGTCAAACGAAAACGATTTGGTTTTAGATTGTTTCTGCGGTTCGGGGACGACTCTGCAAGCTGCCAATCAGCTTGGCAGACGTTGGATTGGCATTGACCAATCGGATGAAGCGATTCGGATTTCCGAAAAAAGATTGAACGAAATGGAGCAAGATTTGTTTTCTGCCAATGCCAAATATCAATTTCTAAAAGCCAATCAAACAAATTATGCGTGATATTCCTGTCGGCAACGGCTCATTATTAGTTACATTTGACGATAAATATCAGATTCGTGATGTATATTTTCCGCACGTTGGGCAGGAGAATCATACGGAAGGTTTTCCGTTTCGGTTTGGTGTTTGGGCAGACGGCGAGTTTTCGTGGATTTATGAAAATGATTGGACAATTTCGCTCAAATATCTCCCCGAAACGCTGGTTACAGACGTTAAATTAACCAATGAAACGCTTGGATTGGAGATTGTTTCAAATGACACGGTGGCGAGCCACGAGAATATTTTTTTGCGGCGCGTTCGGGTGAAGAATTTGATGGAAAAAGAGCGCGAGGTGCGCGTTTTTTTGCATCACGACTTTCGGATTTCGGAGAATAAGATCGGCGACACGGCATTTTATGAGCCGGAATCACTCGCGCTTGTCCATTACAAAAAAAACCGTTATTTTCTGATAAATTCCGCGCCGCATTTCGACAGATTTGCGACCGGACGCAAGGCTTTTCGTGACCAAGAAGGCACTTGGCGCGACGCGGAAGACGGCGAGCTTAACGGCGGCGCGATTACGGAAGGCTCGGTAGATTCGACGGTTCAGGTAAATTTAGAGATTGAAGCAAACGGCGAGCGCGATTTTTATTATTGGATTTGCGCGGGACACTCGTTACAGGAAGTTTCGGAGCTAAACGCGCATATTAAAAAGCAAACGCCGGAAAATTATCTGCAATTTACGGAAAATTATTGGCGGGCTTGGGTAAATAAAAACGAGACGGATTTTGCTGACCTCACGCCCGAAATTATCGAACTCTATAAGCGTTCCTTGCTTATCATTCGGACACAGATTGACAACGACGGCGCGATTTTGGCAGCAAATGATTCGGACGTTGCCGAGCGTGCGACCGATCATTACAGCTATCTTTGGACGCGGGACGGCGCACTCGTCGCCCACGCGCTCGATTTGGCGGGTTATGCCTCCCTAACACGAAAATTCTTTAAATTTTGCGGACAGATTGTTCACCGCGAAGGTTATTTTTTGCAGAAATATAATCCTGACGGCACGGTTGCTTCCGGCTGGCACGCGGCGTGGGACGTTTGGGGGCAGAAGCAACTCGTGCCGATTCAGGAAGACGAAACCGCGCTGGTCATTTGGGCTTTGTGGGAACATTACGAC
>CAZJQP010000040.1:0-41375 GCA_964548225.1 uncultured Blastocatellaceae bacterium | reverse complement strand
GGTGTACCGATGTTTGTTCACCTGAAACTTCCGATTATGCAGATTTTTTTTCGCGTTACACGGTGTTTGCAAGCGGGGACGCTTGCGCTCCAGTCTTTATCTTTAACTGAAGTTTAATAATAAGTCGGTATATCAAACCGCAAAGCCTTGATAAATAATTTCCGGCTTTGCGGTTTGATACGCGACAATGAAATTACGCTAAGTCAAAGCGGTCGAGATTCATCACTTTGTTCCACGCCGCCGCGAAGTCTCGGACGAATTTCTCTTGCGAATCACTACAAGCATAAACTTCGGCTAAGGCGCGAAGCTCCGAGTTTGAACCGAAAACGAGGTCGGCGCGTGTGCCTGTCCATTTGAGTTCGCCGGTGGCGCGGTCGCGTCCTTCAAACTCATCGTCAGCGTCGGAAGTTGATGTCCAAGCCGTGCCGAAGTCGAGTAGATTAACGAAGAAATCATTCGTCAATGTTCCCGGTCGGTCAGTGAAAACGCCGTGTTTCGAGCCGTCAAAGTTCGTGCCAAGAACGCGCATTCCGCCAACCAAAACCGTCATTTCCGGCGCGGTCAACGTCAATAATTGCGCTTTGTCAACGAGTAATTCTTCCGCTTTCGTGCGGTGATGGCTCTTTTTGTAGTTGCGGAAACCATCGGCTTGCGGTTCGAGATACATAAACGATTCAATCTCCGTCTGCTCCTGTGAAGCGTCGGCACGTCCCGCCGTGAACGGAACGGTGATGTCAATTCCCGCGTCTTTCGCCGCCTTTTCGATTGCCGCGCATCCGCCCAAAACAATCAAATCAGCCAACGAAACTTCCTTGCCGAAATCTTTTTGGATGCCTTCGAGCGTGTCCAAAACTTTCGCAAGCTGCGCCGGATTGTTGACTTCCCAATTTTTCTGCGGTTCAAGGCGAACTCGTGCGCCGTTTGCGCCGCCGCGTTTGTCGCTGCCGCGAAATGTCGAAGCCGATGCCCAAGCCGCCGAAACGAGTTCGGAAACACTCAAGCCCGAATCGAGAATTTTCGATTTCAGCGCAGAGATGTCCGCATCGTTAATCAATTCGTGCATAACTTCGGGAATCGGGTCTTGCCAGATGAGCGTTTCTTCCGGCACTTCCGCTCCGAGATAGCGCGATTTCGGTCCCATATCGCGGTGCGTCAGTTTATACCAAGCCCGCGCAAATGCGTCCGCGAATTCATCGGGATTTTCGAGGAAACGCCGCGAAATCTTTTCGTATTCAGGATCAAAGCGTAATGATAAATCGGTCGTCAACATCGTCGGGCGATGCTTTTTCGATGAATCATAAGCGTCGGGAATAATCTCGTCGGCATCTTTCGCAACCCATTGATTTGCGCCCGCCGGACTCTTTGTAAGCTCCCATTCAAAGCCGAAAAGATTCTCGAAATAATTGTTGCTCCACTGCGTCGGCGTTGCCGTCCAAGTAACTTCCAAGCCGCTCGTAATCGTGTCCGCGCCTTTGCCCGTGCCGAAACTGTTGTGCCAGCCGAAACCTTGCGCCGCCATTCCCATCGCTTCCGGGTCATCGCCGACGTGCGAAGCCTCAGCCGCGCCGTGCGCCTTGCCGAAACTGTGTCCGCCCGCAATCAATGCCACGGTTTCTTCGTCATTCATCGCCATCCGTCCGAATGTTTCGCGGATGTCTTTTGCCGCCAAAACCGGATCAGGATTTCCGTCAGGACCTTCGGGATTAACGTAAATCAAGCCCATTTGCACCGCACCCAACGGATTTTCCAACACGCGACTATGAACTTTGCCGTCCGCATTGTCGTCGGAAACCAATACACCGCCGTCTTTTTCAACGCCTTCAGAACCGTTTTTGTAGCGAACGTCGCCGGCAAGCCAAGTCGTTTCCGCGCCCCAATAAACGTCTTGATCCGCTTCCCAAACGTCCTCGCGTCCGCCGCCGAAACCAAAAGTCTTAAAGCCCATCGTTTCCAAGGCAACATTACCCACAAGGATAAATAAATCCGCCCAAGAGATTTTTCGCCCATACTTCTGCTTGATTGGCCACAATAATCTTCGCGCTTTATCCAAATTCACATTATCAGGCCACGAATTGAGTGGTGCGAATCTTTGCTGTCCGCGACCGCCGCCGCCGCGACCGTCGCCGATGCGATATGTTCCGGCGGCGTGCCACGCCAAGCGAATAAACAATCCGCCATAATGTCCGAAATCGGCTGGCCACCAATCCTGCGAATCAGTCATCAATGCGGCAAGATCAGCTTTTACGGCTGCCAAATCAAGCGTTTTGAACTCTTCCGCATAATTGAAATTTTCGCCCATCGGATCGGATAGCGAAGAATGTTGACGAAGAATGCTCAAGTCCAATTTGTTTGGCCACCAATCACGGTTTGATCGGCGGCTGGCAGTTGTGAACTTGATTGCTCCACCCGTGAACGGGCATCGGCTTGCGTTGTTTTGTTCTGTGTTGTTTTCCATATTCGAGTTAATTTTCCTTAATTATTTTTTTTGATAGATTTAAGTTAATTATTCGCAATAGTTTGACTGATTTGCCAACTTGCCGCGAAATGTTTTAAGAAAATATCATATTAACGGTTAATCCTTTTATTTACTGCAATCGGGACATAAACCGCGTAACGTCAATTCAATAGTTTGGGCTTCAAATTTCGAGAAATTAGTTGCTTCCGCCAATAATTCGGCAGGAATGTTCAATTCCATATCAACCAATTTTCCGCATTTATTGCAAAAAGCGTGGTCGTGCCGCGCTAGTTTGCGGTCATAACGAGCGGCATCCGTGCCGAAGCGCACTTCGCCGATAAGTCCTTCATTTTTCAAGAAACGTAGAGAATTATAGACGGTCGCAAACGAAATTCCCGGCAGAAGTTGTCGGGAATTCTCGAAAACTTCGTTGGCTGTCAGATGCTCGTCCGAGTCTTTGATAACTTGTAGAACCACTTGTCGTTGTTTTGTAAGTCCTAAACCTTCGATTTCTTTCATTGTTTGAATAATAACCTAAATGTAGGATTAGAATAATTCTAATTCAAAACAATGTCAATTCTTAAATTAAAAAAAAAGACACGAAACAAATCAACTTTGTTTCGTGTCTTTTCGTGTTTTAACTATTGATTTAGAGTTGCAAAATATATGCGGCAAGATAAACTCCGAACATTAAAACCGCCACGCACGCGCCGAAGGAAAAAACTCCGACTTGCGCCCAACGTGAAGCCTTTTCTTTGTATGAACGAGCAAAATATCCGGTAAATGCACCGATTTTTTCGCTTGAAAGCATCAACAAAATGCCGATGATGAAATTATAACTGATAATGTAAAAACTGAAATCCATTGTTTTAATGCACCGTTTCAAATTGCTGACGCGCATAGACTAACTCAGCGACAACAGCTTGAAATGATGAAACTTCTTGTTTGTCTTTGACGGAGCGTTCGCGCAATATTTCCCAATCTTCTTGCGGAACTTGTTTGAAGGCTTCGACAATCATCGGGTCAAATTGCGTTCCGGCACAACGTTCGAGTTCTTCGAGCGCGGCGTAATACGGGCGACCTTTGCGATAAACTCTGTCGGAAACCATTGCGTCAAAAGCGTCAACAACGGCAAAAATCCGTGCGCCTAAATCAATCGTTTCGCCGCGTAAACCATAAGGATAGCCGCTTCCGTCCCATTGTTCGTGATGTTGGCAAACAATTTTTGCCGCGCCTTCCAGAAATCTAATATTTCGGAGAATCTTTTGCCCATGAAGCGGATGGAGCTTCATTTTTTCCCATTCTTCGTCATTGAGCCGTGCGGGTTTTCGCAAAATCGCGTCCGGCACGCCTATTTTGCCGATGTCGTGCATCAATGCACCGAGTTCAAGGTCGCGCATAGCATCTTTTTCGAGTCCTAGTTCGTGTCCTAATCTGAGGCTGAAAGTTACGACTCTTTCCGAATGTCCGTGCGTTTCAAAATCGCGCGTTTCGAGAGCTTGAACTAAGGCTTTGAGAGTGATGCGATAAGAACTTTCAATTTCTTCGAGGGCTTTATCAATTTCCGTAGCGCGTTCGGCGGCAAGATTTTCGAGATGAAATTGATAACTGTCTTTTAATTTTTTTAATTCGTAATGTTCAAAGGCTCGTGCAACCGCCGATTCGATTTCGTCAAATTCCGCCGGAAGCCGCAAATAATCAAAAACTCCTGCACGAAAAGCACGAACGGCAATTTCGGCAGAATCTTCATCGCCGAGCAGAATTAAAATCGAATTTGGGGAAACCACTTTTATGCGCCGCAACATTTCCAAATCTTTATTTACCGAGAAAAACTCAGCATTGCATAAAACCACCGCATATTCGTGTTGCCGTAAAAGTGAAAGCGAGGCTTCAACCGAATACGCGCTGTCGCAAGTATAGCGTGAATTGAAAATATTGCTGAAAAAATTGACAGTTTCGGGATTTCGGTCAATTAACAGCAGAGATTTTTCCACTTCGATGACATCAAACATATATTTTTGAGAACTGGCTGAAGATATTTTGATTGGAATTATTTTGAAGTTGCTTTTTCAGAAGAAAAACAACTCTTAGACTTTAACACATAACAACAATGTTTTGCAACCACTTTTAACTCGGAGAAATAAAACAAGATGAAATATTGAACTTTGGATACAAAAAAAGCCGCGTTGCTTTTGCATCACGGCTTTCTTCCCAAAATCGCTTAAAATTAGCGACGATTATAACGCTTCTTTTTCGGCTTGATTTTATATGTATAAAGAGCCGAACTTCCTGCGCCGATTCCTGCGCCGATAAGCGCACCTTTTTTACCACCGATAATGCCGCCAATCAACGCGCCTGCACCTGTTCCGGCGGCAATATTGATCAAATTACGATTACGTTGGTAAAAACTCGAACGGCGATTATTGTTGTTATAAGTGCCGTTACGATAATTGCGATAGTTACGGTTTCGATTTTGGTTTTCATAGCGATTATCGCGTTTGTTGACCTTTTGAGAGCGACGGTTGAAGCGTTGTTGCGCGTCTGCCGCAATCGGCATCGAAACCATTAAAACGAATAGGATAACTAATCCTGCTAAAAACTTTTTCATTTTCTTGACCTTCCTTTTATTTAAATTTCAAACCGGAGAGAGAAATGTGCTAAGTTTTCGGGAGAGCAAAATTAGGAGAGTTGTTACATTTTTAAACTTACAAAATCAGACACAGTAAAGCAAGCGCATTTTTGGAAGGCAATCAAAATTATCAGCTATCAGCTATCAGTTATCCGATTAAAAGAACCCGTTCGGCGCGTCTTTTGAGCCGCCGAAAAGCGTAGTCGCTCGTAGTTTGAACGACGATTCTATTTCTTTCCATTAAGTTAGAATTCCCATCTCTTGCCGCCTCCTCTCTCGCAGTCTTCTCATCGCATTTCTCGACGCGACGGCTGTTTTATTTTGAGAAAGCTCTTCGTCGCTGTGCGTTCGACGCAGATTTTTCCCACGCTTCAGAAAAAATTCCATCTGTTTATTCACCAGAACGCTTGCTTCTTTAAGAGCGGAGACGAGTGTTTCGTCTTCCGGCGAAAGACTGACTTTTTTGCCGCCGGCAAGTTCGGTTGAAATTGCCTCCGCAGCGCGTAAAAAATTTTTCAAATGGTTGTAGTTGTATTTAGGTTTATTTCCGTCCATAGCGAACACGCTATAACAATTAACATCTACTGTCAAGCGCAAGAAACTTATTCAAAATTATCAGCTATCAGCTATCAGTTATCAGCTATTTCGGATGTAAAAAGTTTGCTTCTCTGCAATAGATAATAGATGATATAGAATAATTTATTAAAGAATTTTTTCGGAGTTTTTTTATGAAGTTCATCCGCTATTCAAAATTCAAAGGTTTCGATGTTTTCGGGGTAAATCTTGGCGATTTGATGCAATCTTTGAGCGATTCCCTGCTTGATTCGGGTTACAACGAGGATTATTGGTGGACGCGCCAACGTAATGAAACCGATGATTCGCTCGATGCACTTCGGCAGGCGATCTTGAAGTCTCTGCTTGATCAAGAAATTCTAAATCAGCAAGATGTCGAACAAATGCTTGCCGAAAACGATGGCAAATTTAAAGGTTCTCTGCTCGAAGAATTGATAAATAATTTGATTGAACGCCTTGTTGAAGAAGGTTATTTAAACTTGCAGGAAATCGAACAACCGCAGTCTCTCCAACAACAAAACGGACAAGGACAAGGCGAAATAGGCTCACCGATGCCGCGAGATGTGCGGTTTCAAGTTACGGAAAAAGGTTTGGATTTTCTTGGCTACAAAACTTTGCAAAAACTTCTCGGTTCGGTCGGCAAATCGTCAATCGGACGGCACGACACGCCACATCTCGACACGGGAATCGAAGCCGCTTTGAGTTCAAAACAATATGAATTCGGCGACACGATAAATTTGGACGTAAATGCGACGCTTTTATCGGCGATTACGCGCGAAGGTTTGGGCGTTCCGCTAAATTTGGAATACAAGGATTTGCACGTTCATCAACAAGATTATCAATCGTCGTGTGCGACGGTCGTGATGCTGGATTGTTCGCATTCGATGATTCTTTACGGCGAGGACAGATTTACCCCGGCGAAAAAAGTTGCGCTGGCTTTGGCGCATTTAATCAGAACGCAATATGCCGGAGATTCACTTAAAATCGTTCTCTTTCACGACGGCGCGGAAGAATTGCCGCTTGCTCGCCTTGCGACCACACAAGTCGGACCGTATCACACAAATACGGCGGAAGGTTTGAAGTTAGCAAGAAGAATCTTGACCGCCGAACGCAAAGAAATGAAGCAAATCGTCATGGTTACGGACGGCAAACCAACCGCTGCATTCATTGACGCGGGTAATCCGGCATATTTCAATTACCGCCGCTATTCGCAGGTTCAAACCGATAAACGCTTGCTCTACAAAAATTCGATGGGCAACGATCCGTTCGTGATGGCAGAAACTTTCAAAGAAGTCCAAGCCTGCCGCAAAGCCGGAATTATGATCAATACGTTTATGTTGGCAAGCGATTATTACCTTGTCGAATTCGTCAAACAAATGTCCGCAATGACACGCGGCAAAGCGTATTTTGCCAATCCGAACAATTTAACCGAATTCGTTTTGATGGATTTTATGAAACGCCGCACGAGTCGTGTAAAATGAAGAAATGATTGATGTTTATGCTGAACTCAAACGCATTATTAACGCTTTAGACGAAAATAAAATTGAGTATGCGGTGTGCGGCGGTTGGGCAATGGCAATTCATGGCGTTCCGCGTGCAACGGTTGATATAGATTTGCTGATTCCTGCCGATTCGCTCGAAAAAGTTTTCGATATTGCAAGATCGAATGATTATTGGCTCGAAGGTTTGCCGATGACATTTAATAACGGGCAAACGGAAATCAGACGAATCTCTAAAATTGATGACGAAACAGGCTTTGTTTTAATGCTTGATTTACTTCTGGTTACGCCCGAAATAATTGATATTTGGGAAAATAAATTAATAAAACCTTTGGAAAATGGTTCGGTGTCGGTAGTTTCACGCGAAGGATTAATCAAAATGAAAACAATGAGCGGACGAATGCAAGACAAAGCCGACATCGAAAAATTAGCGGAGATTGAAGATGAAAATTGATATGTCGCCAAAAGCAATCGAAAACCGTTTGAAACTCGTCGGTGAATTGACGAAAGCGTGTTTGCTGATTAAACAAAACACGATTTCAAAAACGAATGAAAGCTCAAAAAAGTCGGACAAGAAATTGAACTTAAAATCTGAGTATTCCAACAAAAATATTATAAAAATTTAGGCAATTCGTAAGGATAATTTTATGCGGTCAATCATATTTTTGATAATAATTCTTTTCATTTCTTTAAGTGCAAACGCACAAAATTCCGAATTAACTTTGGAAAAAGGCGTTTCGGCGCACAAGGAAATTGACGCGATTTATAAAACTTTCAGCGACGCTTATCGGACTTTGGATGCGGACAAAGTTGCGAATCTTTATACCGAAACGGCGGCTTACCTTGCACCGAACAACAATATTCAGCAAGGTCGCACCGCGATTCGTCCCGGTTTTCAGTCGTTTTTTGATTGGGTAAAAAAAGAAGGTCGGACGATGACAATTTCGTTTCAGATTTTTCAACGCAAAGTTGATAAAAATCTCGCTTACGACGTTGGAATTTACACGATTCGGCAATACAAAGACGGTAAAGAAATCAGCCAAGGGCAAGGCAAATTCGTCGTTGTTGCGGTTAAGGAAAAAGATGGGAAATGGCGTTTTCAGGTTGATGGTTATAGCGATTTGAAACTAGCAGATAAAAAGTGATATAAAGATAGACAGGAAAATCTGGGCATAGGATTTTTCTCCTTGTGTGAGAGTTTCAGTAGTCAAAAACTGCTGAAACTCTTTTTTTATGCACAACATTTTGGCTGTATAATGCAAATTAAAGATTATGCTTTTTCGTGAACTTTTAACCGATGAATTGAACAAACAGCGCGAAGAGTTTTCGCAGTTTGCGCGTTCGCAAGCCGATGATTTGGATGATTATTTGCAGAAATTGGGGCGTTTGTCGGCAAAATCTCACAGAGAAATTGAAGAAAAACTTGGAAAAGAAGAAAATGTCGGTGCGCTGCCTTCCGAAGAATTAGACACGGCGCAGGATTTTTCGATAAATTTCCGCGAAAAATGGGCAAATCACGAAGAAGCGCGGCGTTGGGCTTTTTCGATTCTCAAAAATCGCACGACTTTTGCGGCAGACGGAAGCCAGCTTTTTGTCGAACGCGAAGTTTCTCTGCCGGTCGCGGCAATACAAATCGGCTGGTTTGAAAATCCTCACAATGCCGAACAAGGGTATGAAAAAAATGCCCGATTTTTCTTGATTCCGCCAAGCGATTTACTTTCGCAAGATGAACCGATAATTCCCGAAACGCGAGTCGGGCAAAAACGGTTTCAGGCGGAAATTGAAAAAGCGAAGGAGTTTTTGCTCAAAAAACAAGGTTGGCAAGAACGTGGTGAACGAATGCCGCTCGCTTTTTATGACGGCACGCTTTTGCTTTCAATCGCACTGCCGCGAACAAAATTGCAGGACGAATATATCGCAAATTTAGTCGAACTTGCCCGGCTTTCCCGTGATACGCAAGTTCCGCTCATCGGCTTTGTTGATAGAAGTTATGCGCGTGATTTGATGACAATGCTTGACGCTTTTGAAGGGCGCAAAGACGGTTCGATAAAAACTCTGGACGACGTTTCCATTTTGCACGTTTCGACACTTAAAAATTGGGGCGATCGCACACCATTTTGCTATTCAAACCGGCACGGACTCAGTGCGTTTATTGATTCAAATTCGGGAAAATCGCTTGTTGGATTCGTTTATCTTCAAACAACCGGCGCAGGACTTCCGGCGCGAATTGATATTCCTTCTTGGATTTTTGAAGAAAATCTTTTGACGGAAATTTTAGATATTGTTCGCGCCGAATGCGTTATCGGTTTGGGTTATCCTTATGCGCTCGAAACCGCCGACCAAACTGCTGTTATCACATTACGCGACCGCGAAATTTTCTTGCAGACTTTGCAAGGTTTCGCCAAAGAGAATAATCTGAATTTAAGAGTTTCGCGCAAAAGCGCAAGCAAAGGCAGACGAAGATAATGGAAAACGGAAAACGGAAAACGGAAAATAAAGAACGTAATTCAAATTACGAAAGATTTTCCACTTTCCATTTTCCACTTTCCGTTTGTGCCGCGTGCGGGGCAGAAGCGCGGCGGGAATCGGCGAGTTTTTGTTTGGTTTGCGGGAAATCTTTAGAGGAAGATTATCAACCGCTTGATATGTTTCGGGCTTCGTATCACTTGCAGGGAAAATCATTTGCAGTTACCGAAAAAACCGAAGAAATAAATCTTTTCGAGCGCAATAGAAATTCGATTTCACAAACGGCATATGCTTGTTTGATTTATTCGTTCGTGCCATATTTGGGAATTTTATTTATTCCTTTGACGCTCGGAATCGGTGGTTATGCATATTTGAAAGCCGTTAATAATCCGCATTTGGGTGGACGCAAACTTGCTTTGATGAGCATCGGTTTAAGTTTTATCGTTCTCGTCGCACAAATATTTTTGTGGTGGTTGCTTTACATTATTCCGGCGTTGGAAAGCCCAAAGATCTTTGACTTTTAACCTTTGAAAAAACAAAACTCAATGGACAAAAATCAAAGATTAAAATTTATGAAAATTGCTAAAATTGTCAATTCAAATTCTCATATTGATTACGTTGGACGAGTAATTGATTCGCTTGATGTTGCAATGCCGCCATCAGCAGAAGATTATGGTTTCGGACAGTTTGTCGTTTTGCGGTTTGCGGATGAAACCGAAATGGTCGGCGTGATTTACGATTCGATTCTCGTAAATCCCGATTATTCAAACTTCGGTCCACGACTTTCGCCGAAGCCCGAATTACAAAACTTCAGCCCTGATTACCTCAACGAGCAAGGTGTTCTCATAGGCATTTTGATTCTTGGAACAAAAGACGCAAACGGGCAAATTAGGCAAGGCGTTCCGCGCCGCGTCATTCCCGCAGGACAAGAAGTTTATAAAATCGAACCAGCCGAAATTAAAAAATTTCACGCCGATGCAAACGATTGTCTGCAAATTCATTATTATTCTCAAGTCGTTGCCCACGCAGGACTTTTCGCCGTGCCTCTGCTCGAATCAATCATCGAACAGCTTTCGCTGGATTGTTCGGATTCTGATAAACAGCGGCTCGGCGTTTTAAAACAAACTCTCGCTTGGCAACGCACACTTGGCGGAATGCGTCTATAATATGAATTTCAAATTTCAAATTTCAAATTAAGTTTATGAAAAAAGTATTTTTACTTGTTAGCGTGATTTTATGTTTTTCAGTTGGCGCGTTTGCTCAAATTCGTCCGGTTGAAACGAAGGGTGAAACTAAAACCGTAAGATCTGTGCCGACATCATTTGCGGCAAAATATGAAGGCGGAATGTTTGGTTTTAATAATGACGAAGAAGGCACGCTCAAATTTGACGACGAAAATAAGCGTATCGTTTTCTACGGCAAAGACCAAAAGGAAAAATTTGCAATTCCTTTTGAATCAATGTTAATCGTCTATCCGCAATCGAAAAAGGTTAATTCAACGACAACTAACGTCATCAAAAACCTGCCGTTGCCCGGTGCGGGAATTGCCGGACTTATTAAAGACAAACGTAAATATCTGGTGATAAATTTCGATGACCCGGACGTTGATGCCAAAGGAACGGTTAATTTCAGGCTGGATGACAAAGATTTGCTTGATTCGGTAGTTATCGCAATTGCTGAAAAAGCTAAACTTATCCAACGCGGCGATGCTTATTTTCGTCCGCGTGTGTCAACAACCACAACAACCGACAAATAATTTCAAATCATATCGCCGAAACGATTTTGCAGCACGGCGGAAATGGCGATTGCCGCTGTTTCCGCCCGCAAAATTCTTCCTTTCAAAGTAATAATTTGAAAATTGTTTTTCCGCGCCGCTTCGATTTCAGAATCTTCCCAACCGCCTTCCGCCCCAATGACGGCAGTTATTTTTTTATCTGCTCTAATTGACGAAAAGCCTTCGCCGTTTCTTTCCGAAAATAGAAGTTTTGCGCCGCTAGCCGTTTCAATAAACGCTGTAAAACCAGACAATTCGGAGATTTGCATCAGTTTTGCGCGTCCTGATTGTTTCGCGGCTTCGACGGCAATTTTGCGCCATCGTTCAAGTCGCGCCGTTTTTACATCCGCGCGTTTTGTCGAAACGGGAACGAGTTTCGTAATACCTAATTCGACACACTTTTGCACAACTAAATCAAATTTTTCGCCTTTCAAAATCGCCGCGCCAAGCGTTAAATCCAAATCCGATTCGGGCGAAGTCGGCGGAATTTCGCGCAGAATTCGTAAAACGGAAGAATCTTTTTTCGTGCCGATTTCGGCTATAAGACATAAAAATTCTTTACCTTCGCCGTTAAAAACTGAAACTTCATCGCTCAAGCGAAGCCGCAGAACTTCCCGCAGATGTTTTGATTCTTCAAGACTCAGAGTAATTCGACTATCATAAAAGTTTTTAGACGGAACATAAAATCGGCGCATATTTTTAGGTTCAAAACTATTCTCCAAACTTTTCCTTAAAATCTTTTGAATTTTGGCGAAGCAAAACCCAATTTTCAAAAACTTCCGGCGAACCGAGCCAAAGCGTGAACCATTCGGCGATTTCTGCTTTTTCGGCACGTTTTTGCTTATCAATCTTGGTATTTCCGGCAATCATTTGAGCGCGTTGTTTACCATTCAAAACCGTCTCGCGGACGAGGCGCAAACCTTCTTTATCGTTTTCTGACGCAAATTTTTTGCGTAGATTTTCGAGCCTTCGGATTGAAATTAAAGTTTCCTTGAAATCGGAAAACTTCAGAATATTTCGAAACATTGCATCGTAAGGCGATTGTGTCCGTCGCTTAACGTCAAGTTCCATAATCTCGGAATGCCGAAGTTGTGCGCCTTCATCCGCCAGAAGACGAGCAATAATCATCGGCGAATCAACCGCACTCGCGCCGAATTTATCAAGCACGACTGTTTCAATCGCTTCAATCTCTTTTGCACCGACGCTTTCACAATCGAGTTTTTCCCAAACTTCAATAATGAGGTCGTTTTTCGTGCGCGAGATGAACATAAAATAATTTTATCCCAAATTTGAAACGGTCTGAATCAGTTCCGTCGAAGAATGATCCTTCGGGTCGCCGACAATGGCAACTTGTCCGCCGTATTCACGGACAACTTCGCGTTCGGGAACGGTTTCAGTTGTATAATCTGTGCCTTTAGCGTGAAAATCGGGACGAATTGCGCGGATGAGTTCAGTTACAGTAGGTTCATCGAAAATCGTTACAAAATCAACAAAAGCCAACGCGGAAACAATCTCGGCGCGTTCCGTTGCCGGCATAAACGGACGATTTTCGCCCTTTAATTTTTTGACTTGCTCATCCGAATTTATCCCGACAATCAAAACATCGCCCAATTCCTTCGCGCCTGCCAAATAGCGTATGTGTCCGACGTGAAAAAGATCAAAACAGCCATTGGCAAGCACGATTTTTCTGCTTTTTTGACGCTCGACCTCAACTTGTCCGATGATTTGTTTTCTGTTTAAAACCGGCGCAAATTTTTCACTCATAATTTAATTAAGTTCCCGATTTCGATTTGAAATTCGAAATTTCAGATTTAAGATTATCTTTGATTGATTTAATCAATTCCGCTGCCGAAACGGAAGCCGTGCCTTTTTTCATAACAACGATTCCGCCCGCGTGATTTGCCATTTTCGCGCTTTCGGCAAATCCGATTCCGCACGCTAACCCAAGTGCGTAAGCCGCAATTACTGTATCGCCCGCACCGGTTACGTCAATCGGTTCTTTCGTGCCGATTGCTTCAAAATGCGAAGTTTTGTCTTTTTCAATCAAAAGCATCCCATCGTTTCCGCGTGTAATAAGCAAGGCTTCGTAACCGAGTTTCCGGCTAAGTTCGATACACCCTTTTTCAGTAAAATCCGTGCCTAAAATATGCTCGATTTCTTCTTGATTAGGTGTTGCGGTCGTGGCATTTGCAAACTCTTCAAGCCGAAAACGCGAATCAATCAAAAGTGGAATTCGGTTATTCCGGGCAATTTTTTCGGCAGTTTTGAAAATTTCGCCGCAAGCAACACCATAATTGTAATCGGAAATTATTATCGCGTCCGCGTCTTCGCTTGCTGACAATAAATTTTCTTTTAGTTTATGGATAATCTCGCCGGAAATTGCCTGCTTGTTTTCGTAATCAATCCTAATAACTTGCTGTCGCGGAGCGTAATGTTGCCCGGCTAAAACTCTTACTTTTGTCGTCGTTTGACTGTTCTCCGAAGCAATAATGAAATCACAATTTACATTTGATTCACGAAGTTTTTCGAGTAAATCTGCGCCATTTGAATCTTCGCCGACCACACCGATTAAAACCGCGTTTCCGCCAAGCGAAGCAACATTAACCGCCGCATTTGCCGCACCGCCTGCAAGAGTTTCGGTTTCATCGTGGCGCAAAATAAAAACCGGAGCTTCACGCGAAACCCGATTAATTGTGCCGCGCAAAAATTGGTCGGCAACCAAATCGCCGACAATTATAATTTTTTTCTGTGGAAAATTTTCCTTAATGACAGATGAAAAATTCATCATTTCTTTATAATAAACAAAAAGGTTGAAGACTTTAAATAAATCTTCAACCTTTTTGCTTAACCGTTTTGCGTAAATTAGTGTGTATCGAAGCTGGCAATCGGATTATCATTTGATGCGCCCCATTGAGTTGCGTTCAGACTCGTAAATCCGCTGGCACTTGTCAGAACATAAAAAGTTCCGTTGGTGTCGCGCCAAACCGAAATGTCGCATTTGCCGTCGCCGTCATAATCGTTTTGCGTGTTCAAATCGCTTCCCGTGATGCCGAAAGTTCTGGCAAGCAAACTTCCATCCGTGCTTTGGCGAATATACCAAACCAAGTTCGTAGTTGCTGTTGCACCTTCGCGGACAACTGCAATATCGGTTTTGCCGTCGCCGTCATAATCGCCCGGCACGACTAAATCGTTGCTCAAACCCCAGCCGACAATTGAAAATGAACCGTTACCGCTGTTTTGGATATAAAAAGTTGACTGTGCGGAGGCAGTTGCGCCTGGACGTTGCACAGCAAAATCGAATTTTCCGTCGCCGTCATAATCGCCCGGCGCGGTGTAGTCGGTTTGCAAACCAAATTGATACGCTACAAAACCGCTGTCCGAACTTCTTAAAACATACCAAATCATTGCACCGCCTGTGCGTCTGACAACAGCCAAATCGGTTTTGTTGTCGCCGTCATAATCGCGAGCAATCGGCTCATCACCGGTAGTGCCGAAAGCCTGTGCAAAAAAAGTATTGGTAGAACTGTTAAAACGATACCAAACTCCGTCCGTATCGCGCCAGACGGAAATATCGGCTTTACCGTCGCCGTCAAAATCGCCCGGTGCGGGATAATCTACATTAGCAAGTCCGAATTGCTGAATTGCCGCTCCGGTGCCGTTGCTTTTATTGACATACCAAACATTATTGCTCGGGCGAAAAACAGCAAAGTCCGCTTTATTGTCGCCATCAAAATCCATCTGCTTACGCAATCTGTTCTGTGCCATTGAAGGCACAATTAAAAGCAGAATCGAAGCAAAAATCACACTAAATTTGCCACTTTTGGTCAAAATATTTTTCATTTCTATATCCTTAATTCTTGAAATTCTCTTTGCAGAAGTTTCGGACGCTGACAAGCACCGATTGTTTGAGAAACTTAAATATACTACTTAAAACCTGAAAAATGCAAGATTTAGATTGCTTTTTCCGTTTTCATCAAATTGTTTTTATAAAAGATTTCTCAAAATCTTAGACGCATCTAATTAATAAAAAGTTTGATAACGTCGGAAATTTTAGAAATTTTAAACTTAAAAAGTGAAAAAGTTAAAAAGCGAAAGAGTAGGAAATCCTATTTTCAAAGTTCGAGAATTTATCGAGCCAAGCAAACTTTTTCGCATTTTTACTTTTTCACTTTTTCACTTTTCAAGGAATTTGCATCGAATTTGCGGGAATTTTCATCGTCGAATTCCCCCAAGCGATCGCCATAAAACCTGAAATACTTTGCTGAACGTAGAAAATTCCGTTCTCGCTTTGATTTGCGCCCGGTCGCCAAACGGCAAAATCCGTTCTGCCGTCGCCGTCATAATCGCCCGGTGTCGGCAAATCGCCATTTAAGCCGAAAGCAAAGGCGTTATAGACTTCGTTTGAACTTCGCAGATAATGCCAAACGCCTGTTGAAGGTCGCCAAACGGCAATATCGGTCTTACCGTCGCCGTCGTAATCGCCCGAAACAGGTTTATCGGTTGCCGTGCCGAATTGAACAGCAAGCAAGTTATTCGGATTTGAACTGCGCCGAATCCAAAAAGTTCCTGTCGAAGGACGGAAAATTGCCAAGTCGTAACGTCCGTCGCCGTCAAAATCGCCGCGCACGGGCTTATCAGTATCAACCCCGAATTGAATCGCACTGAAACCTGCTGCAGAACCTTGAATATACCAAATCAGCACATTGCCCTGAACGCGAGTAACGCTGAAATCGGTTTTGCCGTCGCCGTCGAAATCTTGCGAAACATTCGGATTATCGCCCGTTAAACCGAATTGGAAAACTTGCAAGGTATTGTTTGAACTTCTAAGAGAATAAAAAACGCCCGTCGAACTGCGCCAAACGGCAATATCGGTTCTGCTGTCACCGTCGTAATCGCTTGGAACGGGAACGTCGTCTGCGAAAATGCCGAAACTCGCCGCCGAATATCCCAAAACACTTCGCTGATTGTGCCAAATCATTCCGCCCGCGTTGTTTTGAATCGCCGTGAAATCAGTTTTTGCATCGCCGTCATAATCCATTATGCGCTGACCGGGCAAAAACGGCGTTCCTTGAATTACAGTAAAAGTGCGGTCGCCAATCGAAATCGTGCCGATTCTTTGCGCGTCGGGAATCGGATTCGGTTTGACCGTAAAATTTACCGTTCCGTTGCTGCTTCCGTTGTCCGCAGAATTTATTTCAACCCACGAAACATTGCTTTTTATCGGGTAATCGCAATTTGTCGGAGCAGTTACACCAACGCTCGAAGTTCCGCCGATTGATGAAATATAAAGCTCGGTTGCGGAAAGATTAAAGGTGCAAACCGTCTGATTTCTGAGAGCGCGGTCAACATTTAATCTGCCGCCGGTTTTGACGAGCGTTGACCACACCGGAAGAATGTCAACCGTATTCAAAAGCGTGGCTTTCAAGGACGCAGGCGAAAGATTCGGATTATATGCCGCAAGCAGAGCCGCCGCGCCTGCAACGTGCGGCGAAGCCATCGAAGTTCCGGTCAAACTTCCGTAACTCGCATTCGAGCCATTTGTCGTGCTTAAAATTCCTGATCCGGGAGCCGCAAGGTCAACCGAAACCACACCAACATTTGAACTTGTATTTCGCGCATCAGTCGTTGTCGAGTTTGCTACTGAAATAATGCTCGGCGAGGTATATCGCGCCGGAAATCCCGGACCCGGCGTGGTCGGCGCGTTATCAACATTTTGCCCGTCGTTTCCGGCGGCAAAAACATTCAAAATCCCGACATTGCCCATTGCATCAAGCGCATCTTTGGTCGCTTGGTCATAGCCGCAAGCCTCACCACATCCGCCGTATGAATTATTCGTAACGCGAATATTCACGCCGCGATTCTTCATCAATCTGACGTAATTGTAGGCGTTTATCAGCATTGCCGAAGTCGAATCCGTGCCTGACGGACTGTAAATTTTTACCGCCATAATTCGCACATTCCAATTTACGCCGACAACACCGAGACTGTTGTTTCCCGCTGCTCCTAAAGTTCCGCCGGTGTGCGTTCCGTGTCCGTTTTGGTCGAGCGGGTCTGAGTTGTTGTAGAAAAAATCGTAGCCATAGAAATCGTCAATAAACCCGTTGCCGTCGTCGTCAATATTATTACCGTTTATTTCGCCCGAATTCGTCCACATATTAGCGGCAAGGTCTTCGTGCGTATATCTCATTCCGGTATCAATATTGGCAATCACAACAGCGGAATTTCCCGTCGTCAAATCCCACGCGGATGGCGCGGAAATCTTCGTTAAGCCCCACATTCCGGCGGCAGTAAATTGCGGATCGTTCGGCGTGGCAAGCAGATGATAATAATAATTCGGCTGTGCAATAGCAACATCTTCCAAAAGCGAATAACGCGCCGCCGCCTGTTCAACGGAGAGATTTTCAGGCAATTTAACTCTCTGCCAACCGAGGTCGGCAAAATCTTCCAAAACTCGCGCACCGATTTGTTCATTCACCCGTGAAGCTAAAGCCGAAGTCGTGCCGCTTTTGAATTTGACGAGCAATTCGCCCTCGACATAGCTTTTTGACTCAGCCAAAACCGAAACCGCCGCCAAAAACAAAAAAACTAACGCTCTAACGATTTTCATAAACACTCCGAAAAATCCTCTGTATTTATATAAGTGCAAAAAACAGACGGAAAAAGACAAAAATATCCGTAAAATTATAGTTTCACGGAAACTAAAACACAAATATTATTGAAGTATTTTTAAGTTTTCCGCATTATTTTCCAATAAAATGTAGCGACCGTGTTCAGTTTTTTTAATTATTCCTAAATTATTGAAATTAAATCAGTTGCTGATGAGCAATAATTTGCGACCACAGTTTTTTTTACAAACTTTAGCTATTTCCCTAAATTTAATGAGCAAGTTTTCAAATGAAACAAATAAAAATTTAGTAAAAAAGAGAGACATTTCTGCCTCTCTTACAGTTTTACATCAAACCAATTACTGACCGTTATCATTCGTTAAAGTTCAATTCGGTTTCCTCAAGAACTGTAATGACCTGAGAATTGAACGAATGTCTCTTGCTGACAGGTTGGACGATATAAGTTCGACCCACTTCAACATCATCAAATCGGTAGTATCCGAACCCGTTAGTTCTATTCGTAGTTACCACACCACTACCGTTCACCATCCTAACACTGACTCCGTTAACGCCTTGCCCGTTAAAAACAACTCGTCCGAAAACGGTAACTCCGGCGGCTACCGGAGCCAGCAACCTTAATCCTGAGACTTTCAATGTGTAAGGGATAGGAATTGATGTCGCAGAGGTAGCCGCATTAACTGTTATGACCACAGTGCCATTTGCGGGAACATTGACGCTCATTGTTTTGGGATAACCAACAGAGGGACTAGCTCCTATATCGCCAAGATAGTTTGTTCCTAGACTAACAGGATTAAAACTGCCCGAATACGCGACAACCTGAAGAAAATCAACGGTTGTTTTATCCGTTAATATAGTAATTGAGGCGCAAACCGGAACGCCCAGCGGATTTGTCAAGGTGTAGGCATCATAATTACGGTTGCCTGCTCCTGAAGTTCCGGGGAAAGCATGCGGTGCGGCACAGGTGCTTGCCGGATCAGCTCTGAACAATCGAGCCGTTTGGTTGCCTGTGGTTGCGACCGGAAAGCTGGTGCTTGTAACCGGAGCAGTTGCATCCAGAACCGAACTTATAGACAGCCGTCCCGTATCAATGGTGAAATTAATCACTTGCGTTGCATTCCACCCGCCGGTGTAATTAATAGTCAGCGTAAAATTGACTACCTGATCAACATTGACCAAGTTATTCATTTGAAAGGCGTAAGCCGTGCTATTATTGCCGGAACCGCCTGATGAAGTTAGATTGGAATAAGCAGAAGTTCCTTGGGTAACGGTTACATTTGGAGTAGATGTGGTCAGTGTCGTGGTGATACCGGTTGCATTTGCCGTTCCCGTGTTTTTTAGGTTAAGCACGAGTGTGCCACTTTCACCTTGTTCGACGATGCCGTTGCCATTTCCGCCCGATTCCGTCAGCGTTGTGCCATTTAATTCAAGGAAGGCTTTTCCGGTAATGCCGGCACTAATAAATGCCGGAACAGCCATAATCGTCCCGGCACCGGAATCCCGATCAACACCTGCAGTTTCTATGTCTAGTGCCGATGCCGTAAGAGCCGAGCGAATCTGCGCCGGAGTCAGCGCGGGATTTGCCGATTTCAGCAAACCGGCAAGCGCAGCGGCGGCGGGTGCGGCACAAGACGTGCCGAAAAAGGGCGAAGTGAAACCGCCGACACCCGTAACTTGCAGTCCGTCAGGAGCCGTTATATCAGGCTTTTGGCGGAGTATGCCGCCGGTCGAAGAAACATTTCCCGGAGTATAAGGCGTTCCGTCCGGTTGAAAAAACACCCGACGCGGACCGTCGGAGCTAAATGTTTCAACCTTATCTGCAGTAGTATGAAGTCCGGGATACGGACCGTTAAAAAAGGTTGGTGGCGTGGCAAAATTAAACGGAGAATAAGCCGGTGTGGCGGCAACGCTGAACGCATTGGCGACGTGGCTGTGTCCGAATGTAGTTCCATCAGTCGAAAAGTTTAGCCTTCCGCGATTAGTGTTTAGGTGCAGAAACCTGTCCGCGGCACCGGGCTTTTGCCTGACGACCACCCGATTATTGGTAGTATTGCTGCCGGTTTGCTCATACGGATCTTGTGTCCCGCTTTGCACATTGGTTGACGATGCGACGACCGTGGTCGCGGCATTGTTAAGTATAAAAAGATCGTAATCATTGGACGACGCGCCGAGCGGGTCAGACCAATTGAGAGAAACAGGGTTAGTCGCGCCGCCGCCGAGCGTCAACAGATTCCATTGAGCAACTGCGGCTGAAGGATCAAAATCATGAACAAGCCCGCCGCCGGGTATCAAAGCCAAAGTTCCGCCGCTCACAAAATCTCCTTCCCAAGTTCCCGATGTGCCGTCATTCTTATTGCCGGAATTGCTGGCTGAAGAAAAAAACAAAGCTCCCGAATCCGTTACATCCTTAACGGCTTGGATCACAACACCGCCGTTAGTATCAGTCGTGCCGACCTGTCCATCCTGAAATGGCGATTCCACAAAATAGCCAATATCGTCAACAATAATGTCGCAACCGGCAGTCCGCAAATCGCGGATATTTTGTGCAAATTGGGTGATGGTCGGAAGTCCGGTCGCAAAATAAAGCTGTGCGCCGGGAGCAATGTCGTGAATCACTTCGAGCATCGCTGTTCCCTCATCAGCACTGCCGGTTTGTCCGGGCAGAACTGTAACTGTTCCCAAATCGCCCAAAGTCTGACTCGCCGCCAAATTAGCTACGCCGTTAGAAAGCACGCCAATCTTTACGCCGGTGCCGTCGGCATTAAATGCGCCTCTGGCTGAATAAGCACCCATTGTAATTACGCCTTCGGCATTAACAGAACCAACACCGTTGTAACCGTTAGGAATCAGATTATCGTTCGAGCCGCCAAGACCAACTTCTGCTAAATCTGAAATAATTTGCCGGTAACGAGGCTGATTATTAAAAAAACTGCCGTTGGTCAATGCGCCAAGAATCGGGGACACTTGCGGCTGTATCTGATTGGGATTCATACGATTGGTCAGGTATCCTTGTTTAGGCTGAATAAAACGAATGCCCGGAAGGCTGGCAATATCTTCTAACCTGTCTAATGAAACAATCGCCCGCAAGGTATGGTAGTTTGGTTCGCTTCTTAGAATGTCGGCACCGAGACCTTTGATTCGGGACAACAATTTGGGGGAAATATCTGCTGTAATATCAACCGTAACCATCCCATTATCGTCCGCGTCAACATCAACTATCAGGCTTGGCACCATTGCGGAGAGAGCATCACCGCGACGCAACTTGGATGCATAAAGCAGTTGCGAATCAATTTTTTGTTGCGCCGGAGTGCGGGAATCTTTCTCCTCAAGAAGTGCTTTTATCTGCATTTGCGCCTCAGCACTTATTTCTTTCCCGGCGGTATCGGTTAAGTTTTCAAATTCGTTGTTGACAGGGTTAAAATCTCTATCAATTTGGGCTGAAGAGCCGACGGCAAATATCGGAATCAGCATTAAATAAACAAGAATATATGAAATAAGACTTCTTAGAATCTTACCTACTACTTGAAAAGATATTTTCACTTTAATTTTCTCCGGAATTCTATTTTAAAAGCTGAATTTATGTGCTTTGTTAAGAAACAAAGCACATAAATTGCGATAAACATCTACCTTTAGATTGTTTTTATCAGCACATACTTATTCTAAATGAAAATAAGATTAAGATAAATTAAAGAAAACCTCAAAAAGAATTATGATGCGGTAAGAGGCGGTAAAATTAAGCTCAAGGACTTCAAAAAACCTTCTTGAATTTCAGGCAATAAAAATCGGCACATCGCGTAAATTAACCGATGTGCCGAAATGAATCTATGGTGCCTAGGGTCGGACTCGAACCGACATGGGCGTAAAGCCCGCTAGATTTTGAGTCTAGTGCGTATACCAATTTCGCCACCCAGGCGCGAATTTAGATATTAACTTTTTAGTTTGCGTTTCGTCAACCTACGCGAAGAATAACTTCAAAACCAATACCTATCGGTTATAAAAAACCACCAATGGCAAAATTATCATTCCAAGCGCACCGACAATAATGCACCACCAAGCCATTTTTAAGCCGGTGATTTCACCGTTCGATTGATTGATAATCTTTCTGGCTCGGATACCAAAAATAAAGGCAATTAAAGAACCGATGCCCGCCAGCGTTACAATCGAAAAGATAAAACCGATTGATAAAATTTTGCTGACCTTAATCTGCAACTCAAGATTTGGCGACAGTTCGTTTTTCATACCTGAATAAATCAGACGGTCGCCAATTTCGGACTTGTCGGACGAAAATAGAGATTTGTCCAAAAAAGCGAAAATGCCGAAAAAGCGATAATCGCAAAAAGTTGCGCCGACGGCTCATAAAAATTGCCGAAGATGATAAAAGCAATCGCCGTAATCACAAGCCGCAGGTTTTCGGCAATCCAAACCCAGCTTCGCGCTTCGAGAATTCCGCCCCAATTTATAATCTGAAACCACAAAAGAAACGCGCCAACCCATTTTTGCCCGATGCTCCAGCCGAAAACATTGGAAATCACGCCCATCATCAAAACAATTCCCGAAATGACGTTCAAAATCAAATAAAACTTGGCTTTCGCAAACATCTCAGGACGAAACCGCACTTGATTTTCAGTGGTAATTTCAATCTTTTCGCCAACTTCTAACCCGCGAGGTCGCCAGCCCGCAGGCATAAACCAAATCCGAATCTTATCCCACCAAAACGGCGCGGCAACCGCCAAACGCCACAAAACAATGTAGAAATGAAAATTGATTTTTATCGGATTCCAAGATTTCGGATGATCGTAAATTCCATAGACGACCTTCTCTTTTTCTTCGGCAAACGAGCCGAAAAGCCTGTCCCAAATGATTAAAAACTCGCCGAAGTTTTTGTCAAGGTAAGGAAAATTAACGCCGTGATGAACGCGATGATGCGATGGCGTTGTAAAAATAAATTCAATCGGTCGCCAGAGTTTCGGGATAAATTCGGTGTGGTGCAGAAAGGCAATAAATAAATGCAAACCCGCCATCATATAAATATCGAACGGCTTGAAACCGACAATCACCAAAACCCAAAAGAAAAGAAAACTCGTCAAGCGTTGCGTAACGCTCGCTCGAAGCGCGACGAAAAAATTCATCTCTTCCGCCGAATGATGCGGCGAATGCGCCGCCCACATAATATTTATGCTATGTCCCCAACGATGCACCCAATAAAACACAAAATCAACGCCGAGCAGAAGTAAAATAAACGTCCACCAATTCAAATCAATCGTAAAAATCCGGTAATTTTCCCACAAAAAACCATACACGACATAAACGCCCGCCGCAACCAAAACATTCACCGTTTGATTCCCCAAAGCCGTCCCGAAATTCGCCACCGCTTCGGGAAACGAGATATAATCGCGCTTGTAAATCCAACACAGCACAATTTCCAACACAATAAAAATCAGCGCAATCGGCGTTAGATAAGCGTAAATGTTAGTTTCTTGCATAGATTTCAGAGATTTAATTTACCAAAAAATTATCAGACTGAACAGCGTTCAATTTCGAGCGGCATTTCGAGCCGCGTGAAAATTTCCTTCGCTTCGTCCAACATTACTTTCGCTTTTGCCCCATTTCCACGTTTGTTTTCGTATCGCGCAAAATCTCGCAAGGTGCGGGCGGTTTCGGCTTCCATTTTTGTTTCGGTAAAGATTTGCAACGCTTTATCGAAACATTGCGAAGCATTCAATAATTCATCATTTATCGTCAAATCTTCATCGGAATTCGCGGCAATCAATCCTAAAACGCGCCACGCGAAGGCGATATTTTCGCGGTTTTCGGCGGCTTGCGAGAGTTTGAGCGATTTTCTCGCCGCGTCCAAGGCTTCTGCATTTTTGTTTTGACCGTTCAAGACTTCCGCGAGAAAACGCAAAGTTTCGGGCAAAATAAAATGTCCCGAATCGCCAATCATTTCCGTAACTTTTCGCAAAAGATTTTCAGCTTTTTCAAAATCTTCGGTGATGAGCAATGCACCGCCCATGTTGCTGAGAGTCAGAATTTCGATATTTTTATTGCCGATTTCGCGGGAAATAGTCAAGGCTTCGTCATAATGAACTGCGGCTCTTTCGCCGTCGCCTTGCAGACGCATAATTTCGCCCAAAATATTCAAAGCCTGTGCCAAGGCTCTTTTGTCGCCCTTTTTTTCTCTCAGATAAACTTCATTTTCTCCGTAAAACACGGCTTTTTCATAATTCCCCAAAAACATATTTGCGCCGGCAAGTAGGTGAAAACAAAAGGCTTTTTCCTTATTGTGCGGTTCGCCGTAGGTTTCGGCAATTTGCAAACCTTCTTCGCCAATTTCAATGGCTTTTTCGTAATTTCCGAGCGATAAAGTCGCCCGACCTTGCCGATACAAAACCGAAGACAAAGCTAACTTCGCCGCTTCGGAATCTCCGGCTTCGCGGGCAATGCGAACCGCTTCAACAGCACTTTCCAACGCCACACGGTTTTCGCCCTTTTCGAGTTGATACGCGCTAATTGCATACAAAGCCTGAGTTTGCGCCACTTTATCATCTAAAGTTTCGGCAATTTTTAACATTTCCCGATGAGCCTTGATGCCTTCGGCAAATTTTGCCCGCGCCCAAAAAGCCATTCCCAAATTTTTCTGCCAATCCATTTTTTGCTCAAGCGAAATCTCCGATTTTTCGGCAAATTGCAGAGCTTTTTGAAAATATAAAGCCGCCGATTCTGCCGCGTAAGTTTTGCTTGCTTGATTGCCCGCTCGACCAAACCATTCGGCGGTTCGTCGGATGTTTTGGGCTTTTTCAAAATGCGCGGCAATCGTCGCGGCATATTCGTCGGCGCGTTCGCCGCTGGTTTCGATTAACCAATTTGCCGTTTTCTCGTGCCACTTTCGCCGCTCGCCAAGCAGAACGGTTTCGTAAGTCGCATCGCGCAACAAAGCGTGCTTGAAAAGATATTCGTTCGCGCCCGAAAACACGGAAGTCTCGTGCCGATAAAGCAATTCCTTGCGGCGTAAAGATTCTAAAATAGCTGGAACATTGATTTCCGCTCCGAAACTTTCAACCGCTTTGTCCCAAAATTCGCGCCCGATAACCGAAGCCTGCTGCAAAATTTTTTTTTCCCAAACGGTCAATTTATCAAGTCGTGCCTGCAAAACTCCATTCAAAGTCGCCGGAACTTCCGCTTCTCCGAGTCGGCTTTCGTCCAATGTCCATTCGTCCGAATGAGCGATAATTGCGCGTCGGTCAATGAGCATTTTTATCAATTCTTCGACATAAAATGGATTTCCTTCGGCGTTTGAAATGATTAAATCCTGCAAATTCGTCGGAACGCCCGACGGCATTTTCTGCAAAATATCTTCAATCAACGCACGGATTTCGCGCTTCGTCAAAGGCGTAAGATTGAGCCGCGTTCGGTTCGTTTGACCTTCGCCCCAATGTGGACGATGTTCAAACAAAGCGGGACGCGCAAACTCCAAAATCAAAATCGGCGCATCAACACAATTTCGCGCCAGATAATCGAAAAACTCGAGTGATTTTTCATCCGCCCAATGCAAATCGTCTAAATAAATCACCGTCGGAATTTCCGCCGAAATCGCTGAAAAAAACTGTCCGGCGTAAAGCAAAGCGCGAGTTTGAAGCTGTTGCAAATCATCTAAAATCCCTTTGACGTGAAGCGAATCAGAAAAATCGAAACCGATAAGCTGACCGATAAAATGAATTTTCATTTCCGCGTCCGAAGTTTTGAATTCGGAATTTTCAATGAGTTTCAGAAATCCTGCAACTAATTTTTCACGCGCAACTTCGGGGGAATCGTCATCGAGAATTTCGAAGCGAAACGAAAACAAATCCCGAACCAATGAATACGGCAAATCACGCATTGTTTCGGTAGCGCGGGCATTGAAAACGCGGACTTTTTCAGACATCAGTTCGACGCAATCGCGGAACTCAAACAGCAGACGCGATTTCCCCAAACCTGCTTCGCCGATAACGGAAACGGCTTGCATTTCGCCATCTTCAAAAACTGTTTCGAGCGCGTCGAGCATTTTTTCAAGTTCATTTTTGCGACCGACAAGTCGTGTTTCGATACCTTCAACGCCGCGCTTGCCAAGCCGAAAAGCACGAGGTTTTGCGGCTTTTACGGAATAAACTTCCGCCTTTTCGCCTTCGAGTTCAAAAACTTCGACATCGAAAACGCCGCGAATGTGGCGATAAGTTTCGCGTGAAATCAAAATTTTGCCCAAAGGCGCGTTTTTCTGCAAACGCTTTGCCGTATTCACCGCCGCGCCCATTGTCATAAATTCGCCGGTGTCGCTCGATTTTCCAAGAAGAATTGTTCCCGTGCTGATGCCGATTTTGAGAAAATGCTGAATGCTGAATGCTGAATGCTGAATGTTTCGGGCGAATTCCTCCGCTTCTTTTTGGAGATTTAACGCCGTGCGCGTGGCGCGTTCGGGGTCTTCTTCGCTGATGGCACTCGTTCCCCAAAGCGCAACGAATGTATCGGTTAGACGTTTTTCGATTTTTCCGCCACCGTTTTCAACAATTTTATTGAGGCGCAATTGCAAATCATTGAGCAATTCGCTCGCTTCTTCGGGTTCGAGTTCCTCTAGCATTTCGCTGAAAACTGAAAATTCGGCAGACAAAATCGTTGCTTGACGGCGTTGTTCGGAGATTGATTTTGAAATTGGTTTCGTTACTTTCGGCGAATTAAAAAGCAGAGTTTTTTCGTCAAATTCGCGGAACTCATCGGTTTTAATTTCAATTTTTTTCAGTAAATTGGCGACTTCCGCAATCGTCTGAAATCTATCTTCGGGCGATTTTTTTAGACATCTTTCGACGATTTTCTGCAAATCAGGCAAAGCCTCAAGCGGTGCAGGCTCCGCGTGAATAATCTGATAAAGTGCGTCAACAGTTGTTTCGGCAGAAAACGGTTTGCGCCGCGCAAGCGTTTCATACAAAATACAACCGAACGAAAAAATGTCCGAGCGTTGATCAATTTCCGCTTTGCCCTGCGCCTGTTCCGGCGACATATAACCAAGCGTTCCCATAATCACACCTTTGATTGATTCGTGCTGTTGCGCTTGCCGCAAAATGCCTTCATTTTCAACGAGTTTCGCCAAACCGAAATCTAAGATTTTTGCGTAACCGTCGCTCGAAACCATTATGTTTTCAGGCTTTAAGTCGCGGTGAACGATTCCGACGGAATGGGCTTTTGCCAAACCTTCGGCAGTTTGCGCCAAATATTTCAAAAGCGTTTTCAAATCGGTTTTGCTTCTGTAAATCGAATCGTGAAACGTCACACCGTCCACAAATTCCATCGCAATATAATTCAGGTTTTCAACCACGCCGATACTGTAAATCGTTAGAATATGCGGATGATTCAAAGTTGATGCGGCACGGGCTTCGTGGATAAATCTCTGCACACGGTTTTCTTCGCTAACCAAGTCTGCAGGCAGAATTTTCAGCGCGACATTTCTCAAAAGTTTTGTGTCCTGTGCCAAATAAACCGCACCCATTCCGCCTTCGCCGAGCAAAGATAAAATTTTGTATTGATTGATTTGTTTGCCGATAAGATTCGATTCTTCGTGAAAGATTTCAGCGATAATTGATTTCGGCGAATTGTCCAAAAAGTTGTCGGAAGTTTTCTCAAAACTAAGCAAAGATTCAACTTCGCGGCGCAATTCGACATCTGCGCCGCAAGTTTTATCGAAAAATGCTTCACGCTTACCAAGCGGAATTTTCAAAGCCGCGTGATAGATTTCTTCGATTTGATTTAATCTTTCAATGTTCAAAGCAAATTATGAAAGTCAAAAAGATTTTCTTACAATATAAAATCAGCTTTCCAAAAAAACTTCTGTTCCAATTAAAATTTCATCTTTTGTAAGGTTTTCAACTAAAATGGCAATTTTATGAGTTCCGCTAACAGTTATCGGCATTTCGATGCCGCTAATTTTGGACAAAAATTCTTGCCCGTCGGGCAAAACCAAAACAATCGGATTTTCAATCTCGAATTCCGGCAAAGCAGGCGGACGATTACTAACAATAGCCGTTCCGCGTCCGGCAATTTTGAAACAATCGGTTACGGTAAAAAGTTTCCGCCGCATCAATTATAACCTTCGATGTCCGTAAAATCTTCGTAAATCATTCCGCGTCTGTCTCTTTTCGCTTTCGTAACTGCTTCAAAACCGCCTTCATCGTTGCGCGAAATTTTGTTTTGCGCGTATAAACCTTCGAGAACAAATTCACACGCCGAGACTAATTTTGCTTTATCGTTTCGTTCAAAATCCAAAGGTGTGAGCGTCGAATCAATCAAATCGGGAACGCTTTCAAGCAAAAACGCGCATTCTTCCGCCGAAGCCGTTTCTGACAGAAGCAATTTATTTCCTTCATCAAACCAATTTATCGTCGGCGCAAAATCAATTCCCAAAAAGAAACCTTCAAACGTAACTCCGGCGGCGCGTTTGATTAAATCTTTCGCCAGACGAGTCGCGCCGATTTGTTCGCCTTCGTATTCGAGTTCCATTTTTCCGGTCATCGAAGGCAAAGCGGCGTAAATATCCGAAATTCGCGGAACAATTTCAGGCTCATTCGTGATTAAAGCGCGGCGTTCGGCGTTTGAAATTGCTGATTCCAAAACGGTTATCGGAAAGCGTTGCGAAACACCGCTTCTTTTATCAATGCGTTGGTCATCTCGCGCTTCAAAGGCGATTTGCTCGATTGTTTCGGCGATAAAATCGGGAACATTAACCGAAAAATCTTCGCGGTTTATCCACGCTTCTTGTTTTGTAATTTCCGTTCCGAGAGAAATATGTTTCGGATAATGCGTCGCAATTTCCGCGCCGATTCGGTCTTTGAGCGGCGTGATAATTTTTCCCCGTGCCGTGTAATCTTCGGGGTTTGCCGAAAAAACCAACATCACATCAAGCGGCAAACGCACGGGATAACCTTTTATCTGCACGTCGCCTTCCTGCATAATATTGAACAGTCCGACTTGGATTTTTCCTGCAAGATCAGGCAATTCATTTATCGCAAAAATCCCGCGATTTGCACGCGGCAACAATCCGAAATGAATGGTCAATTCATCCGACAAAAGATGTCCACCTTTCGCCGCTTTTATCGGGTCAACATCACCGATAATGTCGGCAATCGTTACGTCAGGCGTGGCGAGTTTTTCGACAAAACGGTTGTCGCGTTTTACCCAATCAATTTTCGTTTCATCGCCGTGAAGTTCAATCTGCTGACGACCGAACGCACTTAAAGGCTGAAACGGATTATCGTTGATTTCCGAACCCGCAATAATCGGCATTTCTTCATCCAATAATTCAGTTAATTGTCTGATAATACGACTTTTTGCCTGTCCGCGAGTTCCCAAAAAAATCAAATTATGTTTCGACAAAACCGCATTGATAAGTTGCGGAATAACCGATTCTTCATAACCCAAAATTCCTTGAAAAAGTTTTTCATTATTTCGGAGTTTTTTAATCAGATTCGTTCGCATTTCGTCTTTGACGGAACGAGTTTGATAACCACTTTGTTTCAGTTCGCCCAATGTTACTGCTCTCATATTTTAAATTATTGCACATCAACGCCGTATTTTTCGATTATTTCATCGAATATTTTTTTCGATTTACTGCTTTTTGCTCCGGGAAAAGAACCACCAAATATTTTGTCGGGAACTTGACCTCGATATAAAGAACACTTGTAACAAATTGCAATTTCGACAGTAGTATTTTCGTAAATAGCTTTTATTCCGTGATGCGGCACAAAGCAACGTGCAATTTTGCCACCTTTTTCCACATCAGGAAAAAAAGTTTCGATAAGTTTTTTCCGCAAAATTTGACTAAAGTTTTTGGCAATTTTATTTGCTGAAAATTCCAAATAGTCGTTGTCGAATTTTATCTTGGGTTTTTGAAAAACTGATATTTTGAAAAATTTCTCATCATAAAAACAAACTTCAAAAATTTCGGCATTTTCCAATATTTCTTTGACTTCAATTAAATCACTCGATAGGTTCATATTTTCTCGCCAACCAAATACATCACTGGCTCATCGCCGACAACACGCGCCGAATGATAAGTATTTGCCGGCATAAAATCTCTGTCGCCCGCTTCCAAAACAAACACGCCGACGCGCTCGATGGTTATTTCTAACGCGCCGGAAATTATCCAATGCGTTTGGTCTTCGTTGTGTTGGTGTTTGGCGTAAATTCTTTCCGGTTGCTCACACCATTGATAAACACGATGACCTTCTTGCGTCAAAATCAGACGCATCATTGCGGCTTGCGGAGGATAAAGTTCGCTCCATTTTTCGATTCGATAATTTGACATAATCTGTTCGGTTTCTGGTTTCTGGTTTCTAGTTTCTGGTATAAAACTGGCAACCGGAAACTAGAAACCGGAAACCTATTTTGTCGGTAAATTAGGCAAAGTATGTTTGCGTCCCGCGTTTTGTTTTTTCAGGTAATCCATCAGTGGCTCGAAATATCGAAGCATCGCTTTCGCGCTCAAATCTTCACCTGTGGCTTCCTTTAAAACAACGCGCCAATCGCGTGATGCGCCCGGCGACATAATTTTCCGCAAGAAATCACCGACTTCTTTGTTGCCCCAATAATTCGTGTTTCGTGGGTCTTGTTTCAAAATTTTCTGCGAAATATGGTCGTGAAGCTGGAACAGCAAAATGTTTGAAAGCGCGTAATCGTAATATTGCGCCGCGTCGTCGTTGATGTGCGTTTTCGTGCAGGCATCACAGAAATTTTCGCCGCGTTTTGTCGGCGGCACAATGCCTTGATATTGTTTGACGATTTCCCACCAACGCTTGTTATATTGGCTTTTGGGCAGATTTTTCTCATACAATTCATATTCAAACTGCGGCATTGTTCCGGCGGAAAACGGCGTGAAAACGACATAATTCAAAGCCTCTTGCAGTAATTTCTGCGTTTCATCAACTTTCGCGTTTTTGTCCGCCAAACCGCGCCCGACAAGAAACGGTTTTTGCGTCGCCGCCAACCCCATCAGCGTTCCAATCGCTTCGTGATATGCCCGATTCGCGCCTTCGCGCAAGAGCTTCGGCACGTCTTTATTCGTGTAGCTGATGTAATAATAAATATGCCCAAGCTCGTGATTTGAAGTTTCAAACCAATCGGCATCAGCCTCGACCGACATCAGCGAACGCAGATCATTTTCCAAATCCAAATGCCACGCCGAAGCGTGATTATTTTTCTTAAATTTCGCGTCTTTCGGCAAAGGATAAAGCGAAGATTTGTCCCAAAAAGATTGTGGCAAACGCGGAAAACCCAAACTCACAAAAAAATTCTCGCCTTCGCGCACAATCCATTCCGGCGATTTGTCCTTCAAAGCCGCGTCAATATCCAAACCTTCGACATTAACCATCGCCGTCCAATCTTGTCCCCAACGATTCGGCAACCAATCCGCCGGAAGCTGTTTCGGCACGGGTTTGTTATATTTTTTCGCCAATTCATACCGCGCCCAAGTATGAATTTCCCGATAAAGCGGACGCAATTCACGGTTTATCTGCAACATCAGAGCATTCATTTCTTCAGATGTCATTCCATAATCCGAAACCTGATAACTATAAAACGACCGATAGCCGAGAGGTTTCACCGTCCCGTTCCGAAGCATTTGCAAATTCGCCAAACCGTCCTTCAAACCAACGCCGACTTGCTTCGACGATTCCCAAACTTTGCGTCGCTCCGCTAAATCATTGGACGAGCGCAAAATTTTATCAATCTCGTTCGTCGAAACCGATTTGCCGTCAATCTTAAAATCAAACCCGAAAAGTTTCTCCGTCTGCACGGCTTCGGCTTTCAGACGTTTATCAACCAAATCCTTCGCCGTTTCAGGACTTCCCGCCGCGATATACAAAATCGCTTTGAGTTGTTTCACCTGAAGCTCGGTCAAAAGATTTTCCTGCTTCAAAAACTTCTGCGCCGCTTCGATATTTGCTTTGCTTCCCGTAAAATTAACGAGCTTCGCATTCGCCTCAACCGTCGCCTTCGCATTCGTCTCGTCGCCCTCAACAATCATCGTATTCGACCGCCATTCCGCCAAAGCCGATTCATACCGCAAATTGCTCCAAGCCGCCGTATAATCATCAATAAACTTCTGCGCCTCACCACGCACATCCGCTTGTCCGAAAATCACCGGAACAAAATTAAAAACAACCGCGACGGCTAAAATTAAAGCCGCCGATTTGCGTAAGATTTTCTCAAACATAAATTTTTCACCTCTGAAAATCTATTTTGCCACAACCTTAAAACAAAAGCCCGAAGCCTTTCGACTTCGGACTCATTATCCTTCTCATCCTTATAACCTACGCCGTAATAACTTTTTGCGTCCGTATCTTTTTCAAAATCGTTTCTTCCTTTTTTTGTGCGAAAAATAAATCGAACTTAATCTGTAAATTCAGCCAAAAATCCGCGCTCATCCCGAAAAATTTGGCTAACCGCAAAGCAGTCGAAGGCGTAACGCCACGTTTGCCCGAAACGATTTCATTGATTCTCTGATACGGAACTTGGATTGCGTCGGCAAGCTCTTTTTGCGTCAAATTCATCGGTATCAAAAATTCTTCGCGGAGCATTTCGCCCGGATGCGTCGGCGGTCTATCAGTCGGTATTCTCATAATTAAACCTCAATGATAATCAACAATTTCAACATTACTCACATCGGTTTCCGTCCAATTAAAACAGATGCGATATTGGTCATTGATTCTGATGCTATATTGCCCGATTCTGTCCGCCTTTAACGCTTCGAGCCGATTTCCCGGCGGAACTCGCAAATCATCAAGCGAAACGGAAACATCAATTTGGTCAAGTTTGCGAAAAGCGATATTCCACAAATTTCTCGGCAAAAGCCTTCTCGCTTCCGAAGTGTTTTTGCCGTTGTAAATATCTTCTGTAGCTTGATTGGCAAACGACAATATCATCAAAACACATAATAACACGGACATCCTGCCATAAAAAAAGTCCGAAGTCTTTCGACTTCGGACTCAATCGCAAATTGCAAATCTGAAATTAAAAAGTATATGTATTCGCCGCAATCAGCGTATCGGCGATGCGTTGACGCGCCGCGATTGTGTTGATTGGTGAATTGTTTTTCGTAAATCTTTTCAAAGCAACCAATAACATTTTGGCTTCGTCGCCTTCGAGCATTCCGGCGATGGTGTTTTTTGCTTTGGCTTCGATGCGTTGGATTGCGTCGTTGCAGAAGACTTGCGCCATATCAATCTGGCGTGAAGCATCGCCGCGTTCGGCGAGTTTTTTGGCGCGTAAAATGGCGGTTTCCATTTGGTATGCGTCCATAATGATGTCGGCGCAGTTGCAGAGGATTTCTTGTTGCTCGCTCAAAGCCATCATATATTTTTGCGCCGCCGTGCCGAGAACCATAAGCGCGACTTTTTTGGCGTTTTGGGCGAGTTTGGTTTCCATTGCGAGCAATGAATCATCGTCGTCAAAAGACATTTGCGGATTCATAATTTCGTCTTGCAAGGCTTTCGCCGCCGGAATAATTCCGAGTTGTCCTTTCATTGCGCGTTTCATCAATTGCCCCGGAATGAGCATCCGATTGATTTCGTTCGTGCCTTCAAAAATGCGGTTGATACGCGCATCGCGGTAGGCTTTTTCCGCCGGATAATCCGCCGAGTAGCCTGCGCCACCGAAGATTTGCACCATTTCGTCAACAACATAATCGAGTGCTTCCGAGCAGGCGACTTTGTTGATTGAACTTTCGACGGCGTATTCTTCAATCGAACGCAATTTTTTCTCACCGTCCGCGCCGTCGCCGATAAGCGCGTCAATCATTCCGACTGTGCGGTAAGTGATTGATTCCGAAACCCAAACGCGAATCGCCATTTCCGCGAGCTTGTGTTTCATCGCGCCAAAACTGGAAATCGGTTTGTTAAATTGTTGCCGCTCATTTGCGTAACGAATCGCTTCGTGAAGTGCGAGTTTCGCACCGCCCGTAACCGATGCGCCTAATTTAAAACGTCCGACGTTCAAAATATTAAAAGCAATCTTCGCGCCGTCGCCGACTTCGCCGATAAGATTTGTTACGGGAATGTGGCAATCCGACAAAATCAACGGCGTAGTTGAAGAAGATTTGATGCCCATTTTGTGTTCTTCATTTCCCGGACGGCAATTTTCGCTGCGTTCAACCAAAAAGGCGGAAAACTTTTTCTTCTCCCCGTCAACTTTGGCGAAAACAATGTAAACATCGGCAAATCCGCCGTTTGAAATCCACATTTTTTCGCCGTTTAAGATATATTCCGTGCCGTCTTCGCTCAATTTCGCGTGGCATTTCGCGCCCAAAGCATCTGAACCGCTTCCCGATTCCGACAAACAATAAGCCGTAACTTTTTCGCCCGCGACAATCGGCGGAATCCATTTTTGCTTCAATTCTTCTGAGCCGAAATAAACAATCGGTAACAAACCAATCGAAGTCTGCGCTCCGAAAGTCGTCCCGAAACCGCCGCCGCGTCCGACCATTTCAGCGATAATCACACCCGAAACTTGGTCAAGTGCCGCGCCGCCGTATTCTTCGGGAATATTTGCGCCCAAAAGTCCCAATTCGCCTGCTTCGTGAACCAGCCGCCGCGCCGTTTCCCAATCGTGCTGTTCCATCGCCGGCAGATTCGGGCGAACTTCGTTATCAATAAATTCGCGGCAAGTGTCGCCAATCATTTTATGTTCTTCCGTAAAATCTTCGGGCGTGAAAACGTCGGCTGTCGTGCCTTCGCTAATCAAAAATTCGCCGCCTTTAATAAATTCTTTTTTCATCTGTGCATCCATAATTTTCCTCTTTTTATATTTGAATTTGTTGACGATAATTATAACTGAATGAATGTTCATTCAGCAAGTTTTTTTACCACAAAGATACAAAAGACACGAAGGTTTTTACAATTTTCTTTGTGTCTCTTGTGTCTTTGTGGTTAATTTTAGTCCAATCTTTCGAAAATTCCTGCCGCGCCCATTCCGCCGCCGACGCACATCGTAACCATTCCGTAGCGTCCGCCTGTGCGTTTTAATTCTTGCAAAACGGTCGCCGTAAGTTTCGCGCCGGTGCAGCCCAAAGGATGTCCGAGCGCGACTGCGCCTCCGTTGACGTTGACTTTCGCGGGATTCATTTCCAAGACTTTCATTACCGAAAGACCTTGCGCGGCAAAGGCTTCGTTGAGTTCGATAACGTCAATATCTTCAAGATTTAATCCGGCTAATTTCAATGCTTTCGGAATCGCATAAACCGGACCGATGCCCATTTCTTCGGGCAAACATCCAGCGGTCGCAAACGATACGAAACGCGCCAAAGGCTTCAAACCCAATTCATTCGCCTTGTCCAAACTCATCACGACGCAAGCCGCCGCGCCGTCGGACATTTGCGACGAATTTCCCGCCGTAACCGTTCCTTTCGCGTGAAAAACGGGTTTCAGTTTCGCAAAACCTTCAATCGAAGCGTCATAACGCACGCCTTCGTCCGTGTCGAAAACGACTTCTTTGCGGCGAACACGACCTTTTTCGTCCAATTCGTCAACCAAAACCGTGTATGGCACGATTTCGTCTTTGAATTTGCCCGATTGAATCGCCGCCGCCGCTTTTTGATGCGATTCCAACGAAAATTGGTCGGCTTGTTCGCGTGTAATTTCGTATCTTTTCGCCAAATTTTCGGCAGTCAAACCCATATTCAAATAATAATCGGGATAATTTTCCGCCAAACTCGGATTCGGGCGAAAATTCGCGCCGCCCATCGCAATCATTGACATCGTTTCCAAACCGCCCGCGACAATCACATCTGCGCCGCCGGTTTTGATTCGGTCAGCCGCCAACGCAATCGTCTGCAAGCCCGACGAACAATAACGATTAACCGTCATCGCCGAAGTTTCCACGGGCAAACCCGCCAAAATCATCGCCGTCCGCGCCACATTCATCCCTTGCTGGGCTTCGGGAAACGCGCAACCCATAATCACATCGTCAATCTGCGTAACATCCAAATTTTCCACGCGATTAACCGCTTCCTTAATCGCCGCCGCGCCCAAATCATCGGGACGAGTATTTTTCAAAGTCCCTTTCGGTGCTTTCCCAACCGCCGTTCTGACAGCCGATACGATAACTGCTTCTTTCATAATTTTTACCTTTTATTCTGAATCTTCTTCCGTGATAATTGCTATTTCCCAAATATAATGAAACTCACACTTTTCCGTTGGTTTGATAGTTCTCATCTTTCGCCAACCGTTTTCAAATTTTGTTAAGCCATTTCTAGTCGTTGAATTATCAAACTCAGGAAAATTATTTGCTAAAATCTGTCCTGCTTTTTTACCTGTCAACTTTTTATCAGAATCTCTTTCAATCTGAATAGTGCGAATAAGTTTCGTTTCTTTCCGCGCATTATTTTCGTGAAAAATCTGAATTTTTACGATTGACATAATCACACTTTACAAATGAGTGAATGTTCATTCATTTTTACAATATACACAAACTCATCAAATTTTACCAATAAAAATCACGCGATTTTAGTTAATCTCCGTCGTAATATTTGCTTGCTTCGTCAGAATTGCCGTCTGCCAAACTGCATAAGCGTCTGAAATTTGAAAGCGAGGCGAGCCAAGCGTCTTCACCGACGACGCGAACGATGTTTTCCTTTACTTTCGGACGATTTACCAAACCTTTTTCTTTGAGTAAAAAAACTGCGTCGTCATAATCTTTTTGCCTGCCCGCGAACATTTTCAGAATCACTAACCATTCGGGCGAAATTAGTTTTATTTTGTTAGGCAAAAGGACGGCTTCGCGCAAGGCGGCTTGGTAATATTTCGCGTAACCGTCGTTGCGGACAATCCAATCTACCGCGACTTTGTATTTGCCGACTTCGACAATATAATTATTTCCGCCAAAGGTCAGCGGCGCGTTGGCTTTGAGCGAAACGAAACCCGAACCGATAATGTCAACATCTTTCGTCAGACGCGGACTGCCGTAAAGATACATTGCAACGCCGCCGACCAAAGCCCATTCAATATTTTCTTTGGCGGCAATTTCACCGATTTTCTGTGCGGCTTCGAGTCCCGTATCGGTCGAAATCGTTGGGCTTTCGACGTTTTTCTTAACCCTTTCGATAATTTCGTATTCGCTCATAATCCTATTCCGATTTCGACTAATTCTATCATTAAAACTTCGCGCAAAGCATCCGGCGCAAGCGAAACTAAAAATCCGCGTTTTCCGCCGTTGATGTAAATTCGTTCCAAGTCGAAAATCGTTTTTTCGGCATAAATCGGCATCTTTGTTTTCACACCGAAAGGCGAAGTTCCGCCGACCAAATAACCTGTCAGTTTCGACGCTTTTTCGGGAGCGGCGGGCGCAACCGTTTTGACATTTAACAGACGCGCCAGATTTTTGGTCGAAACTTGTAAATCGCCGTGTTGCAAGACAATTAGCGGCTTTCGCTCGTTTGTTTCAAAAATCAAAGTTTTGACAATCGCGTGTTCGTCAACGCCCAAAACTTCAGCCGAATGCCGCGTTCCGCCTTTTTCGACGTATTCAAAAACGTGCGGTGTGAAATCAACTTTTTTCTCACGCAGAACGCGAATCGCGGGCGTTATCGGGTAATTCATACGCTATAATCGTTCTTTAACAAAAATAAGATAAATCCCAAGTAAAACGTCAATTATCGCACAAAAACCCGCCCACCAATTCGGAACACCTTGATTTTCCAGTAGCAGATGATGGGCAAAATCAAACAAACCGTGAAAGAAGATTCCGACAGAAACAAACAAGAAGTTTTTCTTAAAACCGAGAATTGCGGAAACTATAAAAAGACTTGCTATTACAATCTCAATTCCGATAACTTCAATTCTCTTATCAAGTGCGGCGAACAAAACATACAGCAAAGCGATAACAATCAAAATTGTCGGGTAAAACGAACGGTCTTTTTCAAAGCCAACTGTTTTTGCCAAAACTATCAAAGCTGCTGTAAATGCTACGCCAATCAAATATTCCATTTCAATCAGTCCTCATAGAAAACTATTTGCCGTAAAAATGAAGTCCTAACGCCAAAAATAGCAAAACGATTGCGCCGACATCAATCAGCGCGACTTGTTTGATGTCGGGCGGGTAATTTGCGGACGTAAATGTCAGAAAAATAAATGCAAATTTGCTGATTAACGCGAGCGCAATCGCCAAAATTCTGTAATCCGTTTTGAAAGCCGCAACAATCAAGGCAATTCCGACCAAACTCAGCAAAACGCCGCGATGCCGCATCAAAATCGTCAGACTTTCGCCTTCGAGCGGCAAGCCGTAAAGTTTCGCCGTTTTTGTCGCATCAAAAAACACGACAATCGGCAAAATATTGATGACACCAACAATCAGTAAGATTCCCGAAACTAATTTATCCGTCATTTTTTCTGGTTCAAAAAGTAAGTCAAAGCGGCAATTACCAAAGCCACGCCGCCGCCCAAGTAAATGATGTCCGCACCGGCAGTCCAACGCGCCGTGTTGCCCAAAAATATTACGCCAAGAACGATGATGACCGTTTTGACGAGCTTGCCTTTCAAATCGTCGAGCGATTTGATGTCCAACCATTCGGGCATTTCGAGCGATGAATCAACAAATAATTCATAAAGCCCAATGGCGATTATCAAAAACACAGTCGCCAACAAAAAAGCGTCAACCGTTTCGATAAATTTCAAAATAACCGTCTTGGAATCAACCGCGCCCGAAGCGATTTTTATCAAAACCACAACGATTTCATAAAACCCGAAAACCAACAAAGTCAGCGTCGCCATCAAACTGCCGAGAACGGCAATTACTACAGCAAAACGGCTTTTTTCGAGAATATTTTTCAGCATTTTGAGTTTAATTTTCGTGGCACGAATGAAAATACTGGAAAATTCATTTTTTTCCTAATTCTTCTAAAACCAAATCAGTCAATCTAATCAAATAATGAAAAAAGAAAGCCCCGTCAAGTTTTATTGCATTATATTTTCCGGCTTTTTCTTCTAGTTTCATAAATAAATCCGCATCTTGAAGTTCATTTCGCAAAAAATCTTGAAGCGATTTGATGTGAAAATTGTAGCTTGGCATTTTAGCTGTTTGGTAAAGTTTTGATAGCTGAAATTTTGTTAATTCCACCATCTCATCTGAAACAAAAACTTCTTTTTCTGATAAATGTTTGTTCAGTATTTCGCACCAAATCTGCGGATTTTTCCCGAAATCTCTGAGATGTTTATATGTAACAGAATGAACTTCCATATATTTTTCAAAACACTCGTTTATATCATCAATTCCTATCGGATTAACAAGCCAACACTCCGATTCACCATTTCCGCAAGACAAATAAATTTCATTTGGAAATCTTCTTTCGCCAATATCAGCCGCGTAAATATGAAGAATATTTGGAAAATCAGTTGTTTTCATCACTCACTTCATTATACCGAAAACACGAAATCAAATGGTCGTTAACCATTCCGGTCGCTTGCATAAAAGCATACATAATCGTCGAGCCGACAAAATTGAAACCGCGTTTTTTCAAATCTTTGCTCATCGCGTCGGAAATCGGCGTTGACGCGGGAACTTGTTTGATATTTTCCCAAGCGTTTTTGATTGGTTTGCCGTCCGTGAAGCTCCAAATATATTTATCGAAACTGCCGAATTCTCTAACAACTTCAAGATAACATTTTGCATTTCGAACCGCCGAAGCGATTTTCAGACGATTGCGGATAATTCCTTGATTTTGCAAAAGTTCGGTGCATTTTGCTTCGTCGTAAAGCGCGATTTTTTCCGCAGAGAAATTATCAAAAGCCGTGCGGTAATTTTCGCGTTTTTGCAAAACCGTGTCCCAACTCAAACCCGCCTGTGCGCCTTCTAAAATCAAAAATTCAAACAATCTTCGGTCGTCGTGAAGCGGCACGCCCCATTCCGAATCGTGATAATGAATCGCCAAATCGTTTTTTGCCCAATCGCATCGCATAAATTTATTTTGAAAAAACCGTAGTTTGTAGTGTTTTGAAAATAACCACAAAAACACCCAAAACAGCACGAAAAGAAGCGATAAATTTGTGATATTTTGTGTGATGCGCGTGGTTAAGAATATCTTAGCAACGCATAGGACACTATCAACAATTTTCGATTCATTTGAAACACCAAAAACCTCAGATAGACACCCAAATATCTCAGATAGAACCTCAAAAATTTTAGACAGAAGCCCAAATATCTCAGAAAGACAGGCAAATATCTCAGAAAGATGCTCAAATATCTCAGACAGAAGCCCGAAAATTTTAGCCGGACAACTTCTAACCGGCGAATGAAGGGAGGCTACCGCGGATTTTGACGATACCTTTCGCTCAAAGTTACATAATTTCGGCAATTCTCGCTGATTTTAGCGATTTCTTCGGCAGTTAATTCGCGTTTAACCTTTGCGGGTGCGCCCAAAACAAACGAATTCGGCGGAATAATCGTGTTCGGCGTAACGAGCGAACCGGCGGCAATCAGAGAATTTGCGCCGATTCGTGCGCCGTCCAAAATCGTCGCGCCAATCCCAATCAAACAACCCGTTTCGACATAACAGCCGTGAAGCGTTACGCGATGCCCGACCGTTACGTCCGCTTCGACAATCGTCGGAAAATCCTTGCCCCGCGAAACGTGAATCATCGTCATATCTTGAATATTCGTCCGCGCTCCGATGCGAATAAAATTAACATCACCACGCACGACACAGCCATACCAAACGCTTGCACTTTCCGCGATTTCGACATCGCCGATAACAATCGCATCTTCCGCGATAAAAGCCGTTTCGTGAATCTTCGGCGCGATGTTTTGAAAAGATTTAATCATTCTGACGTTTTATTTTAACGCAAAGACGCAAAGACGCGAAGACGCAAAGTTTTTATTAGGGCTATTGCAAAGTCGGAGGAAACGGATTTTACTTCTCACATTTCACCTTTCACTTATCACTTATTCCGAAGATAACTGCCTTGACATTCGGAATAAGTGATATGTGAGAGGTGATATGTGAGAGATGGGCGCGTCGTGCGTCGATTCTAAAGATTTTCGACGACTTTGCAAGAACCCTAAAGTTTTTATAATTTTTCCTTTGCGCCTTTGCGTCTTTGCGCCTTTGCGTTGAAAATGGATTTATAACAATCTGAAATTTGAAATTATTATGACATATCAACCGAAAATTTTAGCTTTTGCGGGTTCTCTGCGAAAAGATTCATTTAACAAAAAAGCGGTCAAAGTTGCCGCCGAAGCCGCACGTCAGGCAGGCGCGGAAGTAACTTTGATTGATTTGAAGGATTTTCCCGTGCCACCATACGACGGCGACATCGAAGCAAACGAAGGCTTGCCCGAAAATGCGGTGAAATTG
>CAZJQP010000039.1:0-41431 GCA_964548225.1 uncultured Blastocatellaceae bacterium | reverse complement strand
CATCAGTTACCAGCGACGCTTTTCAGGGAAAACTCTTTCGCGGGCAAGTTACCTACATTGACCCGAATATCAATCAGGAAACGCGCACGGCACAGGTGCGGGTCGAACTCGAAAATCCCGGTCAGATGTTCAAAATCGGAATGTATGTCAACGTATCTTTCGGCGCACTCGGCACGGGTGAAATGACTGTGCCGGTTATTCCAACAACTGCCGTGCAAAATATGAAAGAGCAAAAAATCGTTTTCGCGGCAACTGACAAGCCGAATGTTTTCGTCATGAAACCCGTCCGCTTAGGTTCGGAAACAAACGGGCAATATGTTGTTTTGGAAGGATTAAACGTCGGCGATAAAATTGTGACGGAAGGAAGTTTTCTACTTCGTGCCGAGATGCTCAAGCAGAATCCGACTCATCAGCATTGAAGTTGAATTTAGGTTGAAAGGAAAAATAGCTATTTATTTTAAACTTGATTAAGGCTTGACAATATTCTCTTTTGACCGCTAGATTTTATAACTAGGGAAATTGTTCACAAATTCCGTCTGTAAAATGCAAAAACTTTTCCGATTCATCAAAAAGCGAAGAAACCTGCGCCGTTTGAGCGTGGTCTGGCTTGCTTTGGTGATAATCGAACTTTTTTGCCCCGTCATCTGCGACGAACCGACATTTGCCGCCAACTTAAATACTCCGCAAACGACCGTTAATCGTTCGATTGAAGAAACGGACGATGATTCTCAAACCTTTATCACGGGTTGCAACCGGCAAAATTCGGACGAGGAAGGAAATTATTGCAATGATGAATGTCTCTGCCACGCAGTAGTCGTGATGAGTCTCAATTTTGTTAATCTGAAAGATTCCGTAACCACCGGCGAAAGAATGGCTTTCAGTTACGGTGAACCTCTTTTTAATTCACTTCCGCCGCCATACATACCGCCAAAAAATTCCTAATCAAATAAATATCAAGCGCAAATCCGCTTTTCGGCTTTACAGTGCCGGATTGTCTTTGGAATTTGCCATTCTCATATTTCATTTTTTGCTTGCTAAATGCGCGAAAAATGGCTTTGAACCATATTTTGATTAGGAATTTTACAAATGTTTTTAAAACTAAAGGCGCGTTTTCTCCTCGCCGCCGTTTGTCTGCTTGCATTGTGCGCGGCAAATGTTCGAGCGCAGGAGAAAACACTTGTCGCCAAAAATGAAATCGAATCGGAAGAGGCTGAAACCAATGTGCCGAAGCCGCTGGTCGAGTCGGTTTTGCCAAAATATTATAACCAGCAAGACGGCGTTTCGCTGGGTGATCTTATCAAACGCGCTCTTGACTCGAATCAGGAATTAGCGGCGGTGCGGCTTGAAATTGACAAAGCCAAGGCACGGCTCGCGCAAGCCCGCTTACGCCCGAATCCGACGCTCGAATTTGAACAGGAATCGGGAAGATTAGTCGGAAACAGCGGCGATAGTAATTTTACCGTCGGCGCATCGCTTCCGATTGAGATTTACGGACGGCGCGAAGCACGGATAAATTTTGCCCAAATCGAAATTCAAGCCAGCGAAGCGGAAGTTCGTAACCGCGAAAGGATTTTAACCAATAATATTTTAACCAATTACGCCGAAGCACTCGGAGCATTGCGCGAAATTGACACGCTCGAAAAAGTTCTCGAACTCGATATGCAGACGACCAGATTCGTCCAAATTCGGGTCAACGAAGGCGAAACCGCGCCTCTCGAACTGAATCTTTTGCAAGCGGAAGTCGAGCGTCTGCGTTCACGCCGTCAGCTTGCAGAGGGCAAACTTCAATCATCATTAACCGGATTGAAAATGCTTGCCGGAATTGATTTTAATGAACCTTTGCGGCTTCGTGAACAAATCAATACGGCAATTTTGCCGATTCTGCCGAAAACACGGGAAGAAGCGGTTGAAATTGCTTTCAAAAATCGTCCCGACTTGCTTCTGACGAGAATTGAAGAGCAAGTGGCGACTGCCGGATTAAGACTTATCAAAGCCAACAGTAAGCCGGATGTTACAGCCTACACGCGCTATTCACAAGGTCGTTCGGTGGTTGATACATCAATCGGCAATTTCCCGCAAAATGACCGCAGTTTGACTTTCGGCGTGGCAATCGGCATTCCGATTTTTAATAAAAACCAAGGCGAAAAAGCGCAGGCGGAAATCTCCATCAAACAAGCGCAACAACGCCGCGAATTTGCCGAAAGAGTCATCAGAAGTGAGATTTTATCGGCTTACCAACGCTATGAAGCGGCAACGCGGGCGGTTTTGACATTGGAGCAGTCGGCGATTCCGCGTTCTTTGCAAAATGTTGAAGTATTCCGCCGCATTTATGAAATCGGCGAAATCAAAATCACGGATTTAATCGTCGAACAGCGACGTTTGCTCGACGCAAACCGTGATTTGACCGAAGCCTTGACCGAAAAATACCGCGCCCAAGCCGATTTACAGATTGCGCTTGGGGCGAATGCACTTTTGCCGGAGCCGAAATAAGAGGTGTTTGAAAATGAGTGAAAAAAAAGAAACAGAAATGAAAGAAGAATTGAACGAAAATCAAATTAAACATCATCGGGACGATGAAGACGAGTTGAATCGGCTCGAAGAAAATTTCGATAAAACGGATGACACCGATTCACCAACCACGAAACCGAAAAACTTTGCCGCGTGGATTGCTACGGCGGTCATCATCGGACTTATTGCGCTGATTGGGATAGTTTGGATGGCGACCCGAAAATCTTCAAATTCAGCAAATACCGAAACTTCGGAGAAAAAAGAAGAACTCGGACATTCGGAAAACGAAGAAGGCAGAGAAGTCAAACTCGATTCGGAAGCCCTGACTTCCGCCGGAATCGAAACCGAAGGCGTTACGCAACGTCCCGCCATTTCCAAACTTTATGTGACGGGAACGGTGGAAATGAACCCCGAAAAAACCGAGATGGCAACGCCGCTGGTTGGCGGACGGATTGAAAATGTTTTTGCCGGAGTCGGCGATTACGTCAGTCAAGGCGATGTTTTGGCAACGATTTCGAGTCCGCAGCTTGCCCAGATGCACGGCAAAATGCACGAAGCCCGCACCCGTTACGAACTTGCCCAACGAAATCTGGAACGAGTGCAAAAATCGGAAAATCGGGTTGGCGTGTTGCAGGCAAAAGCCCGCCTTGATGAAGCAGAAGCAAATTTAAAGCGTTCTAAAATTCAGGCTGAAGTCAACATCTCGCAGGCAAAAATAAAACTTAATGAAGCCGAAACCACTTTGAAACGAATCAGAAAACTCGTCGAACTTGGAGCGGGCGCGGGCAAAGACCTGATTGCTGCCGAGAATAATTACAAAATCGAACAGGAAAATGTAAAAAACGCCACGGCAAACAAAGATGTCGTGACCGCCGAAGCTACCTATAAAAACGCCAAAGCCGAATACGATTTTCAAACCAACATCAGCTTGAACAAAGAAATTCAGGAAGCCAAAGCGGAAGTCGAAACTTCATTTGTAGATTTGCGGCATATTCAGGACGAAATGCGTTCTCTGGGCGTAACGGTCAGTCTCAACGAGCCGGACAACCACGACAAGGATACTTCTTTGGTTGCTATTCGCTCACCGCTTTCCGGCGTGATTACCGAGCGAAAATTTAACTCCGGCGCGGGTGTTGAAGCCGCTGTCCCGATTTTTGCCATCTCGAATCTTTCAACCGTTTATGTCATCGCCAACGCGCCGGAAGCGAGTTTGAGCAAACTTTCCGTCGGGTCAATCGCCGAAATCAAATCAACTGCTGTCGGCACGATTGACGGGCGCATTAGCTACATTGATCCGCGCCTCGATGAAGGGACGCGAACCGGGCGGGTTCGTTTGGAAGTTCCGAATCAAAACGGCAAATTGAAAGCCGGAATGTTCACCGAAGTCGGATTTTATGCCGGAACATCAGAATCGAGCGGACAAGAATTAGCTATCAACTCCCAAGCGATTCAGCGCGAAGGCGATAAGACGATTGTGTTTGTGCCGAAAGAAGATGAACCGGGCGCGTTTGAAATCCGCGAAATCGAAATCGGTGGCGAATTTGAAGGTTATACGGCAGTCAAAAAAGGTCTTGAGCTTGGCGAATCAGTCGTTACCAAAGGCAGTTTCGTCCTAAAAACGCAGATGCAGAAAGGCGAGATGGGCGACCACGGACACTAATTCGATTTCGGATTTTGGATTTAATTGGAGAAAACTAATGAAAAGACTATTTACAGTTCTAATGTTTGGATTGATTTTAACCGTCCAAATTTTCGCGCACGATTTGTATTTGAAAACGGAAAATTACTTTGCCCAGCCGAAAAGCACGGTCAAATTTGAGTCTATCAACGGCGATTTTAACGAAAGCGTCGCGCCTTTTGGGGCGGCGCGGTTTAGCGATGCCAGCTTGCTTTTTTCGATTGATAAAATTACCCGTTTCAAAGTCGAAGACCTCATCAAAGGCGACAAATCTTCGTTTATCAATCTGCCGACCGATTCAGCCGGAACTTATATTTTCGGGCTTTCGACGACGGCGAGAGAACTTTCCTTTGCCGCCAAAGATTTTAACAACACGCTCAAAGAGGAAAAAATTCCCGACGCTTTGGCTGAACGCGAAAGGCTCGGCGAGATGGAAAAAGATGCAAGGGGAATGTATTCGCGCCACGCCAAAGCTATTTTTCAAGTCGGCGACAATTTGACCGATGATTACAAACGCATTCTCGGCTACGCGGTTGAAATCGTCCCGCAAAAAAATCCCTACAATTTGAAATCTGGAAAAACTTTGGAAGTTTTATGTTTGGTGAACGGCAAACCCGTCGCTAATCAGACGGTTTTTGCCGGACATATCGGCGCGGACGGCAAATTGATGCTTGAGCCGAATGTCCGCACCAACAACAAAGGCATCGCCAAAATCAAATTAAACGGTGCAGGCAAATGGTTTGTTCGCTTCGCCGGATTTGTCAGAGTAACGGGAAAAACCTACGACCACGAATCGGCTTGGGCGACTTTGAGTTTTGAATTGAAGTAAAAAATATGATTAACGCACTTATAAGATTTTCGGTGCAAAACCGTTTGATTGTTCTTTTGCTGGTCGCAATTATGGCGGCGGTTGGCGCATATAGTTTGATAAATCTGCCGATTGATGCCGTGCCGGACGTAACCAATGTGCAGGTGCAAGTGTTGACCGCCGCCCCGTCGCTCGCGCCGCTCGAAATTGAACGGCAAGTTACTTTTCCGGTCGAAACGGCGATGTCGGGTTTGCCGGATGTCGAAGAAATCCGCTCGGTTTCAAAGTTCGGGTTGTCAGCCGTAACGATTGTTTTTGACGACTCGGTTGATACATATTTTGCCCGCCAGCTTGTGCTTGAAAGATTGGCGCAAGCCCGCGAACAAATTCCCGCATCAATCGGCTCGCCCGAAATGGGTCCGATTTCAACGGGTTTGGGTGAAATTTATCAATACGAACTGATTTCCAAAGACGGCAGTTACGACGCAAAAGCCCTCAGAACCGTGCAGGATTGGAACGTCCGCCGCCAGCTTTTGGGCGTTCCGGGCGCGACGGAAATCAACAGTTTCGGCGGTTACGAAAAGCAGTATCAAGTTCGACTTTCGCCCGAAAAACTGCAATCTTACGGGCTGACTCTGCGCGATGTTTATGAAGCCGTTTCGCGCAATAACGGCAATGTCGGCGGCGCGTATATTCAAAAAGGCGCGGAGCAATATCTTTTGCGCGGCATCGGTTTGGTCGAAAAAGCCGAAGATGTTTCCAATATTGTCGTCAAAACCGGCGCGGAAGGCGTTCCCGTCTATGTCCGCGATGTCGGCGAAGTCGTCGAAGGTTCAACCGTCCGGCAAGGCGCGGTAACGGCGGACGGCAAAGGCGAAATTGTCGCTGGAATCGTCCTGATGCTGAAAGGCGAAAATTCGCGGACGGTGGTTAATTCGGTCAAAGAGCGCGTCGAGCAAGTCAAAAAATCTCTGCCCGCCGGGGTTGAATTAAAATCGTTTTATGACCGCACGGAATTGATTGATCGGGCGATTTATACGGTTGAAAAAAACTTGGTCGAAGGCGCAATTCTCGTCATTGTCGTCTTGATGCTGCTCTTGGGAAATTGGCGCGGGGCGTTGCTAGTTGCCACGATAATTCCGCTTTCGATGCTTTTTGCCGCGATTTTAATGCGCGTTTTTAATGTGTCGGGAAACTTGATGAGTTTGGGCGCACTCGATTTCGGCTTGATTGTTGATGGTGCGGTGGTGATGGTCGAAAACACGATTCGCCGCCGCGCCGAAGCGCAGGAACATAAATTACGCGAACCGCCCGAAAGAACGATTTTGGAAGCCTGTTTGGAAGTTGCCCGTCCGGTCGTTTTCGCCGTGGCAATTATCGCCATTGTTTATTTGCCGATTTTGTCTTTGCGCGGCATCGAAGGCAAAATGTTCGTGCCGATGGCTTTGACGGTCATTTTCGCGTTGTTGGGTTCGCTGATTCTTTCGTTGACTTACGTTCCGGCGATGATGACTTTGATTTTGCGAGGCAAAGTTTCGGAAAAAGAAAGTTTTCTGATTCGTTGGGCGAAGAAAATCTATGCTCCGGCGTTTTCGTTTGTCGGACGTTATCGCGCACAGGCTCTGGCGATTGCCGTTGCGCTCGTGTTCATTTCCGGCGCGATTTTCCCTTATCTCGGTTCGGAGTTTATCCCGCGTCTTGACGAAGGCGATTTGGCGGTGCAGGTGCAACAGCTTCCGAGTGTTTCGTTGGAGCAATCGGTCAAAACAACGACTGAGGTTGAAAAGGTTTTGATGGAATTTCCCGAAGTCAAGACCGTCATTTCCAAAACCGGACGCGCCGAAGTCGCCACCGATCCGATGAGCGTTGACTTTTCGGATTTGTATATTGCACTCAAGCCGCACGATGAATGGACGACGACCAAAGATAAAACCGAACTCGTCGAAAAAATGTCGAAGGCTTTGGAAGAGCGTGTGCCGTCTGCTCAAATCAGTTTCTCGCAGCCGATTGAACTGCGCGTGGCGGAACTGATTTCGGGTGTCCGTTCCGATGTCGCCATCAAACTTTACGGCGATGATTTGGACGTTTTGAAGGAAAAAGCGGATGAAATCGTCAAATCCGTGCAAACTATTTCGGGCGCGGAAGATGTCAAAGCCGAAGCCACGAGTGGTTTGCCGCAACTGCAAATCAAACCTGACCGCGCCGCCATTGCCCGTTACGGTTTGAATGTCGAAGATGTCAACGATTTGGTCGAATCGGTGGTTGCCGGAAAGGAAGCCGGACAGGTTTTTGAAGGCGAACAGCGTTTTAATCTGGTCGTCCGTTTGAACGAAGAATCGGGCAAGAACGTCGAGTCAATTAAAAATCTTTTACTGACCGCTCCGAATGGCGCAAGAGTTCCGCTGTCGCAAGTCGCCGACATTGCCGTAGTCGAAGGCGCGGCGCAGATTTCGCGTGAAGACACGCGCCGCAGAATCGGTGTCGAACTCAACGTGCGCGGGCGCGACATCGGCTCGTTTGTTACCGAAGCGCAGGCAAAAATCGAAAAAGAAGTCCAACTTCCGCCCGGATATTATTTGAAATGGGGCGGAACTTTCGAGAATTTGCAGAGAGCTTCCGAAAGGCTGTTAATCGTTGTGCCGATTGCGCTGTTTCTGATTTTCGTTCTGCTTTACACGACTTTTAATTCAATCAAACAAGCGCTTTTGATTTACACGGGAATTCCGTTTGCGATTGTCGGCGGAATTGTCGCGCTTGCTCTGCGCGGAATGCCGTTTTCGATTTCCGCCGGAGTCGGTTTTATCGCACTTTTTGGGGTTGCCGTGCTGAACGGCGTGGTGATGGTCAGTTTTATCAATCACTTACGCGACGAAGGAAAATCGGTTGCCGAAGCCGTTGCCGAAGGCGCAATGACACGGCTCAGACCCGTTTTAATGACGGCATTAGTCGCAAGTTTGGGCTTTATCCCGATGGCGATTGCGACCAGCGCGGGCGCGGAAGTTCAAAGACCTTTAGCAACCGTTGTTATCGGTGGTTTGATTACGTCAACACTTTTAACATTGCTTATCTTACCGACGCTTTACGCTTGGTTTGAAAAAGACCCGGAAGGAGAATTTACGGAGGAAAATTAAACAAAAAAATGAAACTAATTATTGCCGTCGTGCGCCCGTTGGTCGTTGATAGATTGATCGTCGCACTCGAAACCATCGAAAACTTTCCCGGTTTGACAATTTTGGATTCCGAAGGCTTCGGACAAAGGCTCAAGACCAGCAGCGATGCGGTCAACCCGTTCAAGCCGAACAAACGAATCGAAATCGCCGCTTCCGATGAAATGGTCGAGCCGATTGTCGCGGCAATCCGCGAACAGGCGCACACGGGCAAAAAAGGCGACGGGATAATTCTCGTTGTCCCGCTGGAGAAAACCTTGATGATTTAAGGAATCAGATGCAGGAAACGGATTTACATCATCTGATAGTCGAGCATCACATCATCGTTTTTGTGGTTTGCACGGTGCTGATGATGACTGCATTGACCATTATCGGAGTCAATTTGATGAATTATCTGGACAAACGGCGCGATGAGAAGTTGAAGAAAAAGGGTGGGAAAAGGGTTGATTTTACAAACAATAACTGAACATCAAGGACATATTTTAACCAGAATTGCCGTAGCCGTGGTGATGTTTTCGGGGTTTCTGATCTTGTTCGGATATTTCAACCGAAAGCGAAAAAAGACAAAATCGGACGAGCCGGAAATTATTAATTTCAATTATAGCGGCAAGAGAAAAAGCAAAAAGAAACGGCACAGAAAAGTAACTTGAGAAAAAGATGCACGAACCTGTAGCTTACGAAAATCTATGGTTTTTTATAATCGGCGGAATCATTTTGTGCGGTTTGTTATTTTTCCTTTCGCCGAAATTGATAAATTTATTGGATAGATGGATTGATGGCAAGTATCAAGAAGAAAAAAAATCATTTGATAAAAACGAAAATAAGACGAAGCATCAATAATTTAACGGGAGAAATGAATGGGAGATTCACACGGTCATATAACCAGCGCAGGTTCGCGCAATAAAAAAAGTCTGGCAATCGTTTTCGGGCTGACGAGTTTTTATTTGATTGTCGAAGTAATCGGCGGACTTTGGACGGGAAGCCTTGCCTTGCTCGCCGATGCCGGACACATGCTCACCGACGTTGCCGGAGTCGGTTTGGCTCTGTTGGCGATTTGGTTTGCGGAAAAACCCGCTTCGCCCGAAAGAACTTACGGCTATTACCGCGTCGAAATTCTCGCCGCGCTGACCAACGCCGTCGTGCTGATTTTGATTTCGCTCTATATTCTTTACGAAGCCTACGAGCGTTTCAAAAATCCGCCCGAAGTTCAAAGCGCGGCGATGCTCGGCGTGGCGGCAATCGGGTTAGTGATAAATTTAATCGGTGTATATGTTTTGCGTTCGGGTTCAAGCGAAAGTTTGAATATGAAGGGCGCGTATTTTGAAGTTTTGTCGGATATGCTCACCTCAATCGGCGTGATTATCGCCGGAATTATTATGCTGACAACGGGTTGGTATTATGCCGATCCGATTATTTCGGCGGGCATCGGATTGTTTATTTTGCCGCGCACTTGGGCATTGCTCAAAGATGCCGTCGGCGTTTTAATTGAGGGAACTCCGGCGGATGTTGATTTGCCGAAACTGCGCGAAAGTTTAGAGAAAATCGAAGGTGTTGCCGGAATTCACGACTTGCACGTTTGGAGTCTGACTTCGGGTGTCAACGCGATGAGCGTCCACGCGGTTTTAGCCGACGGCGCGGAACACGACGACGTTCTGGCGCGGGTTCACGAACACGCGACCGAAAAATTCAAAATCTCGCACGTTACCGTCCAAACCGAACGCGGCGATTTTGCCACGCACGAAACACATTTGTAGAAATTAGAAAATATGGAAAATTCGGAAGAAATCAAAAAGGAAACCGAAACAAAGTTCAATGATTTACTGCCTTATTCGGCGTGGATTATTGCTCTTGTGGCAATGGTCGGCAGTCTGTTTTTCAGCGAAGTGATGAATTTGCCGCCGTGCGTTCTGTGCTGGTATCAGAGGATTGCGATGTATCCGCTCGTATTGATAATCGGCATCGGAATCATCACGCGAGACGGGCGAATGAAAAGCTACGCTTTGCCGCTTTGTTTAATCGGGCTGGCGATTTCGATTTATCACAATTTGCTTTATTACGGCATCATTCCCGAAAGCATTACGCCTTGCACACAGGGAATTTCCTGCACGTCGCGGCAAATCGAGTGGCTCGGATTTATCACGATTCCGCTGATGGCTTTGACGGCGTTTGTCAGTATCGCATTGTGCTTATTGTTTTATAAGAAAAAGGAAAAATAATTTTATGAGAAAAGAAGTCAAAATTTTAGGAGCGGTTGCCATTGTCGTCGTCATCGCGGCGATTGTCGGCGCAAATTATTATCGAAGTTCGGAACAAAGCGTCCGAATCACCAACAGCAATCCGAGCGGAAATTCTACCACTAATGCGGTCAGTCTGGAAACGCTCATTCGCCCTGACAGCCCGACGCTCGGCGCGGCGGATGCGAAAGTTACGCTGGTCGAATTTTTAGACCCGGAATGCGAATCCTGCGCGGCTTTCGCGCCCGTAGTCAAAAAGATTATGAAAGATTACGAAGGCAAAATCCGTCTGGTTGTTCGCTATATGCCGCTCCATCCGAATTCACTTTCCGCCGCGACTTTTACCGAAGCCGCCGGAGAACAGGGCAAATATTGGCAGGCGCAGGAAATGCTTTTTCAAAAACAACCCGAATGGGGAACAAAACACGGACCGCAAACAAGCGCACCCGCCGACATCAATACACTGTTCAAAAAATACGCGACGGAATTGGGGCTGGACACCAAAAAAATGGATGCGGCATTTGCCGAAAACCGCTATCAAGAGAAATTACAGCGTGATTTGAAAGACGGACAAGCCCTCGGAGTGCGCCAAACGCCGACATTTTTCGTCAACGGCAGAAAATTAGCCAGATTCAGCGAAGCGGATTTGCGGGCGTTGATTGATGAAGAATTAAGAAAGTAACGATGATGCTTATCCCGATAATGATGATTTTAACGGATGACCCGAACTCGTTTTGGGTGAAAACTCTGGTTGCCTTTTTAATAGTCAGCGGACTTTATTTTCTGTTCAGATTGGGCTTGCGCCGCTTCAAATTCAGCAAAAAGGATTTGAAAACGGCGGGATTAAATCATCAGCAACAGCGCGAATGGCTGGCAGAGCGCAAGCGAAAAAATAAAAGCAAAAAGCGGAAATTTCATTTTTAGATTGAAAATTCGGTCAGAATGAAACGAAAAATCAGATTTAAGTTAGAAGTAAATATTTAAAGTATATGATTGTGGAAATCTCAACAAAATTAGAAATTTCTGCTGAAAGTGCGTGGCAAACCGTCAAAAAAAGCAGCACATTGGTTTTTATTACAAAAGGATTGCTCGGCTTTTCCCAACACGATTTTCCGAGTAGATGGGAAGAAGGAAAAACAGTTTCCGCCCGACTTCTGCTGTTTAATTTAGTTCCGGCTTGGCGACACGAAATCTCTTTTGTGCGGATTGATGACAGCCAACGCGAACTATATACCAATGAAAAAGGCGGAATAATTTCGGTTTGGAATCATCTCATCAAAATCGGTGAAGTAGATGCAAACACTTGTCTTTATACTGACAGAATTGAAATCAAGGCGGGTCTTTTAACTCCAATCGTTTGGTGTTTTGCCCAAATATTTTATCGCTACCGACAAAGACGGTGGCGGCTTATATCATAAAAGTTAATACAAATGAGTAAAGAGAAAATACTCGAAGTGAAACAAAAAAACACTTCATTGTGGAAGGACGCAAAATTTTTGTGGTTAATCGGCAGTGTCGCGTTGGTTGCCGTTTTTGAATTTCTTTCCTTAATGGGCGAAAACTACAAACTGCGGCGCGACATCGCTTTTCCGTTTTTCGCCGCGATAATTTTGGCAGTCGGTTGGGAAACCCTTTGGAAAGGACTCAAGGCTCTGGCAAAGATCAACTTTCGGAGCATCAATCTGTTAATGACGATTGCCGTCATCGGCGCATTTTATCTGGGCGAATATGAAGAAGCAGCGGTTGTTATCGTGCTTTTCGCGCTTGGCGAAAGATTGGAAAGTTTCGGGATTCAGTCGAGCAAATCGGCTTTACAGGCATTAGTTGACAGAACACCGAAAACCGCGCTTGTGAGGCGCGAAAATCAAGAACTGGAATTGACGCTTGAAGAAATAAAAGTCGGCGATATTTTGATAATCAAACCTTCAGATATGATTGCCCTCGATGCCGAAATTTTTACGGGTGCATCTTCGGTTGACGAGTCCACGATTACGGGCGAGCCTTTGCCGAAAGACAAACACGCGGGCGATAAAGTGTTTGCCGGAACGCTCAATATGCAGGGTTATCTGGAAGCCGAAGTGTTGAAAGCGGCGAAAGATACGACACTCGCCAAAATCATCGAAACAACCTTTGCCGCCACTAAAACCAAAGCCGAAACGCAGAAATTTATCGAAACTTTTGCGGGTTATTACACACCGTCAATTATCGTTATCGCCACTTTGCTCGTCATCATTCCGACACTCATTTTAGGTCAACCGTTCAATCCGTGGTTTGAACAAGCGATTTCCATTTTGGTTATTGCCTGTCCGTGCGCTCTGGTCATCAGCACACCGATTTCAATTTATGCGGCAATCGGAAACGCTTCGGCAAAAGGCGCATTGGTCAAGGGCGGAAAATATATCGAAGCCATCGGACGCATCAAAGCCGTAGCGATGGACAAAACCCGCACTTTGACTTACGGCAAACCGAAAGTTACCGATGTTATCCCATTCGGCGAAAATTCGCGCGAACATCTGCTCGCCTGTGCAGGCGGTATCGAAAGTTACTCGGAACATCCGCTCGCGGCGGCAATCGTCGCGGCAGCTACTGCTGAAAATATCAATCTCCACCAAGTCAAAAACTTTCAAGCCGTAATGGGTAAAGGCGCGAAAGCTGATTGTGTCGTCTGCTACGACAAACATCATTGCATCGGCAAACTGCCGTTCATCACCGAAGAACACAAAGTTCAAGATGAAATAGTTTTTAAGGTCGAAGAATTGCAGAAAAAAGGTAAAACTTCGGTCGTTATCAGCAGTCAGGACGGCGTTGAAGGTGTCATTGCTTTAACCGACGAGATCAAAGCGGAAAGCAAAGCGGCAGTCGCCGAACTCAAATCTCTCGGTGTGGAAACTGTAATGCTCACCGGCGACAATCACGCTCCGGCGGAAGCCGTGGCAAAAGAAGTCGGAATTACTGAGGTCAAAGCCGAAATGTTACCCGAACACAAAGCCGATGCTATCAAAGAACTTTTGGGAAAATACGGCGCGACGGCAATGGTCGGCGACGGCGTGAACGATGCTCCGGCACTCGCGCTTTCATCAGTCGGCGTAGCAATGGGCGCGGCTGGCTCGGACACCGCGATTGAAGCCGCCTCGATTGCAATTTTGAATGACCGTCTGGAATTGATTCCTTATCTAATCCGATTAGGCAGACGGGCAATTTCAACAATTAAAATCAATACAACTTTTGCCATTGCCACGAAATTTGTTTTCGTAATTTTGGCGATTTTCGGTTTGAGTAGTCTGGCATTGGCTATTTTCGCCGATGTCGGTGTTACCGTCTTGGTGATTTTGAATAGTTTGCGGTTGTTGAAATTCAAGTGAAACAATAAGATGGAGATAAATTAATGAAAGATAAACAATTCTACAAAAACATCAAACAGCATATTGAAACCGAAATTGAAACGGCTTCCGAACTAATCGAATCAGGCAATCTTGAAAGTGCATTTTATCATCTTGAACGCGCCCACGTTTTGGGACAATCAATTACCTTTGAACATACGCGGGTGCATTGGTTAATGCTGAAAATCGGCTGGAAAAAACGTGATATTCGAGAAATTTTCGGGCAAATTGTCCGAATTATCGGAGCTTCGACGAAAACTCCTTTTGGCATATATCCAACCGGAAATACGGGCGGCGCAAATGTCTGGTTTTTTAAGCCGATGCCGATTCCTGACGATTTAGAAAGAATGATAAAAAAAGCAGAGCGCGTATAGCGGTTGATTATTGCGGATTTCTAAGCCGCGCATTTGTTCGTTAATCTCTCGTTTATCTTACTTTTGTTAAAATGTCCGTGGCTATGAGAATCCTGCTGGTCGAAGACGAAAAAAGAATTGCGAATTTTGTCGCCAAAGGTTTGCGTGAAAACGCTTTTGCGGTGGACGTGGCGGAGACGGGCGAAGATGCGCTTTATCAAGCCGAGATAAATACTTACGATGCAATCATCTTAGACGTAATGATTCCCGAAAAGGACGGTTTCGAGGTTTGCCGCGAATTGCGCGAAAAGGGTTCGCAGATTCCGATTTTGATGCTGACGGCGCGTGATGCGGTTGAAGATCGCATTGAAGGTTTGGACACCGGCGCGGACGATTATCTGACCAAGCCTTTTGCCTTTGGCGAACTGCTGGCGCGTCTGCGGGCGATTTTGCGGCGCAGGGAAAAATCGTTTTTGCCATCGAAGATTTCGGTTGCCGATTTGGACATTGATACGAAAGCGCAGCGTATTTGGAGAAAAGGAGAAGAAATTCTGCTGACGACCAAAGAATTTACGGTGCTTGAATATTTGGCGCGAAATGCCGGAAAAGTCGTCGGGCGCGAAGAATTATCCGAGCATTGCTGGGACGAAACTTACGATCCGTTCAGCAACTCGATTGAGGTTTTTATCAATCGTCTGCGGAAAAAAATTGATGTAGAAGGCAAAAATCCGCTACTGCATACGCGGCGCGGCGCGGGTTATGTTTTGGGCGATTTGGCGGCGACGGAGGAAAATGTTTAATTCGGCAAAAATGCGGCTCACCGTTTGGTATGCGGGAGTTCTCGCTTTGACGCTCGGCGTGTTTGCCGTTTTGACTTATCTGCTTTTTTCATACACTTTGGAAAATCAAACAAATCGAACTTTGAGCGAAGTTGCCGGAGTTTTTGAAACGACTGCCAATCGGGAAATCGAGGACGAAGACAAAGTTTTAGATTCAAAAAGCGGTGACGAAGCCTTGCGCGACGCGGCGACGGAATTGGGATTTAAGGATTACCAAGTGTTTGCCTTTTCTCCTGATAAGCGTCTGATTGCGGCGACGAAAAGCGCGGACAGCGATTCACAAATTTCCGTTGTAGCCGCCGAAAATCAAATCAGAAGTTTTACGCCGGGAACGAATGGTAACTACTTTGATTTTCAAAACGATAACGAAACCTTCCGCGCCTTTTATTATGCTTTCAAAGTCCGTAATCAAAGTTATCAACTGCTTGCCGTTCATTCGCTTGATGACCAACAAGAATTGCTTTTGCAGGTTCGATACGCCTTTCTGATTTCCGTGCCGCTCGCACTTTTGGCGGCGAGTTTCGGCGGATATTTTCTAGCAAAAAAATCACTTGCGCCGCTTAGTGAAATGAGTCAAAAAGCTGAAGACATCACGGCGAAAAACCTGCACGAGCGATTGCCGGTCAAAAACGAGCGCGACGAACTCGGCAGTCTGGCGAGTAAATTCAACGAACTGCTGTCGCGTCTTGATAAATCCTTCGAGCAACAGCGGAGATTTATGGCTGATGCTTCGCACGAACTCCGCACACCCGTAGCGATTGTGCGCGGCGAAGCCGATGTTATCTTAGGCAAAGAAAAACGAGACGAGTCGGAATACCGCGAATCTTTTTCGATTGTCCAATCGGAAGCCGAACGGATGACGCGCATTATCGAAGACTTGTTCACGCTCGCACGAGTTGATGCGGGACAGCAGCCTTTACGAAAAGAAACAGTTTATCTTGACGAGATTTTAAGCGAAGCAGTCAAATCTTTTCGGACGGTTGCCAAAAGCCGAAATATCACTCTCGAATTTGAAACGCCCGAAGAAATGAAACTTTCGGGCGACTCGCAGCTTCTCAGAAGACTTTTCTCCAACCTCATTGACAACGCCCTCAAACACGCCAAATCGCACGTCAAAGTGTCCGCCGAAAAACGAAATAATTTCTTTGAAATAAACGTCGCCGATGACGGCGCGGGTATTTCGCCGGAAGCGCAGCCGCACATTTTCGAGCGTTTCTATCGCGCCGACAAAGCCCGTTCACGCGACGAAAAAGCCCAAATCGGAAGCGGCGCGGGACTCGGACTGGCAATTTCAAGATTTATCGCCGAAGCGCACGACGGCAACTTATCACTCGCCAAATCCGATGTGAGCGGCTCAACTTTTATCAGTAAATTTCCTGCCTTTAAATAATTTCAAAAAAAAATAGCCGTTAATCCTGCATTTATCTTTCCTTTTGTAAATTGGTTTTAGCTTGAGCGGAAAACTCAAGCCGCCTGTGCGGAATTCACCGCTGGGCAATTATCAAGGAAGGCGCGGGCTGACAATCAAATCCGGCTCGCGCCTTGGGAAGAAAGACGAATTTAAGGAGTAAAAAAAATAATGAATATCTACAAAAAATTAACCGCCATTTTATCAATCACATTGATCGCCGGTTTGGGCATCTTCGGCATTTCAAATGCAATCAACGCCCAAACGCAACCGAATGAACCCAAACAAGAAGGCAAGCGTCAGGAAAAACGCGAACAACGTGAGAAAAAAGGCGAAAGGGAAGAAAACGAAGCCAAGGAAAAAGAGGATAACGACGGCGAGGAAGCCGATGACAACGAGCAGGAAGAAACGGAAGCTGATGAGCAGGCGGAACAAGCCAAATTAGCCGAACAAGCGACTGTTTCTAAAGACCAAGCTCAAGCAGTTGCTCTGCAAAACGTCTCCGGCGAAGTCATCAAAAGCGAACTCGAAGATGATGACGGCACGGTTCTTTGGAACTTTGAAATCCGTAAATCCGACGGCAAAGTTACGGAAGCTAAGGTTGATGCAAAAACGGGTAAATTCGTTAAAGCGGAAAACGATGATGACGATGAAAAAGGCGAACAAAATGAAGCCGATGAGCAAAACGAAGCCGAAAATGGATAATTCGGGTAGATTTTGACAAAAATTTCGGCGAAAGACGGCTTCGGTGTTAGTCAGTAATTTTAACTCCGAAGCCGACAAAAGGAGAATTTATGAACACGACAACGATAGAAAGTAAGAACGGTAAAAGTTGGAAAATTTTGGGCTTGACTGGCATCGCTATTCTAGCGATTGCGCTGATTGTTGGAATTTGGGGCTTTTTTGGCAGATCGGAAATGCCGCCAAAAAATAACGTAAGCGCACAAGTTCCGAGCGCGACACAGAATAATCCGCCGCAAAAATCTCCGGTCATCGCCGATAAAGTCCCGACAGCTTTAACTAACGCGGGCGAGTTCGGCGAAAACATTTACGATGCGGCGAAAACGGGCGATTGGAAAACGGCAAACGCCAAATTAAACGAATTGAAAATGGCGGCGAAAACGATGACGGACGAAAAAATCGGTTCGGCTGATTTTGACGCGACACTCGGAAAACTGGAAAAAACAGTTGCCGGAAAAGAGAAAACCGCTTCGTTAATCGAAGCCAATCAAATTACGTTGGAAGTCGCTAATTTAACCGCGAAATATAATCCGGCAGTTCCGGTTGAAGTCGTCAAACTCGATTTTTACGGACGCGAACTCGAAATTTGGGCGGCGGAGAAAAACGATGCCAAATTGCAGGAAACCGCCAAACTGATTCGCCAAAATTGGGACGCGGTAAAAGCGAAAATCGAAGCCAAAGGCGGCAAGAAAGAAGCATTGGCGTTTGAAAATTTAGTCGTCAAAACCGATGCGGCAAAAACTCCAGCGGATTATGCCAAACTTGCCACGCCGATTTTGGACGAAGTTGATAATCTGGAAAAAGTTTTCGAGTAAAAGCACGAGAAAAAAAGAATTATTTAAGCGCGATGTTGGAAGTCGCGCTATTTTTTTGCAAAAAACAATTGGAAAACGATTTAAATTACTGAATTTTTTATTTTTCGTAGCTCGTTAATCCTGCGTTTATCTCGGCTTTTATAAATTGGTTACAGCCTGAAAAATTTTGGGCTTTGACAAGCAACAAAAGGGAGCGAAAAGCCGACGGGAAAATGATGTCGGCTTTCCCGATAAAAGTCAGAAAGAGGTAAAAATTATGAAAAAAAATAAATCATTGGCGGCAATTTTAGGTTTGGGTTTGGTTCTTGGAATCGGCTTGTTCGGCACGACACAAAATGCGAACGCGCAAACTACCGATAAGCAAAAAACTGAAACGAAAAAAGAGAGGGACGACGAAAAAGATGAAAAAAAGGAAGACGCGAAAGAGCGAAAAAATCAGGACAAATTGATGCGCGAGGCGACCGTTACGAAAGAACAGGCACGGGCAACCGCTTTGCAAAAAGTTTCGGGCGAAATTCAGGAAGAGGAAATCGAAAAGGAAAACGGCAGGCTCGTCTGGGCTTTCGATATTAAGGACGCGAACGGCAAAATCTTCGATGTCAAAGTTGACGCGAAATCCGGCGCGATTGTCAGCGCGGACGAGGACAAAGAAGACGACGGCGATAAATCGAACAATCAAAGCCGGAAAAACAAAAACGTCTTTGAAAAAATGGGTAGCGGTATTAAAAATACGACGGCGAAAGTTTATCGGAAAATTACGGGCAATTAACTGAAAACGGGCGACGAAGCCGCGTTTTGAATTGATTTTTTTGAAAGGCGGCTTCCGTTTTTGAGGCGAGAAGCATTTTAGGGAGCAAAGATATGAACAAAATTACGAATAAAGTTGCACAAGTTACGATTTTCTTTTGGATTATGAAAATCTGCGCGACGACGCTTGGCGAAACCGCTGGAGATTTGATGTCTATGACGCTGAATGTCGGTTATGCCGTCAGTTCAGTTATTCTTATCAGTCTGTTTTTGATTTCACTCGTGATGCAGATTAAGTCGAAGGCGTTTCATCCGGTGCTTTACTGGCTGGTGATTGTAACGACCAGCACCGCCGGAACAACGATGTCCGATTATATGAACCGGACGCTCGGACTCGGTTATATGACTGGCTCGCTCGTTTTGATTACAGGTTTGGTAATCGTTCTTGCCGTCTGGCGTTACGCGGAAGGGAATCTGTCTGTCAACAATATTCAAACCACCAAAGCGGAACTTTTTTATTGGACGGCGATTCTTTTTTCAAATACGTTAGGCACTTCGCTCGGAGATTTTCTGGCGGACGATTCGGGTCTCGGATTTTTGGGCGGAGCAGTTTTAATCGGCGGTTTAATCGGTTTAGTCGTGATTGGTTACTATTTCACGAACATCAGCCGCGTCGTTTTGTTCTGGATCGCCTTCGTTTTAACCCGTCCGTTCGGAGCGACTTTCGGCGACCTTTTGACGAAGCCCGTCGAAAACGGCGGACTTAATCTCGGCACAATCGGGTCATCGCTTGTTTTGGGCGCATTGCTGGTCATCTTCATTGTTTATACGACCATTCGGGATAAACGAATCCTTGGCAATCACCAAGAAATCGGAAACCTAAGAACCGAACTTGAAATGGAATAATTCTGCGTGCGGTTAAAAATTTCAAACCGCACCAACACAAGGCAAAATTTAACGAAAAAGGGAGAGAAAATATGAACGCCAAAAATTTGAAATGGTTGGGAATTATATTGATTGTGATAACCGGAATTATACATTTTATGGAAGCACCGGAGTATTTTGACGAAGCGACGTATATGGGCGGGCTGTTTGTCTTAAACGGCATCGGCTCGCTCGCGGCGGCTTACGGAATTTATAAAAATCAAAAATGGGGTTGGATATTAGGATGTTTGATTGCCATCGGTTCGATTGTCGGCTACGCGATAAGCCGCACCATCGGGTTGCCGTATATAGCGGTCAAAGAATGGTTTGAATTTATCGGCATTCTTTCGCTCGTCGTCGAAGCGTTGTTCAGCTTGCTGGCGATAAAAATGTTGTCTGTAAAGTGATTCACGGCAAGACAGCACAAATTTAACCGAAGTATTTTTAATCGAAAAGACTTTCAGCGTTTGTGGGATTTGGTTGAACGCAAAAAAACAAATCCGACAATTTTCGCCGAAAGTTTTGTTTGAAGATTCGATGGAGCAATTTCTAATTCGTTACGGACTTTTCGCGGTTTTATTCGGCTCGATGGTCGAAGGTGATGCAATGCCTGTAATGTCCGGCGTGGTCGCTCACCTCGGCTATTTCAGGCTTTGGGAGGCTTTGGCGGCAGGTATCGGCGGAATGTTTCTGGGCGATTGTGTTTGGTATTGGCTTGGGCGCGGATTCGGACCAAAGATTGAAAAGACAAAATTTTACCGAAAGCATTTACCGAAAGCTGAAAAATTTGTCAATAAAATTGGCATTTGGCAGATTTTGGCGGCGCGAATTGTTTACGGAACGCGCAATGTAACAATGCTGTTTTGGGGAATAAAGAAACTCAGCTTTGTGAAATTTGCGGCAATAGATTTGCTTGGCTGTTTGGTTTGGGGAACGATTCTCGCCTCGCTCGGCTATTCTTTAAGTTTCAGCGCAGAAAAACTTATCGGCGACATTAAAGAACTTGAAATCGGAGTTTTGTTGCTTATTATTTTCGCCGGAATACTGATTTTGCTGATAAAATTTATCAAAAATAAACGATTCGGAGAAAAAATATAAATGTCGGAAAAACTTATCGTCGGGGTTTATCATTCACTCAAAGATACAGAGAAAGCGATAAATCAACTTGAAAAACACGGCTTTCCAATCGCGCACGTTTCGGTTGTCGCCAAAGAATTTGCCGATGAAAACAATGTGTCTTCCGGTTTGAGTCAAGCGGCACATCAAACGGACAGCCTGAAAGACTGGTTCGCCGCAAGATTCAGATGGATTTTGGAACGCCCGCATTTTGCCGGATACGAAAAGCATTTTCACGCGAAAAAATATCTGCTGGTTGCCCACGGAACACAGGATCAAATCGCTTGGGCTTATGCCATTATCCGTGAAACAGGATATGTAGATGTAGATGTCCACGACGAGGACGAAACGGTTTGATGAATTGGTGAAGGATGAGAGAAGAACAAAAAGAAGAAGAAAAAACAATCGTTCCGCCCGCTTCTTTAGCGACCGAATATCTCGCCAATGAGCGCACTTTTCTGGCTTGGGTGCGGACTTCTGTTTCTGTCATCGCATTAGGCTTTGTCGTTGCCAAATTCGGTTTGTGGCTCGAAGAAATGTCCTTGATTTCACCGCAAGTTGCCAAAATCCGCACCGGAACTTCAATTCCAATCGGTGTCGGAATGATGCTTTTCGGCGGATTATTGGTTATTTTAGCGGCGTGGCGTTACCACGTTGTCAACCGGCAAATCGAATGCGGAGAAGTTCGAGCCGACCGTGGTTTGATTATTTTAATTACCTTACTGGTGGTTGTTTTATCTATCGTGATGGCGACATATTTAATGATTGCAACAAATAATGGATAAAAAATCTAACGTAAATCAGATAAAAAGGGACGATGCCGACAACACAACATATTGAAAAACATTTTACGGCGGGCGAAACCGTCCGCGACATCGTGATCGGAATGAGCGACGGTTTGACCGTGCCTTTCGCGCTCGCGGCGGGGATTTCGGGTGCGGTTGCCGCGAATAATCTGGTGATAACCGCCGGACTTGCCGAAATCGCGGCGGGTTCGATTGCGATGGGATTGGGCGGTTATCTTGCCGCCAAATCCGATGCCGAACACTATCAAAGCGAAAAATCGCGTGAATACTCCGAAGTCGAGGAAAAACCGAGATTCGAGGTCGAAGAGGTGCGCGAGGTATTTTCGGCTTACGGCTTAACGGATGAACAAATTGAGCCGATTACCGAAGCTTTTCGCCAAAACCCGAGAAACTGGGTGGAATTTATGATGCGTTTTGAACTCGGACTCGAAGAGCCGAACCCGAAACGCGCCGTGCAGAGTGCGATTACGATTGCCGTTTCCTACATTGTCGGCGGTCTGATTCCGCTTGCCCCGTATATTTTTATCGCGCAAACCAACGAAGCCTTAAAAATATCGGTGATTGTAACGATTCTCGCGCTTTTCGTTTTCGGTTTCGTCAAAGGCAAATTCACGGGAGCAGGTCCGGTAAAAAGCGCGATTCAAACCGCACTCATCGGCGGAATCGCGGCAGGTGTCGCTTTTGCTCTGGCAAGATTGATTGGATAAAAGAAATGAATGAACAGGGAACACAAACCACTAAATCGAACAGCAAAATCCGGCTGGAGGAAGATATTTCGATTCATATTTTTTCGGCTTCGGCAATGATGGTCGGTGTCTGTTTGACGGTAATCGGCATTTTTCAAATCGGCAGTTTGAAAAAGATTAGCTCGATCAGCGACAAGATTTTGGCGATTGAGGCGTTGGTTTTTCTGCTGTCGTGTGTGCTTTCTTATTCGGCTCTCCGCACGAGGACTCAAAAACGCCGTTACCGATTAGAAAGAGTCGCCGACATAATTTTTATCGGCGGATTAAGTTTATTGGCATTTGTCTGCTTGTTAGTCGCATACGAACTTTTATGAAAAACCAAAACACGCAAAATCAAGAATTTAGAAGCGCGGCAGTTAAATTTTTGCAAAAAGAGTGGAACGAACTGTCCGAACTTGAAAAACGAGTCGTGCAAAACATCGCCGACAAAAAACTAATCGCCCGCGATTCCAATCGAGCGTTTGCCGACGAAAGAACTTTCGGTGAAAGAGTTGCCGATCAGGTAGCCTCATTCGGCGGTTCGTGGACTTTTATTTTTATTTTCGGAGCAATATTAATCGCTTGGGTAATTTTGAATTCGGTAATTTTGTATCGCTACAACAACGAATTTGACCCGTATCCGTATATCTTGCTCAATCTTTTTCTCTCGATGTTGGCGGCGATTCAAGCTCCGATAATTATGATGTCGCAAAATCGTCAAGCCGCAAAAGATCGAATTGACGCGGCGCACGATTACGAAGTCAATCTCAAAGCTGAATTGGAAATTCTCGGTTTGCACCAAAAACTCGACCACTTGCGCGACCAAATTTTGAAAGATTTGCTTGCAATGCAGACCGAACAAACCGGGCTTCTGCACAAAATTAAAACTCAAACATCCAAAGATTATTTGTAAAATCTCCGTCCGTTAATCCTGCGTTTATCTTTCATTTAATAAAGTTGAAATCGTCCCGCTTTTTACGGGCGGCGACGATTTTTATTTTGGAGAGATAAATAAATGAAAAAAGTAATTTCAATCGCAGTATTCAGCTTGATTTTAATGGTCGGCAGCAACGTCTTCGCGGCGCAGAGCAAGCCGAAAATTTCGATGAAACAGGCTCGTTCAATCGCCTTAAAACAGGCGGCAGGCAAAATCGAAAGTGCGGAACTTGAGAAAGAGAAAGGAAAACTCGTTTATTCATTTGACATTCGCACAAAGCGCGGCGTTATCAAAGAAGTTTGGGTTGACGCTTACACGGGCAAAGTTTTGAGCGTCAAAACCGAATCGAAAGCCGAAGAACGAAAAGAAAAAGAGAACGAAAAACGCAAAAATTAAACGGGCAAAAAGCGATAAAACTTTAGGCGAATGACGGGAAACTTTCAAATAAAAGGTAAATTGCTGGCGTTATGCGCCGTGCTGATTATTGTCGGCGCGGCGCAGTTCACGATAGCACAAACAACTCAACCGACACCGCAAACTCAGCCGAGATTTATTTCACGCGATGAAGCGGTGCAACTTTCTTTGATGCAAGCCTCGACTTTCAAACAATCGCGGCTTAACGAACAAATCGCCGAGCAAGATGTTTTTCAGGCTAAAAAATCTTTTTTGCCGAAAGTTTCCGTCAATCCGACGCTGATTTACAATTCACCGACTTTGGGCGCAGTGCCGACCGGAACCCCGCGTCCGCCGTCTTTTCTGGGATCGAACGCGATTACCGAATATCAGGGATTAGTAACGGTTTCGGGCGAAATTGATACTTCGGGAAGATTGCAGGCGAACCGCCGCCGCGCACAATTTTTACTGCAAGCCGCCAAAGCCGGAACGGAAACGGCACGGCGCAATTTAATCAACGCGACCGATGAAGCCTATCTGATCTTGGCTTTAACGACAGCGCAAAAGAATTCGGCGGAAGCGAATCTCAAATCGGCTGAAGAATTTGAAAATCTGACCAAACTGCTCGTCGAAGGCGGCGAAATCGCCCCGGTAGATTTGTTGCGGGCGCAAGTGCAGACGACCAATCGCCGCGACGAACTCGAACAGGCACGGGTTAATGAGCAAATTGCCGCCGATAATTTACGGGCGTTTCTAGGCTTTGACGCTTCGCAGGAAATCGCGGTTTCCGAGTTGCAGACTTTGATTCCCGACCCGAATGAACTCGCACAGTTTTCGGTTGATGCCATTGCAAATCGCCCCGAATTACAGCAAATTCAAGCCGAAACGGAAGCCGCCAAAGAAGACGCAAAAATCGCTAAAACCGAACGCAAACCGCAGCTTACTTATTCGATTGACGGTGGTTTCGTTTCCGATTCATTGCGTCCGGGAAGAATCGGCAATACGACCGGAGTTCGGGCGACAGTCGGCGTTTCGATTCCGCTTTTTGATTGGGGCGCGAGCAAAAGCCGTCAAAAACAAGCCGATTTGCGGGCGCAGATTTCAGAAAATTCGCGCATCTTTACCGAGCGGCAGTTTTTGGCGCAATTTAATTCAAATCTGACACAGGCAAAATCTGCGGGTTCGCGGATTCGCACTTTGGCGGAAAATTTCCGCAATGCCGAGAAAATTTTGGAAGTGGCGATTTTGCGCTATCGGGCGGGCGAAACGCAGATTATCGAAGTAACCGATGCCCAGAATCAGGTTATCGTTCAGCGCGACGTGCTTCTGCAAGCGATTTACGATTACCGGATTGCCGTCGCCCGTCTGCGATTGGCGACCGGAAAATAAAATTGGCAGGAAAATCGAAGGATGGAAGAAAAAAACGAAAATCTCGAAAAAGATTTGAATGAAACGGACGTGCTTGAGCCGGAAAATTCGGAAGTGAACGAAGCGGAAGAAACCGACGAGGAAAGACCGAGCGGCAAACGTCGTTTCATCACCGTTTTAGCCGTCATCGCGGTTCTGCTTGCCGGAGTTTTCGTCTGGCGGTATTTTTTCTCAGTCTCGCCGCCGTCAGATGCTGCGGCAACGAGCGAAAATGAAGTCGTCGTCAGCGTCCGCACCGCACAGGCGGAGAAACAAACCGTTTCGTCTGAAGTTTCCGCTGTCGGCACGATTTTTCCGGCGCGGCAAGCAGTCGTCAGTTCCAATTCGAGCGGTCAAATCAAGGGGTTACGAATTTTAAAGGATGCGTTGGTTAGAAAGGGTGAACTTTTAGCGACGATTAACACGAGCGATTTGGAAGCGCAAAAACGCGAAGCCGAATCTGCGCTCAAAGAGGCAAAATTGAATGTTCAAACCTTGTCCAAATCCACGATTCCACAAGCCGATATTCAAGCGGCAAAAGATTTACGCGATGCCCGCGCCAATGTCGAGAACGCCCGCAATCTTTATGACAGACGAAAGATTTTGTATGACAAAGGCGGCATCGCACTCAAGGATTTGGAAGCCGCGCAGCTTTCATTAACGCAGGCGGAAAACAATCTAAAATTTTTGGATAACTCGAAAAATTTGCGAACGAAAACTTCCAATCCGCTTGATTTACAGACCGCGCAAGCGAAAGTTCAGCAAGCCGAACAGCGCATCAATACTTTGCAAAACCAAATAAATTTAGCCGAAATCCGCGCTCCCGTTTCGGGTTTTGTCATCGAGCAAACGCAGTTCGATGGCGAATACGCGACTGCCGGAGGAAAAATCCTGACTATCGCCGACACGAGCGAGGTTATCGTCAAAGCGAGTTTTTCCGATACCGTCATCCCGAATCTGAAAGAAGGTGACGCGGTGGCGATTTATCCGAACGATTTGGCGGGCGAGCGAATGAGCGGGAAGGTTTCGCTGATTTCGCGCTCGACCGATCCGGCAAATCGCGCCACGGAAGTTTGGATAAATTTGGGCAACGGCACGGGACGCTTGCGAACCGGCGGAGCGGCAAATGTTGTTATCAGTCAAGATACTCAAACCAATGCGATTGTTGTTCCCAACACGGCAGTCGTATTGGATGCGGCAAATGAGAAAACGGGTGTCGTGATGGTCGTGGATAAACTCAACGTCGCACACGAAACGAAGGTCGAAATCGGTGTGCGGACAAATGATGTAACGCAAATCACGGCGGGACTCAACGGCGGCGAAACCGTTATTACGGAAGGCAATTACGGATTGCCCGACGGCACAAAAGTCGAGATTAAAAAAGATGAAACAGGAGGTGCAAATTGAATCTTGCCGCGCTCATCTCGAAACAAAAACGCGCCGTCATCGTGCTGGTTATATTGCTCTGTGTGGCAGGTTTGTATTCAGCATCGCAATTACCGTCCGCGCTTTTTCCGCAGACCGATTTTCCGCGAATCGTCGTCATCGTTGACAACGGCGTAGTTCCCGCCGATCAGATGCTTGTTACGGTAACGCGCCCGGTCGAGGAAGCGATGAACGGCATTCCGGGCATTGTGCGAATCAAATCAACGACTGCACGCGGTTCAGCCGACATCAATCTCTTTTTCGATTGGAAGGTTGATGTCGTGCAAACACTTCAACTCGTGCAGGCGCGGCTTTCACAGGTTCAACTGCCGCCGACTGCCCAAATCCGCCGCGTTGACCGCCTGACCTTCGCCGTTTTTCCGGTTGCCGGATACAGCCTGACTTCCGATAAACGCGACGCAGCGACCTTACGCGATTTGGCGGCTTACAACATCAAACCGCGTCTGGCGCGGCTCGCGGGCGTGGCGGATGTCGCGGTGGCGGGCGGCGAAGTGCGCGAGTTTCATATCGTTATTGATGAAGAAAAACTAAACGCCCGCCAAGTTTCGCTTCAGCAAGCGGCAGACGCGGTAAAAAATTACAATCTGCTCGCTTCGCCCGGTTTAATCGAGGAAAATCATCAACTCGAACTTGCACTGGTCAGCGGACAGGCGACCAATGCCGATGATTTGCGCGAAATCGTCGTCAGCACGGTCAATAACGTCCCCGTAACCATCGGCGACATCGCCGAAGTCAAAGCCGGAGTCGAACCAAATTACACGATTGTTACAGCAGAAGGAAAACGCGCTGTGTTGCTCAACGTCTTGCGTCAGCCCGATGCCAACACAGTAACGGTAACTGACGAAATCAAGACGGAACTTGCAGCAATTCAAAAGACTTTGCCCGCCGATGTGAAAATCGCTCCGTATTATGACCAATCGCTATTGGTGCGCGATTCGATGACTTCCGTGAGAGATGCGATTCTGTTGGGATTACTGCTTTCGGTGGTCATTCTTTACGCTTTTCTAAAAAATTGGGGAACGACTTTCGTGGCGATTCTGGTTATTCCGGTAACGATTTTAGCGACTTTTCTGGCGATGTATCTGGTCGGTTTGTCGTTCGATTTGATGACGCTTGGCGGTGTCGCGGCGGCAATCGGACTCGTCATTGACGATGCGATTGTGGTCGTCGAAAACATCTATTCGCATCTTTCGCGTGGTCAAACTCGCGCCGAAGCCGTGCAGAACGCAATTTCGGAAATCACCGTTCCGATTATCGGCTCGACCATTACGCCCGTCGTTGTTTTTCTGCCGCTCGCGCTTTTGACGGGCGTTACGGGAGCATTTTTTCGTTCGTTGGCGTTGACGATGACCGTTGCGTTACTTACTTCGCTCGTTCTCGCGCTGACTTTTACGCCCGTTTTAGCAGAAAAATTCATCCGTTCAAAAAAGAAACGAAAATCGAAATCTAAATCGGCTGAAGATGAATTACATTCGGACGAGCGCGAAGAAGAAGCCGAAAGCGGATTTATTATGCGGTTTATCACGGCGCGTTACGCATCCGTTTTGCGGCTCGCGCTCAAAAATCGTTTCGCGGTTTTGATTATTTCGGCTTTGATTTTGGTCGGTTCGTATTTTTTGTATCAAAGTTTGGGTTCGGAATTTTTGCCTGCTTTTGACGAAGGCGCGTTTGTTTTGGATTACATTGCACCGCCGGGAACTTCGCTCGAAGAAACCGATAGAATGTTGCGGCACGTCGAAGATTTGTTAAAAGAAACGCCCGAAGTCGAAGGCTATTCGCGGCGCACGGGATTACAACTCGGACTTTCCATCACCGAACCGAACACGGGCGATTTTCTCGTCAAATTAAAATCAAACCGTTCACGTTCGACCGAAGAAGTTACCGCTGAATTGCGCCAAAAAGTCGAAAGCAGCGAACCGGCTTTGCAAGTCGAATTCGTCGGCATTTTGTCGGATTTAATCGGCGATTTGACGAGTTCGCCTGCGCCGGTCGAAATCCGCATCTTCAGCGAAGACCAAAAAATACTGCACGAAACCGCCGCCCGAATCGAAGAATCAATCAAAAAAGTTCCGGGCGTGGTTGATACAAACAGCGGAGTGATTTTTTCGGGTGCAGCGGTAACTTTCAAAATAGATGAGCAATCGGCGGCGCGATTCGGCGTTACTCCGAACGATATTGCGAACACCGTGACAACCGCGATGACGGGCGACGCATCATCGGCGATTCTGGAAAACGGCAGACTGATCGCCGTGCGGGTGATTTTACCGAAAACTGCGCGGCAATCGCTCGACGCACTCAAAGCATTGCCGATTCGCTCGCCTAGCGGACAGTTATTCAGACTCGAACAGGTTGCCGAAGTGCAATACAATCAAGGACAAACCGAAATCGAACGCGACGGATTGCGCCAATCGGTGGCGGTAACGGCACGAATCACGGGCGCGGATTTGGGAACGACGATTGCAAAAATCAAGACCCAACTTGCCAAAGATGTCAAACTTCCGCCCGGAATGACGCTCGAATACGGCGGACTTTATCAGGAACAGCAATCAAGTTTCCGAGAATTGGCATTCGCGCTCGTTTTAGCGGTGGCACTTGTTTTTCTCGTTCTTTTAATCGAATTTCGCTCGTTCGCGCATCCGATTGCGATTGTTTCGGGAGCAATTTTAGCTTTAGGCGGCGTGTTGCTCGGCTTGCTTATCACCAAATCAACACTCAACGTCGTTTCTTTGATGGGAATGATTATGGTCATCGGCATCGTCGCCAAAAACGGAATCCTGATGCTTGATGCGGTCGAAGAACATTTGGCGGAAGGCGATAATTTGCAGGACGCGCTCGTGCTTTCGGGAAAAAGAAGAATCCGCCCCGTTTTGATGACGAGTTTAGCGGCAATCTTGGGAATGCTGCCGCTTGCTTTAGCCATCGGCGCGGGGTCGGAACTTCTCCAACCGCTTGCCATCGCCGTCATCGGCGGGCTGGCAGTTGCATTGCTCTTTTCTCTCGTGGTAACTCCGACAGTTTATGCAATGCTGCATAAGAATTAGCCGGATTTACCCTAATGACAAAAAAATGCGGCAAAATTTGCCGGTAAATTTGGATGCCGAAGTTTAACCGGATTAAATGAACTTTGCCGCTGGAAAAAAGCTATTTATTGAAAGTTGTCCTTAAATCGTTTGCCCCCGGAAAACTTGACGGTTTTAGATGCTTTGATGGTAATTGTTTCACCTGTTGATGGATTTCTGCCTTGACGTTCGGCTCTTTCGCCCAATTTGAGTTTGCCGATTCCGGCAAGTTGGACGCTACCCGATTCTTTGAGTTCGTTGACCAAAAGTGCAGTGTGCGCGTCCAGAACTTCCTTGACTTTCGCTTTACTCAAACCCGTAGTTTCGGCGAGCGAATTTATAATTTCGCCGACTGATTTTTCTTTGGTGGCAGTTGCCGTTTTGCTTGAACTGCCTTTTTTAGTTGCCATATAATTATAATTTTCTCCTCGTTTCAAATTAAAAGTTCGTTTGAATAGATAAGATAGCTTATCACGAATGATGGTTCAATTTGAGGGCAAGAAAAATATGACTGCAACTTATAATTTTATTTGACCTGAACCTGCAAACTGCGAAAGCTGTCGTTGCAATTAGCCTTTCCATCATCGCTGAAAATTTCCATAAATCCTTTTTTAGATTGTGGATAAAAAAAGACGGTTTCGGCATTAAATCCCGACAAATTAACATTTTGTTGGTATTTAGGCTTTTCGCTGAGTTTGCCCGACCACAAATAAACCCGCGATTCTGAAAGTTTAGTGTCTTGCGGAATGATTTCCTGCTTATCAAAGTAAGGTCCGGCAGCAATGATGAAATGCTTTTGCGATTTATCATATTCCATCCCGCGAATTCCTAATCCGTCAAGGTCTAAAACAATCGGCGCGGCGAATTTTGCCGTTTTGCCTTCGATAACCTCCAATGGATTCAGCAGTTCGACAACTAAAGATTTTCCGTTAATCAAAATCTTTTCTGATGAGATTTGCCCGCCCAACAATGGATTTCTGAAACCGATGAGCAAATGTCCTTGCGGCGTGGCGGCGAGAGCCTCAATGCTCAAACCACCGATGTCTTTTGGTCTGATACTTTTCGCTTCCTTCAGCTTAAAATCCTTAAAACGCGCATCTTTTTCGAGGTCGGAAATTAAATCGGTATAGATTTTACCGACTGAAACGGTGTTGAATTTTCCTTTGCCGTCAGGCGATGTTTTGATGGCAAACAACCTTTGTCGGCTCGGACGCAGCTTTCCGTTTCTGCTCGTGCTGTGCGAACCGATCCAAAAAATCTTATCACCGAGCCAAGTCGCGCCTTCAAGATCAATTTCAAGATTGTCGCCGTCAAAGATTTTACCCTTAAAAATTTCTGATAATTTAATTCGCTGCAATTCATTCGGTTTATTTTTATCGAAAATCCGCAAATCATTGTCTTCATCGTTTGCGACGAAAAAAGTATTTTCATCAAGCGCAACCGCCGCCGATGCGTCGCACATTCCTTTATAAACCTTGTTTTCGCCGACTTTTTGCGCGTATATTCGGACATTTAAAAAGGTAAAGTTAAGTAGAATAAATAGCACGAAAGTAATTGACCGCTTTATTGATTTCATAAATTTAAGAACTCTCCGAATTATAAAAGTGATTGTTTCCGACAGTCCTCAATGGTTGTTGAGGAGAACTATCTTTCAATTTTCTTGAATTCTAGCAAAGCAAAGATAAACGGAAGATTAACGCGTAATTTTTATTGAAGGGATTGGGAACTATGAGGGGAAAATGCAAGTTTTTATTAATTTAGGCTATTATTGAGGTTGAAATACTTACATCAAAAGTTTCTCTAAATACTTATGGATGATGAAAAATGGTTTCCACGTTTTGCCGAAATTCCCGAAATAGAGTATGCCGCTCCGAAAGGATTGGATTTCAGCCATCTTGCCGTGATGAAAATAACTCCCGAAATCAGTTACTACAATTTTGACGGCAAACGGCGCAAATCCATTATGTGGAATTACGGTAACACATCTTCAAGTGCTTCACCCGCCCACGGATGGACGGCAACTCTGCGTCCAGGTGAAAGCCAACCGTTATTTTTATTGCGACAGGTTTATGAAACATTAGAACTTCCCGGCAAATTGAGCGATTATCACTTCGCATTACAGCGAACTCACGATGAGTTAAACGGATTTATTGGCAAAGAGTCTTGGGTGGCGCACGAAATCGAAAACCTTTGTAAGTTGAACATTCAACTAATTGATAAACATCCCGAAACAATCTCTTATGAAAACGAAAATGGCATTCATTACGCCAGAGTGACAGCGTTTAACAGGCTTATCAGCTTATATGAAAATGAAGGTTATTTGCGCGACGCTCTCGAAATTGCCAAAATTGCTTTGAAATTCGACTACGGTTATGAAAAAGTAGAGGAAATTGAAGATAAAATAAAACTTTTGGAAAGCGAAGATTCTTATGATAAGCCCACCGATTTATGAAAATCTAACTTCGGATTCTTTTTTAGAATACTCGTTTCTTCGTTGGGTGCTGACACCGGCGGTGCGATTTGATTTGATAAATTTCGTAAAAGAGCAGGAAGAAGTCAGTCTAAATGAGCGAAGTTACCGAATTGATTACGCCATTTTCGGCGCGGAAATTAAGCTCGCAGTCGAACTGGACGGCTTTGAATTTCACGGCTCGCGGCAGGCTTTTAACTACGACCGCTTACGCCAAAATGATTTACAAGCGGCAGGTTGGACAATTCTCAGATTCAGTTACGATTCAATCAGAAACGAAACGGAGCGTTGTGTTGCACAGTTTCAAGCGATATTGGCGCAGGATTCAAGGCTCAGAGAATTTATTATTGAATCTCCTCTGGTTGAAAAGCCGGAGATGAACGCCGACCCGCTGTATGCTTTGTCAAAATCGCCTAATTTTAAAGCACACACAACATTTGAAGACAAAAACTCTTATTTTGCCGAATCACAAATAAAAATCAATCTAAAAACTTTGCGTGATTGCCAGCGCGAAGCTATCGCCGCGCTCGGTAATTATTATGGAAAGGGCGGCAGCAGAGCGGCTTGTGTGATGTCGGTTGGCTCAGGAAAAACCGCACTCGGAGTTACGGCAATTTTGGCTTTCACCAAGCGACGTGCATTGATTGTTACACCCGGCAGCGTGATTCGCGGCACTTTTGGAAAAGCACTAGACCATCAAGCGTTGGGAAATGTTTTATACGGACTTCCGAACGGTCCGCTGATACCGGGAGCAAAGCCGCCGCGAGTTTTGATGCTCGACCGTGAAGAAGGAGCAATTCGCCGTATCACGAGAGAACATCTTCTCGCCGCCGATGTCATCGTAACCAATTTTCACTCTCTCGGCACGGGCGATGATGAAGATGATGTTTTAGCCAAACTTTCAGCCGACGATATTGATATGATTATCGTTGACGAAGCGCATATCGCCGCCGCCGAATCTTATCAAAGGGCTTTCCGGCATTTTCCCAAGGCGCAAACACTTTTGATGTCAGCGTGTTTTCAGCGTCTGGACGGAAAACCGATAGATGCCGATGTCGTTTATCGTTACCGCCTGATTGATTCGATTGCCGACGGTCACGCTAAAAACTTGCGCGTCCGGCGATTTGAGCCGCAAGAGGACGCTACCATTTATGAAATAGTTCATTCTGACGGCAGCCGCGAAGAAATCACGGGGCGCGAAAATTTGTTGGAATTATTAAAAGATGAAAAGAAATTATCTCGTGTCGTGGCAAAATCCGATGTATCAATCAGGCAAGTGATGCGCGAAGTCAGAGCCTCGCTCGATCTGCAAGCCGAATTACTTTATCCGGTTAAACCGCGTGTCCTATTTTCCGCAATAGGCGAAAGACACGCCGAACAAATTTCACGAATCGCGGAAGATTACGGAATTCCTTGCTCGCATTTACATTATTCAATGACCGAAGGACGGATTCGCTCGATTCGTTCGAGATTTGAAAATGATTCGGGTGATTTGCAGGGAATCGTTCAACTCAAGATGCTGGGGCAGGGTTACGATTTTCCGCCGATAACGGTTGTCGTTCCGATTCGTCCGTATGGAAGTTTCAGCGAATTCTACCAATTTATCGGGCGCGGCATTAGAGTTCTGCAAAACCCGGCACTAGCCGGAAAAGTGAAACCCGAAGACCAATTTCTCGACATTGTTTATCACGAAGAAATGGGACTCGACCATCACATTGAAACGATTTATCGGGAAAACGATATGGATCCGCTGACGGCTCACGAATCTCATTTTGACGAATCGGTAATTATTTCTGAACAGGATGACGATTTTGAGAGAACGCGCGAAATAAATTCGTTGAGACGTTCGGATGCTTTCGTTATTTTTGAAAGGGGCGACATCGAACACCGAATCGTGCATGATGAAGTGCGCGTCGAACAACGGCGGCAGGAACGCGAAATGGAAGCTCTCGCCGGACGCTATTCGGAGTATGTGCAGAATACGGAAACTCCAATTACTTTTGAACAATTCGTGCGGATTGCCAGACAATTCGCCGAATAAATAATTTGTTATGACTTCATTCGGACAACAATTTTTAGCCTGCCAAACTCCAATGCAGGTTTTAGAACTCGAAAGGGAACAAGGGCATTCGGCAAAATTCGCGGAACTCGATAATTTGATTTCCGAACTTGCTGTTTGCAGTTTGCGCGGCGAAGAAATCGTTTCGATGAGCATAGATGAAATGCACAACGGAGCAGTCGAAATTCATAACTTAACCGTCTCGCAGCAACAATTTATAAAGGACAAATATGATTTCGCCCGACAACGAGAGCGTGGCAGTTGGACACTTCCCGAAAAAGAATATATTGATGTCGGTTGGTTAAATTTAACCAAAAATTTCGGCGATTTTTCCCATTTTCCGATAAGTCTTGCCGACAACGAACTTTGCCGCGTGAAATTGGAAACTTCACCCGAAGCAGTGTTTCTATGGTCGGTTTTTTCTCCCTTCCAAGAAAAAATCAGCTATCCGATAAAACTGCGAAGCAAACTCGTCGGCGTTTATGATTTTGAAGAGTTGAAAAATATTTGGAATGACCTCGACAAATTTTACGCTGCTCTCGGAGTTACGGATGTTGAGGCAATGAATGTCTTTCGATTCCGTGGCGGTTGGTCAAAACTCTCAAGCCGTGCCGAACAGCTTGAGGCAAAAAAGAAACTGCTTCAAGAATTATCATCCAAAATAAACGCCTCTACCGGCACTTTTTATCGCCTTTATGCCTTACGCTCTTTAATCGAACAGTATTACAAAAAGGCTAAATCAGATGGCATTGTCAAACGCAAACAAGTTATCACGAAGGCTTTTCAGCCGCTTTTAACCGGATTTTTCGGAGGCGATTGGCTGGCTCTGGTCGAATATTTGGGTGAAAAACCGCACCCGGACGAGCAGATTGTTACTGCACTGCCAAAGCCGCAAATACTTGCTGGCGGCGCGACGCGCATCAAGGAAATTTCCGAACAGGAAGGCATTTCCGCCTCCGAAATTGAAAAAATCGCCGCCGCAATTTGGCAGAAGCCGAGCGGCGCATCGCCTGTCGAAGAAAGAGTTGATTGTTTGAAAAAATACTGGCGAATTTTCGACAATCTGCATTCACTTCAAAAGCCCGGAATGAAATCTCTTTGGGGACTGGTCGAAGAAAATAAAAGAATAGATTTTGAGCCGGTCAGAGATGATATTTTTCATCCGGGACTTTATCTGGAACTCCTTCCGGCTGATTTAATCAGCGAAATCGAAAATCTTTGGGGAACAACGCTACTCAACAAATATCCCGAACGAATAGTATCCGAGCCGTTTCCGCACGCTGTAATGGCTGATGTCTTCGGTCCGGCACTTTTCTTTTGGCAAAATTGCGCTCTGACCGCTTGGTTTTTGTGCGAGGGACCATATTCCCGAACAGATATGAAAGGATTGGAACATCATCAACGGCGTTATTTATCGGAATTGAAAGAAATGAAAACTCCGATTGAACCGGCAATGTTTACCGAATTGATTGAGGCAGAAAAACGTCTCGGACCTGAAGAAAGCATCGAAACGGAAAAATCCCGCCAAACTTTGGATTTCGGCATCACAATCTCGATGAGCGTAAGCAGCGGTTCGCGCCGTGTGGGATTTGAAAAACTGCGCGATATTATTTCCCGTTATCGTCGAAGCTGGACGGATAAATATCTTGAACAGTATTTAAAAAACCGTTGGGAATCTGAAATAACTCCGGCGGCAAATATATTCTTTCTAAAGATGAGCGAAAAAAGCGGCAAAGCACCAACCGTCAAACAATTTGTTTCAACCGCCGCGACACCTACAAAAAACTGGTTTGGCGGCGACATCAGCCTTTTATACACGGCAATCGGCGAAAAAATTCCGTTTCGCCCGGAAAAGCATTTACTAATGCCGAAAAATAAAGTCGCATTTGTCAAAAAAATTGCTGAACTGCTTCCTTCCCAAGATTTCAATTATTTCGGACAGCAGGCAGGAGAATATATTCAACAACAATATGTTCAAGAATTGGCGCAAAAAGCCTTGAACTTCATTCAAATTTACGAAGCTACCGGAGAACTGCCAACGCTGAAGGATTTTTCTACTAAATTTAAACAAAATAGCGCGGTTCTTCACAATGACGAATCGCAGGCTTGGGAGATTTATGTGTCAGCCATAAAGCAGGCGTTGACATGTAGCAATAACGAAACGGCAACGGCTCAATCGCCAGCAGAATTAGAAAACAAAATAAGTGTTGTATCATCCCAACTGTCGCAAAATCCTAATCCGATTGAAACTCAAAAACCTAAAATAATTGAAAACCCGAAACTGCCAATTAGGACAGAGGAAGTTCACGGTAAAAAAGCTGATATTATTCAAGAGGAAAAACCGATTCGACGTTCTTGGTTAGACAGACTTCTTGGACGTAAATAGCATTAGCAATTTTATACGCCAACCAAAGGATTTTTATTCAAAATAATCTCTTAGTTGAAAACCAGTCGAAACGTAAAGTGCAGGATTTTGATTTCAAGAACAAGAAGAAAAAATAGCTTCCTATAATCAGGTTTATAGGGAACTATTTACTATTTTTAAGAGGTATGATAGATTGAAGTGACTTTGTTGCCAAAATAGGTAGTTTTGACTTCCCGTTTTAAAATTCATACCTTTTCCTAATTCTGAAAATAAATTTATGGAAATTTCCGCAGCACTCGTTAAACCAAAACTAACTTCCAGCGAAAAAAAGATTATTGAAATGGTTATTGACGCTTTGCCCAGTGAAAATTCACGGATTGCATATAAACGCCATTTGGAGGAATTCTTTGTCTGGTATTCAAAGGCTGGTCGTCCTGAACTCAATAAGGCTTTGATTAATAGTTATGTTAAATTTTTGCGGGAAAGTAAAGATACACGAAATAATGGTTTTTCTTCAGCTAATATCAACCAGAAACTTTCTGCCTTGAGAAAGCTCGCTTCCGAAGCCGAAGATAATAATTTGTTGGAGGCGAAAATTGCCAACGGAATCAGAGCTGTTAGCGGAATGCCGCAGCGCGGAAGGCGCACCGGAAATTGGTTGACTCGTGAAGAAGCAAACCTTTGGGTCAATGCTCCTGATGTCAGCACTTTGAAAGGGTTGCGTGACCGGGCTATCTTAGCAGTTTTAATCGGCTGTGGTCTGCGACGCGAAGAATGCACTTTGCTTTCGGTTTCTCATATTCAAATGAGAGAAAATCGGTGGGTGATTGTTGATATTGTTGGAAAGCGCGACAAAATGCGAACCGTGCCGATGCCGACGTGGACAAAGACTGTGATAGATGGTTGGATATATGCCGCTAATATTCAGGATGGCTTTATTTTCAGGCAGGTCAATAAAGGCGACAATATAATGGGTGATTCTTTAACTCCAAAAGCCATTTATAATGTCGTCAAAATTTATGCGGAAAAGTTGGAAAAGATAGGAATTGCTCCGCACGATCTTCGGAGAACCTTTGCCAAACTTGCCCACAAAGGCGGCTCGCCGATTGACCAGATTCAACTTTCACTCGGACACGATTCGATTCAAACAACTGAAAAATATCTGGGCGTTGAACAAGATTTGTCGGATGCTCCTTGCGATTACCTGGGGATAAAAATCCGATAAAGATCAAAAACCTCAATTTTGGCGAATGGTAAGAACAAGGCTTGCTTTCTAAAAAACGATTGTAGGGCAAATATGAAGGTCAGAGTTTCCAAATTACATTTTTTTTTGCAGGTTTTGAACCAAGCCTTTAAATTTGGGATTTGTTAAATGTCTTTGTGACGAATCGCTTTCTCCTAAATAAAATATAATAACCATTTGAAAAAATAAGATTTATACCAAAGTAAACAAAATGCGTTATTCAAATTCCTTTAAAATATAGTAACTTCCCAACCCAATTATTCCGAGCATTAAGATCGCACCGCCCATAAACCGACGGTCTTGAGCGAGTTTTATTTCGTTATGATAAATTTCAGCAAGTTTATTTTTAACAAATCTCATTTGAGGTCGAGTCTTTAGTTCAGATGAAACCATTTGGCTCAGTAATTCATTGAGTTTCGGTCCGAAGGCATTAACGGTTGAACCAGCTAAAATTCTTTCCCCTATCAGCATTTCGTGGGCAGTTACGCCGAAAGAAAATACATCGGCGGCGGCAGTGTAAATAGCTCCTTTTTGGTAGAGTTCGGGAGCGATATAAAATTCCGTTCCTCGAACAGTTCGAGTAGCTCCAAAATCTAAAATGGAATGGGTGGGAAAACAAGCCAATCCCGGATCACCCAGCTTTAGAATCCAGTTATTTTGAGAATCGGTTTTTAACAATAAATTATCCGGTTTGATGTCGCGGTGCAGTATTCTGCGGCTGTGAGCATCCGCCAAAGCTGAAGCGGCTTGCCAAAGCAAAGCGATTGTTCGGGTGCGGTTGATTCGTAACTCCCAAAGTCTGCTTCGTGCGTTTCCCAAATTACAAAATTCCGTTGCTAAAAACGGGAAAAAAGGATTATCGTTAAAATCTAGCATCTTTAAAACGAATGGTGAATCGCTCATTTGATGATAAAATTTAATTTCGTTACTGAATCTTTTGAAAATATCGCCACTTATCTGAGATGGCTGTTTGATTGCCACCGTTTCGTTGGTTTCGGAATTTACAGCCCGGCGGACTATGCCGTAAGCTCCGGCTCCCAACTTTTCTGCGAATTCATAACGACCTAACGGATTTATATTTCTTGCATAATAAAAATTGTCTAACATATTTTTAACTCTACTCTTTACTTTTTTTTACTCTTCCGTCTTCCGAAAGGTATGTCACATTTTGCCCTTAATTTTAGCTAGCGAAAAGAGCCGAAAAACGCAATTTTAGGCTCTCATCCTTCAGGGATATGAAATTAGATAGATGCTGAATATCTTTTCATTTGGTTTCGGATTCTATTTTGAGTAACTCTGCGACACGTTTTTGTAATTCTTCGGTTTCTGCTTTGACTCGTGGCATCTGCTCATATTTGAGCGTCCTCCATCTTCTGCGGGCGAAATCTTGAACTTCTGAACACCAAAACTGTAAATCGCCAATCTTCTTTCTTTCATCAAGTTCTTTAGCAACACTCGGAACATAACCAGCAAAAGTCCAAACACTCAACCACAATTGTTGTGATTGTTTTTTGCTCAATTCTTCGTTATTTTGATTAGAAAATATTCGCTGGACGATATAAATCAAGGAAACGGTGGCACGCGCAGAATTTTCTTGTTTGAACAATCTTTCGGCAAGACTTAAAAGGCAAACAAAATTGATGGCTTGGTCAAGATTTTTTTTGAGCATCTCTTCGATGTCGTCAAGAATTACTTTGTCGCCGGGAGCAGCTAAAAAAGCAGGAATCACTCCCATAAATTGGTTTTTGTCCTCAAGCGCGAAAAGCATTGCCGAAAACATTACACTGGTTAACTCGACGGATAATTTAGGCAGTTTTGATTTTTTGACGGAATCTTTTCTATTAAGATTCGTTTTTAACAGTTGCTGTTTTTTCTCTCGCATAGATTAATTCTTTGCCTCGTTGCCTTTTAACAAAGAAAGAAAGTTTTCATAAATCTTCTGCTGCGCCTGTTGTTGGGAAAGGTTCCAAATTTTAGCTAACTCTTTTGCAACAAAACCCAGATTCTCTGGCTTACATTCGCGTCCGAATATTTTTACAAAAGGTCCGTCGGATTCGGTTAGAACGCGCTCAATCGGCATCGCCGAAATCAAAGATTTTCCTCTATCGGACATAACCATTGCCGGATTTAAAGAAAAATACATTCCGAAACTGGCAGCCATTTCAACTTCTTTTGTATTTCCTGTAAACCAATGAAGAATCGCTTTGCCTTGAAAGGAATCACCAATCATTGAAATCACATCCGTCGCCGCCCGACGAGAATGTAAAGTTAAAACTTTATCTTTTTCTTCGGCGCACCATTCGAGGATACGTTGCAATACTTTCCGTTGCTTTGCCCTTAAATTTTTATCGGTTGTCGTGTAATCAAGTCCGATTTCTCCGACATACTTAGTTTCCTTTAAAAGCGGGCGCAGACTCTCAATTTGGTCGCCGTATTTGTCAACCAGTTCGGGGTGTAGTCCCGCCGCAACCCGAACGTAACGACACCCGGCGACAAGTTCCGCTGTATGCTTAAAAACAAAAGGTGCATTCGTCACCGCGATTGTATAGACACGATTCCGTTCGGCTTCGCGCACGATTGCTTCAGGGTCTTTGTATAAGTCAATATGGCAGTGGGTATCAATTAAAAAACTGTTTTTTGTCATCACTCAATTATACTCACTTTCCGATTTGCAGAAGGTCGGCAACCTCCTCTAATCCGCGTTGGTAAACACCTGCATATTCCCGTATGTTTTCAGGTGGAAGCGGTCCCGATTGCAACACTTCCCCGACAAGTCTGAGTGTGGACAAATTTTTGACCCGCTCAACCGCCAGTTCAAAGCCGCGACGATCCCTTCCCTTCGCCGATTTCGGATTGGGTTTAATATTAGCAATATCGAAGAAAGCAGCGTCTTTAATTTCAAATCCCGCCGCCTTCATCGAAGATAAACGGATAATACAGGGGACGCAGTAGCCGCAATGGGTTCCGGGCGGGCGTTTTTCAAATCTTCCGGCATCCGGGCGGGAGCAAGAAAGAGTTTTTGCGAGTCCTCCGTGCAAAACTTCCTGATTTTTTGTATCCCTCAACATCTCGCCTTTGGTTGCAAACTTATACGGTAAATTAACCGGAACATTAATATTGAGAGTCGTTAGAAATTCTCTAAAACAAGAAATAAAATAGGGATGAGTTGTTCTAGTGCTGAAGCTGCCCATACGCGAATTTGAAAGCGGAACATTAAGCGAAATAAGTCCGTTTTCGGGAACATAAAGGGGTGTTTCATCACCGCAGGCTGCTGCTACCGCTGTTCCGAGAGCTAAAAATAAGATCGAGCGCGAACGCATCGTATCTTCCGAGGATCTTTTGCCCGGTTTTGCAGGTTGAATCCAAAATCCCAATGGCAAAGTTCGCCCCGCGTATTTTTCTATCAAGATTTGATGAGTATTTATTTGAGAAGGATGGGTTGAACCGCTTCCGTATTGTCCTACCAAAGCTATCTTTCCCTCGTTTTCTTCGAGCAAATCAATCGTGCCGACAAAAGAATCAAGTCCGCCGGAAAAAAGCGTAACGACGGAGGGTAATTCTTCCCTTTGTTCGGGCGTGGGTCTGTTGATTGTTTCGCGGCGACGGAAGTTTAATGTCCATTCATCACCCGTTAAAAAACTAAGCATTTTTTCTAATACGGGCTGTGATTCTTGCCATTTTGCAGGTTCGGCGACGGGCTGATGTATTGTAATCTGACGAGTCCATCTGTCGGTTGCAAAAGATCGCTCAATTCTCAAGTCAGCCGTGTAAACGCTCATTGCAAAAATGAGTAAATCAAAGAT
>CAZJQP010000038.1:1739-41564 GCA_964548225.1 uncultured Blastocatellaceae bacterium | reverse complement strand
GAATTAAAAATGTTCATTTTTAATTCGTGCGGACTTCTTTATTTTTTTTATTTTTTTTTGAGAAATTTGTAACCGAAATTTTTCTTTGCGCGTCTGTTTAATCGAGAAGTTAATTTTGGAGTCAAAAAAATGAACAATAATTTTTCCGATGAACAACTCGACCAAATCTTGAGCCAAATCGTTAAAGATTCGGCTTTGAGCGAAACGGAAGTTGACCAAATCGCCGAATCGCCGAATCTTTGGTGGAACGTGCAGAGAAACATCAGAGAAGCCAAAGAAAATCGGCATAAAGGTTGGATTCCGACTTGGCTTGATTGGCGAATTGCGGGTTTTGCTTCAGCGGCTTTGGTTATTTGTTTCGGGTTTATTTGGTTTGTAAATTTGCGTGGCAGCGAAAATCTTGCGGAAGTTAATACATTTGATATTTCAACTTCCGAAACATTGAAAGCTACCAATGAAGAAATTGCTAAAGACACACAAACCGAGGATAAAGAGCAAATTGCGGAAACTAAACTAAAGCCGAAAACTTCTCCGAAAAAATTTATTTCATCAAAATCTAATTCAAATTTGACGGCTTCGACTAAACCCGAAAAACATCAGGTTAATCGAGAAAAAACTAAACTGAAAACCGAAGAAATCAAAACCGATTTTATCGCGCTTAATTATTCTCCGGCGGCTGAAAGCGGACAAATTATGAAAGTCAAAGTTCCGCGTTCGATGATGGTTACGCTCGGCGTTACAAACAAAGTTGAAAATTCGACGGAACTCGTCAACGCCGAAGTTCTTGTCGGCGACGATGGTTTAGCGCGGGCAATTCGTTTTATTCAATGAGGTTAAGAGTATTGCTTTCAAGCAATTTCCCTAAAAAAATTGCCTGAAGGCGACACTTTAAAACAGAGGAAAAGTTATGAAATTCAGAAGTCTTATTTTTATTACAATCATCCTATTTTCAAGCGTGGCTGTGGTTATCGCACAGCGTCCGCCGCGTGGTGAAAGACCGCCGTTCGGCAATCGCAACCGTGAACAACGCCCCGAATGGCTTGAGCAAATTGATGCTAACAGAAACGGTAAAATTGAACTCGAAGAATACACTTCCGCTTCTGACGTTTTTTTCAAAAGATGGGACAAAAATAATAATGGTGTTCTCGAACAAGGCGAATTGCCGCCCAAACCAACTAATGGAAACCGACTTCCGCCGCAAATTATTCCGCCGTTTATTTTCTTAGACCGCGAGGATGCTGATGTGTCACGCAACGATTTCAACGAAAATATTCGTCAAAGATTTCCCGAAATTGACCGCAACGGCGACGGCGTGATTGACCAGGTCGAAATAGATCAAATCAGACCTAACAGACGCGAAAATCAAAAACCTTCGCCAACGGCTCAATTTCTCGGAATGGAAATGCGTTTCGGCGATAAATTGGTCAAAGATGCGCCCTTTTCCGCCGAGATAATTATCGAAAATACACGCCGGCTTTTTGACGGATCAACTGCAACAAAACAAACAAAAGGCGCAATTTACCGCGACACTTCAGGCAGAACGCGGCGTGAGCAAACGCTCGAAGACATCGGCGGAGTTTCCATCGGCGAACCGCAAAAATTAATTTTTATTAATGATTTTGTCGGCAAAACAAATTATTTTATTGATGTCAACCGCAAAATCGTGCGCCGAAATCCTTTGCCCCCAAATCCGCCGACTCAAAATGAGTTTGAACCTCGCAATGGTAAAACCGAATCGCTCGGCACAAAAAATTTGGAAGGCTTAAAAGTCGAAGGAACTCGAACAACGGTGGAAATTCCCGCCGGACAAATCGGCAATGACAAACCACTCCAAGCGATTACGGAAAAATGGTTTTCGCCTGATTTGCAAATGATTGTTTATTCGCGGCATATTGACCCGCTCTCCGGCGAACAGATTTTCCGCCTTGCAAATATCAAGCTCGGCGAACCTGCGGCAGAATTATTTGTTGCTCCGAAAGATTTTAAGGTTGAAAAATAAGTAAAATGTTTACAGCGTGGCATTCGATATAAATATAAATCTTCCGGCAACGAAAACCGTTCAAGCCATAACAGACGATGAACTTGTCAAAGCAGTTCTCGATGGCGATGAAGCGGCTTTCACCGTGATTTTTGAACGCTACCGACGATTGATTGTCCACCTTGTCAGCCGTTTTTTCAACCAACGTGAAACGATTGAAGAACTCGTTCAGCAATCATTTACCAAAATTTATTTTTCTTTGAAAGATTTTCGCGGCGGACAGCCGAATTCGTTTTCATCGTGGCTTTCGCGTCTAACCGTCAATATTTGTTACGACGAGCTTCGACGATTAAAACGCCGTCCCGAAAATCTCTTTACTAATTTGAACAGCGAAGACGCTGACTTTATTGAAAATTACATCGAAAAAAGTTCTGCGGATAATGAAACATCTTTTGTAAATAAAGATTTAGCCGAAAAACTTCTTTCCGGATTGGATGTGAAAGACCGTTTGGCTTTGACGCTTTATCACGCCGAAGAACTTTCGGTTTCGGAAGTTGCCGAAATGGTCGGCTGGACGGAAAGCAATGTTAAAGTCCGACTAATGCGGACACGAAAGTATCTTCGTGGATTGTTAGATAAAATCGGTTAATTTTGTAGTTTTATAAGCAACAAAACCTGAGATTTTTTCTGTGTAATTTTGGTTTCCAAGTATTTTTTTCTAAAAAAAATTGACTTATTTAGAGGCTTAAGTATGAAAATATTAAAACTTTTGGTGATTTCCATTTTTGTTTTTGCGGCTATCTTCGGTTTCGGAAATATCTTTTTCGAATCAAAAACGAAAGCGCAAACATCGCTTTCCGCGCCGACAGGTTTTTCGGCAACGACAAATCTTTACAATAACAAAGTCGGACTTCATTGGGATACAATGCGTGGGGCGACAAATTATCGTATTTTCCGCAACACAACGAATAATTCGGCAACAGCAACCGATGTCGGAACAACGGCGGCAAATTTCTTTTTCGACACAACAGCAACAGCCGGGCAGACCTTTTTCTACTGGGTTCGTGCCGAAAACGGCACCACACAGAGTGGTTTTAGTGCGGTAGCGCAGGGCGCAAGAACCGGAACCGCAATACAAGGTCCCGTTCCCCCGCTCGAACCGCCGAATCTTTCACCAGCCGGAAATCCAATGACTGCTACCAAGGCGAATTTGGGGAAAACTCTCTTTTGGGACGAACAGCTTTCATCAACAAATACCGTTAGTTGTGGAACTTGCCATCGTGCCGGAATCGGTGGAACCGATCCACGTTCGATTGTAACTTCCTTCAATTCAAAAAACCCGGGGTTTGATAATGTTTATAATACGGCAGATGATGTTGTCGGCTCGGAAGGCGTGCCACTCAACAATTTTGACGGAACTTATACGTTTTCTAACACTTACGGATTACGCGCACAAGTTACGGGACGCAAAGCCAATTCATTTATCAATGCCGCTTATGCACCGCTTCTCTTTTGGGACGGACGCGCATCCGGAACTTTCCGCGACCCTTTGACGAATGCTATTGTTTTGAACAACGGTGGTGCATTGGAAAGCCAAGCTGTCGGACCACCGGTAAATAACGTTGAAATGGGACACGGCACATCTAATTGGTCTGAAATCGCCGGCAAAATTACCACCGCAAAACCTTTGGCACTGGCTTTTAATATTCCGACATCTTTGCAAACTTGGATTGACGGAAGAAGCTATCCCGAACTTTTCTTGGAAGCCTTCGGAACTTCGGACGTTACACCGACGCGAATTGCGCTGGCGATCGGTGCATATGAGCGGACTCAATTTTCCGACCAAACACCGCTTGACCTTGCAAATGCCGGAATCACACCGCTTCCGGCGGCAGAACAGCGCGGACGAAATACTTTCGTCAACGTCAGTTGTGCAGTCTGCCACGCGGGAAATCTTTTGACGGACAACACTTTCCGCAATGTCGGATTGCGCCCCGCGAATGAAGATACGGGCAGATTTCAAGTTACCGGAGCGCAAAACGATTTGGGTGAATTCCGCGTTCCGAGCCTGCGTAATGTCGGACTTCGTTCATCGTTTATGCACAACGGAAGGCTTCAAACTTTGGAAGAAGTCGTGCAGTTTTACAACCGCGGCGGCGATTTTCCAAATCAGCCGAACTTTCCGAATGGTTTGATTCAGCCGCGTGGTTTGAACGCCGGACAGCAAGCGGATTTAGTTGCGTTTTTGCGAAATTCTCTGACAGATAATCGCGTTCGCAACGAGCAAGCTCCGTTTGACCGTCCACGACTTTATACCGAATCAACCAATGTTCCGCAAATTACGGGAACGGGTAGAGCAGGAAGCGGAGGATTTATTCCGGCGGCAGTTGCGGTCGAACCGCCGTTTGTCGGAAATCCGAGTTTTACAGTAGCAACAGCCGGCGGATTAGGCGGCGCACAAGCGGTTTTGGTCATCAATTCAACTGATCCCGGTGTCGGCACAACAATTCCCGCAAGCGGTTCATTTCTGCGTCAAACCATAACATTACAAGGCACAGGCGCAAACACCGGTTCGGGTTCAATCAGCGTGAACATTCCGAATAATCCGGCACTTGTCGGACAGACGTTTTTCGGACGTTGGTATATCACCGATGCCGCCGCCGCAAACGGCTTTTCGGTAACTCCGGCGTTTCGTTTCACCGTTTTCGGCGAAGCCACTGCGGTAAACCGTCCTTCGCACGTTGATTTTGACGGCGACGACAAAACCGATATTTCGATTTTCCGTCCGTCAAATGGTCAATGGTGGTATTTGAAATCTTCGGACGGCGGAAATAATGCATTCCAATTCGGCGCAGGAACAGACAAACTCGTTCCAGCTGATTACACAGGCGACGGCAAAACCGATATTGCAGTTTGGAGACCTGCAACAGGCGAATGGATAATTATGCGTTCGGAAGATAACAGCTTTTTCGCTTTTCCGTTCGGTGCAAACGGCGATACACCTGCTCCTGCTGATTTTGATGCCGACGGCAGAGCTGACGCGGCACTTTTCCGTGCTTCAACCGGAACTTGGTTTATCCAACAAAGCACTAACGGCACACTCCAAACGCAATTCGGACAAAACGGAGATTTGCCGCAAGTCGGTGATTATGACGGTGACGGACGCGCCGATTTAGCAATCTATCGTCCGTCAAACGGTCAATGGTGGCTGAATCGTTCGACATCGGGCGTAACGGCGGCAACTTTCGGAATTTCAACGGACAAACCTGTCGCGCAAGATTACACCGGCGATGGCAAAACCGACATTGCATTTTTCCGTCCTTCGGATGGTAATTGGTTTGTCTTACGTTCGGAAGATTTCAGCTATTACGCCGTTCCGTTCGGGATTTCAACCGACCAACCCGCGCCCGGTGATTACGACGGCGACGGCAGAGCAGACACGGCAATCTTCCGCACCGGAACTTGGTATGTAAATCGCTCAACCGGCGGTTTGCAAATCACAAATTTCGGCTCAAGCGGCGATTTGCCCGCACCGGCGGCATTTGTTCCATAAAAATTTAAGATTCAAGGTTCAAGACTCAAGATTGTTCTTTCGTTAGACAATAAATCTTAAATCTTAAACCTTGAATTTTGAATCCAATTAAACGCGCAAATAATCTCCGCGCCAATTTTTGACGGCGAGCTTGATTTCTTTTGAAGAATTAAGCTCGCCGTTCAAAGTTTTTTCGACCAGTTCCGCCAGTTCTCCATCCGAAGCAAACCGCAAAGCAATTATCTGTCCCGGTTTCAAGTTAGCGGCTTTCTGCGCCAAATCACTCGGCAAAACCGCTTGATAACGCAAACGCTCTTCGAGACAAATCCCACGGTCTTGCGCCTTCAATGCTTGCAGACGCGCCGACAATGCAAGCAACATCAATGTAACCGCAAGTAAAATCAACTCGGCTCTGTCCCAACTCGGCTCTTGATAAAGCCGAACGCAATGCCACACCAAATTAAAAAGCAAAAGCGGCATGACAACGAAATGAAATAACGGAAACCATCGAACGTGGTTTTGATAATTTTGTGTATTTTCCATAGTTCTTTATAATTTTGTTGCTGAAAATTTCTCTTGATTTTTTATTTCTTCGCCCGGATTGACGAAAAGATTCTGCTCGAAGCGATATTGTTTGTCGTAAAGCTGTTTGTATCGCCCGCCCAAAGCAATCAATTCATCGTGCGTTCCGCGTTCGAGAATTTCGCCCGATTCAACGACGAGAATTTGGTCGGCGGAACGAATTGTCGAAAGTCTGTGTGCAATGACAAAAGTCGTTCTGCCTTGCCGCAAACGTCTTAAACCTTCTTGAATCAACGCTTCGGATTCTGAATCGAGCGAAGAAGTCGCTTCGTCTAAAATTAAAATTCGCGGATTTGCCAGCAAAGCCCGCGCAATCGCAATACGTTGGCGTTGTCCGCCGGATAGTTTTACGCCGCGCTCTCCGACGATTGTGTCGTATTTGTCGGGAAATTTTTCGATAAATTCGTCGGCATTTGCGATGCGGCAAACTTCTTTAATTTCATCAAAATTGGCGTGCGGATTGGCAAAGCGAATATTGCTCAGAACCGTGCCGTCGAAAAGAAAATTGTCTTGCAAAACCACGCCGAGATGTCGCCGATAATCTTGCAATTTCACCGATTGCAAATCTTTTCCGTCAATCAAAACTCTGCCTTTATTCGGTTGAATAAAATTCAAAACCAAACTCAAAATTGTAGATTTTCCCGAACCTGATGAGCCGACCAAAGCCGTTGTTTTTCCGGCTTCGGAATGAAATGAAACGCCTTTCAAGACAGGCACATTTTCCTCGTATTCAAAATGCACGTCTTCAAAATCAATCGTGCCTTCAATCTTCGGCAGAGCGTTACGGTTTGCATCTTCGTCGGTTTCGGTTTTCATTCCGAAAACTTCGGAAATTCTATCCAAACCGGCAAAGGCTTCGGTGATTTGCGTGCCGATATTTGCGAGGTCAACGATTGGAACGACCATAAAAATCGTAAAAGCAATATACATCGTAAAATCGCCCGAAGTCATTCCTTGCGTTGAATCTTTGATATTCGCAATCACCGCACTTCCGCCGAAATAAATCATCACAACAGCAATCGCGCCGATGACCAAAGACGCGAAACTTCCTGTCGCGGAAACGCCGGTCATTGACTTGGCGATGTTGCGAAAAAGTCTGTGTGCGCCGCGTGCAAACGACAATTCTTCGCGCTTTTCCGCCGTGTATGCTTTAACGATTCTGATGCCGCCCAAACCTTCGTTTAATCTGCCCGTAACTTCCGCTTCGATTTCGCCTCTATCGCGGAAAAGCGGTCGTAATTGTTTGAAAGCGTAACTCAAAACAAACCCGAAAACCGCTAAAACAACGAGCGTTACAATCGTGATTTGCCAATTCAGATAAAACAAAAAACACATCGAAACCAACGCCGAAAGCAATCCGCCCAAGATTTGCCCCAAACCTGTCCCGACCAAGTTTCTAATTCCTTCCGCATCGCGCATAATCCGCGAAATCAGTTGTCCGGTTTGCGTCGAATCAAAATACGAAGTCGGCAATCTTTCGATGTGCGCCTGAACCCGTTTCCGCATTTCGGTAATCGCACGTTGCGCCGCCACGCCCAACACTTGCGACAGCGCAAACGATGTGATTGCCGCAATTAGAGTCGAAATACCAACCGCCAGCGCAATCCATTTGAGCAAATCATACTGCGCCTGACCGAAAACATTATCCACCAAAAACTTTGTCGAATAAGGCAGAACAAATCCAGCTGCGCGGCTAATCAACATCAATCCCAAACCGATGAGCAATCGCCAACGATAATCCCAAATCAGACGTTTGGCTTCAATCCAAGCGCGTGTGTAATCAATTTTTTTCTTCTTTTCAGGCATTGTTTATTAAAGTCTGCGTTTATGATATAAAATTGTCAAACATCTTGTCCCGCCAAATAAAAAAGCGGACTTGCGCCCGCCATTTTTTTGGCGAAATCGAAAACAAGAGGTCAAAATTCTTTAATCTTCGATTTCGCCGCTTTCAACATTCGGCTTTTTTTAGCCTCTAGCGTTGAACTGTTGATAACAAAACGGTTTCGCGTGTCGGTTCGCCGTGTTGTTTGGCGTAATTTTTTTCTAAACGGACTTTCGGAGATTGTGCGCCGAAATCGTCCGCCGGATTTTGCACTTCGGAGAGAAAATATTCCGAACCGTAGCGGTTAAAAATAAGTTTCGCCGAAAATTCGCCGCGTTCATTTTTCAATTCCAACGGCAAAAGCATCAAGATTTTTGATTTTTTACCGTCTTTTTGACGAATAATAATGCTTGCCGAAAATGAATTCGGAGCGGCTCTTTCGATTGTGTATTTGCCCGCTTCAAACTTTTGATTTTTGACGTAGAAATCAAACGGAATGTCCGCGACAAGCGGTTTGCCCGTTTGCGCGTTTGCCGAAAATGTGGCGAATAAGACCAAGAAACCGACGACGATGATTGATTTAATTTTTTGATTTTTCATTTTTTTGCTCCTTCTGTTTTTTGAATTTTAGTTTTACAATTACTGCAAATCGGTTCTTCGGAAACCGTTTCGCTCGTTGATGTAACCAATTTCGCAAATGATGGAGATAAAAGTCCTAAAAATCGAGATAAAAATTTCTAAAAGTTTCTAAAAATGAGTTTAAAACCCGAAAGTCCTTTATTTTTTGAGTTTGCGGATTTCCGCGTGGACGGCGAAAAGCGTCTTTTATGGCGCGGCGACGAGAAAATTCAGCTTACGCCGAAGGTTTTTGATTTGCTTTTAGCATTTTTAGAACATCGTGGCGAAGTTTTGGAGAAAGATTTTTTGATGAATTTGCTGTGGGCGGATTCGTTTGTCGAAGAATCAAATCTCGCGCAAAACGTCGCCGTTTTGCGAAAGGCTTTAGGCGAAAATCCGAAACAGCATAAATTTATTTTAACCGTTCCGGGACGCGGCTATCGTTTTGTTGCTGAAGTCAATGAAAAAGACGAATCAATCGGACAAGAGTTACAAATTACGGATGACAAATTAAAAATTCACTCATCGGAAAATATTCCCGCAATCAAAAATCAAAAATCAAAAGTCAAAAATCTCTTCATTGCCGCCGCTCTGATTTTGGTTGCGCTTGGCGGATTGGTTTTGTGGTATTTTGCTTTTCGTGCCGCGCCGGAAATAACTTTTGAAATCAAATCAAACGCGCAATTAACAACTTGGACGGGACTTGAATTTTATCCGGCGATTTCGGCTGACGGCAATACGATTGCGTTTAGCTCGGACAACACGGGAAATTTTGAAATCTATGTCAAACAACTCGTCAGCGGTGCGAAAGAGTTGCAAATCACGGCGGACGAAGGTCAGAATTTTCAGCCCGCGTTTTCGCCCGATGGCGGTCAAATTGTCTATCATTCCAAAAAACGCGGCGGCATTTGGATTGTTCCGGCAACGGGCGGAACGCCGAAACGATTAACCGAATTCGGCTCAAGTCCTTCGTTTTCGCCCGACGGTAAAACCGTCGTTTTCCAACAAGACCCGCTCAACGATTTGGGAAGTTATGCGCGTTCGGCGATTCCGCCTTCGACACTTTGGACGGTTTTAGTTGGCGGCGGAGAACCGCAACAACTGACAAAAGTCGGTAATCCGATAGGCGGACACGGTTCTCCGTCATTTTCGCCCGACGGCAAATTCGTAATTTTTACTTCAAACGATACGATAACTTCGGATGTTTGGACAATTTCACTTTCGGACGGCAATTTAACCAAAACCGTGCCTAATTCTGCTGACGGTATTTTCGCCCCTGACGGCAAGTCAATTTTTGCTGTATCGCGCCGAAATCTTGTAAGAATCAATCTCTCATCTGACGGCAAACCATCCGGCGAACCTTACAGCACATTTATTTCAAGCGGTAGCCGCATCCGTCATCTTGCCATTTCGCGCAATACCAACCGAATGGTTTACAGTTCCCTGTCAATGAACAGCAATATTTGGTCAATTCCGCTCAAAGACGAAACCGCCGGAACACCTGTGCAATACACGCAAAGCGTGGAATCGCGTTTTATCCAACCCACTTTTTCGCCCGACGGCAAAAAAATCGCATTTCAAGCACTTAACTCGACCGGAGAATTGATGGAAACGTGGCTGATGGACGCGGACGGCAAAAACCAAAACCAAATTGCCCAAAGCCGCGCTATTAATCCGCGCTGGTTTCCCGATGGCAAAACGCTCGGCTATTTCTCGCGCCGTGACGGAAAATTTGCTTACTACACTTTGACGGTTGAAGGTGCGTTGGAGAAAAAACTTTTCGACATCAATCAAGACGCAACCCAAGCCAGAATGTCGCCCGACGGCAAACGAGTTGCGTTCAATTCCAAACAAAATGAAACATTGAATATTTGGACAATGCCCCTCAATGGCGGAGAACCGAAACAAATCACTTTCGACAAAGAAGCCGCACTCTTTCCGATGTGGTCGCCCGACGGCAAGTGGATTGCCTTTCAAGCCAAACGCGGCGACGATTCGCAAATTTTCATAATGCCCGACACGGGCGGCGAACCAGTCCAAATCACCAATCAAAAAGGTCATCATTGGAACAACGATTGGTCGCCCGACAGCCGCAGAATCCTCTATGCCGGGCAGCGCGAAGGTTTATGGAATCTGTTCACCGTGGCGATTGACACGAAGGAAATAAAACAGCTTACCGATTATAAAAATTTGAATTCCTACGTCCGTTCGCCGTCGTGGTCGCCGCTCAATAACCAAATTGTTTATGAATATGCCGAAACTACGGGAAATGTTTGGATGATTGAACTGAAATAAAATTTCAGAAACTCCGAGTTTTGCAGTTAAAGGCTTTTCCTTTAGAATTTTCTTTTATCTTTATGAATCAAACATACATCAACGAACTAAAAAATCACATCGGCGAGGAAGTTACGCTGAAAGGTTGGCTTTATAACTCGCGTTCGAGCGGGAAACTTGTTTTTCTGCAACTGCGCGACGGCACGGGCATTGTGCAGTGCGTCGTTTTCAAACCTGCGAATGAAGAGCTTTTTGAACAGGCAAAAGGCTTGGGGCAAGAATCTTCGATAATCGTAACGGGCAAGGTTAAGGAAGATACACGCTCGGCGATTGGCGTTGAATTGGACGTTACGGGATTGGAAGTTATCCAAAACGCGAGTGAATATCCGATTACGCCGAAGGAACACGGGACGGAATTTTTGATGGACAATCGGCATCTTTGGATTCGCTCGAAGAAACAGCACGCGGTTTTGAAGATTCGCCACACGGTTATCAAAGCGACACGCGATTTCTTTGACGAAAACGGATTTATTCTCGCCGACACCCCGATTTTCACGCCTGCCGCTTGCGAAGGCACGACGACGCTTTTTGAAGTTGACTATTTTGACGATGACAAAGCGTATCTGACGCAATCAGGGCAACTTTACAACGAAGCAACCGCCGCAAGTCTTGGCAGAAGTTACGCTTTCGGTCCGGTTTTCCGCGCTGAAAAATCTAAAACGCGCCGACACCTTACCGAATTTTGGATGGTCGAACCCGAAATGGCTTACGCGCATCTCGACGACGTGATGACGCTTGGCGAAGGTTTGATAAAATTTATCGTCGAGCGGGTTTTGGCGGACAGACGCGATGATTTGGCGGTTTTGGAGCGCGATATTTCTAAGCTCGAAGCAATTCTCGAAAGCGGTTTCCCGCGTGTGCATTACGACGACGCGGTGAAGATGCTGAAAGAAGGTTTTGCCAAAGGCGAACTCGAAAATGATTTTGAATGGGGCGGCGATTTCGGTGCGCCGGACGAAACTTATATTTCAAAACAGTTTGACGCGCCGGTTTTCGTGCATCATTTCCCTGCCGTCATCAAAGCGTTTTATTTTGAACGCGACAAGGAACGCCCCGAACTCGCGCTCGGCGCGGATTTGCTCGCGCCCGAAGGCTACGGCGAGATTATCGGCGGCGGCGAACGCGCTTTTGATTTGGAGTTTCTTGAAAAACAAATCGAAGCGCACGATTTGCCGCGTGAATCTTTTGAATGGTATCTCGACTTACGCAGATTCGGCGCAGTTCCGCACGCCGGTTTCGGAATGGGCATCGAACGCTGCACGGCTTGGATGTGCGGCATCGAGCATGTCCGCGAAACAATTCCGTTTCCGCGGATGCTTTATCGTCTGAAACCTTAATCGTTCAGAGTTACGTCTTTAGGCGTGAAACCGCCGGCGAAGCGCGGCAAGAATACGCACCTAAAGACGTAACTCCGGGCAGTTGAAAATGCTTAACAGTTCGATGTTCAAAATACTACTTATCATTTTCGCGGCGTTTATTCTGCTGGTATCGGGCATTTTGTTGGTTGTATATTATTTTTGGAAATCAGACACGGCTGAAATCACTTCAAACAAAATGCCCGAACAAGTTGTAAATGCCTCAAAAACTCCCGTTCCGAAGCCGAAGGGCGTGCGCGACGCGAACTTGCAGAGAGAAACAGATGCACTTCTGCCACTTTTTGACAGAATGCCGTCCGTTCCCGTCTATCTTGTGGACGAACCGATTCAGAAAGGCAGTGAAGGCAAAGACGGCGGCGTGGCGTATAATGTTTGCGTGAGCCGAAATCCGACGATTTATATCAAAAAAGCCTTCTACGACAAAAAGAATCAAAAGCAAATCGTGAATATTCTGAAACACGAATTGACGCACGCATATTTCTGCCGGCAGGATATTCAAGCCGGACACGATGAGCGGTTTCGCAAAAAATTTACGCAAGTCGGCGGATTCGGGAACTAAAGTAAGGAGTAGGGAGAAAAGACTCCTTACTCCCAACTAAAAAAAACGGTAGTGAACTAAAAGTAATGCTTTTTGAAATGCTTTTATAAATTGCCGCCAGCTTTAGCTGGTGGTTAGCAAAAGAAAGAAACAAGGCTTTAGCCGAATAGAAGAAAAAAATAAAAAATTCCGCTTGGCTTTATCCCTTTTTTTGCGCTAAAGCGGTAAGGATGATTGATTTTTTCTCCTATTCGGCTAAAGCCGCTTGATTTCAAAAACTCGTCCACTAGCTGAAGCTAGTGGCAATTTATAAAAGCATTACTTTTAGTTCACTACCAAAAAAACTATGAGCGAAGAATATAAATTTAGCGGAGCGGGCGGAACTTCGGGCGGATTAATCGAATTTTTCATCGGGCTGGCGATGGCGGTCGCGGGCGGTTATCTTTTGACGAATCAAGTTGTTGTAACGAGCAGTTTTTGGACGCTTTACGGCTACAACACTTTCGGTTTGACGCTGATTCCGCTTATTTTCGGCATCGGCATTTTATTCTTCAACGGCAAATCCGTTATCGGTTGGATTTTGCTTTTCGTCGGCATCGTTGTCATCGCCGCCGGAATTTTGGCGAATCTGACCGTCTATTTCCAACCGACCAGCCTTTTCAACACAATCATTATGCTCGTCCTTCTGGCAGGCGGCATCGGTCTGATTGCCCGCGCTATAAAATAAGAAACGGAGAACGGGAGAACGGGAGAACGGGAGAAGGAGAGATTTTCTTTGTCTCCGTTTCTCCTTTTTTCCCTTCTAAACTAAGAATTTGTTTCAAAGCTCAATATGATTGGGAAACAAGGCGCGGCATTATCAATTATCAATTACCAATTATTCATTAAATTGTCGTGGGTTACGCTTAAACACCCCAAAATATAATTGATACCGGATAATTAATAATTGATAAACCACTCGCAATTATCCGGCTTTTTAAAGTTTTAAAACAGCTTATAAGAATTGACCGAAACACAGCCCGCCGGATTCTGCTCATAAACCATCCGACACTGAACAATGACCGCCGGACAATCAAGCGAGACCGCCTGATTCTGCTAAAAGTCCGCCAAACTTTGCTCTGCGGACACGGAACATTCACAATTGGACGGAAAACTTTGCCCAAAGTCCGCCGTCCTTTCGTAAAAGTCCGCCGAACTCTTATAAAAGTCCGCCGAACTCTTATGAAAGACCGCCGTCCTTTCACAAGAGTCCGCCGTCCTTTCGTGAAAGTCCGCTGACTTTGGTAAGAGTCCGGCGGACTTTCACAAGAGTCCGCTGTCCTTTGGCAAGAGTCCGCTGACTTTCACGAGAGTCCGGCGGACTTTCGCAAGAGTCCGCTGACTTTCACGAGAGTCCGGCGGACTTTCACGAAAGGACAGCGGACTTTCATAAGAGTTCGGCGGACTTTCATAAGAGTTCGGCGGACTTTTACAAAAGTTTCGCGGTCAAAGCCCAATGTTTATCGGACTTTTGCGCTCCAATTGTTGCATTTACAGTGTAATCGGCGATAATCATTGCAAATAACCGGAAACATCGAATCGCTTTGCTTACATTTTTATTCAAAAAAGTCTGCAAGATTAGTTTATCTCTCGCGTTCCTTTTATTGCATAACGCAAAGTAGAAACAATCTACAAAATAATCTGGAGGATTTTATGAAAGAACTAACCATGTCGTTGGTCGGTTTGACGACCAACGCGGCACTCGAAGTGTATTCAAAATTGGAAAACTTGATTATCAAAACTTTTCCAATCGTTTCAATGGCTTTTATCTTGACGGCAATGTCTTTTTCGGCAAACGCCGCGACTTTTACGGTAACAAATACCAATGATTCCGGCGCGGGAAGTCTGCGCCAAGCGGTTTTAGACGCAAACGGCGCGGCTGGCGCGGACACGATTGAATTTGCCTTTACATCGGCGCAAACAATCGTTCTGACAAGCGGCGAATTAGTGTTTCCGGGAACGATTACTATCAACGGCAATCCGAATTTTCCGATAACAATTTCGGGCAATAACAACAGCCGCATTTTTAACGGAAACACGGCAAATTCGACGCTGACTTTGAATTATCTGAATCTGACGCAAGGCACGATTTCAGGTCCGTCGGGCGTAAGCAACGGCGGCGCAATCAGCATTTTTGGTCCGCTGGTCATAAATAATTGCGCGATTTATGGAAATACGGCAACCAACGGCACGGGCGGCGGGATTTATCACGGCGATAATCTGATAATGACTCGTTCAACGGTCAGCGGCAATACTTCGTCAAGCTCCGGCGGCGGTTTGGAAGCCGATTTTAATTCGTCGAGTGCGAACATCAGCGATTCGACGATTGCTTTTAATCATTCGGGAACCGTCGGCGGCGGCGTTCATAATGCACAGGCAACTTATTCCGTCCGCAATTCGATAATCGCACAAAACACCGCGACCAACGGACGACCCGATTTTAGTTTGACGATGAATTCGCTCGGCTATAATTTGGTCGGCAATACGTCGGGTGCAAACATTATCGGCTCGGCTCTCGGCAACCAATTAAATGTCAGCCCGCAATTATTGCCGATTGCTTTGAACAACGGTGCGACACTGACACACGCGCTTCCGATTACGAGTCCGGCGATTGACGCGGGCGACCCTAATCGTGTTCAATTCCCCGACCAACGCGGAGTATTTCGCGGCTCGGACGGCAACTCCAACGGCGCACGCGGCGGCGACATCGGCGCATATGAACGATTGAGAACGCAGTTTGATTTTAACGGCAACGAACAAGCGGACGTTGCCGTAATTCGGACGATAAACAATTCGTCATTATCAGAAGATTTTGGTCTGCCGATTTCGGCCTTGGATTGGTATTCGCAACTTTCCCCGACAACTTTTTCATACGCAAGATTCGGTCTGCACGACGATATTCCGGCTCCGGCAGATTATGACGGCGACGGCAAAACCGATATTGCCGTTTATCGTCCGTCAACCGGAACTTGGTATATTGTCGGCTCAACGCAGGGACTTTACGGCGTTCGTTGGGGAATTCCGACCGACATTCCCGTTCCCGCAGACTACGACGGCGACGGCAAAGCCGATGTCGCAACTTATCGAAACGGCGAATGGTATATTCTTAATTCACAGTTTGGATACACCGGAATCATCTCGCACGGACAAGCCGGGAACAAACCCGTTCCCGCAGATTATGACGGCGACGGCAAAGCTGATGTGGCAGTCTTTACCGGAACGAATTGGTCAATTATCAAAAGCAATTCAGGTTTGACCAATGACCTTTTCGGTTTAGCAGGTGATATTCCCGTTGTCGGAGATTATGACGGCGACGGGAAGGCGAATCTGGCAGTTTTCCGTCCGGGCAACAACACTTGGTATATCGCCCGCGCTACCGGAGTTCCAGCGCAAAACTTTGACGCGCCGCAATTCGGCTTGGCAACCGACAAACTCGCACCTGCCGATTACGACGGCGACGGCAGAACAGATTTAGCTGTTGTCCGCAACGGAACTTGGTGGATTTTAGGTTCGCGCAATGGTCTCAGAACAACGAATTTCGGACTTGCTACCGACAAACCGACTCCCGCTGTCTATATTCCATAATTTTTCAAATAAAAAAGCCTTGAGTTCGTTTGAACTCAAGGCTTTTTTATTTTTTCATCTGAATTAACTTTGCATTGAAGCCAAGAATTCCGAATTTGCCTTTGTTTTGTTGAGGCGTTCAAGCACGACTTCCATCTGTTCAACAGGCGAAAGCGGATTGAGAACGCGACGCATAACCCAGATGCGGTTGAGGTCTTCCTTGCTGATGAGCAATTCCTCTTTGCGCGTGCCGGAGCGTTGCAAATCAATCGCCGGAAACAATCGTTTGTCCGAAAGTCTGCGGTCAAGATGGATTTCCGAGTTACCCGTTCCCTTAAATTCTTCAAAGATAACGTCGTCCATACGCGACCCCGTGTCAATCAAAGCCGTCGCAATAATCGTCAAACTTCCGCCTTCTTCAATGTTTCGCGCCGCACCGAAAAAGCGTTTCGGACGTTGCAAAGCATTTGAATCAATACCGCCCGACAAAATCTTGCCCGACGGCGGAACAACCGCGTTGTGTGCGCGGGCAAGGCGTGTGATTGAATCGAGCAAAATGACGACATCGCGTTTGTGTTCGACGAGGCGTTTTGCTTTTTCGATAACCATATCCGCAACCTGAACGTGGCGCGTCGGCGGTTCGTCAAACGTCGAAGAAATAACTTCGCCTTTAACCGAGCGTTGCATATCCGTAACTTCTTCGGGGCGTTCATCAATCAGCAGAACAATCAGCGTAACTTCGGGATGATTTTCCGTTACCGAATTGGCGATTGTTTGCAGAAGCATTGTTTTACCCGTGCGCGGCGGTGCAACAATCAAAGCGCGTTGCCCTTTACCAATCGGCGTTACGAGGTCAATCACACGCGCCGCGATTTTGTCCGTGCCGGTTTCCATCTTCAACTGCTCGTCGGGATAAAGCGGCGTTAGATTGTCAAAGAAAACTTTTTCGCGTGAATGTTCGGGGGCTTCAAAATTGATCGCCTCGACCTTGATAAGCGCGAAATATCGTTCGCCTTCTTTAGGCGGACGAATTTGCCCGCTCACGGTGTCGCCGGTGCGTAAATCAAATTTGCGGATTTGCGAAGGCGAAACGTAAATATCGTCGGGACCGGGCAGATAATTGTATTCCGGCGCACGAAGAAACCCGAAGCCGTCGGGCAAAGTTTCAAGAACGCCTTGCGAAAAAATCAAACCGCTTTTTTCGGTCTGCGCGGCGAGAACCTTAAAAATCAATTCTTGCTTACGCATCCCGGATGCGCCTTCAACGCCCATTTCTTTGGCGATGTGCGTCAATTCGGAAATTGACTTATCTTTCAATTCCGCCAAATCAAGCAGTCCTGAGTTCGCATCGTTTTTTTCTTTTTTATCGGATTTTTTAGATTCAGCGGGAGCAGTTTGAGCAGGTTCTACTTTTTTCAAGTCTTCTCCGCCGGCAGCTGCGCCGTTCTCTTCCGTCTTAGTTGCTTTTATAACTTTTCTTGCTGTTGTCTTAGTAGCCATGTTTTTTCAGTTTGTAAATTATATAGGAGAATAAATTGCAGTTCTTCAGGAGTCTATCTTCACACGATAAATTTAAAATAATTGCTGATAAAAAAAATAAACTCGAATTGAAAAAATTGTATGGAAAGTTCCGTTCCGTGATGTTCCTAAAAATAAGCGTCAACGCTTTCTCAAAACCCCAGAGCTTTTCGGATGCTTAATTATTGCAAACTTTAATTAGAAAAATCAACTCTAAAAGTGAAAAAGTGAAAAAGTTTAACGGTGAAGAAGTTGGGAATCTGTATTTTCGACAGAATGTTAAGTTAAAATTGTTGCAAATCCCTATTAAATCCTGTTATTTATCCCACAATAAACCAAAAATTTTTCACCTTTAAACTTTTGCACTTTCCAACGCTATTTGGATTTCACGCCAAACTGCCTCGCGTCCTTTCCCTGTTTGTGCAGAATATGCGATTAATTTCGTGTCAGGTAGAGTTTTTTCAATCTCACGCAAACTTTTATTAAGTTGATTGGTTGAAAGTTTGTCCGATTTGGTTGCCACAACAATCGAATTTTTGTGGTGAAATTTCAGCCATTCATAAAGATTTATATCAAGTTTTGTTGGTTTGTGGCGCGAATCTATTAACTGAATAAACAAGACGAGTTCTCGTCTTTCAAGAAGATATTCTTCCGCCATCTTCCCCCAATCTGCCCGCATTGCTTTGGAAACTTTCGCGTAACCGTAACCCGGCAAATCGGCGAAATAAAATTTCTCGTTTATCAAAAAAAAGTTTATGCTTTGGGTTCGTCCGGGCGTATTCGATGTCCGCGCCAAACTTTTGCGCTGTAAAAGTGAGTTCAACAGCGAAGATTTTCCGACGTTTGAACGACCAAGAAAAGCGACTTCGGGCAACCCATCCATTGTCCAATGCGATTGCTCAAACGCGCTTTTTATAAATTCCGCTGAAGTTATTTTCATAGATGTCGGTTTCTGGTTTCTAGTTTCCGGTTTCTGGTTGTTTGGTTTTTAACCCGAAACTAGAAACTAGAAACCAGAAACTATTATCCCTGCGCCGCTCGCGCCTGCATCCAGCGTTTCATCAATTCGCGTCTGGCGGCAAGCATTTCCTTGGCGTTTGGTTGTTTCATAATCAAGGCTTCGAGATTTTTCAGATAATTTTCGCCCATCGTGGCGCGTAATTCCTCGATAAACGGCTCGATTTTCGAGAAAACGACGATGTGTTCGCCCGTGATTTCGGAAAACATTGCTTCATCAATCGCACCGTGATTAATAAATGCCGCCGCCATATCCCAATAGGTCGTAACCATTCGATATTTCGCGCTTGTTTCCGCATTTATCATCGCTTGCATAATCTCACCTGCCGATTCGGGAAAAAAAGCCACAAACCAAGCCCGCGCATCGCGCATTTTGTCTTCACGTCGCAGGTCATACAATTTCATTATTAAATCCGCTGATTCTACTTTACTCATAATTTTACCTCGTCATTTTTGGAAATTTTAACCGAAATGCTTGAATTTTTAAAACCTCATTATAAAATTCGGCAAATCTCAATATTAATGATAATATTAACGCCCGAAAAACCGAATAGATTTTATCAGCGATTTTACTTGAAAAGCCGTTCTGCAAAGAAAAGCATTTTTATTCCGCAGTTGTTACTTTTCCTTATTATTTCGGACTCTTTTTTTTATGTTTCGGATAGATGGTTCGCACCTTTTTTTCTGATATATTTTTAATTACAGAAGGAGGAAAAGTGAAATTATGTTTGATCCTAGCAGTAAAATTCAGGATTTTTTGGTGTTCGGCGAATTCGGTGATGTAAATCCTTCGATTACCGACTCTTCAACCTATACTTTTATGTCGCCCGAACGAATGGAGGAGCTTTTCGAGCATGAAATCGAAGGCTGTTTTCTTTATTCGCGGCATTGGAATCCGACGAATAAATATCTTTCAAAAGCCTTAGCGCGGATGGAAGACAGCGAATCGGCGCAGGTTTCCGCTTCGGGTATGGCGGCGATTAGTTCAACGCTCCTGCAAATGTGCGAAAGCGGCACGGAAATTATCTCTGCCCACACAATTTACGGCGGAACTTACGCGCTTTTCAAAAATTTTCTGCCGCGACTCGGTATTAAAATTCATTTTGCCGACATCAATAATTTTGCCGAAATAGAAGGTTTAATAAACGATAAAACACGAGTCATTTACTGCGAATCAATGAGCAATCCGCTACTCGAAATCGCCGATATTCCGCGTCTTGCCTCGATTGCCAAAGCGAATAATCTAAAACTCGTTGTGGACAATACTTTCTCGCCTTTGATTCTTTCGCCGATTCGTCTCGGCGCGGATGTGGTCATTCACAGTATGACAAAATTCATTAACGGCACGAGCGACTGCGTGGCGGGCGCGGTTTGCGCGAGCGACGAATTTATTCACCGTCTGACCGACATTAATTCGGGCGCGGCGATGCTTCTCGGCGCGGTTCTTGACAGCACACGCGCGGCGAGCATCTTAAAAAATCTGCATTCGCTTCATTTGAGAATGCGGCAACACAGTCAAAACGCCCTGTTTTTAGCCGAAAATTTTGAACGTCTCGGTCTAAAAGTTTTTTATCCCGGACTGGTCGCGCACCCGCAAAATGAGCTTTTAAAGTCTATGATGAACGAAGGCTACGGTTTCGGCGGAATGCTCGCGCTTGATGTTGGAAATCTGGAAACCGCAAATAAATTAATGACACGGATGCAGGAAGAAAGAGTCGGTTATCTGGCAGTCAGTCTCGGATATTTCAAAACGCTTTTCAGCCCGCCCGGACACAGCACGTCTTCGGAAATCCCTGCGGAAGAACGCGCCGAAATGGGTTTGAGCGAAGGACTTGTGCGTTTTTCTATCGGTCTCGACAACGATATAAACCATTCGTTTGAACGCATCAAAAAATGTATGATGGAACTTTCGATAATCTAAAAACAAACAATTTGGATTAAAAATAAAAAAGCCGCCCTTTCAAGAGCGGCTTTAGTTTTTCAAATTCAAAATTTAACCCGGATTAACCGAAATATCGGTCTGAGGGTTATCGCCCGACCAAATCGGCGGCATTTCTAAGATGTCGTCCGTGTGTTCGCCTTCGATAGCAAATTTTAGAACTTCGTCAATCGAATCAACAGTGTGAATCGTCAAATCTTCGCGGACTTCTTCGGGAATGTCCGCCATATCTTTTTCGTTGTCTTTCGACATAATGATTGTTTTCAAGCCGAAACGATGTGCTGCGAGAAGTTTTTCTTTAACGCCGCCGATTGGCAGAACCTTGCCGCGAAGCGTAATCTCGCCGGTCATTGCAACGTCGTGGCGGGCGCGTTTTCCGGTCAAAACCGAAACCATCGCGGTTGCCAGCGTGATTCCTGCGCTCGGTCCGTCTTTCGGGATTGCGCCTTCGGGAACGTGAATGTGCAAATCTTTTTCGCGGAAAAGTTCGTGATTTATTCCTAAACTTTCGGCACGGGTTTTAACGCACGTCAGCGCGGCGCGGGCTGATTCCTGCATCACTTCGCCGAGTTTTCCGGTCAAAGTTACTTCGCCTTTGCCTTTTACCAAAGTTGCTTCGACCTGCAAAACGTCGCCGCCGACTTCCGTCCACGCCAAACCGTTGACCAGACCGATTTCGGATTTTCGTGCAATGTCTTGTTTGCGAAAACGAATCGTGCCGAGAAGTTCCCGCACTTTTTCCGCATCAATGATTTCCTTAAAATCTTCGGTTTGATTGGAAGAAATGAATTTTTTCGCAACCTTTCGCAGACACGATGAAATTTCGCGTTCGAGATTTCTAACACCGGCTTCGCGTGTGTAGTGACGAATAATTTCCAAAATTCCGTCTTCGGTGAATTTTACTCTTTCTGCATCCAAACCATTGTTTTCGGCTTGTTTGGTAATCAAATGCCGCGTAGCAATTTCGGCTTTTTCGCGTTCGGTGTAACCCGAAAGTTGTAAAATTTCAAGACGGTCTTGAAGCGGTGCGGGAATTGTGTGCAAAACATTTGCTGTGGCAATAAAGAAAACTTGCGACAAATCGTAATCTACATCAAGATAATGATCGCGGAACGTCGAATTTTGTTCAGGATCGAGAACTTCGAGCAATGCCGCCGACGGATCGCCGCGAAAATCTTTGCCCAATTTATCAACTTCGTCCAATAAAATCACGGGATTTACCGTTCCGGCGCGTTTCATCAATTGAACTATTTGACCAGGTAGTGCGCCGATATAAGTTCGGCGATGACCGCGAATTTCGGCTTCGTCGTGAACGCCGCCGAGAGATAAACGAACGAATTTTCTGCCCGTTGCATTCGCAATTGATTTTCCTAAAGATGTTTTTCCAACGCCCGGCGCACCAACAAAACATAAAATCGTGCCTTTCGGGTTTTTGACTAATTGACGAACCGCCAAGTATTCCAAAATGCGTTCCTTAATTTTCTCCAAGCCGTAATGGTCTTCATTCAAAACTCTTTCGGCTTCGTTCAAATCGTTGATTTCATCGCTTCGCTGTTGCCACGGAACATTGATTAACCAATCAAGATAAGTCCGCGAAACCGTTGATTCGGCGGACATCGGCGGCATTGCTTCGAGCCGCGCAAATTCTTGCATTGCCTTGTCTTTCGCCTCGGGGGACATTCCGGCTTCTTCAATTTTTTTCTTTAATTCTTCAAGTTCCGCCTTGTCGTCTTTGCGCCCCAATTCTTTGTGAATCGCTTTAATTTGCTCATTCAGATAATATTCGCGCTGATGTTTGTCCATCTGCTTTTTGGTGCGGGCGTGGACGGTTCTATCGAGTTGTTTTTTCTCGATTTCGACTTCCAAAATCGCAATCAATTTTTGCAGCCGTTCCTGCACCGAAAATGTTTCGAGCAACTCTTGCTTTTCATCAACCGTTACGCGCAAATGCGACGACATCGCATCGGAAATCTGCGATGCGCTGATGCCGCGAAGACTTGCATGAAGCGCATCCGAATACGCATCCGGCGAAACACGCAAAAATTGTTCAACCAAGTTATGAATCTGTTGAAGTAACCCGTCAGTTCTGTAACCCGATTCATCAACCGATTGGACACGCCGAACGTGAGCGAAAAACATTCCGTCCGCATCTTGTTCAAAACGCACGGCTTGTCCGCGTTCTCTGCCTTCGACGACGACTTTTATCTGTCCGTTATCTTGGCGTTGCGCCTGTAAAATTCTGCCAAGCGTTCCGATTGTAAAAATCTGTTCGGCTTGCGGTTCGTCAACGGTTGCGTCGTGTTGTGTCGCTAAAAAAATGTTCTTGCCGCTTGTCATCGCTTGTTCGAGAGCGCGAACGGACGACGGACGACCAATTTTAAAGGCAACTTTGGTTGAAGGAAAAATAACGACATCACGAATCGGCACCATCGGGTAACGCGCAATATTCGCGGGCATTTGATCTGTAAATTCTTGCATATTTCTGGATGATTGATTGCTAAAATTCTATATCTGTAATTCAGGTAAATGACTATTAGATTCGATATTTTAATTTTAGAACATTTTTTTAATTAATTGCAAAAATAATCCGGCTTGCAATAATTTTTCAAAATCTCTCGGCGTTTTTTTCAGCCTATTTTTGAATGAAACACTATACTGATTTTTAATTCCTTACTATAATCAAACAAAGTTACCGAATGAACCGAAAAAAACTCGCCGAAAAATTGGTTGAAAGTTCCTTCCCCGAAAGAAAATTTCTCTTGTCGGAACATTTTGCCTTTGCCGATGTTCAACTCGCCAAAGCCCTGCAAAATGTATGTTACGAAATTTGGACGAGCGAACCGCAAAAGGTTTCAAAAATTGTTTCTGCTTTGAATTTGCTCTTTCAAAACACGAGAAACAAAGAAATAAAAGCCATTCTCGAATGGACGCGAGCGATTAAAAAACTGGTCGGCGGAGATTTGGAAAAATGTTTAGCGTGGCTCGATAAATCCGAAAAATCTTTTCAAAAAATCAATAAAAATCATTCAGCCGCGACAACGCAAATCAGCAAAATTTACGCGCTTGCTTTGCTTGGGCGTTATGACGAAGCCGTGAAATGCGGACTCGCGGCGCGTAAAGTGTTCCTTGCAGAAAAAGATATTTATTCGGTCGGAAAAATTGAACATAACATCGGAAATTTGTATTGGCGACGCGATTTTTACCGCGAATCAGAATCTTATCTTGCCTCAGCTTTCGCGCATTTTTCTGAAATTGATGACCAACGACAGATGGCGATGGTTGAAAATACGCAAGCATTTGTAAAATCTCTGCAAAACGATTTTCCGGCGGCAGAAAAAATCTACGAAAAAGCAATTCGTCGCGCAAAAAAAAATTCATTTACCGTAACACAAGCCGAAATCGAAACCGGCTTGAGCAATCTTTATCTGTTTCAAGGAAAACTCGATTTTGCGTTGAAATTTATGGAACGCTCGCGGCGAAAATATGAAGTTTTGCAGATGCCCGCGCAAAACGCGAATTGCGAACTCGAACTTGCCGACATTTATTTGGAATTGAATCTTTTGCAGGAAGCATCTGAACTTTATGAAAACGCGGCGCAGAAATTTGCCGAACTCGGAATGCAAGCCGAGCTTGCCAGATGTTCGATGAATTTTGCACGAGCATTATTTTTATCAAATAACATTGAACTCGCTCGCCTTCAGATTGAAAAAGCGCAAATGCTTTTTCAATCTGAAGGAAATCTGGTGGCAACCGCTTCCGCAATGGTCTTTGAATCGCAAATTTTCTATCTCGAAAATGATTTTCCGACTGCCGAAAAACTCTGCGAAGAAGCTTTGGAGATTTTTGCTGAAAATCAAAATCTTCGTTTTGAACTTTTTGCACGTTGGCTTTCGGGAGAAATTGCTCTGGCAAAAAACGACTTGAAAAAAGCCGCCGGAATTTTTGAAAAAACCTTGTCGGATGCCGAAAATAATTCATCTTCGATTGAAAATTTATGCTTGAACGCACTCGGCAAAATCGCTCTGAAGAATGATGATAAAATTTCTGCCGAAAACTTTTTCCGCCGTGCCGTAGAATTGACTGAAAACACACGCTTGTCTTTGGAAGCAGAAGAATTTCGAATGTCATTTTTAGGGAATAAGATTTTCCCGTTTCTCGCAATTTCCAAAATTAAAATCGCTGAAAGCAAGTTTGCGGAAGCGTTTCAATGGCTCGAACGATCGCGTTCGAGAAGTTTGCTTGACACTTTAGATCAAGCAAAAAATTCAGTAACACTTGCCCCGTCCGATTCTGACAAAGGTTTTGACATCGAACACAAAATTGAAAAACTTCGCGGAGAATTAAATTGGTTTTACAGCCGTTTGAATCGAAATTCGACAAGCGGTTTGCAAGCGCGTAAAGAATTGAATTCATTGAAGAAAGAGGTTTTTGAACGCGAAAAAAAACTTGCCGAATTCGAGCGTCGGTTATCAATAAATTCAGGTTCGACGTTTGATTTTAATATTGAAATTTTGCAAAAACTTATTGGAGATTCGGTTTTGGTCGAATATGCCGTTTTTGACGGAAAAATTTCGGCTTTTTTAGTTAATAGGACTGAAATTATTTTTTGCGAAAATATTGCCGAAGAAAAAAACGTTAATGAAGAAATCGGGCAATTTCTTTTCCAGATGAAAACAGCCAGATTCATTGAAAAACTCAATGAATCGAATCAAAAACTCGCGTTTTCGAGAGTTTTGCGGCATTCACGAAAACTTTATGATTTTTTGATAAAACCGCTGGAAAAATACCTGAATTCAAAAAAAATCTATTTTGTTCCGGCAAACCGTCTGCACTATCTTCCTTTTAACTCACTTTTCGACGGTAAAAAATTCCTTATCGAAAAACACGAAATTTCAAATGCGCCGAGTTCGGCTGTTTTGGCAAATTGTTTGAGAAAAAGCGGTTCGAATTTCGATTCGGCTTTGCTTGTTGCATTTGCCGATGAAAAAATTCCGAACGCCGAAATTGAAGTCGAAAAAATCGCCTTGAGTTTATCGCATAGTGTTAAACTCAAAGGAAAAAAGGCGACGCTGAAAAATATTCAAAAATATGCGAAAGATGCGAATCTTTTGCATTTCGCCTGCCACGCGAAATTTCGTCCCGACAATCCGCTTTTTAGTGCATTAAATCTTTCGGGCGAAAATCTTGCAGTGCGCGATGCACGAAAAATTGATTTGCAAAATAAATTGGTCGTCCTGAGTGCGTGTGAAACCGGTTTGAGCAAAATCGAATCGGGCGAAGAAATTATTGGGCTTTCACGCGGTTTTCTTTCGGCTGGCGCGTCTTCATTGATTTTGAGTTTTTGGACGGTTAATGATGTTTCAACCCTTCTTTTAATGACGGATTTTTATAAAAATATTCAAGCTGGAAAAACTACGTCTGAATCTTTACGACTGGCACAGATAAAAAATCTCGATAAACATCCATATTTTTGGTCTCCGTTTTTTTTGGTTGGCAGTTAAAATTTTCCCGATAAGTGTATTTTTTTGCTTTTGCGCTAGACTAATCACTTGGAAAATACTATTATTTGCTGGAAAAACTCGTAAAAATACTATGACTGTTCAGAACTTCTGCGGCAAAATCGGGTTGATTGTCGTTTTTCTATTTTCATTTTCGGCGGCGATTTCGGCGCAGGAGTTTTTGCCGAATGAAGTTATTGTCAAACTCAACCAAACTTCGGATTTGCCGGCAATTGCCGCACAATACGGACTTTCGGCAACACCACTCGAACAATTTACGAATGGCAGCACGATTTATCGTTTGCGAATTTTGAATAATGCGAATGTTCCACAAACCATAGCGAATCTTCGCGCCGATTTGCGGCTTTCTTACGCTGATCCGAATTATGTTGTCGGAACGCCGAATGCCAGCACGGTTTCTTGGAGTTTGGGCGGAAGTTGGTCAATCGGCGGAAGTTGGTCAATTGGCGGAAGCACGAAAGGCGCGGCGCGGCAATGGATGCGAAGCAAAATAAATCTCGATGCCGCACATGTTCTTTCACGCGGACAAGGCGTAAAAATTGCCGTTCTCGATACAGGAATTGATTTATCCCATCCGATTTTTGCCGGAAAACTTGTTCCCGGCTACGATTTTGTTGACGGAGACACAAATCCGTCTGAAGTCGGAACATATTATCAAGGTGCTTACGGACACGGCACGCACGTTGCCGGAATCATCGCACAGGTTGCGCCCGATGCGAAAATTATGCCGCTTCGGGTGCTTGATGCAAACGGTGTCGGCAATGTTTGGACGCTCGCCAAAGCCTTGAGCTACGCGGCAAACCCCGATGGCAACGAAAACACAAATGACGGTGCGGACATCATCAATCTGAGTCTCGGCACAACACAATCAACATCGCTGGTGCGCGATTTGCTTCAAGCCGAAACAGAACATAACCAAACATCGCACATTCACGATTTTCCGCACATCACTAGTCCGGGAATTTTGGTTGTTGCCGCCGCCGGAAATACAGGAAATCCCACAAAAATTTATCCTGCGGCAGAAGATGTGATAAATCTTCCGGGACTAATTGCGGTTGGCGCAAGCACTTCAACAGATACTTTGGCAGATTTTTCGACGCGCGGTTCGTGGATTCAGATACTTGCGCCGGGTGAGCGAATCGTTAGTGCAATTCCCGGCGGACGCTACGGCGTATGGCGCGGAACTTCGATGTCTGCTCCGATTGTTTCAGGAATTGCCGCACTCGTGCAATCGAAACAACCGCAAATGCGGACGAATTTTTTGGCTGACTGGTTGAAAATGTCCGCCGTGCAAATCAGTAGTCAGCCCAACCAACCGTTTCCGTTTAGACGTGCGGATGCGCTGAGAGCCGTGAATGCGCCGCAATTGCCGTAGCTTTAATTTTGCCACGATTATAAATTACTGATTGCAAACCAAATTGTAATTTGTAATCTGCTAATTCTATAATTAAACCACAATCTTTTTGTCTTTAAGGTTATTCTAAAACTTCCCTCAAAATTTTTCTGCGATTGTATTTTTTGTGTCTTTTTACTGACTTTTAAAGTGGTAGTTCAACAAAATCAGAGTTCGCCAACTTTTTCGGCAAACTTTTTCAAAATCTAAAAAATAAAATTCGTGGTTGAAAGCAAAAGTTTTTTTCAGCCATTGGCGAATACAACAGGAGAATAAAATGCGAAGCGCATATCAAACTTTTTTCAAATCGAAAAGCAGATTTCGTTCTACTTTTTTAATTTTAACGGCAATCGCTCTTTGGGTGTCATTGCCTTATTTATTTCAATTCGGGAGCGGCACGAGTAATGCACAAACCAATAATTTGCCCGATTTAGTAGCGATTTTAACTGCACCGTCGGCATCGCCGTCGCCTTCGGCAAACTCGACCGGCACGAACGGTTATGCAACCTACGATGTCAGAACATTTAACGGTGTAACCATCCGCGAATTAATTGTTAATGTTCAGGGTGTAAATGCTATGGCAGGAACACAAGTTCAAGTATATTTGAACAACGGTCAAATCGGCACGATGACGATTGATATGTTTCACCGAGGACGTTTGACACTTTCAACCGCGACACCGGACACAACTGTTCCAATGCCTGTCAGTGGCGACACAGTTACGGTGAAAAATGGTGATACGACAATTGTTTCCGGCGCATTCGCCGCACCGTCAACGCCTTCGCCGACCGTTACGCCAAGCCATTCGCCCACGGTTTTTCCAAGTCATACACCAAACGGAACACCGACCGTTACACCTTCGGGAACACCGAACGGAACACCGATTCCGCCGGTTCGTCTGTTTGCGGTTTTAAATGGTGATGCAATTGACGGTATTGTTCCTCGCGGAAATGCGATTTATGAAACTTGGAACACAAGAAGAAATCTTAATGTTTGGGTTAGTTCGGTAAATGTTCCGAACGGCACGGTTTTGAGTGTAAGTTTGGGAAATGAGGCAATCGGAAACATCACGATTCAAAATCGTTGCGGCAGTTTGCGTTTGACAACCGATAACGGCGGAACTGTTCCGACAGTTACGAGCGGTGCTATTTTATCTGTCAGAAACGGAGAAAACACAGTTCTTTCAGGTCCGTTTTCGGCTACGCCGCCGACACCGACACCGCACGTTACCCCTTCGGGAACGCCAACAACAACACCGACACCGAACGGAACGCCCGTTCCGCACGTTCCGCGTGCATTTTCCGCCAACCTTCGCGGTCAAGATGTTGTTCCGCCGGTTACAACCAATGGCAGAGGACACGGCTTTATTGTTCTGAATCCGGCGGAAAACCAAATTCGTGTGCATCTCGGCTACTTCAATCTGTCAAGCGCGGCAACTTCTGTAACGATTAACGGTCCGGCAATGACCGGCGAAAATGGCGATGTTGCCTTTACACTGACTAATCCGGGCGGCACTTCGGGCAGAGTTATGGCGCAAACTTTTGAAGTAAATGAAGAGCAGGTTGAACAACTGCGCGACGGTCTTTTCTACTTCGTAATCAAAACGGCAAATAACCCCGACGGTGAAATTCGCGGTCAAATCCGCTCGCTTCATCATCGCGGCGACTTTGACGGCGACGGGTTTGCAGATGTTTCGGTTCTGCGTTCAACCAATTCCAACTACACTTGGTTCACATTGAACAGTTCGGATGCGACTTTGAGCGTGCAAACGATGGGACGCGCCGGCGACATCAACGTCCAAGCAGATTATGACGGCGACGGAATGGTTGATTTGGCTGTATTTACACCTTCGACCGGAACTTGGACGATTAATCGTAGCGCGACGATAACAACAATTACGCGGCGTTTCGGCTTAAACGGCGATACACCGATGGTCGGCGATTACGATGGCGACGGCATCAATGATTTGACCGTTTTCCGTCCGTCAACCGGCACTTGGTATGTCTGGCGCAGTAGCGACAACGGCTATACGATTATGCGTTGGGGATTAAACGGCGATAAACCTGTTTCCGGCGATTTTGACGGCGACGGCAGAACCGACATTGCCGTTTTCCGTCCGTCGAACGGTAATTGGTATGTCTTCAAGAGTTCCACACAGACGATGTTTGCAATGCACTGGGGCTTGAATGGCGACAAACCCGTTTCCGGCGATTTTAACGGTGACGGCGTTACGGATGTTGGTGTTTATCGTCCTTCTACCGGAGTTTGGTATGTCTATAACACGCTTGACGGAAGCACTCTGATTCGACGCTTCGGTCTGGCTAATGACATTCCTGTTCCCGTTGAATATGACGGCGACGGAAGCACGGACATTGCCGTTTATCGTCCGTCCGACGGAAATTGGTATATCTGGAACAGTTCAAGCGATACGATGACCGTTCAACGCTTCGGACTTTCGACCGATACGCCTTCTCATCTGATTTACGCACCGTAATTCGAGAAGAGGAGAAAGAGGAGAAAGGGAGATTTTATTTTCTCCCTTTCTCTCCTTCTCTCTTTCTCCTCTTCTTTTTCAAAGATGTTCCCCAAAACACAAATTACAACTGACGAAGAACTCGTTGCCGCCTGTCGGCGCGGCGATGAATCGGCTTGGGAAATGATTGTTTTGAAATATCAAAATATGCTTTTTTCGATTCCGCGCCACGCCGGTTTGGGCATTGATTTGGCTTCAGATGTTCTGCAAGATGTTTTTCTGACTCTTTTTGAAAAGCTCGAAACGCTTGAACAACCGCAATTTTTACGCGCTTGGCTGACAACGACAACACGCCACAAAACGATTCATTTAATCCAACGCGAAACACGCGGCAGACCGAAATCGCTTGACGAACTTGAAGAAGAAACCTTCTTTGAGTTTCCTGACAAGGCACCTTTGCCCGACGAAGTTTTAATCAACCTCGAAAAAGAAATACAAATCGAGAAAGCAATGACGCAAATGGACGAACGCTGTCGCCGTCTGATTTCAATGCTTTATTTGGAGCAGGAGCAAATTCCCTACGCGGAAATTTCTGCCGTTTTGGGAATTCCGCTGGGCAGTATTGGACCGACACGGGCGCGATGCCTACAAAAATTAATAAAATTATTGCCTGATTAGTTTATTTTTGTATTTTTTTGTCAATTAGTCTGACATATAAAGTGAGAAGTTTGTTGCAGACCGCCCGGAACGAATTGTGAGGGCGACAAACACGATATAATCGAAGCGTGTTGCTGCATTAAAGTTTATGAGAAAGTTTTTGCAACATATTGAATTTGAACAACTCGTGCGCCGCGCCGAGGGAGATTTGTCTGATCAAAAAACCGACAAACATCTTACCGAATGCGCCCAGTGCCGTGCGAATTTGCAAAAACTTCAAAACTTTTTTGCGTTTGCCCAAACAACTCAAAACGAAAACGTGCCGCAAGCCGCAACCGCATATTTATTAAACATTTATCAGTTGCCCAAGCAAAAGCAATCTTTCGCAAAACGCTTGCGTGGCGTGTTGGCTTTCGACGATTGGCTGCCGGAATTCGCCGTCAATGAACGTCTCGCCTACACCGACACGCGCCAGATGCTTTTCCGCGCCAACGGTTTCGAGATTGATTTGCGTCTGCAATTCGCTGGAGGCAAATGCCAACCGAGCGGACAAATCTTTCCTGATTGCACAAATGGCGAAATTGAAATCGTTGCCGCCGATTTCACCGAAAAAGTTTCGCTCAACGAATACTGCGAATTTGTTTTGCCGTTCGTTTCCGAAGGAATCTATGATTTCAAAATTCGTCTAAAAAACGCCGAAATCGAAATCAGTCAAATTTCCCTCTTCAGCTAAATTCGGTAGCTTGGGAATAAAGAAACTCTTAACCGCAGATTTTTGGGGAATCTGTGATTAGGAGTTTCTTTGCGTTTAAAATTTTTCTTGCAAAAGTTGGCTGAGTTGGTGTAAATTATTCACGTCATATTACTTTTATAGATATTTACGGACAGCATATTCATCTCTGTCCTTAATTTGAGGCTTTATTTTCAAAAGTTACACTATCTAACCCAAGTTTCCGTTTGACGAAACCTTCAACCGCCAAACGCTGACTTCCGTTAGCTTTATCACGGAGGAAACCGACGTGCAAACGTCTTCTTCAAACATTTTTTCCAATCAAAATTGCGTTTTATCGCGCAGTGCAGGCGTTTTATGTCGCGGTGCGCTCGTTTGGTGTCGTGGTGCGGCGTTTGATAACGCGGTGCAGGTTTTTGAGAGCGTGGTGCGCCGTTTTATGTCGTGGTGCGCTCATTTGATAGCTCGGTGCGCCGTTTTTGAACGCGGTGCGCCCGTTTGGTGTCGTGGTGCGCGATTTTCGGTCGTGGTGCGGCGTTTTATGTCGTGGTGCGGCGTTTGATGACGCGGTGCGCGAATTTTAGATACCGATACTTAAATAACCCAAGTTGCTAGTTATCGAATAAAAGCCTTGTCAATTTGAAAGGCAAATAAAAACAGAGCGATTTTCAGCAAATAACCGTTCAGATTAGTCGCATGTATCTTTTTCGGAAACATTTTTTCTATTTCTCCAATCGTCGTTTCAATATATTTGCGAACGAGCGATTTGTGCAACTCCAGCCATGGCTCACGTCCGCGTTTGGCATTGCGTTTGCGCGGCACTTGCAGTTTGACTTTCTCAATGTCTTGCAAATAATCTTCCCACTCGTAAAAATTGTAGCCTGCATCAACAAACACTTGGGTTTCGGGCGGCAATTCAAAAGCCAATTCTGCCAAGCCTTGCAGGTCGGCACACGCTCCCGGCAAGATACAAAACTCGACCGGCACGCCATCCGAAGTTGCCAAAACCTGCACTCTCACGCCGTAAAAGAACCGCTTTTTCGATTCGATTCTGCCACGATACAATTCATCTTTGACCAAGCGGCACCGTTTGATGCGAATGTTGTCGCAGACCGCCACGGGAAACGAATCAAGAAGGTAACGCGATTCCCAATGAAGGTCTTTCAAAACGCTCCCAAACCTGTGAAACAGCCGATAAATCAAATCGGAGAGCCGATTCACCCGCCGCGAAAAACGAGAGCGCGAAAGCAAGCGTCTGACAAGTCCGAGTTCGTGCAGGACGAGCCGCGATTTCTCGAAATTTCCGCCGAAATGCAACATTGGCACGAGCGCAATCGTGATGATTTCCGCATCCGTTACTTCGGCTCGACAGTCTTCAAAGTGGCGGCTCGCCTTGAGAAAGTCATCAATAAAACAGTATATTGCAAGGGGGCTATGGCACATAAAAAGTCTTCTCCTTTTGTTTTTGTCGCTAACAAAATTCTAGGAGAAGACTTTATTTTTTCAAATACCTGTAACTAGCAACTTGGGTTTTAATAGGCAAGCCAATTGCTTTAACTATGCCTAGTTAATAAACTCAGATCTTGATTTACAAAATTCTCTGGATATTTTAAATATCCACATACGAAATTATCTTTCTAAACAACGAATGAAAAAAACACTATTTTTACTTTTATTAACGATATTGACTTTTCAATTTTCGTCCGCCCAAACTGAGAAAAGTTATAAACCCAGAATTCAGTTTGGCGACTGTATTTTGAAAGCCGACAGTAGTTTGCAAACAAAATGCGGATATTTAATTGTTCCTGAAAACCGGCAAAAATCTGCGAATAAAACTATAAAACTCCCTTTTATTTATCTTGCGAGCAATAATCCGAACAAACAAAAAGATGTGGTTTTATTCACCACGGGCGGTCCCGGCGGAAGCTCGCTCAATGCGGTCGAATCCGTCCATTTTTTCTCATTTATCAAAGACCGTGACTTTATCGCTTTTGAACAGCGGGGGACAAAATATGCACTTCCGAATTTGGATTGTTCGGAAGTAAATGACGCAATCAAAAACTCTTACATCAATAGTTCAACTAAAACTGAAGCAATAAATCAAGCCGTTAAAAAATGTCGTAACCGATTGATTAAACAAGGGATAGATTTATCGGGCTACAACACGGCGGAAAGTTCCGAAGATCTTGAAGATTTGCGAAAAGCCCTGAAAATTGACTCACTCAATCTCATCGGACTTTCATATAGCGGCGGTTTGATGCTCAATGTTTTGCGAAAATATCCGCAACATATCAGGTCGCTGATTCTCGATTCGCCGTTGCCAATGTTTGTCAATATTGATGAGGACGAATTGGCAAATTTTAACGAAGTTCTGCATTTAATATTGGCGGAAAATGTTGAGTTGGAAGACAAATTCCGCCAATATTTGCTCTCGATTCAAGGCAAAAAGTTTGTGACGGATTATTTTGACACGGATAAAAAGAAGTCGTTAAAAATCAAATACACACGCAACGAATTGATTGATATTGTCAGGCAAAAAATAGACAACGAAAATGAGCGGAAGGAAATCCCACAGTTAATAAACAATTTAGTCAGCGGAAATCACAAGCCATACATTGATAAATATTTGGCGGATGTTTTCTCCGATAATTCGGTTTATTCGGGAATGCGGTTGTCGGTTTATTGCTCGGATAAAATGGCTTACGCAAATCAGGGAATTGTGCGACAACAAGCAAAAATTTACCCGTTTATGTCCGATTATCCTGTCAACGATGTTTCTTTGGAAATGTGCAAAATTTGGAATGTGCCGCCGATAAAATCCGAAAACAAACAAGCATTTTACTCAAATGTGCCGATTTTGCTTGGTGCAGGATATTTCGATCCTGCTACCAGACCGATTTATAACGATAATTTGCATCATTATTTTCCGAACAGTCACCGACTTTTATTTATGAACAAAACTCACGGAGTTTTGCTGAGTCCCGAAGGCGAGCCGTTTATTTCTTCGTTTTTGGCTAATCCAAATAAGCAGATTAAATCGAGCGATAAAAATATTGTTGTAAAATAAAAATTTATGAGCCAAGCATAGTTTAACCCAAGTTGCCAGTTATAGAGCAACCGATATTTGAAACAAGAAAAGTCCTCTTTTAGAATTTTGTTGCCAAACAAATTTACATAAAAGAGGACTAAACAATGTGCGACAGCACTCTTGCAATATACTGTTTTATTGATGACTTTCTCAAGGTGAGCAATCATCTTGAAGATGTTCGGGTTGAAGTTACAGACGCGGAAGCTATCACGATTGCTTTGACGGCGATGCTTCATTTCGGCGGAAACTTCGAGAAATCACGCCTTATTTTGCACGAACTCGGTCTTGTCAGACGCTTGCTTTCGCGCTCTCGTTTTTCGCGGCGTGTCAATCGTCTTGCGGATTTGATTCATTTGCTGTTTCACAAACTTGGCAGTATTTTGAAAGATTTGCATTGGGAATCGCGGTATGTTTTGGACTCGTTTCCCGTTGCCCTGTGCGATAACATTCGGATCAAGCGGTGTCGGTTGGTTAAGGGTGAAGCATATCGCGGGGTGATGAGCAGTAAAAGGCGATTCTTTTACGGTGTCAGAGTTCAACTTCTGGCAACTTCGGGAGGCATTCCGCTGGAGTTTTGTATCCTGCCGGGGAGTTGCGCGGATTTGCAAGGAATGGCGGAACTCGCGTTTGAGATGCCAAAGGCGGCACAAATTTTTGTTGACGCAGGTTACAATTTTTATGAATGGGAAGATTATTTGCGCGATATTGAAGCAATAAATTTGCAAGTGCCACGCAAAGCAAACTCCAAACGCGGGCGTGAACCGTGGCTGGAACTGCATAAATCGCTGATTCGCAAATACATCGAAACGACGATTGGCGAAGTCGAAAAATTGTTTCCAAAAAAATACATGCGACAAATCTGAACGGCTTTTTGCTGAAAATCGCACTATTTTTATTCGCCTATCAAATTGATCAGGCTTTTATTCAATAACTGGCAACTTGGGTTAAATAGTCTGTAAATTAAGTTTTTGAGTGCCTTTCTTTCGTGTATTTTCGTGTGTTTTCGTGGTTCATTCTTTTGTTTGAAATCACGAATTAACACCAAACGGCACGAAAAGAAGAACGTCAAATCAACTCATTTGAAAATTTAATTTACAAACTACTTAATTTAATTCAACAAAAAAGGAGAACTTCAAATTATGTCAAGAATAACTCGTGAAAACGAAAGAAACATCAGGTCGAAAGATTTTTTACAGACGAATACTGCAGATTTTGCGGCAAATGCTTTTGTAACTGCACAAATTGCGTTGCTGACAACAAAAATCGCCGAAACGGGCGATGCCCAAGAATTGCAAATATCGAGCGGCGGCGCGGCGCGTCAACAATACGAAATCGCCGAAGAAGTTAATGACGCATTAAAAGAAATAATGCGCGACGTGGCTGATTATGCCGTTACAATGGCAGACGAAATCGAAGGCATCGAAGAAAAATTCCGCCTTTCAAGAAGCGGCGGCAAACGCAGAAGAATCGCCCGCGCCCGCGCCTTCGCCACCGATGCCGAACCGCACAAAGCAATGTTCGTCGAACGCGGAATGGAATCAAATTTCATCGAATTACTAAACACCCGCGCCGACGCACTCGAACAAGCCCTTTCATCGGCAGTTACCAAAGTCGCCGAAAGAGTCGGCTCAACCGCCACCCGAATGCTGGCGCACAAAGAATGCAACAAAATAATCACACGCCTCGACCCAATCATCAGAAAAATCTACCGCAACAACCCCGCAAAACTAGCCGAATGGGACTTCGCCAGCCACGTCCAACGCGACGACAAACCGAAGTCGCCGGCTACGCCACCGATATAATCGGCGATTGTTATTGTGATTAGAGATTGTGATTAGAGATAGAAGTAAAATGAATTCGGCAGATTATCGCGCCACTCTGATTATCATTTGGAAGGACATCAAAAATTAAGGCAAAAAATAAAATGAGATACAATGCGGCATTGACATTGATGTTTGATTTAGTAAGCAATAGCTTTCAGTTGATATTTGTGTTCGTTTTCTTGTGCAGTTTATTTGCTTTGCAATTAACTGCGGCAACACAAATTGATATTCCCGGTCCGCCGGGAACCGGTTATTTTGAACAGGTTGTCGCGCTCCCCAACGGCAATTTAGTTGTAACCGATCCGGGATTTACTTCGAGCCAGCCATTCGCTCAGAGCGCAGGCGCGGTTCGTCTTTACAACGGACGAACAGGTGAGCTAATAAATACCTTAACAGGCAGTATTCAAGGCGATAATGTTGGGATTGGCGGAGTTTTTGTTCTCTCTAACGGCGATTATGTGATAAGCAGTCGAAATTGGAATTTAAACGCGGATATTCGTAATGTCGGCGCGGTTACATTTTGCAGTGGAATAACCGGATGCAGTGGAATTGTTTCGTCAAGCAACAGCCTTATCGGAAGCACTGCTAACGACAATGTCGGTTCAGGCGGAATTACCGTATTAAGCAACGGCGCATATATAATAAACAGTTTTGCATGGAACAGTGGACGCGGTGCTATAACGTGGCGCAATGCTTCGATGGGAACAATCGGCGCAATTTCAGAGGCAAATAGTCTGGTCGGAACTTTCGCCGGAGATTACATCGGTAGTGTAAAACTCTTGAGAAACGGCAATTATGTGGTTTCCAGCGGCACCGCGAATATGAATAAAGGTGCCGTCAGATTTTGCGATGGCTCGACAGGATGTTTTGGCACACTTACGTCCGCAAACAGCTTAATGGGGGCAAACTCAGGCGATCTGATCGCTTTTAATGCTGGCGTAAAGGAATTAGCCAATGGAAATTACGTTGTTCTCAGCCCAAATTTTAACGGGAACCGTGGTGCGGCAACATTCGGTAGCGGAACGACCGGTATCACAGGAGAAGTGTCGGCAGCAAATAGCCTGGTTGGCAATTCTCCGAATGATACTATCGGCTCAGCCTCTTTCGAAGATAGCGGTTTAATAGCTCTGACTAACGGCAATTATGTGATTCACAGTCCAAGCTGGCGTAACGCCAATGGTGTGATGGTCGGAGCTTCGACGTTTTGTAACGGCGTAACCGGAACAACCGGCGTGGTAACCGCGCAGAACAGTTTAACGGGCAGTAGAGCCAGTGATTTTTATTTAAGCGGCGTAACGCCATTGACCAACGGCAATTATGTTGTCGTCGCTCCGCGTTGGAATCCTGGTCCAGGCGGTGGTCCGGGTGCCTCATCTACTTGGGTGAACGGGACGACCGGTTTAGTCGGCACTGTATCTCCTGCCAACAGTTTTGTCGGCGGAGTGGAACAAGTTCTTCCACTTGCCAACGGCAATTATGTGATTGTTTACTCGGGTTGGAGCGGAAGACGCGGTGCCGTAACATGGGCTAACGGCACAATTGGCATTGTCGGGCAGGCATCTGCCACCAACAGTTTGGTGGGAAGCACAGAAGATGATTTCGTTGGTTATGGTAACCGTGTAATCGCTCTAACTAATGGTAATTACGTCGTAGGAACCCCGGACTGGGACAACGGCTCAATTCAAAATGTCGGCGCGGTTACTTTTTGCAACGGCGCGACAGGGATGGTCGGTGAAATATCTGCGGCGAATAGTTTTACCGGAACAGTTGCCAATTCTAAGGTCGGAGACGGAGTAATCCCATTGACCAACGGCAACTACGTTATTTCCAGCACTCGTTACAATAACGATCTCGGCGCAATAACCTGGGCTAACGGCACGACCGGTTTGACCGGAACAGTTTCTATTTCGAACAGCCTTCTCGGCGATGCCGTAAGCGGGCAGATCGCTGGAGTGCGTGCTTTGCCAAACGGCAATTACTTGGCGGTTACTCCTGGTTGGAACAACCTGCGCGGCGCGGTTACTTGGGGCAGTGGCACTAGCGGCGTAAGCGGGACTATTTCAGCAGCTAACAGCCTTGTTGGCAATGTTCCTTTTGACGGCATCGCTTCCAGAGAACCGATTTATTTACAAAACGGCTATTATATTCTGTGGAGTCCGTTTTTTGACAACGGATCACTCGTTGATGCGGGTGTCGTCACGATCTCAAAAACCAACAAACCTATCACTGGCACCGTCACGCCGCAAAATAGTGTGATCGGCACAAGCCAAAACGGTGGGAACGCCATGCGTTTGTTTTACGACTATGTAAATAAGCAGTTGATTGTTTCGCGTCCCGTTCGCATGCTTACACTTTTTCGCCTCGATGATTCGACTGCGCCGTTCGATTTTGACGGCGACGGAAAATCGGACATTTCAATTTTTCGCCCATCTGTTGGCGAATGGTGGTATTCACGCTCATCCGACAGCGGAAATCAGGCGTTTCAGTTTGGCGCGACTCCCGACAAGATTGTTCCCGCCGATTTTACGGGCGACGGAAAAACCGATGTTGCGGTTTGGCGACCTGAGAGCGGGGAATGGTTTGTTTTGCGTTCGGAAGACAGTTCGTTTTATGCGTTTCCGTTCGGCACAAACGGTGATATACCGATTGTCGGCGATTTTGACGCGGACGGAAGGGCGGATGCAGGGATTTTCAGAGAATCGAATTTGACGTGGTTTATCCAAAAATCTTCGGGCGGCACGATTATCCAACAATTCGGCACGGCAAACGACAAACCCGTGGTCGGCGATTACGACGGCGACGGACGCGCCGATATTGCAATTTTCCGTCCCAACGGCGCAAACGGCGCGGAATGGTGGATTCAGCGAAGTTCAAACAATTCGGTCTTTGCCGCAACCTTTGGCAATGCAACCGACAAAGCCGTGCAAGGCGATTTCACAGGCGACGGCAAGACCGACATCGCCGTTTGGCGACCGTCGAATGGTAATTGGTTTGTTTTGCGGAGCGAAGATTTTTCGTTTTATGCGTTTCCGTTCGGTGCAAACGGCGATGTCCCTGTTGCCGGAGATTATGACGGCGACGGGCGGTTTGATGCTGGCGTTTTTCGTCCGTCAAGTTCGACGTGGTTTATTCAGCGTTCGACTGCCGGAACTTTGATTCAGCAATTCGGAATTAATGGCGATTTGCCGACTCCGGCGGCTTTTGTGCCTTGATTGGAGCGCAAGCGGCTAGCTTGCAATAAGAGCGAAAACGGCGTTGGCGGATAAATAAAAGATTTTTATAAGC
>CAZJQP010000038.1:0-1729 GCA_964548225.1 uncultured Blastocatellaceae bacterium | reverse complement strand
TCAATATCGCCCCAAACGGGGGTTGGGTTATAAATAAAGTGGATTTCTCCGCAAAGGCCGTTAGATTTCTCCGCGAAACGCTTCGCAATCTTGCAAGCGAGCCGCTTGCGCTCCAGTCAGTCGCAGGCGGAAAAACTGCTATTAAACCAACTCTCGCCGCGCTTCTTTCATATCGGCTTTGAAGCTGGAAAGATCGGAACGCACCAAATAAATTTGAGATTCGAGACGGTCAAATCTGATGGCATTATCAATAATTCCCTGCCGCACGGCTTCAAACTGCGCGTGAACATAATTTTCCAAACCGTCAATTCTTTTATCCAAACCGTCAATTTTACTCGACAATGTTGCAATCGCTTCTAAGATTTCATTATGTTGTTTTAATGTTTCTTCCGACTTCATATCTTGAAATATACTACGAGAACTCTCCTTCTTTCAAGCAAAATAATTGCGGCGTTATGCGGCTTCTTCGAGTTCGCGGATGACTTCAAAAACGGGGGCTTTGCGTTCGACCATATCTTTGGTGATGACGATTTCTTTGACTTTTTTCTGCGACGGAATGTGATACATCGGTTGCAGAAGAATTTCTTCGAGAATCATCATCAGACCGCGTGCGCCCACCTTTCGTTGGAAGGCTTGACGCGCAACGGCTTTGAGAGCGTCGTCGGTGAACTTCAGACGCACGTTGTCGAACTCAAATTTGCGTTGATATTGTTTGATGAGCGAATTTTTCGGCTCGGTTAAGATTTTGATTAACGCGGCTTCGTCCAATTCGTTCAAAGTTCCCAAAACCGGAAGTCTGCCGACAAATTCGGGAATTAAACCGTAGTGAATCAAATCTTCGGGTTCGAGTTTTTCGATGGCTTCGTTTTGACGTTCTTTGCTCGATTTTACGTCTGCTTGGAAACCGAGCGATTTGTTTCGCATCCGGCGTTCAACAACTCTATCAAGTCCAATGAACGCCCCGCCGCAAATGAATAAGATGTTGGTCGTATCCATCGGCGTAAATTCTTGTTGCGGATGTTTGCGCCCGCCTTGCGTCGGCACATTGGCGACTGTTCCTTCGAGAATTTTCAGAAGTGCTTGTTGAACGCCTTCGCCCGAAACATCTCTCGTTATCGAAGGATTGTCGTCTTTGCGACAGATTTTATCAATTTCGTCAACGTAGATAATTCCCTGTTGAGCGCGTTCGACATCGCCGCCTGCGGATTGCAAAAGCCGATGCAGAATGTTTTCGACATCTTCGCCGACGTATCCGGCTTCCGTTAAAGTCGTTGCGTCAACAATGCAAAACGGCACGCTCAAAACCCGCGCCATCGTTTGCGCGAGAAGCGTTTTGCCCGTTCCCGTCGGACCAATCAGCAAAATGTTTGATTTTTGAAGCTCGACATCAGAACGGCGTTTTGCCATTTCGATGCGTTTGTAATGTTGATAAACCGCCACCGAAAGACGCTTTTTGGTTTCTTCCTGACCGATGACGTATTCGTCCAAAAAACCTTTTATTTCCTGCGGTTTTGGCAAAGCGGTGCGCGTCGCCATTTCTTGCTGTTCGTCGTCGTTGATGATTTCGTTACAAATGTCAATACATTCATTGCAGACATAAACACTTGGTCCGGCAATGAGTTTTTTGACTTCGTTCTGCGATTTTCCGCAAAACGAACAGCGGAGTATTTCTTCAGGTCGTCTAATCATAGTTGACTGAGTTTGGCGAGTTGACCAAGTTTGGCGAGTT
>CAZJQP010000037.1:0-42350 GCA_964548225.1 uncultured Blastocatellaceae bacterium | reverse complement strand
TTTTACTTGAAAAAGAGCTTTTCCATCTATTTCTTATCCCGAACTGACGTTAAATAACTAAAAATACTGCCACTTTAATTAGCACATCAAAGAGCATTGCAAATTGAAATTAAACGATTTTTTAGTTTTTTTCGCCTCGAAAAAAACTTCTTGACACGGTTTATATTTTGGTGCTAAAGTTTCGTTAAATTCCCGTTTGATTTTGTTTTTCAAGTTAAAGAATTCAAGAAACAAGATATTTTAACTTTTGAAACATTTCAGAATTATTTGAAGCGTTAGTCAACACACGACCGTAAAGTTTTCGGTCAAGAGGTTAAATTATTGATGAAAAGGTCAAGTGAATTTAATTGCTTATTTGCTTCAATTTAGAGCGTAAAAAGACTTATCGCTTTGAGAAGCGATTTTGATTATCTGATTTTCTTAGCAGTTTTAAGTTTTCAGTTTTTTCGCTGCGATCAGTTTTTCCGCTACTTTTGCCAGCACAGTTTCCCAGTCGGTCTGCACGGGACGCGTTGGATCGAAAATGACATCCTCGCGCCTAAAGCTCGACTCTGCCGATTCGCCGTTTTTATTTAACTGCTGCTGATTAACCATCGCCCGGTAGATGCGTTCCGATTGCTCGGCTGCCCGCCGGACGATCTCGCGTTTGAGTTTAGTTCCGGCTTCACCCGTCCCGTAGAGAACCGGTCTGCCGACGGCTCTGGCTGCTGCGCTTTTGAGTTCGATGCCGAGTTTGCGTTTTGCCAGCAGTCGCCACGAAGAGCGTTTGTCAATGGTGCGTTTCGGCACCGCGTAGAGATATTCGCGCTCTTTTGTCAAAAGATGCCAGACGAGTTCGGCAAGTTTGCGGGCAACGCCGACCACCGCCACATTGTGTCCGCGCTGTTTGTTGATCCGCTGAAACATCGAACGCAGCGGTCCCGGTGATTTCCGCAGATGTTCCGCCGCCTCGACCAGCAACCAGCGGGCGTGTGAGTTACCCTGTTTGGTAATTCGTCCGTGACTGGCTTCCTTGTCACCGGATTGTTTGGTCGAAGGCACCACACCGAAGTAAGCTGCCAATTTTTTGGGTGAGGCAAAGCGTTTGATGTCGCCGATGGCTGCCAGCACGCCGGCTCCGACGATCAAAGAGACACCGGGAATCGAAATGAGCAGATCGAGCTGCTTTTTAAGTCCGGGTCGGGTGGCGATAAATGAGGCGATAATTGAGTCCTGATCACCGACGAGCGCGTCTTGCCGGTCAATTTCAGTCAGCAGTGAGCCGAGCCGCAGACGATCCAGTTCGGCAATCTGAAGCGGCAATTGCCCGTTGATTAACTGTGCCAGCCAGATTCGTCCGCCGACTCCGAACAAATCGGTTTGCGTCGGAGTGATCAGGTTGCGGTGCAGAACCGCATGAACCGTGTTCTTGAGTTCGGTGCGGCGGTCAACTAGCGAGCGGCGGTCGGAAAAGAACTGCCTTAAAGATTCAGTAGCTTCGTCCGGTAGCCAAACTTCCGGCAGATAGCCGACCCGCGCCAATTCCGCCAGCACACGAGCATCAACCTTGTCGGTTTTGACTCGTGCGTGCGCGATCAGCTTGGTCTTGATCGGGTTGGACATGATCAGTTTGGCGGGCGAGTTATTTCTTAAAAGTCTGGCAATGGCAGCGGCGTTGGTCGTAACTTCCAACGCCAGCGTATCTTCGGCGCGAAGTTCAGCAGCCAAAGCGAGCAGATTTTCGCGTGTTGTGGCAAAGCGTTTCTGGGCGACAAGCAAACCTTTGTCATCGAGAACCGCGAGTTGTGATTCACGCTTGGCTAAATCAAGTCCGAACCAGCGGGAGCCGGTTAAAGATAAGGCGGGAGCCGGTAGAAATCCTTTCATAAACACCTCCTTTTGTCGTAAAATGGAAAGAATCGGAAAATGATCTTTGACAACTAAAACAGCCGTCAAAACTTTTCGGTAAAAAGGGCTAACGCCGAGCGGCGAGCGACAAACATTGATACGAGTTCCAGCTGTTGAAACCTGAAAAGTTTCGGGAACGGCATAACTCAGAAGGGCGCGTGCGGCACAGGACTTTCACTTACGACCGCAGGCTCGAAGCCTATACGCGTAGACGAACTGACCCGCAGCGACTCGTCGGTCGGCATTCGGTTTATCAAACGAACAACCACGAGTTCGAGTCAACTAGCGCATCCCGGATGCCCAATCAAAAACAGGATACGCCCATTTTTGACGTTGGCAAAGCGGCAACACGGCAGGAATCGAATCGCGCCCATCCTTTTCATACCACTTATGATGCAAACGGCAACTTGACGCAAGATGCAACAGGTAAGCAATTTCTCTACGATGCCGAAAACCATCAAACCCAAGTCAAAGATGCCGCAAACAATCCAATCGGCGAATATCTCTACGACGGCGAAGGCAAGCGCGTGAAGAAAATATCCTCGACAGAAATCACGGTTTTCGTCTATAATGGCGGTGGAACACTTGTCGCGGAATATTCAACGGTAGTCGCGCCGCCCGCGACGGCACAAGTGAGTTATTTGACATCTGACCATCTTGGTTCGGCACGAGTGATTACCGACCAAAACGGCAAAGTTACAACGCGCAAAGATTATATGGCGTTCGGCGATGAAGCAACATCAGCCCAACGAAGCACGAATCTAAACTACGATTCAAGCGAAACGCGCAAAGGCTACACGGGATACGAGAAAGACACGGAAAGCGGATTGGAGTTTGCACAAACGAGATATTACAACGCGATGCACGGCAGATTTACGAGTGTTGACCCGTTGACGGCGAGTGCTAATACGAAAAATCCGCAAACATTCAACAGGTATAGCTACGTCTTAAATTCACCGTATAAATATACTGACCCGTTGGGATTGATTTCATCTTCGACTGGTGCTTGTGGAAGTTGGTGCGGCAATGGCTCGTATGTTGATGGCTCGGCTTTTCGTGGAACCGATGCTTCAATGGGAAGTGTAATGCTTCAACAATTAACGACTGAGTTTGAAAACAGTCAAGCACTTGCCATACTTTCCACAGATGATTTTCAGGCACGATTCGGGGATGACGTTAAGCCAGAGGAAAGAGCCATAGTTGCTGCCTCCCTTACCTCGATGATATATGGGAGAGATTCTTATGCAAGACAACTAGCCTTATATCTTATACATAACGGAGTTACCTTTGATGTTAAACCATCATCGCAAATAACGACATCGGCACAAGTAACAATACGAAATACTGATATTTTAAATTTGACTCTTAAATCTGGTCTTATAGACGAAAGAACTGCGGCAGGTTTCTTTGTCATCACTTTTGATAGAGCGGAATTTAGTAATCCTGATTATGAAGCTTCAATTGCCGCGAACATTATTCACGAAGGCACACATATAGTAATCAGAGCGATAGTTTTAGCTTCAATCGCCAGAGGTAAGCCCATAGATGTGGACATAAGTAGAGATGAGGAGATTCCTGTAGAAAAAACTGCAAGGTATCTTACATCTAAAGGCGGAAAATTTACTCGTTATGGAAACCTGATTGGACTTCTTACCCGTAGAGGAAAGATAAACAGACAAACAATTGTAAATAGTGGTGCCAATGCAGCCGTTGAGCAAGGAAAATATGGAATTACAACTGTCCAAGAATGGCTTAGGAAGGCGAGCGTTGAATGGTAGTAAACTTAGCAATAAATCTTGGAGGGATAATAATGAAATTGACGTTTAATTTAAAGAACAGACAAGTAATTCTAAACATTGCCTTAATAATTCTACCCATTGTGTTTTTATTCTTAGGCTGTTATTCAATATCAAAAACCGATTTTGAGAGTAATTTGCTTGAGAATAAACAAAATCACGTTTCTGATTTGGAACAAAATCATCGCAAGTGGAATATAAAAAATATCAATAGTTACAATTTTGTCGCACGAATAGTTCGAGAAGGAATAAATTCGCAAGCGGAGGAGGTTTTGATTGAAGTGCGAAACGGTCAAGCTATTTCGATTAAACCCGTTTCTAAATCTGATCAAAGGGATATTAAACCTTATTCCCGCTTTGAAACAGTTGAGAAAATGTTTGATGTAATTCAAGTTGAGTCAGAAAAAGGTGCATCTGTTATCGTTTCATATAATAAGGAACTAGGTTATCCTGAAAAAATTGGGTTAAATTATGCTAAATCAGGAAGTAATGCTTGGTTCGGTTTTTATCTTGATAAATTCGAGGTGATTAATACAAACTAAAAGGCAATTTGAATATTTGGGTTTCTTTCTGAACATTTTTCCTTATACGGGGCATCTGAAACGGTTTTTGTAGCATCGGAAATGGTGTATTGGTAGCAAATAAAATTTAAGGAGAAATTTGAAAATGGCGGATAATACTGAGGCTAAGTTTATTTTGAATTTTGAGATGGCGGTGGCTCAGATTGCGACTTTGGGGGCGGGTTATAAGCCGCCGAATCCGATTGCCGAGCTTGCGGCGATGCAGGCGAATTTGGCGCAGATTCTTGTCCGCAAACAGATGCTTGACCAGAAGGAAGCCGTTGAGGAAGATAAACGCAATTCGCGTGAAGACCTTTATAAAACCGTTGCGCCGCGTTGTTCGAGCGTTATCAGCTATTGTAAATCTTTTGGCGTGGATGCCAGCGACCTTGCTAATCTGCAATTTTTTGTGCGCGAGTTTCGCGGTGTGCTTGCCAAAAAGATTCCGCCGCACTTTACAAGACACAGCCTTTCCGCACATCAACGGGCATAGCCCGAAAAAATCTCACATCACTTAAGGTAACTCACTAAATCAAGCCTATTCTTTTTCGAGAAGTGTAAAAACTGCAAAATTAACACGGATTTGGCAGCAAAACGGTTTTCAAATCGCGCGGCTTTAAGGTATATTTATATTGCAATTTAGACAAATCCGGTTAAATTTTTGTTTTACGTTTGAGTTTTCGGAGAAAGATTATGTCATCTGATTTTAATACCTGCCGCCGTTTTGCGTGTTTGATGGTCGGGGCGTTTTTTTTGTGTCTTCTGGTATTTGGCGAAAACGCTTTTGCACTCGATTTGCCGGAAGATGCGCCGGTTTTGATTAGTGAAGCGGGTTCGACGCGCGTTTTAGCAACCGTCAGCGGCAAACGCGGCGCAAGTTCGCCCGTAAAAATCGTTAATCCGGCGCGGCAAAATACCGTTACATTTTATCTGACGAATATTAAAGATTTGCTCGAAAATGAAGGCGCAAACGCTTTTCGTGTTGAGTTTCAAGATGCAAATTATTATCGTTATCCGCTCGAAATCGTTTCGTTTGAACGCACCCAAGAACGCAAAAATGTCTATGCTTTGACGGTTCGCGTCGGCGGATTGAACGAATTGGGCGATGTTCTCGTGCGCGTAACGTGGCGCGGAATGTCTTCAAACCGTTGCCGTCTTTCGGTCGGGTTTGAAGGCGGAAAAATTCAAGATGATGCAGGTTCGATACCGACACCGATGCCTCTGACGGATACGCCGACCAGCAAAACGCAAGTTCAAAATCGTGCCGAATTGCCCTGGACGGGCGACCGTGTGCGCTTTATGCAGCAAGCGACTTTCGGCATCAATTCCGCACTCGAATCTCGCATTCGCCGACTTGGTTACAGCACTTGGCTCGAACAGCAAATGGATGAATCGAATTTTCTTTCATTTACCTATCCGAATCTGCCGCTTCAACCGACAAATCCGATTCCGACCTGCGACGGCGACACACAGCCAACCGATGTTCCGATAACTTGTTTCCGCGACAATTACACGATGTATCCGTTGCAAAATTGGTTTTTCAAAGAAACCCTTTATAACGAAGATCAACAACTTCGCCGCCGCGTTTCGTGGTCTTTACATCAAATTTTCGTCGTTTCGGGCAGAACGATTCGCCAACCGAGTCAGATGTTGCCCTATATTCAGATTTTGGATAAAAACGCCTTCGGAAATTATCGAACATTGCTCGAAGAAATGACGCTCAATCCGGCAATGGGCAATTATCTCGATATGGCGATTAGCACGAATCAAAATCCGAACGAAAATTATGCCCGCGAGATTTTACAGCTTTTTTCGATTGGTTTGGATATGCTCAACCAAGACGGAACGCCGATGCTCGACGGACAAGGCAACCGCATTCCGACTTATAATCAAGAAAACATCGTCAATCTGGCAAAGATTTTCACGGGTTGGACATATTGCAATACGGGTTGTCCGAATTCGCAATCTGTTCCCGGAATCGTCAACTACCGCGACCCGATGATTGTTTTCCCTGCAAATCACGACACTTCTACAAAAAATTTGCTCAATTATCCCGGCGCAACGCCGTTTGTTCCCGCAGGACAAACGCCGGAACAAGACTTGGACGCGGCTTTGGATAATATTTTTAATCATCCAAACACCGCGCCCTTTATCAGCAAAATATTAATTCAGCAAATGGTTACGAGTAATCCGACTCCGGCTTACGTCGGACGCATTTCGGCAGTTTTCCGCAACAACGGACAAGGCGTTCGCGGCGATTTGAAAGCCGTTGTGAGAGCAATTTTGCTTGATCCTGAAGCGCGTGGAAACATCAAAACCGATCCGAATTACGGCAAACTGCGCGAACCTGTTTTGTATGTTACAAACCTGCTTCGACCGTTTAATCCGACGGCGAATAACAATATTACCGTTCCTGCCGCGTGTAACGGTTTGAGCGACGGCGCAATCAATACGGTTACGCAAACGATTGACCAAGACGTTTGGAATCCGCCGACGGTTTTCAACTATTATCCGATGGAATACATCATTCCGAACACGCCGCTTGCCGGTCCCGAATTTCAGATTTTTTCGACCGGAACAGCGTTAAAACGTCCCAATGTAATCAATCAATTTATTCCGCCGAACGTAACCACCAGCGGCGGCATCAACGCCGTTACCGGTGCGGCTTCAAACTTCCCTTGTGGAACGCGGATTGATTTAACCAGATTGCAAAACTTGGTTGCGGCGGACACAACAGGTGTCAGCCTCGTGGATACACTCAACCGCGAATTGATGAATGGCGGAATGAGCGCAAACGTCCGCACGGAAATCTTAAACGCCGTAACTGCCGTAACATCAACAAACACTTTGAAACGCGCTCGAACCGCACTTTATTTGGTAACGACTTCGCCGCAATATCAGGTGCAAAGATAGGGACAAGGGACAAGAGATAAGGGACGAGGGAAAAAACACTTGTCCCTCGCCACTTAAGGAGAAATATGAAAGATAACAGACGTGAATTCTTAAAAAAATCGTGCCGCGCATTGAGTTTGACGGCGGTGGCGACGCAGATGCGTCATTTCGGACTGGTTGACGTTTTAGCGCGTGAACGGCGCGAAGAAAAAGAAGTTGCCGGCGACGATTATAAAGCGTTAGTCTGTATCTTTCTGAATGGCGGTAACGACGGTAATAATTCCGTCGTCCCAACTTATACCGCAGGTTACGCGCAATATGCGGCGGCACGACAGGCGCAAGGTTTGGCTCTTTCGCAAGGCAGTCTTTTACCGATAACGCCGCCTTCGATGGGCGGACAAACTTACGGACTTCATCCGGCTTTGAGCGCGATTCATCCGCTTTTCGCGCAAGGCAAAATGGCGGTTGTGTGCAATGTCGGCTGTCTTGTCCAACCTTTGACACGCGCCACTTATCAAAACGGTGCGCCGCGTCCGTATCAGCTTTTTTCGCATCCCGATCAAGTTGAACAAGCACGAACTGCGATTTCGAGTTACAAATCAACAACCGGTTGGGGCGGACGAGTTGCCGACCGCACACAAACGCTCAATCCCGGCGGCGGAATTCCGATGGTAACTTCGATTGCGGGCGCGACGCTTTTTAATATCGGCGCAAACACTTCGCCGCTCACGGTTTCAGCCGCACCGACACCGCTTAATCAAGTTTTAGCTCTCAATGGATTCGGCACTGCCGCCGATGAACTCGCACGGCGAACGGCGATGAACAATATCCGCACACAAGATTTGAGTTATACCATGGTTCAGCAAGCAAGTATTTTGACGCAACAAGCCGTCAACGTCAGTCAACAGCTCAGCGTTGATCCGACTTTGACCGTTACGTTTCCTTCGACATCGCTCGGAAATCAGCTTGCCCAAGTCGCAAAACTTCTGAAATTTCGCACGAATTTGAATATGAGCCGACAAATTTTCTTTGTCGAACTTGGCGGTTTTGACCATCATACCAGCCAAATAACGCCGCACAACAGTTTATTAACGCAAGTCAGCAATGCGGTCAAAGCATTTTATGATGAAACCGTCGCGCAAGGTATCGCTTCGCAGGTTACGACGTTTTTCCTCTCCGATTTCAACCGCACATTCAATCCCGCAGGTGCGGGCAGTTCGGTCGGCTCGGATCACGGTTGGGGCGGACCGCTTTTCGTTATCGGCGGCTCAGTTCGCGGCGGCGATTTCTACGGCAGACCGACTTCAAACGGAACTTTTATTCCGACGCTTGTCAACGGCGGACCTGACGATGCCGATGCTCGCGGAAGATTTATTCCGTCCGTTTCCGTCGAACAATACGCCGCAACTCTTTCGCGTTGGTATGGTTTGGCAGAAGCCGATATTCCGCTCGCTTTCCCGAATATCAATAATTTTTCGACCTCGGATTTAGGATTTATGATGTAAAAAACTATAAAGGAAAAAAAACTGTTATGGCAAATATTTTGCAGAGAATGGAACAATCTCTCAAATTATTCAAAAGCATTTCTGAAAGCGAGACTGCAAAAAACCTTCCGGCGGGAAGCATTGAAACTCTAAACAAGGTTTTTGAAACGGCTCAGAATCTGTCGAATGAACTGACTTTAATTAACCGCAACATCATTGATTTGACAAAGTTTGACGATGAAAAACTGCTTCGTTCAAATAATCTCGAATTTTGGAACAATTTGCCGCCAGGTGTAATTAAAACCAACACGCCTCAATATGAAGAATTAAAACAGCATTCGACAACTATTAAAGACTTTTACAGAGCCGCCATAGACATTTCTAAAATAGTAAAGTTTAATGAAATCGAATTGGCTATATCAAAGGCGATGGTGCGTGATTTTAAGCGCATCGAGCGTTCTTGGTCGGATTTTAAAAAGGCGATAAGCCAAAATAAAAACCAATTTGAAACCATTGTTCGATATTGCGGAAATCTTCTTGATTTTTTCGACATTTTACAAAATCATCAAGTAATTCTAGACCTCGCCGTCGGAATTTTTCGGGATAATAAATGGGAAAAAATGGATATTAAAAGATTACGCTACCTAAAAAACCCGAATACGAAAGTTAAGTTTATTTACACATTTGATTCGAATTACACAAATCTTATTACGGGAGTTTGGTTTGAAGGGTATGTTTATCAAACTTTGCTAGACCAATTTTACAGGCTCGGCGTTGATTACGAAATTTATCCGTTGGTCAGCTATAATTCGACGGCGAATGCTAAACTTTCTCACGGCGAAATTGATGTTTTGGCGCGGGTTGGCGATGATTTTTTGTTTGTCGAATGTAAATCGGGAAGATTGGTTGATGAGTGGCGAAACGAAATTAGCGAAATTATCAAAAACCGTGAAAAGGTGCGGGAAATCTGTAATGCCACACGAATTACAAATTACAAATTTATACTCGTTTATAATTCGGTCGCCAATCCTCCGACTCAAATCAATGAAGCATTTAAAAAAACTGATATAATTACGATTGAAATAACCGATTTGCGCGGACAGATAATTGATTTTGTCCGAAATATCAAATAAATCAGTTTTATTTTATTACGGCTTTTTGGCTCACTTACTCAAGATAAAATTTTCTTATCCGCTCGGCTAAATCTTGCCTGCCCCAAAGTTCGGAGATGAACATTTTGAAATCCGAAATGCTCATCCAATATTTTTCGCCGATAGATTCGTCTTTGTTGACTTCGTTAAAAATCACGCTTCCTAATAAGCCGTTAACCAAACCGCTTGGCAGAAGTAGTTTTCCCTGCTTTATTTCAAACGTCCCGCCCGAATTGAAATCGAATTCGGCAGACATTTTGCCAAATCTCATTGTTTGACGCAAAACGAGTAAAATTATTTCTTCCGCGCCGTGATGAATGTTAAATTGTGGAACGATGCGCTTTAATTCAAACGGCAGATTCAACGGCAGAGGCAATGCCCGCGACATTCCCATAAATGCGATAAGTTCCCAATTCTGTTTCAAAAACCTTTTAAAGTCGTCTTCGGAAACCGCTTCTTTACCTAAAACTTTTTTTACAGTTTCATCAATCGCCAACGCACACGGCAACACGGCGCGTCCGTAATTGCCGCTGTTCATAAAATCAATTGATTCCTGCACCAATTCGCCAATCTTTTTCATCTCAAAATTATAATTTCCACCTAACCGATTTTGAATTTTCGCAACGGAAAATGATAATTTAATTTATCACTTTTCTTTTTATTTATGACAATTAAATCAGACCAATGGTTGCGCCGAATGGCGGAAGAGCAACAAATGATTTCGCCTTTTTTGTCCGAACTCGTGCGCGAACGAGACGGCAATCGCATAATTTCCGCCGGAGTTTCGAGTTACGGTTACGATATGCGTCTGGCGGACGACGGTTTTCGTATTTTCTCATCTGTTTATGGTTTGGAAATTGATCCGAAGCGTTTTGACGAAAATTCTCTAATCGAACCCGAACTGCGAACATCGGACGACGGCTCGAAATATTATCTTCTGCCGCCGCAACATTACGGTTTGGGAGTAACAGTCGAAACTTTCAAAATGCCCCGCAACGTAACAGGTTTGGCAATCGGAAAATCTACATATGCACGCGCCGGACTGCTTGTGAATGCCACGCCTTTGGAAGCAGGTTGGACGGGAAGACTGGTCGTTGAGATTGCAAACTTGGCAAACTTGCCTTTGCGTGTTTATGTCAACGAAGGCATCGGGCAAATTTTGTTTTTTGAATCTGACGAAGATTGCGCCGTTTCTTATTCGGACAGAGGCGGAAAATATCAAAATCAAACAGGTTTGACTTACGCGAAAGTTTAACTATTTGTCGGCGAAGTTTTACTGCCGATAAGCAAACAAATTGCCCCGAGCAAACACGAAATCGGACAAACAAGCAGCGTGTAACGCATCATTTCGGCGTTTTCGATAAGTTTTGTCGCCGGATTGATGGCAACACCGGCGACATCGTTTAATTTTCCGATTAAATTCGAGCCGATAAGATAAGCCGTAATATTAACGGCGAAGAAAAATATTGCTACCGCCAAGCCGCGCAGGTTTGCGCCCGCTATTTCGGTAACGTCCGCCGCCGCTGCGCCGAGCCACGCGAGAGCCGCGAAAATCAGCACGAAACCTGCCGGAATTATCAAATAAAAGTTGTCGGAAAAGAGAACCAAAAACCAAAGCACGAGCGACAGAGTAGAAAGAATCGCGCCGTAAATCATTCGTCCGCCGCGTGTTTTCAGACGAAACCAATCGGCAATCACACCGCCGAAAAGCGTTGCCGGAATTCCCGCCGCAAGTGTCATTATTCCAATCCAATAACCGATTTGCGAGAGCGGAAAATTATAAATCCGATTCAGATAAGTTGCGCCCCAAATCGAAAGGCTGTTGGTCGCCAAACCGTAGAGCGCGTAGCCGATGCAAACAAAGATAAACGCTTTGTTTGAAAGCAATTTTCGCCAATCCGCGCTCGAATAATTCCCTTCCGCCGCGATTTGCATTTGTCGTGCAGGTTCGCGTAAAAAATAAACCAATACTGCCAAAACCACGCCCGGAAATCCGACAATAAAAAATGATTCGCGCCAACCGATTTGACTCAAGTAACCGCCCAAAAGTGCCGCAAGTCCCGCGCCGATAGCAATGCCCATCGAATAAATGCTCGTTACGGTAGCGCGTTTTGACGGCGGAAAATAATCTGCGAGAAGCGAAATCGCCGCCGGACCAAGCGTTGCTTCGCCGACACCAACCATCAGACGGCAGAAAAACATACTCCAAAAATCCCACGCAAAGCCGGTCAAACCCGAAAATAAACTCCAAACCGCAAGACCAATCGCAATTAATTTTACCCGCGAACCTTTGTCGGCAATGCGTCCAAAAGGAATTCCTAAAACCGTGTAAAGAATCACGAAGCTCGTTGTGCCGAGCAGCATAAGTTGTGTGTCGCTAAAGTTAAATTCGGCTTTTATCGGCGGAAAAAGTATAAAAATTATCGTGCGGTCGAGAAAGTTTAAGACATAGACAATCATCAACAACGCAAGCGCGTAAATCGCATAGCCGGAACTTTTTTCGGTTTGGTTTTCCATAGACTTAGCTCAAAAGCATAATTTTCCCTTCGCCTTTAACAACTGTGTTTCCGTCTTGATTGGTGCAGACGGTTTCGATGGTGATAATCGGTTTGTCTTCACGAATATCAATAACGGTCGCGGTCGCCGTAATCGTATCATCAATAAAAACGGGCGCGATAAACTTCATCGTTTGCGAAAGATAGACGATTTTTTTCTCACGAAATTCATTGCCCAAAACCGCTGAAATCAACGCGCCCGAAATCATTCCGTGCGCGATGCGTTTGCCAAACATCGTCTTTGCGGCAAAATCTTCGTCAAGATGAATCGGGTTATAATCGCCCGAAAGCTCGGCAAAAGCGCGAACAACCGCGTCCGTAATTTGTTTGCTGGTAGAGAATGTGTCTCCGATATTTAATTGCATATTCTTAGGTTTTAGGTGTTAGGTGTTAGGGATTAGATGTGATTGAATCTAACACCTAATCCCTAACACCTAACACCTAATTCATTTCGCTAAAAACTCCAAAACCTTCTTGTTAAAATCCAAAGCCTTTTCAGTTTGCGGAACGTGACCGCAGTTATCGAAAACGACGAGTTCCGAATTGGTGATTCCTTTGTTAAAAATGTATGCGTCCGAAACAGGAAGTAAGCCGTCTTGCTTGCCCCAAATGATAAGCGTCGGCTTTTTAATTTCGCCAAGACGGTCATTGAGAAAATCTTCCTTGCGTTTGATTGATTCGATGATTGAATTTATCGTGTAACCGTCATTTGCGACAACACGCATCGTCATAAATTGGTCAACCAGAGCCTCGTTGTTTTGAAATGCAGGTGTCGCAAAGATGCGCTTCATATTGGCGCGAATTTCGTCGCGTGTCGAATTGTTTAATTGATAGATTTCCGCGTCGCTAAAGGTTGCAGGAATAATTCCCGCCGCATCTGCCAACACAATCTTCTCGACTCGCGCCGGATATTTAATCGCCATAAAGCCGGCAATCCAGCCGCCCATCGAATTACCGACAAGCGTGGCTTTTTCAATCTTCAGTTCCGCCATAAACTTGTCGAGAAAGTCCGTGTAAGTGCCGATTCGATACTTGAGAAACGGTTTGTCAGACTTGCCGAAACCAACTTGATCCGGCGCAATAACGTGATAATTCGCCGCCAAAGCCGCAATGTTAAACTGCCACGATTCCGCCTGTGCGCCGAGTCCGTGAAGCAAAATAACCTTCGGTTTTGCCGCGTCTCCGGCTTCCAAATAACGAATTTTCGCACCGAACACCGCTACATTTTTTTCAGCCGGAGCATTTTGCCCGAACCCGAAAGACGAAAATGCCAACAAAACTAACGAAACAATAAAGATTTTCTTAATATACATATTTTTTATACGATTTTCTCAAGCGTAATATTATTTTACGCAAGTAAAAAGTTCAATTTTAACAATAAAAAAGGCTTTGCGCGTGCTGTTATTAAATTTCGGGCTTGTCGCAAACTTTTTCGGGCTTGTCGCCAAAGTTTGGCGACTTGTCGCTAAACTTTGGCGACTTGTCGCAAACTTTTTTGGACTTGTCGCCAAATTTTGGCGACTTGTCGCTAAAGTTTCTGGGCTTGTCGCCAAATTTTGGCGACTTGTCGCTAAAACTTCTGGGCTTGTCGCATTTTTTTTTCGGGCTTGTCGCACAAAGTTGGCGACAAGTCCGTAACTTTTGGCGACAAGCCTGTAACTTTTGGCGATAAGTCCGTAACTTTTTGGGACTTGTCGCACAAAGTTGCGGACTTGTCGCCAACTTTTTATTACCTCTGTCAAATAAATTATTGAACGTGAAAACTCAATTTCCACGCGCCGCATAAAGATTTTGCAAGACATCGGCAAACTTTTCGCTGACGACATTTCGTTTCAGCTTCAAAGTCGGCGTAATTTCATCTTCTTCAAGCGAGAAATCACGCTCCAAAATCACAAAACTTTTAATCTGTTCCGATGATGAAACTCGTGCATTCGCGCTTTCGACAGTTGCTTTAATTAAATCATAAACCACTTGATTTTTGGTCAAATCGGCAAAGGTTTCAAACGTAATATTATTAACTTTCGCAAACATTTCGGCTTCCGTTTGATTGAGTGTAATCAGCGCAACGCAATAACTTTTGCCGTCGCCGTAAAGGAAACATTGCGAAACGAGATGATTTTCCTTCACAAGATTTTCGACCAATGCGGGCGCAACATTCTTTCCGTTCGAGAGAACGATGATTTCCTTTTTGCGTCCCGTAATGCGTAGAAAACCGTCTTCGTCAAGCGTTCCCAAATCGCCCGTTTTCAGCCAGCCGTCAGCATCAAACATTTCAGCGGTTTTCTCCGCGTCTTTGTAATAACCCGAAAACATCATCGGACTTTTAACAAGAATCTCGCCGTCATTTGCAATTTTCACATCACACATCGGCATCGGCTTTCCGACCGTGCCGAACTTCAAATTTTCCGTCGTATTAAACGCGACGCAGATGTTTTCGGTCAAACCGTAAGCCTGAAGAATCGGAAGATTGCGTTTTGCAAAGAAATCAGCAATCTCATTCGGCAAAGGTGCGCCGCCGCTCGTCAAAAGACGCATCTTTCCACCGAAAGCATCTTTCAAAACTTGTTCGGAAACATTTTCAAAGCCGTTTTCAGCGATGACTTTCGCATAAATCTTCTCAAAAAAGCGCGGCAACGACGCGAAAACCGTCGGGCGAACCTCGAACATATACTCGTAAAGCCTTGATAAATCATCAACAAAATGCGCGGCAGTTCCGTTATAAAGGCGATTATAAATTCCCGAAATGCGTTCCGCGACGTGGCAACCCGGCAAGTATGAAAAACAAACGTCTTCGTGAAAAATCGGCACGGATTGTTTTAATGATTCAATCGAATTCAGGATATACTGATGCGATAACATCGCGCCTTTCGGCAATCCGGTCGTGCCGGAAGTATAAACCATTATCGCAATGTCTTCGGGCTTTGCATTAAAGCCGATTTCTTCAACACACGGCATAAATTCCGCTTCGTTTTCTCTGCCAAACGCGAGAAAATCTTCAAAGGCAGAAACACGCACGTTAGTAAGTGTGTCAATTTCAGCATTTTCAAAGGCGGAAACATGCACGTTAGTAAGTGTGTCAATTTCGACATTCTCACACACTCCCTCACGGTCGTGTTTCTGCCTTTCCAAACAAATTATCTCTTTAACTCGTCGCAACTCCCTGCAACTCTCTGCAACTTTCTCCAACTGCGCCAAAGAATCAACAAAAACAAACTCCGCGTCCGAGTGTCTGATGATATATTCGCATTGTTCCGCCGAACTCGTCGGATAAATCCCGACACCAACACCGCCCGCCGCAATCGTAGCGACATCAACAATCGTCCATTCGGGAACATTTCCCGCGAGAATCGCCACACTCGCGCCGCGTGTCAAACCTTTTGCCAACAAAGCGCAAGCAAATGCGTGAACTTGCTCTTCAAAATCATTCCAAGTATATGAACTCCAAATATCATTTTTCCGCGTCCAAAACACAGGCTTTTCTCGGTATTTCGTCGTCTGCTCGCGGAACAATTTGTAGATATTTTGATACTTCATTAAAGTCTGTTGCGCCAGTTTCTTTTCTCAAACTTGCGAATGTTTTCTATTTTGTTCAATCTTTCGAGATAAACCGTCAAATGTTTCAATTCATCATCATCAGTTTCGCCGAAAAATGGTTTGACGCGAACCAAATTTCCGTAACTCGACCGCCATTTTTCGGGTGAATCGTCAACGACAATGACGGATTTCAAATCGTAGCCGCGTTTGCGAACTTTCGACATCTTCTTTTCGAGAAAATTCTCGCGTTCTTCCATATCAAAGCTAATCGTGCATCGTTCCCGCGCCCAGAAAAACGAGGTTTGATATGCGGAATCAAAAATATTTTCAAGTATTTCCGTTGCATAATTCCTTGTCGAAGAAGTCCAAACGGCAACTTCGAAATTTTCAAAGCAGAAAGCCAAAAACTCCTCAAGAAAAGGTCTTCGATAAACAAAATATTGCCCGACAATGAAATCGGCTCCACGTTCCAATCTCTCTTCAGTCGCATAAACCAAAGTTTCATCAATATCTAATATGAGAAGTTTTCTTTCAACATTTTGCATCAAACAAATGATGCTCAAAAACTCTTTTCAAATCAATCATCAATAACGAAAAACCATCGCCGCCATATTGATTCCGCCGCCGGAAGCGCAGAAAACTACGATGTCGCCGCGTTTTAATTTGCCGTGTTCGATTGCATCGTGCAAAACCATCGGGATACACGCCGAGCCGGTGTAGCCCCATTTCTGCATAATCGTATGTGTTTTCTCGAAAGGCTGATTTAATGCCGACATCACTTGTTTTATCGTCGAAAGATTAACCTGTGTCCACAAAAACAGATTCACATCATTGAGCGTTAAATCAATTCTCTGCAAAAGTTCTTTGACAATGCGTTGCCAACCGACGAAATTGATTTCGGGCGGCGTTCTTTTGGCAAAACGAACTTTGTTGTAATAGCCGTTTTCGAGAACTTCTGCCGTGATTGGCGTTTTTGCGCCGCCGGCAAAGATTCCGAGATAATCGTTATATTCGCCCATCGCTTCGAGCTTTGAAGTTAATTGACCGCTCATCCCCGATTCATCAGATTGAAGAACAATCGCGCCCGCGCCGTCGGCAAAAATCGTGGCGGTTTTCTTTTCCGTCCAATCGAGAAACTTCGTCATCGCATAAACTCCGATGACAAGAATGTTTTTATAATTCTTGTCGGCGATAATGTATTTGCAAGCGGTGTCGAAAGCCGTTACAAATCCGGCGCAAGCGCAATTTGTGTCAAATGTTCCCGCATTTTTCGCGCCGATTCGGTGTTGGACAACGACGGAAGTTCCGGGCGAAAGATATTCGGGCGTGTCGGTGGCGACGAGGATTAAATCCAAGTCTTCGGCAGAGATTCCCGCGTCAATCAAAGCGTTTTTCGCCGCTTTGGAAGCAATATCCGCCGCGCTTTCATCTTCGGCGAGGACGTGCCGTTCGTAAATTCCCAAGTTATTGACGACAAATTCGGTAATATCTTCGCCAAGCATCGCGCTCAAATCGGCGTTTGTTACAATCTTTTCGGGAATAGCGACTCCGCTACCGATAATTTTCGCGTTTCTCATAAAATATTTCTCAAAGCAAGCCTCAACCTGCTCGAAGCAAGTCTTAACCTGCCCATCGCAAATGCTAACCTGCTTGAAGCAAGTCTTAACCTGCTCGATGCAAGTCTTAACCTGCTCGATGCAAGTGTCAACCTGCTTGAAGCAAGTGCCAACCTGTTTGATGCAAGTGCCAACCTGCTCGAAGTAAGTCTTAACCTGCTCGAAGTAAGTCTTAACCTGCTCGTCGCAAACGCCAATATGCTCATCGCAAATGTCAACTTGTTCATCGCAAAGGCTGACCTGCACGAAGCGAACGACAGTTTATGCAAAGCAAAAGGCAATATGCACAAAGCATCTTTAAGATGCTAAATGACTTTCTTCAATAAGTTTCTTGTCGCTGAAGGCGACCAATAATATAGCGTAGGGTGAAACCCTACGTTTGATTGCATTTGCCATCTGCTCGCTGAAAGTGAGCCACACTCGCTGTTTTTTTGTTGCTCACTTTCAGCGAGCGAGCTTTTATTATCAACTGTCGTAGGGTTGCGCTCATTACCATTCGCTACACCCTACGCTATATTATTGGTCGCTTTCAGCGACATCAAATTATCAACTTATAAGGGCTTTACTGCCCTGAGTTTTTCAAAAGAAATTCTTTTATCGCTTGATTAAACTCGTCGGCGTTTTCAACAAAAAACAGATGACTGCCGCCTTCGATGACTTTTAGCGTTGCGTTTGGCAGTTTTTCGGCTAAATTTAGCGAATTCGGCATCGGCACAACGCGGTCTTGGTTGCCTGTGATGACTAAAGTTTCAGCTTCGATTTTGTTTAGTTCAGACTCAAAATCAAACGAAAACGCAACTTGTAATTGGGCTGAATAGACGGTTTCCGAAACTTCGTTTTCTTCGCGCATTCGGCAAACTTTTTCGATAATTTCGGCATTAAAATCATTATTAAAAGCCGGACGAATAAACTTTCTGATGCTTTCGCCAATGGATAAATTCGCGTCCGGCGTGAACGAACGTAAAATTTCGATGTCGGGGCGAACGTGATTTGCACCGCCTGCCGATGTGCAAGCGAGAACTAATTTGTCCAGTCTTTCGGGAAATTTCTTAGCAAATTCCATCGCCACAAAACCGCCGAAGCTCGCGCCCAAAACATTCGCCTTTTCAATCTTCAAATCATCTAAAACCGCCAGAACATCCGCGATAAATGTTGCCATCGAAGGATTTTGCACATCGTTCGGCGATTTCCCGATGCCTCGCGGGTCGAATGTGATAACGCGAAAATCATTGGCTAATTCCGCTTGCCAAGCCCAAGTCCACGCGCCCGAAGCAAAACCCGGAATTAAAATTAAAGGTGCGCCTGTGCCGTGAGTTTCGTAGAAAAGTTTCATTGTTTTATGTTCAGAGTCCCAACTTTAGTTGGCGCAAACGCGAGCGGAGCAAGGCGTTTGCCTGTCGCTGATTAGCATTCAAGCTAATCAGCGTAAAGCAACTGTGTCGCTTCGCTTACAGTTGCGCCAACTAAAGTTGGAACTCTGAACTTTAGAAATTCAATTTAAATCCGAATTGAATCACACGCGGTCCGGTTGATGCGCTGGTGATTTGTCCGAAATTGCCGAGCGCAATATTACTTACGGGATTGGCGTAATTCACCCAATTAAACAGATTAAAGAATTCGGCGCGAAATTCGCCGCGCAAGCGTTCGTTTATCGGAATCAATTTGATAACCGATAAATCTACATTTTTCTGTCCCGGTCCGGTTAAGAAATTGCGCGGCGTGTTGCCGAACGGATTATTCGCGTCAAAGTTTGGATTATTGACCGCGCCGATGCTCGTGTTTCCCGCAAGAATCGGACGCGACTGGACAAATGCGCCGGTTGCAAAATATGCCGCCAAGCAATTTGAAACCGAGCCATTGCATTCGATTTGCCCATTAAATGCCGGATTAAAGTTTGCGCGGCTGATGACCGTGTTGCCCGGATTGTCAATAATCGAAAACGGCAAACCGCTTTGGAAAACCGCAATTCCGGCAATCTGCCAATCGTTCAGAAGTCCTTTGGCAAATTTTGATTCGACATTAAATTTCGGCAAATCATAAACGCCGCTCAAGACAAATCTATGTTCGCGGTTGAAATCAGAACGTCCGTAATTTAATTTCCAGTTGACTTGATCGCCCGGAACGACGGTTAATTCATTGATTGACGCGCCCGAATAATAATCGTATGAAAGTCCGTAAGTGTAAGCCGCGTTTATCTGCAAACCTTGTGCAAAGCGTTTGGCAAGCGTCGCTTGGAACGAACTGTAACGCGAATTTGAAGTCGTCTGAACTTGATGAAGTCCGCCTGTTAGGTTTTTGTTTGCCGAAATAATTGCGGCAGAAGCGAGATTTTGCGTGAATGTATTTGTTCCACGATTGTAAATCGGCTGATTAAGTCCGACAACCTGCAAAAGATGTGTGCCTTTGTTGCCGACAAATCCGACATCAAGAACCGTGTTTTTCGCAATTTCCCATTGAACGCTGAAATTGTATTGCTGAATATACGGCGTTGACAAATCGGGGTCAACATAAACGCCGCTAATCGGCACACCAACAAACGGCGCAATCGGCGAAAGCGGCGACGGAATATTCGCAAACGTCGGGAAAGCCGAAGGCAGAGGAATTGCGACAAACGGATTGGCGAAAGTTTGCGCCGGAACAAACGGACTGCCCGGCAAGCCTACGCCAAGCGCGAGATACGGATAATTGAAAAGCTGTGTGTTCGCATAGCGCGTCGAAATGCGGTCGTAATAAATTCCGTAACCCGCACGGAAAACCATTTTTCCTTTGTCGTCAATCCGAAAAGCTAGACCGACACGCGGCGCAAAATTGTTTTTATCCGTCGGAACAAGCGTTTTCTCAACCGTCGGAACGCCCGGAATTAATCCGCCTTCGGCTTGCACAAAACCGTTCGGCGCAAGCGCAGGCGCGGCAGTCGTGCCGACTCGAAGTTGATTCGGAATGAAATTTACCAATCTGCCTTGCTTTTCAACGGGCAAGCCGTAAAAATCATAGCGCAAGCCCAGGTTTATCGTCAGGCGGTCGCTGAATTTGAAATCGTCTTGAATAAATCCGCTGTAATCTTTAACGCGAAACGAACGGTCAAAAACTCCAGAACCGATAATCGAAGTTCCCACGCCGCTCAGGAAATTGTTGAAGCTGGAGAAAATAATCTGTCCACGCGAAAAAGCATTAAAGTAAAATTTCACCGTCGAAGCACGAACTTCGCCGCCGATTCTCAAGCGATGTTTGCCCGTTACAATCGAAAGCGTGTCGCCAATCGAAAAGCCGTTGATGCGCGAAGATTGGTCGGCGAGAGTCGAAGAGCCGAAAACAAAATTTGAATCAAGTCCGGCAACTGTCAAAGTCGGTGCGCCGGGATAAAGGTTTGAAAGCGTGCCGGAAATCCCAAATGAGCTTGCTGTAAAAGGTTCTTGCGGAACGCTCGTAACCAACAAACGACTGAAGCCGAAACGCGCTTGATTGCTGATGTTTGCGTTGAAAATATATGTGTCGGTCAAGGTGTAAAGCGTCTGTTTGATTGCCAAATCGCCACCGAATCCGACGAGTTGGCTGTTGCCGTTGCCGAGTCCGGCGAAGTTGTAATTTGCTTGCGTTGTCGGATTATCAGCGAAAAACAATTTGCTCGAAAGCGAATGATTGTCCGAAATATTGAAATCGAGATTGCCGTTAAATTGATTTTCACGAAAACGCGAAAGTCCTGTCTGCGGTGTGGAAATCGGGCAACGATTCGGGTTGTTCCCCAAAAGCGCAAGCGGACAACCTGTTGCCGCACCATTCGGATTCGATGAAGGAATCGCAAAACTTCCGTCCGGCAGACGCGCATTCAAAATCGCCAAAGCCACAGGATTTACCGAAGTTACGCCGAATGCCGCAATCAATCCCGCCGATGTCCGATTCGTGTCGGTCAATCCGCGTGGAATCGAAGGAAACGTCAAACTGTTTGAAAGCGAAAGCGCGTTTCGTTCGCGTGTGCCTTGATACGAAACGAAGAAAAATGCGCGGTCTTTGACGATTCTGCCGCCGAAGGTTGCGCCGAATTGTTGGCGCGTCAAAATCGGGCGTTCAAGTCCGCGAGCCTTGATGAAAGGTTCGTTGGCGTTCAAGTTTTTGTTTCGGAAAAAATAATAGACATTGCCGCGAAATTCGTTTGAGCCGCCGCGTGTAATCGCTTCGACGTTGCCGCCCGAATTTCGTCCGTTTGAAGCATCGTAAAGCGAAGTTTGCACAACAAATTCCTGCAAAGAATCGGTCGAAGGCACGGCGATATTCGGCGTTGAATTTGTTCCAATCGAGTTGGCATCAATGCCGTTGATGCGAACGCTGTTCGATGTCGTGCGCTGTCCGTTGACCGAAATCACGACATCGCCGCGCCCCAAATCCGTGTTGTTTGAAACTCCGGCTTGTGCGCCCGATTGCAACGTCAAAAGCTGTTGGAAATTGCGCGTCGGCAAGGGCAGTTGGCGAATAGTTTCGCCTTCAATCGTGCGTCCGTTTTGTGAAGTCTCGGACTGCAAAACCGGTGCGTCAGCCGTAACAAAAACTTGACTGCTTCCCGAACCCGCGACTTTCAGAGTGATGTCAAGCGTTGTAGTTTGCGTAATATTGACGGTTGTTTCAACTTTCAGAACTTCAAATCCGTTAGCCGTTGCCTCAACCCGATAACGTCCCGGCGGCAAAAGTTGAAAAGCAAAACTTCCGTCTTCGCCCGAAACGGTTTCGCGTGTCGAATTCGTATCTAAATTTGTTGCTTTGACGCTTGCGTTTTGTATAACTGCGCCATTTTGGTCACTAATCGTGCCGCTGATTCTGCCCGTTGTGTTTTGTGCGTAAAGTAAATTTGCGCCGAACATTAAAATCACCGACAGCAATATTAAATTGATTTTCCGAAACATTTTTTATCTCCTTGATTTTTAATTTATAATTGCCCCTTCAAAATAAAAACGAACGTCCGTTTTTGTAAATTCTTTGTAATTAAACCGTTTAGCTGAAAACTTTGCCCTTACTAACGTGCGGGCTTCTGCCTAAACGATTTAGCTGTTTGCTCCGGCTTGTTTCTTAAATTCAGCGAGTTTTTTATCGCTCAAAACGCCGTAGCTGAAAATTTTTGTCAAAGAGTTTAAGGCTTGCTCGTCGCTTAAACCCAAGTGTTCATTGCCGCCGAAAAGTTTTTCGACTAAGAAATAATTGAAAAACTGCATATACGCCGCCGTGAAAGCCAATGCCGGATCAACTCCGGCGCGAAGGTCGCCGTTTTCCTGTGCTTGTGCGAATTTGTCCGCAAAAATACTGCGAAAACGCACGGTCAAACCTTCAAACATCTTGCGAAAGTGGCGGTTTTGAAATTCGAGAACGTCAATATACATCAAAAGCCAAAAATCCGAATGCGAGTCAACCAAATTCCCGACCATTTGCCCAAGATGCCGCATCGAAGTCGGTTCAAGCGGTTCTTCAATTTCATCGAAAATATCTTTCAGCTTTTGGTCAACTTCGACTAAATATCGGTTAATAATTGATTCAAATATCGCTTCTTTCGTCTCGTAATAATTGTAAAGATTGCCCAGCGAAACTTCGGCGTGTTTGGAAATATCGCGCATCGAAGTTGCGTGAAAACCTTGCTTGATAAACAAATCCTTAGCGGCAGTTTCGATGCCTGACCTTCTTTCGTCAATCACGGCTTGGCTAAGTTTGGGCATACAATTAAAAGTGAACGGACGTTCGTGTTTTATTTTATAAACTAAAACCGAACGGTTGTCAAATCAAAAACGAATCAAGCGATTTTCAATTTGAAAATCGCTTGATTCGTTTCGTTTTGTTTCGTTTGAAAGTGAAATTATCTTGTTACGGGAATTTTAATTTCGCGTCCCGCAACTAATTTTGTTGTCGGAAGCAAACCGTTGAATTTTGCAACTTCCTCCGCCGAAACTTTTTCGCGGGCGGCAAGTGTGGCAACTGTATCGCCGCTTTGAGCTTTGACAACACGAATGTTGCTGTTTGCCGTCATTGTTGTCGGCTGATTTGTCGAGCGCGAATAGTTTGTATTTGTAACGCCGTTGCCCTTGCCTTGCGGAATAATCACTTTGCTTCCCGGCACTGCGGCGTTGCCGTTAGCGGCGCGTAAATCTTGAACACTTACGCCTGTTCTCGCCGAAATATTCTCCCAAGTTTCACCTTTTGAAGTGTTTGCCAAAGCCGTGTTATTCGTATTTGTTTTCGGCATTTTTCTAAACAAAGCGACAACTTCGTTAGCTTTTCCTGCCGGCACACGAACAATATACGGTTCGGGCGGAGTCGTCAACGTGCGAAATTCGGGATTCAAGAAACGAATGTATTCAACCGTCGTGTCCGAAGCCTGTGCAATCAAACTCAAGCTCGTTAAAGGCGGAACGCGAATTTGGTCATATTGCAATTGCGGCGCGGGACGGACATTGCCGAATCCGTAAGCGTTCGGATTGTTGGCAATCAAAATCGTCGCCAAAATCATCGGCACATAATTTCGTGTTTCTTTTGGCAGATAATTATAAGCCGCCCAATAATTGGCGACTCCGGCGCGTGCAATAGCGCGGTCAACATTGCCTTCGCCGCAGTTGTAAGCCGCCATTCCGAGTTCCCAGTTACCATTGTAGCGGTTTGCCAGAAATCTCAAATAACGTGCCGAAGCGTGTGTTGCTTTTTCAAAACTGTTGCGTTCGTCCAAATAAGCCGTGCGACGCAGACCATAAGTTGCGCCCGTGCCGGGAATAAACTGCCACAAGCCGGAAGCCGCCGCCCAAGATTGCGCCGTCGGTTTCCACATACTTTCAACTTGTCCGAGCCAAGCGATGTTTTCCGGCACGCCTTCTTCGCGGAAAATGCGCCGTGCCATCCGCATAAACATTCCCGAACGATACAGACCGGTTTCCATTGTGCCGCGTCCGCGACCTTGAAAATGATTGATGTATTGCTGAATCATCGGATGCACTTGAAAAGTAAATCCGAGTGAACGATTGGATACGGCAACCTGAATTTGCTGAAATTGCTGTTGGGCAACGGGATTATTGTCTATTTTCTGCTCTTCCGCATTCAATTCGGGCGGAAGTTGGGCTAATTCATCATTTTGCTGTGCAGTAAATTCTTGTGTTTGAAAACCTTGTGTTGAATTATTTGTAACCGCCGCCGTAATCAAACCGCTATTCGTGTTTGTTTCATTTGTCGGCACGGTCAAAACCAATTTGGCGACGTTATCCGCGGTTTCGTTTGAAATATTCCAACCGCACGTTGCGGAAAGCGAACGAATATTCGGCGGTTGTTGGTTTGTCGGAAATTCGATGCGATAGATTGTTTCGACTAATTGATTGTAACAATCGCTGAGTTTTTGATTGCGTTGGACATTGATTGTCGAATACAAAAAAACTTCGAGTGATTTGTCGAAATTATCGCCTGCTTGCTGACGCATTCCGTCTTGCAGAGCGTTTATTCCCGATCTGAAATACGCGCCCGATTTGTTGGTCAAATCGTTAATTTGCGCTTCGGCTTGGCTATTTTGTTCGGTCTGACCGAAAGCAAAAGTGCTGAATAAAAATGTAAAAATTGCGGTAAAACTAAAAACCTTCAAAAGGTAAGTTTTCATCAAGTTCGTCTATACTCCTTCTAATAAATTTTGTGAGTTACAAAACTGTAAATCACAACCTAGGGTTAGGGCGAATCGCTGAAACGACCTAAATAAATCCTACGAGCGTCAAATAAAATCTAACGCCCTTATCATAAAAAAGTTTCTTTATTATTTCGATTTTGTTTGAATAAACAAAGTAACTTTTTAAAAACTAACATATCAAAAACTAGGGTGTCAATTATTGGAATGCCGATGAAATCTAGGTTTTATTCACATTGCTTGTTAAAATAACGAAGTCCATCAGCATTTCTTATCTCTATTTCTTCACGACTTTAGCCTTATCACGCAACGCCTCGGCGAAGACTTCGCGGACGTTCTCAACGAATATAAAGGTTAAATCGTCCAGAACTTCCAACGGTAAATCTTCTAAATCACGTTTATTTGGTGCAGGCATAATTATCTTTTTAATATGCGCCCTTCGTGCCGCCAAAATCTTTTCTTTGACTCCGCCGATTGGGAGGACGTTGCCCCTTAACGTAATCTCGCCGGTCATCGCCACTTCTTTGCGGACGGGACGTTGTGAAAGAACCGAAACCAGCGCGGTTGCCATGGTGATTCCCGCGCTTGGTCCGTCTTTCGGGATTGCGCCTTCGGGAATATGTATATGTATGTCGTGATTTTCAAATTCTTCGTCGGCAATGCCCAACTCCGAAGCGCGAGCCTTGGCGTAAGAAAACGCGGCTTGGGCAGATTCCTGCATCACTTCGCCGAGTTGTCCGGTGAGTTGAAGTTTGCCTTTGCCCTTAGTTTTCAAGGCTTCGATGAATAGAATATCGCCGCCGACGGCTGTCCACGCCAAACCCGTAACCGTGCCGATTTGGTCTTTCTTTAAGGCTTCTTCGGGGAAAATCTTCGGCGCACGCAAAAAGTCTTTGACGTTATCGGCAACTACGCGCACGGCTTCAAAATTTTCTTCCAGTTCGGCTTTTTTACGCGCAACTTTGCGGCAGACTTTGCCGATTTCCCTTTCGAGATGGCGCAAACCTGCTTCTTGCGTGTATTCGCTGACGATTTTCGTCAGAGCCTTGCGCTCGAATTTCACGTCTTCTTTGGCGAGTCCGTTTTCTTCGACCTGTTTCGGGACGAGATGGCGTTTAGCAATCTCCAACTTCTCTTCTTCGGTGTAACCCGAAAGCGAAATAATCTCCATTCTATCGCGCAGAGCGGGTTGAATCGTGTCCAAAACATTCGCCGTCGTCATAAACATCACGTTCGACAAATCAAACGTAACACCCAAGTAATTATCACGAAACGCGAAATTTTGTTCGGGGTCTAAAACCTCCAAAAGTGCCGACGACGGATCGCCGCGAAAATCTGCGCCGACTTTATCAATTTCGTCGAGCATAATTAAAGGATTATTTGTTCCGGCTTGCTGAATGGCTTGCAAAATTCTGCCGGGCATTGCGCCGACGTAAGTTCGACGATGTCCGCGAATCTCCGCTTCATCGTGCAAACCGCCCAAACTCAAACGCATAAACTTACGATTCAAAGCCCGCGCCACGGAGCGACCGAGCGAAGTTTTGCCCACGCCCGGAGGTCCGACAAGGCATAGAATCGAGCCTTTCGGTTTCTCCTTCAATTTTCGCACCGCCAACGCTTCGATGATTCTTTCCTTCACTCTTTCAAGTCCGTAATGGTCTTCGTTGAGAATCTTTTCGGCTTTCTTCAAGTTCAGATTATCCTTCGACGCATTTGACCAAGGCAGTTCGGTCATAATGTCCAACCAATTCCGCAGAGTAGCGGTTTCGGCGGTGTCGGGGTGCATTCGCTCCAACTTCTTCAACTGCCGCAGAGCTTCTTCCATCGCGTTTTCGGGCATTTTGGCTTCGACGATTTTTAGGCGATATTGTTCGATTTCCTCAAAGAGTTCGTTGCCTTCGCCGAGTTCCGATTGGATTGCTTTTAGCTGTTGGCGCAAAAAATATTCGCGCTGTGAGCGGTCAATTTCGCCGCGGGCTTGGGTGTTGATTTCCTGCTGAACGGTTAAGACTTCGATTTCCTTGCTCAAAAGTTCGTTGACGCGGCGCAGACGCAAAATCGGGTCGGAAACGTCCAAAACGCTTTGCGCGTCTTCGACTTTCAATTCGAGATTCGACGCAGACAAATCCGCCAATCTTCCGGCATCGTCCAAATTCGCAATAATCGCCAGAACTTCGGGCGAAATATTTTTGCCCAAACTTGCGGCGCGTTCCATCAGAGCGCGGACATTGCGAATCAAGGCTTCGATTTCGAGCGAATTTTCGGGTGCAATCGGTTCGTTTATCGGTGTCAGTTGCGCTTTGACGTATTCGCCCGACGAATCAATGCCGTCAACGCGGGCGCGTGAAAGTCCTTGAATCAAAATACGGATTCTACCGTCGGGAAGTTTGAGCATTCGCATAATCACGGCAACCGTGCCGACGGTGTAAAGGTCTTGCTGTTCGGGTTCTTCCTTGTCCAAATCCTTCTGCGAGACGAGCATAATCATTCGATTTTCGCTCAAGGCTTGGTCAACGGCTTTGATTGATTTATCGCGTGAAACGAACAAAGGCACAATCATAAACGGATAAATCACAATATCGCGCAGAGGCAGAACGGGCAGTTCCGAAGGAATCTGCATTTGAATCTCATCGGTTACGGCTTCGAGTGTTTCAGAGAAATTTTCACCTGTTTCAATCATATATTTTAGGTGGTTAGGCGTTTAGGTGGTTAGGTGGTTGGGTTTGATTACTTCAAAACCAAAACCCTTAAACACCTAACCACCTAAACGCCTAAACCCGCAAATTTAAGCATAGCCGATTTGCCCCGAAAAAAAAAATTCACTCATTTTGAAAAAAAAATGTTACTTTTTTTCGCCAAACGGTGCGTTAGTAATCAGAAACTTTTTTTTAAGGGGAATTTCTTAAAAATTTTCGCCTTAAAAATCGCTTTTTGAAGGTGAAGAAAACCCCGAAAGATATTTGGGAACTCCCGATACTTCATTGGGACTTCCCGCACAAGTTTCGGGAGTTCCCAAAACCTCGTCGGGACTTCCCGCACAAGTTTTGGGACTTCCCGCACAGGTTTTGGGAACTCCCGACGAAGCGTTGGGAACTCCCCCGCAAGTTTTGGGAACTCCCAACAAGGTTTTGGGAAGTCCCGCAGAAGTTTTGGGAAGTCCCGCAGAAGTTTTGGGAAGTCCCACACAAGTTTTGGGAAGTCCCAATGAAAGTTTGGGAACTCCCGCGCAAGTTTTGGGAAGTCCCAAAACTTACGCGGGAACCCAAAAAACCCTGTTCGCAGGTAAAAATAAATAGCTAAGTGTAAGGAGATAAATAGATTATGGGTAAAGATGTATTACCGAGAACCGTAGATAGTCTTAAATCGTGGGGCGAAAATATGCTTTTGAAATTTCCGCCTTTGGCAGATGTTTTGGGTTTTAACAACAATGAGGAACTCGATTTTCTCAACGATGTAACGATGATGATTTATATCATCTCGTCTTCGCAATCGGCGCAGGCTGAGTCAAAGGCGTGGACGGCGTTTAAGAAACAGATGTTTGCGGGTGTCGCGGACGGCGCGATTGCCTTGACCGTGCCGTTGACGACTGCGCCTGCCGCGCCGTCGGAAATTAAAGGTGCGGGTTTGATTCCGCGCATTCGCGCCGCGATTGCCCGAATGAAAGCCGCGCCGGGTTATACGGACGCAATGGGCGAACAACTGCAAATCGTCGGCGACGGTTCGGACGAAACGAATTTGGCAGATGCCAAACCGCCGTTCAAAGCTCTGCCGAAAGTCGGAAGCGTCATCCTCGATTGGACGAAAGGCGATTTCGACGGCGTGCTGATCGAAAGTATGCGCGGTGCGGAAACGACGTTCAACTTTTTGGACAAAGATTTCAAAACGCCGTTCCCCGATATGCGCCCGAATTTGCAAGCCGGAACGCCCGAAGTCCGCCGCTATCGAATGATTTACCTGCTCGACGATGAAGTCGTCGGCGTGTGGTCGGACGAAGTGGTCATTACGACAAAAGCGTGATGTTTGAGGAATGAAGGATGAGAGATGAGGAATGATTTTTCCCCTCATCTCTCGGAACTGTTGAAAAAAAAAGATTTAGGCGCATAATGCGTTTGAATCAACAAATAGAAAAGCGTGTCGGGATAATCAAATGATTTCGAGACGAAGTAATTTACGAACTAAAAATAATGCTGTATGAAAATCTTTCATAAATTGCCACTAGCTTTAGCTAGTGGACAGCAAAAGAAAGAACAAGGCTTTAGCCGAAAAGGAATAAAAAATAAAAATTCCGATTGGCTTTAGCCCAAACCCGCGCTAAAGCGATAAGGATGATTGATTTTTTCTCCTATTCGGCTAAAGCCGCTCGCTTTTTCAAAGTTATCCACTAGCTGAAGCTAGTGGCAATTTAAAGAACATTACTTTTAGTTCACTATCAAACAAAAAAAAACAAAGAGGTAAATAATATGAAAAAACACAAACTATTGGCTCTGACAATAATGACTTTAATCTTCGGCTTCCACATGGCAAAAGATGTTTCCGGCGTTGAGCTAATCACCAACGGCGGCTTTGAAACGGGGACTTTCGCGGGTTGGACATTCGTGAACAATTCCAGCGGCTGGAAAAACTGGGCGGTCAGTCCGAGCGGCGCGGGTGGCGATGAGGGGATTTTTGTCCCTGTTCCGACTGCCACGATTGTTCAGCAAGGAACGCGCAGTGCTTGGAACGGTGTAACCGGAAACGCCAACTCACCCTATTTGCTCTATCAGGACATCACGATTCCGGCGGGAAATTCTGCGACGATGACGTGGATTGACCGCTTTCAGATGAACCACACGCAATTTTGCTCAACGGGTTGCGGCACGGCAACTTATGCGGTCGAGATTCTGAATACTTCCAACGTCCTCCTGCAAACGCTTTTTATCGTTAACGCCGCGACAAATACGAACATCAACACGGGTTATGTCAATCATTCAGTAAATCTGACTGCGTATGCCGGACAAACCATCAGAATCAGATTCCGCGCCACCGTTACCGTTTCGCTTCAAGGACCGGGACAAATGGAAGTTGATGCCGTCAGCGTCAATACAATGCCGATTCTCGCGGCGGAAGTCCCCATCGGCGGACGCATCACCACGGCAAACGGCAACGGCATCCGCAATGTCGCCGTTTCGTTGACCGAAGCCAACGGCACAATCCGCACTGTGCGAACAAACGCTTTCGGCTACTACAAATTTGAACAAATCGAAGTCGGTCAAAACGTAACGCTCACCGTCAACGCAAAACGCTACACCTTCACCAATCCGACGCGCATCATCAGCGTAACGGAAGAACTCGGCGAAGTTGATTGGACGGCGATTGAATGAAACTCAGAGCCGAGAAGTAAAGGCAGAAACACGAGTGTGAACGAGTGTGCCATCTGCGGATAAAGCAATCAACACACGCCTTAACAGTCGTGCCTCTGCCCGCAACACTTGAAAAAATAATAATTCAGGCGTATAGTTCGGTTGAATCAAAAGAACTGCATAAAAACGCGATTTCTCCCACGAGTTTTCAAGATCGTCGTTTGTCGTTAAAAAAAAGCAAAACATTCCGGTTTGTTCTCCCGCCTTGCCGTTTAAGTCAAACTGTCCCGTAACCAAAATTTTTAGAGGAGAATAAACAAATGAAGGAAAAAAAATTAACACGAAATCTAGTCCCAACATTCAAAAAATTAACATTCCTGGCGGCAATCCCGCTCGTTATCTATCTGCTGTTCCCGCTCATTGCCCAAACGCAAAGCGAACAGCTATTCATCGAACAAAAAGAACAACCGCCCGAATTCCTAATCGGCAACAACGCGGGCGACCTTGACCCGACTTTTCTCGGCAACGGCAAAACTTCGTTGGATGTTTATGGAAACGTCAACGATTATGCGACTTCGGTGGTCAGACAGCCCGACGGAAAAATTATCGCGGCGGGTGAACGGAATCAAACGCCGTGTCTTGTTCGCTACAATACCGACGGTTCGCTCGACCAAACTTTTTGGGGTCCACACCTTTTTGGCTCAAACACTCCCAAAGGAATCGCTTTTTCGGGCGTTCAAGGCGGATACTTTAACGATGTGTTATTACAACCGGACGGTAAAATTATCGGTGTTGGAATTTATAACATCGGGAGCGGCGACCGTTGGACGAATGTAACGAGATTTAATTCGGACGGCTCACTCGACACCACTTTCAGCGGCGACGGTGTGTTTCTTTACAGTCATAACGGCGGCGATGATTATTCTTTGGGCGGTGCGCTTCAGTCGGACGGCAAATTAGTTGTCGGCGGAAAAGTCAGCGACAGCGTTACACAACTTCTCAGAATAAACACCGACGGTTCGCTGGACACGACCTTCGGCGGAACGGGTTATGTAAATTGGAACTATTCGGGCTACAGCCGAAGCATCGCCTACAGCATTGCGATTGATTCCGCCGGAAAGATTGTTGTCGGCGGATATGCTTTGAATGCAAATTACGACTATGCGATTACGCGGCTCAATTCGGACGGCACTTTCGATTCGAGTTTTGTCGGCGGAAGCGGAACGGTTTCGGGCGGCACGGGCAGACTTATCGTAGAAGTTACGGGAAATAATGATTTTGCTAATCATTTGAAACTTCAATCCGACGGCAAAATTGTCCTCGCGGGTTACAGCGTCGCCAGCGGCTCAAATCACAATTTTACGATGATTCGGCTAAATACGAACGGTTCGCTTGACACAGATTTTGATGGCGACGGCAGAGTTCAGACCGATTTTAGCGGAGGTTTTGATGATGTCGGCAGAGGTTTGGACATTCAGGCGGACGGCAAAATCGTCCGCGTCGGCGAAACCAATACCGTCGGCGTATCGCGTTACGATTTCGGCGTGATTCGCTACAATCCGAACGGTTCGCTCGATACGACATTTGGCACGGGCGGAAAATTAACCACTCAATTTAACGCGAATAATTCAATTCCCGAAGACGTTGTGGTTCAACCCGACGGCAAAATTGTCGCTGTCAGCCGAAGTAATTGGGGTTCGGTTGATATTGCGGCGGTGCGCTACAATCCGAACGGTTCGCTCGATACGAGTTGGGGCGTTGGCAAAAAGCAAGTTGATTTTGCGAACAATGACGACTTTGCCGCGGATGTCGCGCAACAAACGGACGGCAAATTAGTAGTTGTCGGAAGAACTCTGGTTAGTGGAAACTTTCGGTTTGCGCTTACACGATACAACGCGGACGGAACGCTTGACACGGCAGGTTTCGGAAGCGGAACGGGAAAAAGTTCTCCGTTTTTGGTAAATAGCGATTACGGCGAATCAGTGGCGATTGATTCCGCGACAGGCAAAATCTATGTAGGTGGTTTTGATTACAACGGCGCGGGCGATTATGACTTTATGCTGGCACGTTACAACGCAAACGGTTCGTTAGATACTTCTTTCGGCACGAGCGGTTTTGCGCGGCGGCATTTCTCGTCCGATGACCGCATTCACGCGATTGCGCTTTTGTCGGATGGTGATGTGGTTGCCGTCGGCTATACGACAACCGCTAATATTGACATCGCCGTTTTGCGTTTTGATGTCGCCACAAACGGCTGGGACACGGGTTTTGACGGCGACGGTTTAAGAACTATTCCGAATGCCAACACCGATATTGCTTACGATGTGGCGATTGATTCAAGCGGTAAAATTATCGTCGGCGGAGTAACCAATCCTTCATCAAGCGACTTTATTTTGCTCAGACTAAATGCCGCTACCGGCGCAACCGAAATGACGGTTGCAACTCCGACAACCTACAACGATGAAATTCGCGCCCTTGCCCTGCAACCCGACGGCAAAATCGTTGTTGCCGGATTCGGCAACACGGGCGCAAACGGCGATGATTTTATTGTTGCGCGTTACACAAGCACAGGCATTCCCGATACGTCTTTTGATTTCGACGGACGACAAATTACAACCTTTACAAGCGGAACTGATGGCGCAAGCGGTGTTGCCATTCAAGCGGACGGAAAAATTCTCGCAAGCGGTTATGCGGTTGGCGGAGTTTATAACGATTTTGCTTTTGCCCGTTATAATTCCGATGGTTCGCTCGATACGACTTTCGGCAACGGCGGACAGCGAATGTATGATTTTAGCGGTTATCACGATTACGCCAACGGCAAAATGCTTGTCCAAGCGGACGGCAAAGCCGTGGCGGTCGGACAATCGAATAACGGCATAAATGTTGATATGGGTGTGATGCGAATTTTGACCAATTCCGCCGCCGATTGCAGTTACAGTTTATCTACCTATAACCAAAACATCGTGCAGGCGGGTGCGAGTCATTCGGTAAATGTTACGACGACGAGCGAATGCACTTGGACAGCGGTGAGCAATGTCAGTTGGTTGCAATTTACGGGAAGCACCAACGGCACAGGCAACGGCACGATAAATTATTCGGTTGATGCGAATCCGAACGCGGTTTCGCGCACCGGAACAATTACCATCGGTGGGCAAACTTTGACCGTAACGCAATACGGCGCGAATATGCTGGTTTCGATTCCGACGACTCTGACTGCTCAAAACGGCGCGGTTTTGACTGTTCCGATTTCGGTCAACGACACGACCGGACAAAATATTTTGAGCTACGATTTCACGCTGACTTACGACCCAAGCGTGATTACGCCGCAGGTTACGCCTTACGACACGAGCGGCACGCTTTCGAGCGGGTTTGTGGTTACGGTTAATGCGACAACGCCCGGAACATTAATTGTTTCAGGTTTCGGAACGTCTGTTTTGTCGGGCGCGGGAGCATTGCTGAATTTGAAATTTAACGTCGTCGGAAATTATCCGTCTTGCTCGAATTTGAATTTCACGGCGTTTGAATTTAATACGGGAAATCCGCCCGATCAGACTTCAAACGGACAATTCTGCGTCATCAACGGCAATATCACCGGCACAATAACTTACGTCAACGGCTCGCCGACACAGCCCGCCGTGCAGAACGTAACCGTTACGGCTGTCGGTTCGACAACGATTACCGACACGACTGATGCCGCAGGTTTCTATGAACTGACCGGATTTGCAGCAGGCGCATACACCGTTACGCCAACCAAGACGGGCGATGTCAACGGCATCACGGCGTTTGACGCGGCTTTAGTCGCCCAGCACGTCGTCGGTTTAACAACCTTGAGTTCGACACAACAAACCGCCGGAGATACGAACAATAACGGTTCGCTCAATTCGTTTGACGCGGCTTTGATTGCCCAATATTCGGTTTCGATTTCCAATCCTTTGAGCATTGCCGGAACGTGGAAATTCAATCCCACAAGCCGCAATTACGCCAGCGTTGTAACCGACACCCCGAATCAAAATTACGGCGCGATTCTGGTCGGCGAAGTTTCGGGGAACTGGACACCGCCGCCGCCATTTGCGGGATTTATTACGGAATCGCCTGTGATGTCGTCAAATCCGCCGATTGCGGTTAATTTCCCGAATGCTTACGGCTCAAACGGTTCGGTCGTAACCGTGCCGATAAATATCGGCAAAGACCTTGTAAGTTCGGGTGTTCTGTCGTATCAGATTGATTTTAATTACGACGCGGCGATTGTCGAACCGGACACGACTTATACATCCGTGAGCGGCACGATAAGCGACGGAAAAGTTGTAACCGTCAATAATTCGACCGCCGGAAGAAGCCGTATCGCCGTCTTCGGAACAACCGCGATGAACGGACAAGGAACGCTGATAAATCTGCGTTTCAGAGTTATCGGCACCCCGAATCAAGTTTCACCGTTGACGTGGACAACGTTTTTCTTTAACGAAGGAAATCCGTCTTCAAATTCGGGAAACGGAACGATAACGGTTCTCGCGCCAACTTCGGCAAACGCTTCTGTCAGCGGACGAGTCCAAACGGCAAACGGCAACGGCATCCGCAACGCCGTCATAACTCTAACCGATTCCGGCGGCACAACACACACAACCCGAACAAGTGCATTCGGCTATTATCGTTTTGATGAGATTCCGATTGGCGCAACCATTATCAGCGTTGCGTCAAAACGCTTTACATTTGCCAATCCGACACAGATTATCAATGTTTCGGAAAACTTGAGCGATGTTGATTGGACGGCGATTGAATGATTTTTTCAGTGAAGAACTAAAAACTAAAAGTGAAAAGTGAAAGAATAGATTTTCTTCTTCACTTTTAGTTTTTAGTTCTTCACTGTTTTTTACTTCTCTTCGGCTTGACAGTTTTGCCGCGTGTGCGGACGAGGTATTTGAGTTCGGTCATAAATTCGGAAACGTCTTCAAATTCGAGATAGACTGAGGCGAAGCGGACGTAGGCGACTTTATCCAACGCTTTCAGACGCTTCATAATTAGTTTGCCGATGTCGGTTGTCGAAAGTTCGCGGTCTGCGGTGTCTTGGACGGTTTTTTCTACATCGTCCACGATTGATTCGAGTTGGGCGGCGGAAATCGGGCGTTTTTCGCAGGCGCGAAGTAAGCCGCTCAAGATTTTATTGCGTTCAAAAGTTTCGCGTTTGCCGTCTTTTTTGATGACCATATACGGAATCTCGTCAATCCGCTCGTAGGACGTAAATCTGCGACCGCACTCCAAACATTCGCGCCGCCGGCGAATAGAATCGCCGTCTTTCGATTCACGCGAATCTACGACTTTATCTTCCAAAAATCCGCAAAATGGACATTTCATAAATTTAGTGAATAGTGAATAGTGAATAGTGAATAGTTTAGGAAACCTTAATTTCTTCTACTTTTCGTTTTTCACTTTTCACTGTTAGTTTTTCACTTAGTTTTTCACTCTCCGGTTTATTATCTCGCTCGTTTTCGACTTCTTCCGCCGCGTGTTCGCTCGAAATCAGTTCGCGGAATTGTTTGATAGAAATATCTCCGTGGAAAAAGTAATAAAACCCGAAGATTAAAGCGGGCGCGAAATAAACCAAGTGCATCACGATTGAAACCGCCGCCGCATCTTTTGCGGCAACGCCGAGAAGCATTAAACCTTTCGCTGTAACTGCATGAAAACCGCCCGCCGCTCCGCCCGGTGTCGGAATCAGCGAGCCGATTGCCGCAAATCCCATTATGAAAAGTGCGTCGCTGATGGTCAGTTTTTTATCCAAATCAAACGCCAGCATCACCAGCCACGTCGGGACGGCAATTGAAAGCCAGAGCATAAATGTCCAGAAAGCGGCACGGACAATCTCGCGCCAATTCTGCAAAATGCCGAGCGCAGCGGCAAGCTGACGCATCAAGCTAATAATTATCCGGCGAACCCGGCGCGGGAAAAACTTTTTGCTCGTAATGCGTTCCGCCAAACCGATAAAATATTTCGAATAACGAAAATAAACTATCAATCCGATAAACGCTGTAACGGCGGCGGCAAACATCAAATAACCGATAAATTTAATATATCGAAATTCGCTTTCGCTTTCCGGCAAAACATCGAACCAAATCAAATTTATCGAGAAAAACGCGATAACGGCGGCTAAATCAAAAAATCTTTCCAGTAAAAGTGTAACCAATGCCGCTGACGGACGAACTCGTTTGTCGCGCATCGGCAACCACATCGGACGCACCATTTCGCCCATTCTGCCGACGAAAAAAACTGCCGTAAAACCAACGGTCGTCGTCGCAAAAAGTTCTTTGATGTTCGTTTCCGTAATCGGTTCGAGCAAAACCTGCCAGCGTTTTGCCCGCAAAAAATAGCCGAGACAAATAATCGCCGTCGCCAACAAGACGTAAAGCGCATTTGCCTTTAACAAACTTCCGCTGACTTCTTCCCACGAAAGATTTTGCCTCTGCCAAAAAAACCAAAATAGAAATATGGCAAATAAAAAAAGTAATATGAATTTTATGGATTTTCGCAAACTGCCATCTAACCCCGAAAAATTATTAAAATTTAAAAGTATAAAAGCCCGCATATTCCACAGTTTCGGGAAATATGCAATAAATACAAAACATTACAGTATTTTGGCTGAAAAAGTAAATTTAAAGAAAAAGTATTGAACTTTTTCAGAAAGTGATTCGTAGAAAAATCTTGACAGAGTTAGTTTTACGGCTCTGTTAATTTGGCTAAAGGCATTGCTTACTTGGAGAAATAGGCGTTGGAAGCACTTAAAGCGGTAACGGAAATTACTGGTGCGGAACTTGTTCGCAAAGCGCGGGCGGGCGACGGCACGGCTTGGGAAGATATTGTTACGCAATATTCGCGGCGTATTTTTAACCTTGCGTTTCGTTTTACTTCGTCCGTCGAAGCGGCGGAAGATTTGACGCAGGAAGTTTTTATCCGCATTTACAAAACGCTCGACCAATACGACGCAAAACAAGGCGATTTGTCGAATTGGCTGATGCGTCTGGCGAGAAATTTGATAATTGATGATTATCGGCATCGGCAGAGAAATCCGCAGAATTCGATGGCTGATGATGTTGAAGATCATAGTTATCATCTGCGTTCGGTCGGGACTTCGGCGCACAAGGAAATGGAACGCCGCGAGCTTGCCGCGCAGGTTCAGGAAGGAATTGATAAATTGCCGCCCGATTTGCGAACGTGCGTAATTTTGCGCGACATCGAGGAAATGACTTATCAGGAAATCGTTGATGTTTTAAAGATTCCCGAAGGCACGGTCAAATCTCGAATCAATCGCGGACGCATTGAATTAGCGAAGATTTTGCGAAGAATGCGTGTTGTTACGATTTAGTTTAGAGTATCGCCTTCAGACGATTAGTCCGCTTCGCGGATGAACACGCATAAATTGTGTAACTCTGAACGATTAAGGCAAAAAGTAGAAAAATTTACGACTTTGTGGAGAAAGATGTAAAAAATTAAATTTGGTCAAAAGGTTTTAGTTTTATGAATTACAGCGAAGAAAAAATTATAAATTGTTCGGAGTTCGAGAATTTTCTGACGGATTATCTCGACAAAACTCTGGACAAATTGACTCATAAAGCGGTCGCGGCTCACGCCCTGAAATGTCCGCTGTGTCATTCGCTTTTAAATGAAGTTAAAGATGCGGTGGCAATTTGCCACGAACTTGTTGCGCCGAAACCACCGATGACGCGGCTTGAAGCACGAATTCTGGCAATGACAGCTCCCGAAACCGCGATGGCTTGCACGGAATTTGAAGAACATTTAACGGATTATCTCGACGGATTTTTACCCGCCGCCGTATTTCACCGTTGGGAACGCCACGCGGTTTTATGCGAAAAATGCACGGATTTGCCGGGTGAAGTCGTGCGTTCGATTGCGGCTTGCTACACATATAAAATGGACGAACTTCCCTTGCCCGCAGGTTTGCACGCAAAGATTTTGCAATCAACCATCGGCACGGAAGAAGCCAAAGCTGTCAAAGCATCTTGGGTTTCGCAAATCGGCGAAAAACTTCGCGGTTTGAGATTTCCAATCAGCGTTCCGCAACTTGCACCGGTGGCAATGATGCTGATTTTCGCGTTTTTGGTTTTTAGCCAAACCGTCTCGGCAGACGGAAGTTTGCGCGGAATTTACGAAAGAAGTTACGAATTAGCCGGACAAACTTATCAGCAAAGTGCAGACGCGGTTTTCGGTGCGGGAGAAAATCCGGCGGAAAAAAAAACGAACCAACAACCGATAGACGGTAAATTTGTCAACAACGAGGAAAAATAATAAATGAATTGTGCATATCACGGACAGAATGTAGCGACGGTTAATTGCAACGGATGCGGCAAACCGCTGTGTCCGTCGTGCGACCATCGCGTCAAAGGTTTTCCATACTGTCAGGATTGCATCGTTTCGGGCGTTGAACTATTAAGAAATCAAACACGGACGAATTATTCAACCGTTGTCAAAACCAACACTTCGCCCGTAATCGCAACGGTTTTATCGCTGATTTGTCCGGGTTTAGGTGCGGCTTATAATGGTCAAACGACAAAAGCCTTGATTCATTTTGCGGTGTTCGTCGGGTTAATTCAGATGGCAATTTTGAGCAAGATGCCGTTGTTTGTTTTCGGCTTTTTGGGAATGTGGATTTACACGGCAGTTGACGCTTGGAAAACGGCGAAATTGATTCGCTCCGGCGTTACGCCCGAAGCCGCAGAAGATTTTATTGTCCAGAGATTTTCGAGTAATCCGAAACTTTGGGGCATTGTTTTGCTCGTTTTGGGCGCGGCTTTCTTTCTTCCTTTAAGAAAAATTATGGAAGGCGTTCTGCCTGTTGTTTTGATAATTTTCGGTGTTTATTTGCTTCGTGATTATATTTTCAAGTCTAAAGAAACTGAACAAACATCGGCAAATCACCAAAATAATGTAGAAACGCCAAACTTTGCTGTCGCGCTTCGTGATGCGCGTTATACGGCGAATGAGAAAGATTTTGAAACCGAAACTCGCGTGAGAGCGTGGAAAAATCGGTAGAAAGTTTGATATTATGGAAACGGAACAGTTTTGCGTATTTAATTGATGCATAATTGTTCTTTGATTAAATCGAAAGTTATTTTTAAGGATTTATAAAATTATGCCGGTTTTTATTAAAGCCGCCGGAATAGGCGGAAGCATTTTAGCAATTCTTGCGCTCGTTATCGTATTCTTAAAGCAAATTATTGCTTTTATCGCTTTGCTGACGGCTATTATCAGCGGGCTGTTGACAGTAATCAAAATTGCGGTTGTTTTAATTTTCGTAGCGGTTTTTCTCGCCATCGGAATTATGGCTTTCCGCGCTTGGAACGATCGCCAAAAAGCTAAAAATTAAGGCAATTTTAATTCTATTTTAACAGGCGTGAAACTTCGGATTTGCGTTTTGCGCCTGTTTATGATAACTTTCTACTTCTGTCATATAATAAAACAAAGTTAATTAAATATGATTGGATAACCAACTAATTACAAGAGTGTTTTTGTATTCAAAAATGCTCTTAAGGATTCGCGTTAGTCGCTCGCGGCTGAACCAGCGTGATTCCGTGTGCTGAAGGTGTATTTTAAGATTTGCTTTCGGCGCGAAATCAACAAAGGAGCTTAAAAGCGTAATGCAAAAAAATAACAAGAATTATACTTTTCTTTTATCGCATTCAAAAAAATCAGGAATTTACATCAGACGTTTTGATATATCAAAACGTCTTGTCAATACAACAGCAGTTTCGAGTTTATTGGTAACAGTCGGTTTGGTTTCAGCGGGAATTTTCGGTGCAATCAAAGATTCGTCTTTAGCCAAGAATATAACATTTTCCGAAAATCAAGCGGCAATAATTTCCCAACAACCTGCCCAAGCACAAATATCACAAAACATCGCCCCCAAATTGGTCAGCTATGATAGTCCGAATTCGATGCCGAATTTCGGTTCAAACAGTGGCGGACCGGACGATTCTTATAAATTGACGGTTGAATCGGAAGAAGATGAAAACCGCATCGAAGAAGAATTAAAACAGCTCGAAATCAGCATTAATCGTGAAAATTTACCGATGATTTGGGCGCATCTCGGCAAAATCAATAACGAATTCGGTTTTCGGCGCAATCCGTTCGGCGGCAGAACTTATGAGTTTCACGCCGGAATGGACATTGATGGCGAAAAAGGTGATTCGGTTATCGCTCCCGGCGGTGGCACAATCATCAAAGCCGGATGGGAAGGCGGCTACGGCAATTTGATTGAAATTGATCACGGCGGCGGTTTGACAACGCGCTACGGACATCTTTCCAAAGTCGAAGTTGCCGTTGGCGACACCGTTACACGCGGACAACTAATCGGTTTAATCGGTTCAACCGGACGTTCGACCGGACCGCATCTTCATTACGAACTGCGTTTGAAAGACAAAACAATCAATCCGCGCCGATTCCTTCCGCCCGAACCGACGGATATTACAAAAAAATAATTTTACGATAAAAGGCAAATCGAATGGTTTGCCTTTTTGATTACGCGCAACTTGTCAGAAGAGTCTGCGGTAGCGGATTGGCTAAAGTTTTATGTTTATCGCACTTTATCATTGGAAAATCAAATCGGACTGCGAAGCGGAATTTCAAGAAGGCTGGCGCAGAATGACGCTCGAAATACGTTCCGAACGTAATGGTTTGGGTTCGCGTTTGCATAAAACCGAAGACGGAACTTTTTATGCTTACGCGCAATGGAAAGATAAAGAAACTTGGGAAAAAGCACAGAAAATTCCAACCATTGACGAAGAAGCCGTAAAATTGATGCGCGGCAGTATCGAAGAAACTTTGCCAACGGTTTTTATGAATACGATTGATGATTTATTATTGAAAAATTATGAATAGACAGATTACCGATTTTCTAAAACATCACTTCAGGCATTTCAACGCGGCGGCTTTGATAGATGCCGCCGAAGGTTACAAAAAACATCTCGCAGACGGCGGCAAGATGATGATTACGCTTGCAGGCGCGATGTCAACGGCTGAATTAGGCTTGAGTTTGGCGGAAATGATTCGGCAAGATAAAGTGCAGATTATTTCCTGCACGGGCGCGAATTTAGAGGAAGATTTATTCAATCTCGTCGCGCACGATTTTTACGAAAGAGTTCCGCATTATCGTGATTTAACGCCGCAGGATGAACAAGACTTGCTCGACCGACATATGAATCGTGTAACCGACACTTGCATTCCCGAAATGGAAGCGATGCGCCGACTCGAAACGGTTTTAGTTGATGAATGGATGGCGGCAGAAGCCAAAGGCGAAAGATTATTTCCACACGAATTTATGTATCGCGCATTGCTTTCGGGCAAGCTCGAACAGTTTTATCAAATTGATCCGAAAAATTCGTGGATGTTGGCGGCGGCTGAGAAAAATCTGCCGATGGTCGTTCCCGGTTGGGAAGATTCGACGATGGGCAATATGTTTGCCGGACATTGCATCACCGGCGACATCGAAAACGTCCACACTGTTCGTAGCGGCATTGAATATATGATGATGCTTGCCGAATGGTATTCAAACGAATCAACCGACGCAAACATTGGATTTTTCCAAATTGGCGGCGGCATCGCGGGCGACTTCCCGATTTGCGTCGTGCCGATGCTTCATCAGGATTTACAACGCGAAAACATTCCCGTTTGGGGTTATTTCTGCCAGATTTCCGATTCAACGACAAGTTACGGAAGCTATTCCGGCGCAGTCCCGAACGAAAAAATCACTTGGGGGAAATTAGAAGCAACGACACCGAAATTTATCGTCGAATCAGACGCTTCGATTGTCGCACCTTTGATTTTTGCGATTGTTCTCGATTGGTAATTAAAAGGCAGAAACCCGCGCGTAAGCAAGGGTGGAAAACTGTAATTTTTCCACC
>CAZJQP010000036.1:0-42437 GCA_964548225.1 uncultured Blastocatellaceae bacterium | reverse complement strand
TATGCTCATTCAAAATACGCTCTAAAAATCTTCAAACAACTACTAAAAACCCATTTTGAATAATTCAAAGACCTTTCTGAGCGACTCAAAGACCTTTCTGAACGACTCAATGACCTTTCTGAACGACTCAAAGTAGTTTCTGAATGATTCAAAATTCCTTCTGAATGACTCAAAGTAGTTTCTGAACAATTCAAAATAATTTCTGAACGATTCAAAATAGTTTCTGAACGATTCAAAGTTCCTTCTGAATGACTCAAAGACGTTTCTGAATGATTCAAAATTCTTTCTGAACTGTTACCGAAAATTTGACAATTCTTGATAAATAGTTAATATTAATGCCGTTTTACCTTTAAATTATAAAAATCAGGAGAAAATTTATGGAAACAAATACACCGGAAAAATTACTTGAAGCATTAACTGTTGAAGGATCGCATATTGATGAGTATAAAACCCAATTAGGTTTTGGGGCAGCCGAAATAGCCGAGAACCAGAAGGGGACAAAGCTAATTTGGAAACGGGTTTGGATAATGTGGACGTTTCCAGAGCAACCGACAAATCGGTTACGAAGGTTAAAAACTTGATTTATAGCAGTCAAACACCGATTACAATTGAGCCATACCCGACAAATGCTATTCAGCCGCTTCCACATCCTGAGATGACTTCCGGCGCACTTCAGCGATACAACAATCGAAAGGCTCGCGCCAAACTTGCCGCAGGTTATACGGTGCAAATAGGTCTGGCAATGGGCTATGAAGACGAAACGCCCGCGCCTATATCGCCTGACACGCTCAACGCATTTCTAAAAAGTTATCTGGATGCGGGTAATTATTCGTTTGACGCAACTTTTTCCAAGCAGGGACAATCCGCAATGCTTTTTCAATATCGTCTGAAAGGCACTGAGAAATGGTTTGACATCAAAACAGCCGTTAGCTCGCCCGTTAATATTGCTGTAACTCCGCCCGCAGAAGAAGGCGCGGCTCTCCAAATAGAAATTCGCGTCCGTTTAATGTCTAATAATACGCTTGTCGGCAATTGGTCGCCGATTTATTCGCTTATTCTGTCAAGTTAGAAATCTATCGCGTTTTATTGAAGTATTGATATATTTTAAGAAAGAGTTTATGATAACGAAAGTTTGAGGCAATTACCGCTTTGGGCGGTGCTAACGGTAATTTCTTCCACGCCTTTGGTCTAAAATGCACCTTTAACTTAAAAAAACAGGAGATTTCGTATGAAAAAATATTTTGCGATAGCTCTTTTGCTGGTATGTTTTACAATTTCATTTGCTGATGATGGTATTATTCACAATCCTGCAAATGATGTTGCTGTCGGCAAAGGCAAAAAAGGCGAACAACCACTCGGCTGCACTTGTCTTTTTCACGAAATTGAACAATATGTGAAAGCATTGTTCAATTAATTGAGGCGGAATCTTATGTAACTTGTCTTAAAGGTCTTCCCAAATAAAAAAAATATAGCCCAAAGTCTTTCCGAAGGTTTTGGGCGTTATTTTTTAATCATCGGCAGAAACACAACTGTTAAGGAGTGTGTCAATTTAATCACCGGCAGAAACACAACTGTTAAGGAGTGTGTTAATTATAGACTTGACACACTTCCTAACGGTCGTGTTTCTGCCTTTTTTGGAAAAAAAGGAACTGCTTCCCAACAGTTCCCTTCCCTTTATGTAACTTAAAGGTCGAGTTTAAAAGGCAAACTCGCTTGAGTTTCTCAAAACTCAAGCGAGTTGACACCTAATTTTTAATAAATGGTCATTTTCCGCCATTAAACAGTCATTTCCGACAAACTTTATTGCGCTGTAAAGTTCAATTCAGCAATGTTTTCGTTGACCGCAACAAATAAAAATACAACGGCAATCATTGGTTAGTCATCGGATTGAATCAAAATGCCGTTTTTTTAATTTGGCGAACGGTTTTTTATTATTCCCGTCGGCAATTGATGGATTTTTTCGCGCATTTTAATTATATTTTTGATATGAAACTTAAATATTTTGTGTTTCTCGCTATTTCTACGCTTCTTTTTATTTCTTCGCTAAACGCTCAGAACAATGTTCCGAACTTTAATCGTGTCCGAACTTACGACGTTCAGCATTACATCATCCGTTTGAGCTTTGACCGCAGTGCGAAAAAGGTTTTCGGCGACACTTCCGTTCAACTAAAACCGCTTGCCGATAACTTTTCGCAAGTCGAACTCGATTCGGAAGATATGGTCTATGATTCCGTGAAACTTGAAACAACCGGCGCAGACTTAAAATATCAAATTGTCGGCAAAAAGATTAGGATAACCCTCGACCGAGCATATTCAGCGACAGATTTAATTGCTCTGCGTTTCAAATATACTACCCGCCCGCGTCGCGGAATATATTTTGTCCCCGCTGAAAGAAGTGACGAAGAAATAACCAGAGCCGCGCAAATCTGGACACAAGGCGAACCGGAATACGCACATCATTGGTTTCCCTCCTACGACTTTCCTGACGATAAAGCAACGACTGAACAATTCATTACAGTAGATAAAGACGAAACCGCAATCGGTAACGGCGAACTTTTAGAAACTCTTGACAACGCTGACGGAACTAAAACCTTTCATTACAGAATGCCCGTGCGCCATTCAGTCTATCTGGTGTCGTTTGTCGTCGGTAAATATAAAAAAATAGAAGATAAATACAAAAATATCCCTCTCGGAATTTACCTTTACCCTGATCGGGAAAAGTTTGCGGAACTTGCTTACGGCAAAACAAAGGATATGTTTCGGATTTTTGAAGACTTAACCAAGGTTGATTATCCTTTTAATAAATACGACCAAACTATTGTCGCAAATTACGATGATTTTGCGGCGATGGAAAACATTACGGCGACGACGCTCTCTGATAAAGAAGTGTTTTTCGCCGAGTTTGACTTGGGAAAACCTCTTGTCGAAGATATTGTGGCTCACGAACTCGCCCATTCGTGGTTCGGAAACCTCGTAACTTGTCGTAATTGGGCGGAACTTTGGTTAAACGAAGGCTTTGCGACATTTATGGAAGCCGCTTACCGAGAAAAAATGTATGGGCGCGAACAATATATCGAGAAAATACGAAATAACGTCGAGGAACATTTTGCCGAAAATAAACCAAAACGTCTGCGCCACGGTCTTTATAATCAATTAGCACGTCCCGATGACTCTATTTTCGACACTACAACTTATCAAAAAGGCGGCGTGGTCATTCACACCCTGCGCGAACAAATCGGCGACAAAGCATTTTGGAAAGCAATAAACATTTATCTTAACCGCCATAAGTTTGAAAACGTCGAAACGCCCGATTTGCAACGCGCAATGGAAGAAGCATCAGGTCAAAAACTCGATTGGTTCTTCGCCCAATGGGTTTATGGCGGCGGAAATCCGCGTGTCGAAGTCGCGCAAACCTACGACGCGAAGAAAAAAGTCCTGACGTTGAAGCTAAAGCAAACGCAGGAATCCGACGCGCTCGTAAAAGATGTGTTTATCTTGCCTTTGGAAGTGGAAATTCAAACGCCAACGAAAACTTACACGGAAAAAATTAAGATGGATAAGCGTGAACAAACTTTTACGATTAAAGTTAGCAATAAACCGCAAAAAATCTTGATTGATAAAAACTCGAAAATACCGCTTTTGGTGGTCAAACCTTAATATAACGCACTTTTGGAGCAAATTCAGGTTTTTGGCTTCCTGAAACTTCGTCAGGAACCCCCGAAACTTCGTCAGGAAGTCCTGAAACTTCGTCAGGAAGTTCTGGCGGTTTGTAAGGACTTCCTGAATGTTCGTCAGGACTTCCTTGCGGTTCATCAGGACTTCCTGAAACTTCGTCAGGACTTCCTGAATGTTTGTAAGGAAGTCCTGAAACTTTGTCAGGACTTCCTGAAACTTTATCAGGACTTCCTGACGGTTTGTAAGGAACTCCTGACGAATATTCAGGAAGTCCTGATAAAGTTTCAGGAAGGCAAAATACATTAAAAATGTATGATTTTAAGACAAAAAGTGGAGAATTTATTTAAAACTAAAAAGTTCCGCCCATTTGAGCGGAACTTTTTTTCTTTAAGAAGACCGGATGTTCGGTTTGAAATGTCAAAAAGAAAAAGCGCGAAGCACACACAAAAATCGCGCCGGTAAAGGCTTTAACTTATCGTGACTTCTTTGCCACACCTACGAGGTTAGCTGACGGGCTAGGAACGAAAGAATATCCCTGCATCACTTTCAGCGTTGATGCTTCGCCCCTGTTATTGAGATTTCTCTCAAAACTTTGGTTCCCCCGCGCCATAATCTACTTGAAAATGACTTCGGTGATTAACTTTTCAACAATAGGAAGTATAGCACCCGAAATAAAAGGTTGGCAAGGAAAAATTTTACATTTCGCGGAAAAAGTTTTGTCAAAATTACTCGAACAGAGTTGCTGAAAAGGTCGCTGCAACATTCTATTTTGACTAATACAGTTGATAAACAAAAAGATAAACCATCACACCGGTAATCGAAACATAAAGCCAAATCGGATATGCAAAGCGAACAATTTTGCGATGCTGTTCAAATTGTTTTGTAACTGCGTAAAACATTGCGCGAAGAACCAAAGGCAACACAAAAAACGAAAGCCCGATGTGCGTTATCAGCGTGAAAAAATAAACGTAACGTATAAAACCTACGCCGGCAAATTTATTTGCCGGATTGGTCAAATGATACAGAACATAACAAACCAAAAACACACTTCCGAGTGCAAAGGAAATTGTCATCATTAGGCGATGCGCTTCAATTTTTCTCTGTTTTATGAAGATTAAGCCGAGAATGAGCGCAACCGTTGTCAACGAATTTATTCCGCCAATGACGTGCGTTAAACTTTTTGTCCAACTCCCGAAATCGAACTTTTCGGGAATCGCCAATAAACCCGCAACAACGAGCGGAATGATAATCGAAATCGTATTTATTAAAACTTTAGAGCGTTTTTCTTCCATCGTAAAACAGGTTGTTAGCCTGTTTGAACAAACTAACAGTTTGTTCTACATTTATTTCCAAAAACCTAACAAAATTACCAAAACTAACCACAACGCATCCATAAAATGCCAATACCAACCGACGATTTTCGAAACATTTTTTCTTTGTGCAAGTTCTTTGTCCGATTCGGTTTCGCGCCAGGTTCGTAAAACGATATAACCGAGCGCACAAATTCCGCCAATGACGTGAGCGGCGTGAACGCCCGTTAAAATATAAAAAAATCCGGCGTATGGGTTTCCCTGCACGCTGATTCCGCTGCTGACAAGCGCAAACCAAGCCAAGATTTGCGAAGCGATAAACAAACCGCCCAAAACCGTTGTTATGAGCAACCATTTTTTGGCTTGTAACTGATTTTCCTTAAAAAAATGCTTTTGTGAGATTTTATAACTCAAACTGCTAGCTAAGATAATCGCGGTGCTAATCCAAATCTGAAACGGTAAATTGAAAGGTCGCCATTCTAAAACTTTATTGGTTGCAAGCACGATGTAAGCGGCGAATAGTCCGCCGAAAGTCATCAAGACAACGAGCAAAATAAACCACATCGAAATTCGCAATTTATCACCCGACTGCGGCACGTCTTGCTCAAAATCGTTTTTCCGCGAATCGCCGCCACCATTATTTCCGCCGCCGCCGCCATTGTTTCCGCCGCTATTCGATCCAAACGAACCGCTCAAGCCGGATTTTAGTTTTCGATTGAGTTTTTCCTCAGAGATTGTTTTGATTGTGCCGACTTCCATAACCGAATGAAATTCAAAAGAAATCTTTGTCAAAAGATGAACACAGATGATTTCAACTAATTTAATATCTGTGTTTATCCGTGAATAATAAGTAAATTTTTCAGTTGTCTATTTATGATTAAAAACCAAAAGCGCGAAAATAACGGGTAAATAAAGCACTGAAACAAGCAGAAGTTTCCGCGCTTTTTCAGTTGTTTTCGCCCGCGCCGCCTCAATGCTTGCCGCTAAAAACCAAATTCCCAAAAGGCTTGCACCAATTAAATAAACGATTCCCGCAAAACCGAGAAAAAATGGCGCAAGGCTAATCGGAATCAACAAAATCGTAAAAATAACGATTTGTTTCGCCGTGATTTTGCCTTCGGGTTCGATAACCGGAAGCATCAAAATTTTCGCCTTTGCGTATTGTTCACGATACATCCAGGCGATTGCCAGAAAATGTGGAAATTGCCAGACAAACAAAATCGCAAACAAAACCCAAGCCGTCATTGTGATTTCGTTTGCCGACGAAGTGTAGCCCATAAGCGGCGGCATCGCGCCCGGCAGTGCGCCGATTGCTGTGGACATCGAAGTTCTGGTTTTGAGCGGCGTGTAAAACAAAACGTAGCCGACAATCACGACTAAACCGAGAATTGCCGTCAAAACATTTACCAAAACCGCGAGATAAATTTCAGCTGTAACACACAATAAAACACCGAAAATCAATGCTTCAGCAACCGAAACCTTGTTCGTCGGAAGCGGACGTTTCGCCGTCCTTTCCATCAGAGCATCGGTTTTGCGTTCCCAAACCTGATTCAAAGCCGCCACACCAAAGGCAAGTAGCGTAATGCCGAACATCGAATTTACAAAAAGAGGCAAATTAAAATTCTCAACCGCACCGAGAAAAAATCCTGCGGCTGAAGTTAAAACCAACATAAACGCGATGCGTGGTTTGGTCAGTTCAAAATATGCCGCGAGCTTTTCGCGTGCGCCGATTATTTTTGTTTCTTGAATTTCTGCCGTTGCTATTTCCATTAAAATTGCGAAATGATAAGAATCTAATGTAAAAGAATAACTTTCATTTTGCGAATTTCCAAATGGCAAACTCTTGAACGTAACTGATTTTTTTCAAAAGCCAAACTAATTTTTTTGCAGATGACAAATAAATTTCGCTAAGTTATGATTTTATTTCATCGTATTTTGCGCTTTGCGTTTGTAACTTTTCCTTTGCGGTGAACGTCCAATTAGTTGTAGAAAGATGTCAGTAGCCGAAGAAACATTAGAAAAAAAAGCAAAAGCGACGACAAAACCGTCTGTGCCGATTGGCAATCGAATTTTGGATTTTCTGAGTTCGGTGCGTTTCGGTGTGGCTTTGCTGATTGCGTTGGGGTTGCTATCGTTTTTGGGAATGCTGATTGTTCAGCAAAACGTCAATGGTTTTGAAACGTTTTATTTATCGCTGACTCCGGCGGAAAAAACCGTTTTCGGTTGGCTCGGTCTTTTTGACGTTTATCACAGTTGGTATTTTAAATTATTGATTTTGACGCTTTCCCTCAATATCGTTTTGGCTTCAATTGATAGATTTCCATCAGCTTGGGAATACATTTCAAAACCGAAACTTTGGGCAACACGCAGTTGGCTTTTGAAGCAAAATCAAAACATCGTCATTCAAACCGATTCCGCAAATGAAAAGGAAATTGCCGAAAAAATTGAGCAAGTTTTCCTTTCAAATAATCTGAAAACTCAAACTTCGGAAAAATCTTCTATTTCCTATGGGACAGACGAAAAAGGAGACAAAGATTACAACAAAATCGAAAATAAAACCAATCTTTTCGTTTTCGGAGAAAGCGGCAGAATTAATCGGCTTGGCGCGTATGTAGTTCACGTTGCATTGCTGATTTTGTTTCTCGGTCATTTTGTCGCGTTGACAACGGGTTTTGATGCTGACGTGCGGTTTATGCCCGGGCAAACAACAAACGAAATTCAGTTAATTGAAATTAATCTCGATAAACAAGAACGCTATAACGTCGCTCTGCCTTTTACAATTACCTGCACTGACATCGAACAGCAGTTGATTGATCCGAAAGGAAATATCAGTATTGGAAACACAGTTGATTGGCGCACACAAATCAAAATAAACGATCCTGAATATGGAGAAACAATTGCTGACGTAAGTTTAAATAAACCATACAGTTATCGTGGTTACAGATTTTTTCAAGCCAGCGCAATTACGATGGGAAGTGCGCGAAATATGACGCTCGAATTAAAACCCGAAGCGGGCGGCGATTCGATTAAATTAGACTTGGCGCGAAACGGTTCACAGATTTTGCCTAACGGCACGAAAATCGAATACGAAGCGTTTTTCCCCGATTTCGCGTTCGTCAATGGTCAGCCTGACACGCGCTCATCCGATTACAATAATCCGGCAGTCGTTTTGAATGTAACGCCACCGAACAGCGAAACTGTCCGCGTGTTTGCATTCGGTGGAAATATGCCCGAAAACGCGCCTGTCAGCGCACCGAAAGCCGGTTACAAATGGAAGTTGGCAGATTTTGAAAAATCACCGATGGCTCACGTTCTTTCGATAAAATACGATCCGTTCAATGCCGGATTTATTGCGTGGTATATCGGTGGTTTCGGGCTTTTGGGGGCTTTGTGTTTTGTGTTTTTCATTTCGCATCGGCGCGTTTGGGCGTTGATTGAAAAACGCGATGACGGAAATATTGAAATCGTTTTAGGCGGACACACAAACCGCAATGAGCAAGGGTTTGAAGATAAATTTAAGAAATTGGTTGATGATTTAAAACCACAAAGCCGTCAATCACAACAAGTTTAGTGATTACAGATTACAAATTTTTTGTAATCTGTAATCACGAGAAAGAGTGAGTGCCGTGCGTTACAATAAAAATTATGCAAGAAGTTCAAAAATTACAAAGCGAAATTTCGGTTCCTGAAATTAATACGCCATCAGTTTGGCGCAATAATTTGCCGTCAATTTTAGTGATTGTCGGCGCGTTGGCATTGACAGCTTTACGAATCCAAGTCGGTGCAGGATTTATGTCGGACGGGGCGTTGATGATGATTGCTTTGGCATGTTATCTGCTTGCCGCGCTGTTTTTGTTGACGAATCTTTATGCACCATCGGAAATGGCAAAAAAAATCGGCTTTTTTACCGGCGCACTCGGTGTATTTTTCAATCTTTCGAGTTGGCTCGTGCGTTGGGTGAACGGTTTCGACTTTCAGAAAGCATCGCTTCCGCAAAAGGAATTTATTGATTGGCTTTCGCGTTCACTTCCCTTTGCAAATTTGTATGATTTAAGTCTTGCGTTTGCCTTCGGCGCGGGAATTTCAACGCTGGCTGTCGCTAACCGCAAACAATTTCAATTTTTGAGTGCATTTACATTGCCGCTCGCCGCAATGATTCTAACTTTGGCAAGATTTATCGGCGGAGAATTCGTTGATTTTCCGCCTGTTTTGGATAGCTATTGGCGACCGATTCACGTCGGCGTAGCATCTTTGAGCTATGGCGTTGCGCTTGTTTGTTTTGCTATTGCCGTGATTTATTTGCTCAAAGACAAAGTAAAAGTCGAAGCAATGGCGATTTGGTCAAGCGTTTTCGGGCTTGCCGTAATTGCGACTATCAGCAAATTTTCCGTCTTCACTGAATTCGTTTATCGTGCCGGACTTTTTACGCCAAACACACAAGGCGGAAAGCCTTTTAATGCGTTTTTCCGACTTGAAATTCCCTACGTCGGCGGAATGCTCGTCGTCGCAGGTGTTTTGCTTCTCGGTGTAATTGGCGCATTTTGCGTCTATATTTTCAAAGAAAACGAATCATCCAAGAAAATCGGACATATTTTGCTCAAACTCTCACTCGTGGCACAAATCGCCGCCGTCGCCTTTTTAATTTCGGGTATCAAATCAAACCAAAATGTCAATGCTAAACTACAAGACCAACTTGCCAAAAATCCGGCACAGTTTTCAATCGTCGGCAAAGAATTAGCTGCCAGACAAGTTTCCGCCAACCAGCTTTCGGCAACGGAATTTGCCGCGCTTACTCCGTCGCAAATTGAAATGGCTGGAAAGCAATATTTGCAGGCAAACGGCGAAAAAATGTATCTGAGTTTGAACACGAATCCGGTTGAAGTTGCCGGACTTTTGACGGCACTCGGAGCAACATTTTTTGTGATTTTATTTGCTTTCCGCACGGAAAAATTGCGTGAAAGATTACCTTCGCTGGAATCGCTCGACAGTTTAATGTATAAAACGGCTTGTTTGGCATTCGCCGGTTTGGCAATGCTTTTGATTACCGGCGCAATTTGGGCAAATGAATCTTGGGGCAGACCTTGGGGCTTCGATTCAAAAGAAACCGGCGCACTCGTTGCGTGGCTGACTTACGCCGGATTTTTACACTCGCGCATTTCTCGCGGTTGGAAAGGCAGAAGTTCGGCATATTTCGCAATCATCGCGTTTTTATTTGTCATTTTCACTTATTTGGGCGTAAGTTACTTGCTTCCGGGCTTGCACAGTTACGCATAGTTTTTTAGCCGCAAAAAAGCAATGACGGTGCTTTTTTGCGGCATTTATTTTTAGTAATGCAAAAAAATACTATTTTCGGAATAGTCGGCGGTCTTGTTGTCGGTTTGATTATCGGCTTCACGGTTGCCAACGGAATTAATCGAAATTCAGCGAATCAAACGGCGCAAATTGGTCAAACTCCACAATTTCCAACTCAAACTTCCGTTGATGTAAAACCTCAACAACCGAGCGCGATGATGCCTCAAATTGCGGAAACTCTCGACAAAGCTGAAAAAGAACCGAACAATTTCGAGGTTCAAATCAAAGCCGCCGAGATGCACGCACAAATTCAAAAATTCGATAAAGCCGCTGAATATTACGAACGCGCAAGCAAAGCAAAGCCTGACGATTATGCCACAATTGTCAAAACTGCCAACGCCTATTTTGACGCAAAAAATTATGAAACGGCGGAAAAATGGTATCTCACCGCCATTCAAAAAAATCCTGACGACATAAACGTCCGCACTGATTTAGGAATTACTTTTATTGAAAGACAAAACCCCGACCTCGACCGCGCCGTTAAAGAATTTCAAACGTCGCTCGAAAAGAATCCCAAACACGAACCGACGCTTTATAATTTGGGAATCGTTTATTTCAAAAAAGGAAACACCGAAGAATTGCAAAAAGTCGTGCAGAAATTAGATGAGATAAACCCAAACGGCGAATTAGTAAAAAGATTGAAGCAGAATATTGGGAAATAAAATCTCAAACCGCCGATAATCACGGTTTGAGATTTCATTGAAACGAGTTATGTATGAAATTTAATGTTTCGTTGGCGGATGTGAAATGGAAATTGGAAGAACACCGATTATTCCCATAAAAATCGCGCCGAAAGAAATAAAGCCGAAAAGCACTGCCACCATTGGGGTAAAAAATCCCGTGAAATAAAGAATTCCAACTGCCAAGATACCTATAAGCCACATTAACCAATAAAGTTTTACAAGCATTTTAATTTCCTCCAAATCAATCAGGAATCAATCCCGCCTAACCAAAAAGCAAAACCTGTGCCAATCCTGAAATTTTGTTCTTTACTTCTTCTTTTAACAGAAAAGTGTGAAAAAACCCGCACCCATCTGTGAAAATTTTCAGTTTTTTAGTAACCGAAAATGACTTTTTGTTCAAGTTTTACGGCTTCCGGAAATAACACATTATTCTCAAGATGAATATGATAATGTAAATCGGCTTCGAGTTCTGCAAGTCCGAAATAAAGTGCTTGCAGACTTGGACATGCACTTTCAGGAAGTGAATAATCCTTGGTGATTTCGCGCATTTTCTGCAAAATATTGCCAGCCTTATCGTGTTCAATCATCATCATTCGCACCGGATTTTTGACAGTTACAAAAGGCGGATGCGGACTGGAAAGATTATTTGCTTCGGACATTTCAAGATGCTTGATGAAAGGAAAAAGAACATTTTCCTCCTTCAATAAATGCCGATTTAAATCATCACAGAGTTCAGCAAATAATTTTTGCAAGGTAGAAAGTTCGTGGTAAGATTCACCGTGTTTGCGACAAACTTTTTCCATCAAAACCGAAAGTCTTGCAATTTCGTTTCTGGTGAAAGCGTGATGTTTTTCCAAAATGTAGTCAATCAATTCTGTCGTATTTTGCGGTTCGAGCGATTCGGAATCTTTTGATTGATTATTTAAAACTTGATAAAGTTTTCGGCTGACTTCTTCGGGCGAAACTCCGGCAATCTGACAAGCGTCCGAAAAACTGCGCCCGCCGCCGCAACAAAAATCAATTTTATATTCTTCGAAAACGCGAGTGGTTACGGGCATCTCAACTGCAATTTCTCGAATTGTTTTAGTTGTAAAATCTTGCATAAAATTAAACTCCGGTTTTGCCTAAAAGCAAACCTCGCGCCACAAATTTCTTTTTCTGCTTTATTTTGAATTAAAAGACGATTAGACAATTTGAGATGATAATCTCCGAATCAAAATGTGAAAATCTTCGCAACAAAAGCGGATTTTTTCGCGGCTCATTGTCCAAACTTCAATCCAGTTTTGCAAATTTGCTTGCGGAATGAATTTTGCAGTCGAAACATTTATCAAGCCTTAAAATATGAGGCAACAAAAATCGGACAACTATATGAAGGTATTGGTGGCGAAATGGTAAAAGCAACAATTAACGGGGAAAAAAAAGAATTCGGCAACGGGATTTCGATTCTCGAAGCCTGCCAAAGTGAAGGAATTGAAATTCCGACTCTTTGCCACGATGAGCGAATAAAAGCATGCGGAGCTTGTCGTTTATGTGTGGTTGACGTTAAAGGATTTCAACGTGAAATTGCTTCTTGCCAAACGATTTTGACCGACGGAATGGAGATCGAAACTCATTCCCCAAAAATTGAAGCATCCCGCAAAGCCGATTTACGAATGTTTGCCCGACGCTATCCGTTGGAAGATTTTTTACTTTATCCCGAAAAAAAATTTCATCGGTTGGCTCGTCAATATAATTTGAGCGAAAAAGATTTTGCCCAACCCGAAAAACATATTGATGACAGCCACACTTTTATTCAAGTTGATATGTCGCGGTGTATAGATTGCTACGCCTGCGTAAGAATTTGCGATGAACTTCAAGGGCAATTTGTCTGGCAAGTCATAAATCGCGGTGGAAATACGCATATTGTTCCCGATTCATTTGATAAATTCGGTGAAAGTTCGTGCGTTTCGTGCGGAGCGTGTGCGGACGTTTGCCCAACCGGCGCATTGGAAGATAAATCAATTCTCGATAAAGGTGTGCCGACCGCTTGGACCAAAACCGTCTGTCCTTACTGCGGCACCGGATGCGAAATGCAGGTTGGAACACGCGAAGGAAAAATCGTCCAGATTAAACCGGCGATGAAAACACCTGTCAGCAAAGGTCATCTTTGCGTGAAAGGTCGCTACGGCTACGATTTTGCCGAATCCAAAGACCGCATTACTGAGCCGATGATTCGCAAAAACGGCATTTGGGAAGAAGTTTCTTGGGATGAAGCCATCCAATTTACAGTCAAGGAATTGAGGCGTATCAACGAAACTTACGGTAAGGAAAGCATCAGTGTTCTCGGTTCGGCGAGGGCAACTAATGAGGAAAATTATCTTGCCCAAAAATTTACCCGTGTTTGTTTTGAAACAAATAATGTTGATTGTTGTGCGAGAGTTTGCCATACGCCTTCGGCGGCAGCTTTGAAAATGATGCTCGGCACAGGAGCGGCAACCAATTCTTTTGAAGATGTCGAAATGGCGAAAACGATAATGATTTGCGGCGCGAACCCGACGGAAAATCATCCGATTGTTGGTGCGAAAATCAGGCAGGCAGTTCTGAAAGGCACCAATTTAATAGTCGTTGATCCGCGAAAGACCGAATTGACGAAATATGCCAAAATTCACCTTCAGCACAAAGCCGGAACAAATATACCGCTTTTCAATTCGATAGCTCATACAATTATCGAAGAAGGTTTGATTGATGAAGAGTTCATCAAAACGAGGGTTGATGAATTTGAAGAATTCAAAGAATTTGTGAAGGATTATTCGCCGGAAAGCGTCGCAGAACTTTGCGATGTTCCCGCCGCAAAAATCCGCGAAGCGGCGAGAATGTATGCGACGCAAAAACCCGCTATGAGTGTTCACGGACTCGGAATGACTGAACATATTCAAGGGACAGAAAGTGTTATGTCTTTGATAAATATGGCTCTCATCACCGGTAATATGGGCAAACGAGGAACGGGCGTAAACCCTTTGCGCGGACAAAATAATGTTCAAGGTTCGGCGCAAATGGGGTGTGATCCGGGCATTTTGACGGGCAGTATTTCAATCGAAGAAGGTCGCCCACATTTCGAAAAAATTTGGCGGAAAGAAATCCCAACCGCGAAAGGAAAAAATCTTTTGCAGATGATTGACACAGCGGCAAAAGGCACACACAAAGCTCTATGGGTAATCGGCTACGACGTTTTCCTTTCAAACGCAAATGCTGATTGGACAGAAAAAGCCTTTAATGAAATGGAACTCGTCATCGTGCAGGATTTGTTTCTAAATGAAACCGCGAAACACTTTGCCCACGTTTTTTTTCCAGCGGTTTCTTCATTTGAAAAGAACGGAACTTTTATGAATGGTGAACGCCGCGTTCAACTGCTTCGCAAAGTCATCGAACCCAAGGGAAACGCCAAAAATGATTGGGAAATAATTGGCGAAATGGCTCGTGCATACGGTAAAGGCGAATATTTTAATTTTAATTCGGCGGAAGATATTTGGAATGAAATTCGTGAAGTTTGGCGCGATTCTTATGGAATAACTTACGAGCGAATCGAGGAAAAAGGTTTGCAATGGGGTTGCCCTGAAGAAAATCATCCCGGAACTCAATTTCTGCATCAGGATTCTTTTACAAAATCGAAAACTACTGCACTAAAACGCATTAAATATCGCCCAACGCAGGAAATAATTGACAAAGAATTTCCTTTTCTTTTGACAACGGGAAGAAATCTTTATCATTTCAATGCGGGAACGATGACGATGCGAACCGATATTACCAAAATTCGTCCAAGCGACACGCTTGATATTTGCAAAGAAGATGCCGCTAAACTTGAGTTGGCAAATGGTGAAAAAATTCGTCTGCAAAGCCGTTACGGTGAAGCATTTTTGCCAATTCGCATTTCTCCGACAGTTAAACCGGGCGAACTTTTTGCGACGTTTCACGTTTCTGACATAATGTTAAATCGAATTACGAGTCAGTATCGTGATCGTTATGTTTTAGCTCCCGAATATAAAGTAACTGCTGTAAAAATTGAAAAAATTGCGGACTAAAAATATTATTTGATTTATTGTTCCGCTGGTAAGAATAAAAACTATCAAAACTCTTTAATCTTGAACTTTTGCTAATTTTTCATTCAATCCCAAACGCTTGCTGTCAAGTGAAACAGCTTGTTTGTAGAGTCTTGCGGCATCGTTTCTATTTCCGTTTTTCAACAGCCCGTCGGCGATGATTTCAAACTCTTGGGCAAGACGGATTTTTTCGTTTGATGAAGCTATTTGCAAGGCTTTGTAGAGCGATTTTTCGGCTTCAATAAAATTACTCTGTCTGCCGTAGAGCGAAGCCAGAAGCGTATAGGCAACAAAATTATTCGGGCTGACTTGCAAACCTTTTTTCAAAAGAGCTTCAGCTTCGACGTAGTTTCCTTTCGTTGTTAATGCGCGACCGAGCAAAAACAGTGCAGTCGGGTTTTTCGCATCTCTTTGCAGTGCGTTGCGAAGAAGTTGTTCGGATTCTGCAAAACGCTGTTGCGATTGCATCACTTCGGCAACTTGAATCATCGTCGGAACATCGTTTGAAAGTTGAATAGCTTGACGATAGGCTTCGCTTGATTCATTCACGCGCCCGTTGCGGCGAAGCAATCTGCCCAAATGTGCATAGGCAAGCGCAAACGAAGGTTCGATTTGAATTGCACGACGATATGCTGTTTCGGTTTCTTGATTGATTATGCCGCGAAGTTCAAGGGCAACACCGAGTTGGTCGTAAGCAAATGGATTTTGCGCGTCGTAATCAATCGCCTTTCGTGCCATTTTTTCGGCTTCAGCGTATCTTTCGGAAAGATTTTCGGCGGAAATCGGCTGTGCCAAAACATAGCTCAATGCAATATAAGCATCCGCATTGTCTTTTTCAATCTCAATAGCTTTGCGATAAAATTTTTCGGCTTCGTCCCAGCGTTGTTGATCACTATAAACATTTCCCAAACCATATACTGCACGAGAATCATCAGTTTTCATCGAAGCGGCGCGACGATAAGCGTTTTCGGCGCGAACGTAATCTCGCAAATCGCGTGCATCGTTGCCGTCTTCGAGTGCGGTTTCAAGATTTTCGTCATAAACTTCGGTTGTAGTTTCATTGTTTCCGACAGTAATTACGGTTGTTGATTGAATCGGCGTATTATTTTTCTTGATCGTGTTTTTGGGCGTATTTTTTGATACAGTTGGACGGCGCGTATTTCGGTTCGCCGTCTGTCGCGGATTGGTTTTCGATGCCGAATTATTTTTTTGTGCTGTGTTTGCAGAAGTTTTCGGTTTTACAGGTGTTGTTTTTTTTGCTGTTGTCGTTGAAGATTTTTTGGTTGTCGAAGTCTTCGGTTTTGTGGTCGAGGTCGTCGTTGTTTTCTTGGTTGAACCGCCGAAAAGTCCGCTCGTGCTTCCTAAACCTTGTCCGAAACAAACCGCCGAACCGATAAGCAAAAATGTCGTAAATAAAACGAATCTGAAAACTTTTGATTTCTTCAACATAATAAACCTCTAAAAATTTTTAAGGAGATTTGACCAATCTGAAACCGATGCGGTTGTCGCGTGTTTCGTTTGGCACGGGAAGCCGGAAAGTTGCGGTTTCGGCAATTTTTCCTTGATTGTTCCGATAAGCCGAGCCACCGCGCACAATAAAGTAAGTTACGCCCGGCTTTTTGGTTATTTCACTCGAATTTCCCGGATAATTTTTTGCTTCGCTCTGCGTCCATTCAAAAACATTTCCAATCAAATCAAACACGCCCGCTTCGCTTGCGCCGCACGATTTTGAACCGACGGTTTCGACTTCAGCAATCGCTTTTCCTAAAACGCCGCATTCCTCACGGAAATCGTTGCCCCACGGATAAAGTGTCGCTTTTGCACCGTTTCTGGCAGCATATTCCCATTGTTCTTCGGTTGGAAGCTGATAGGTTACTTTATCGCGTGTTGAACGCCATTCGATGAATTTGTTTATGTCTTCAATGTTGACGAAACGCACCGGAAACTTTTCTTTCGCCGTTGGCGGTTTGCCGTCAATCCAATCATCTGATTTGAAGGAATATCCGCTTTCCGAAACGAATTGATAAAATTCCAAGTTTGTAACTTCGTGTTTATCAATCGAAAAATCGGTAACTTCCACCGAATGTGCCGGTTTTTCAAACGGGTCGCCGTCATTGCGTCCCATCATAAATTTGCCGCCTGTGATTTTAACCATTTCAGGCTTAAAATCCGGCGCAAGTGTTTTTTCGGGCGATTTCGTTGGTGTCGTTTTGCCGATATTCGGAATTTCACCGCCACCGCCGCCACCGAAAAATCCAAGCAGATAACCGCCAATGCCTCCTATTGCAGTAAGTAAGAATAAACCCGAAATTCCAATAATTGCCAAGGTTAAAGGTGAAAATGCAGATTTTTTAGGTTCGGCTTCGCTAAAAACACTTGAGGATTTGCCCCAGCGTCCGGTTGTTTGCGGAACGAGGTGCTGAGTTTCCGACAGATTTACCGGAGTCTGTGCTTGCATTTGTGAAGATGAAATTTGTTGGGACGAAATTTGCACAACGGGCATTGTGCCACTCATCGGAGTTTGAATTATCGAAGGTTTCGGAATCGCGTTTTCGTCTTTCGGAAGTTCGGCAAAAAGTTCGAGCGGCGCACCATCGCACGAAAAATCTTGTTCATAATCGAGATGCCCTTCTTTTTTGACGCGCAGACGATGCGTGCCGTTTTTCAGATTTTCTAGCAAAAGCCAACCATTTGCGTGACTTTCTCCGGCGGGATATTCGTCAATAAAAACTAAAGATTGTGGCGGATTCGTCAAAATCCGCAAACTCGTTAAACCGATTGCGGATTGTGATAAATAACTGCTCGGACGCAAATTTGACAAACTCGAACTTAAAGCGTTTCTAAATTCGCTGACCATTTGTTCGACGGATTGCGTGCGGTTTTCCGGTTCTTTTTCGAGTGTGTGGCGAATTGCAAGTTCGATTTGTGGGGCGATTTTTACTCCGAAATCTGACAATGGCGGAATATCATCCGACAAATGCTTTTTCATAATTGCCGGAATCGAACCGCCTTTGAACGGCACATCTCCGGCAATCATTTGATAAATCATCACGCCAAGCGAATAAACATCAGAACGTGCGTCCGGCTCTTCGTCCGACCATTGTTCGGGAGCCATATAATAAGGCGAACCCATCAAACCTGTCGTTTGCGCCTGAATAAACGAGCCGAGCAGTTCGCCCGATTTGATTTTCGCCAAACCGAAATCAAGGATTTTCACCGCTTCCGACATATTCGGTTTGTCTTTGAGAATCATCACGTTGAGCGGTTTCAAATCGCGGTGAACAATGCCTTGTGCGTGTGCCGCGCCGACTCCGGCGCAGATTGCCGCCATCAATTCAGCAGTCTTTTCGGGCGAAAGTTTTTGCTCACGAGCCAGCAAATCGTGCAAAGATTCGCCTTCGACATATTCCATCACGAGAAACGGCATCGTTCCGTTTGCCACGCCGTAATCCGAAACGCCGACGACATTTTGATGACGAATCGCGGCGGCGGCGAGTGCTTCCTGCCGAAAGCGCGTAACGAGTTGCGGATCGTTTCCGACAAGGTCAGGCAGAATGATTTTAATCGCGTGCAGAGTTTTCAGATAAGCGTGCCGCGCCTTATAAACCACGCCCATTCCGCCTTGCCCAATGCGGCATTCGAGATGATATTTTCCTTCCAAAACCGGCTCACCCGCAATCGTGTGCATCGTCGGCATTCCGTCCGTCGGACAAGTATTCACATCATCCGTGTAACAATTTTTACAAAGCTGGCACTCTTTCATTTAGTTTCCGCACTCAATCTAACAAACTTTTCTAAAAACCTAATCTTCTTGGTCTTTCAATTTTAGATGCTTTATTCGCGTCAAGCAAGGAAAAAAAGAAAAAGCGCGAATTAGTTTTCGATTCAACTAATCCGCGCTCAAAAAATGTGAATGATACTTTATTCAGGCAAAACAAATTCGTATATTAGCAAACCTTTGACATTCACGGCTTCACCGCGGAGCATCGTCGGACTAATTTTAGTTTTATAAGCCGCTTCAACTGCTGATTTTCTCAATAATTCAGGTCCTGAAATCGCTTTTGCAGAACGCACTACGCCTAATCCGTTAACTAAAACTTCAACTTGAATCGTTCCCGAAACTGATTTTTTAATTGCTTCTTCGGGATAAATCGGCTCAACGAAACAAGACTTTCCATTAAGAACGCCACCTTCTACATAGTTCTTATTCAAAGACTCATAACCCCAACGATTTTTTATTTCTTCACAAGAATACATTTGTTTAAAGCTCTTTACCTGTGGTTCGGCTTTTTGAATGTCAGCAATGATTTCGACTTTTGATTGGGTTCCAATAACTACATTATTTGGACTTGTGAAAAATCGCCAACTATTAGAAAATCCGAAGCCAATTAATAAAGCTACGAAGAAAATAATTAAGAATGAAATTGTTCTCTTGTAGTTAAAATTGCATTGACACATTATTTTCAGTCTCCTTGCTATTTCAGAAGATTAGCAGTTTTTCACTTTTTCCACAAGAATTTACTTTACAACCACATTTACAAGGCGATTTGGCACGACGATTATTTTAACAATTTCTTTGCCGTCCGTATATTCCTTGATTTTCGCGTCTGCCAAAGCCATCTGCTCCAAATCTTCTTTCGGAGTTTCTGGCGAAACAATAATCCGTGAACGCAGTTTGCCGTTGACTTGAATCGGGATTTCGATTTCGTCCGCTTTTGCTAAAGTTTCATCGGAAATCGGAAATCTCGCGCCCGATTGCAAAATGCCTTCCGTTTTGCCGGAAACGATTTCCCAAAGTTCCTCAGCCATATGCGGCGCGTAAGGCGTGAGCATCAAAATCAAACTTTCCAACGCTTCGCGCACCGCAAAAACTTCGTCCGCGTTCGCGTCTTTCGGCTCGACTTTGAAGTCATAAAGCGCATTACACAACTCCATCAAAGCCGCGACCGGCGTATTGAATTGATAACTTTCAAAGTTTTCCGTTACACGCTTGATTGTTTGATGCGTCTTCTGTCGCAGTTTCTTCGCTTGCGCCGACTGCTGACTGCTGACTGCTGACTGCTGACTGCTGATTGCTTCATTCCACCGATAAACAAACCGATAAACACGCTGCAAAAAGCGCACTGCGCCGTCAATTCCCGTTTCCTGCCAGACCAATTCGTTCTCGGCAGGCGCGGCAAAGAGCGCAAAGATGCGAACAGCGTCCGCGCCGTAAATCAAAACCATATCGTCGGGGTCAACGCCGTTATATTTCGATTTCGACATCTTCTCAATCGCAACTTTTATCGGCGTTCCGTCTGCTTTCAGCTTTGCTTCCGTAACTTTTCCGCGTTCATCACGCAAAATTTTCACTTCATCTTGCGGAACATAGCTCGCTTTCGTGTCGGAATAATAAGATTCGCCGACGACCATTCCTTGCGTCAAAAGATTTTTCACAGGTTCATTAAAATTAACCAAACCCAATTCTTCCGAAACCTTCGTCCAAAACCGTGTATAGAGCAAGTGCATTACCGCGTGGTCAACGCCGCCGATGTATTGGTCAACGGGCATCCAGTAATTCGCAATTTCCGGCTCAAACGGCAGATTTTCATTCTTCGGGTCTGTGTAGCGAAAATAATACCAGCACGAATCAACAAAAGTATCCATCGTATCGGTTTCGCGTTTCGCCGCTTCGCCGCAGTTCGGACAATCTGTGTTCACAAATTCGGGAACACGCGCCAAAGGCGATTCACCAACGCCCGTAAATGGCGCAGATTCGGGCAATTCGACGGGCAAATTTTCGTAAGCGACGGGAACAGTTCCGCAAGTTTCACAATAAACAATCGGAATCGGTGCGCCCCAAAATCTCTGGCGCGAAATTCCCCAATCGCGCAAACGATAAGTCGTCGCCGCTTCGCCAAAACCGTGAGTTTCGGCGTGATGCGTCATTTCTTTTTTCGCCTGTTCGCTCGTTTTTCCGTTCCAAAAATCCGAATGAACCAACACGCCGTAATCGGTAAAAGCCTGTTCCAAAGCCATCGCTTGCATCGTGCTGTGTTCGTGCGCGAGATGCGGCTCACTGATGACTTGACGAATTGGCAAACCAAATTTTTTGGCAAATTCAAAATCGCGCTCGTCGTGTGCCGGAACTGACATAACCGCCCCCGTGCCGTATTCCATCATCACATAATTGCCAATCCAAACCGGCAATTCTTCGTTTGAAAAAGGATTTACAGCTTTCAACCCCGTGTCAATGCCGTCTTTTTCGACTTCTACACCGTAATCGGTCGGTTTGGCTTTTTCGATTTTGATTTCTTCGATTTTTGCTTTGACTTCATCCGAAAAATTTTCATAATTCGCTTGAACTATCGGATGTTCCGCCGCCACAACAATCGAGTTCGCGCCATAAATCGTGTCAATTCTGGTCGTAAAAACTTTAATTTGGAATTTGGAATCTGGAATCTGGAATTCAACAAACGCGCCTTCGCTCTTGCCAATCCAGTTTTTCTGCATCGTCAAAACGCGCTCTGCCCAGCCCGTTTCGATTTGCGACATTCCTTGCAATAAATCTTCCGCATAAGCCGTGATTCGCAAAAACCATTGCGCCAAATCTTTCTTCTCGACAGCCGTTCCGCAACGCCAGCAAACGCCGCCCGAAGCCTGTTCATTCGACAAAGTTGTTTCATCGCGCGGACACCAATTCACCTTCGTCATTTTTTTATAAGCCAAACCTTTTTCCAACATTTTCAGAAAAAACCATTGGTCAAACTTATAATATTCGGGACGATGCGCGGCAATTTCGCGCCGCCAATCGTAACTCACACCCAAACGCTGAAGCTGTTCGCGCATTTGATTGATATTGTCTTCCGTCCATTCACGCGGATTCACACCTTTTTTAATCGCGGCTTGCTCGGCAGGCTGACCGAACGAATCCCAACCAATCGGATGCAAAACATTAAAACCTTGCAGACGCTTATACCAAGCCAACGCATCGCCAATCGAATAATTGCGAACATGCCCCATATGCAAGCGTCCCGAAGGATAAGGCAACATTTCCAAACAATAAAATTTCGGCTTCGCGGCATCGGCTTCCGTCTCGAAAGTTCCGTTTTCCGCCCAACGCCGCTGCCATTTTTTCTCTATCTTTTCCGCAAAATATTTCTCGTCCATTGTGTTCGTGGTCAGTTGTTTACGCTTTCTACAACTAACAAAAGCTAAAGTTTAGCGAATAAATGCAAATCTATCCACTAACAATTCGTAATTCGTAATTTGTATTTTGTAATTGATTAAAAGGCTGCGCCGCGTCGTCAAAAAATATTCAACGAGCGGCTATCTAAGGGCGAGTTTGTTTTGATAACAAATCATATTTGGAGTTTATTAATTTCCATCCGATTTGTCCAATTTAAATTTTGCGCCGTAATTAATTTGTGTGATATTCTTATAGAACCATTAAGGTTAAGGAGTAAGAACTGAAAATTTTAAGTTTAATGATGAAAAAAATTTCAACGCTGACAGTCGAGACTTGATTATTTGCAGTTTATCGCTTTGACTGTCTGCCGAAAAAAAGGAGATAAAGAGATGGTCAAACGAACAAAACAAAATAAAGAAATTACAAAATTAAACGAATCGGAAACTTTTACGCCAAACAAACCCATTTCCAAACTTCTTTCCAAACAAAACTCAAAACAATTAAACGATGATTTAATCGTTTCGCTTTCCGACGCTTACGAAAACCGCCGCGCACGTCAGGTTTTTGAATGGGAAAAATTGCGCCGACTCAGCGTATGAAGAAGAGGAAAAGAGGAGAAGAAGAGAAGAAGAGATTGCTTTTGCGCTTCTTCGGTTTTCTTTGCGCTCTTTGCGTCTTTGCGGGAAACATTTTCGCGCAGAATCTTGAAACTCTCGCGGAACAAATCAAATTCGGCACGACGGAAATCAAACGCGATGCACTTTTTCAGATTCGCAATCTTCAAAACGAAAATGCTTCGCGCATTGCGATTCCGGCTTTGACTGACACGGAAGAAATTGTCCGCGCAACTGCCGTGTTTGCAGTAAGTTTTCTGCCGAAGGACGAAGCATTTTCTGCGCTTTCGCCACTTTTAGTTGATAAATCCGAAATCGTCCGCCGCGAAACAGCTTATGCGCTTGGGAAAATTCAAAATTCTTCCGCCATTCCGTTTTTAATCCAAACTTTTCAAAAAGATAAAATTTCCGACGTGAAAAACGCCTGTATTGTCGCACTAGGCGACATCGGCGATGCTTTGGCAATTGATTTTTTGACGCAAATTTTACGGCAAAAACCTTCCGACAAAAATGATTTTTTACGCCGCAGCGCGGCACGTTCAATTGGACAAATCGCGCAAATCATTCAAATCCAAAAATCACAAGTCGTTACACCGAAAGACTTTCTGCCTGATAAATACAAAGAAATTACTCTGCCAAAATATTTCAAGTTAACCGAAGAATTCCCGGCTTTCCGCGAAACTTTGCCCCTTTTGACAAAGATTTTGCAAAGTTCAAAAGAATCAAATGACACAAAACGCGAAGCCGCTTTTGCATTTGGCGCAATCGGTGATGAATCTGCGATTGCAATTTTACAATCAAATTTGAAAAATCAAGATTATTATTTGGCTGAAATCTGCAAAGAAAGTTTGCAAAAAATTGCGAAAAGTTGCAAAAGTATCGGGAAAACCTGCGTATTTGAATTGCTCTGATAAAATTCAATGAATTTCACAATTTTACGTTTCAAAACAATCGAATCAACCAACACCGAAGCCTTAAATGAAGCGCGGCGCGGCGCGGACGAAGGTTTGTGCATTATCGCCGAACAGCAAACTGCGGGACGCGGACGACACGGCAGAAATTGGATTTCGGGGAAAAATTCAGGGCTTTATTTCAGCATCGTTCTGCGCCCGAAAATCGAAACACGGTTTTTGCCCTTGCTGACCTTTGCCGCCGCGCTTGCCGTTCACGACACGCTCGAAAAACTTTATCAAATTGATTGTGATATAAAGTGGGCAAATGATATTCACGTCAACGGCAAAAAGATTTGCGGGATTTTGGCGGAAACTTGCGAAAGCCTAAATGGTTTGGCAGTCGTTGTCGGCATCGGCATCAATCTGAAATCGTCAAATTTCCCGCCTGAAATCGCTGAAACCGCAACATCAATCGAAGCGGAAACCAATGAAAATCCGAATGTCGAAATTTTACTGCAAAATTTGACGCAATTTTTCGCGGAATTTTATGATTTAATACAATCCAAAAACGGCGCAGAAAAAATTCGCCACGAATGGGCGAAAAAGTCTTCTTACTTTAAAGGCAAAAATGTTCGTGTGCTGTCAGAAACCGAAACGATTTACGGGAAAACCTGCGGCATCGAAGAAAACGGCGCATTACGGCTTGAAACCGAAAACGGGATAAAAATTATCCACGCCGGCGATGTTGAAAGATTGCGAAGCTTTTAAAAAAATACGGTTTCAACGAATACGATTGAATAAAACGGATGAACTTTTAAAATAATCCGCAAAAATCAGTCGTATTCGTCAAACCCGTGTCCTATTTTCTAACCAATTTAAGGGACAAAAACACTCGGAATCGGCAAATCGCCCGTAACGCCGAATGGTTGAATAAGCGTTCCGGCAGTCGAGCGTTGAATAAACCAAGTAAAACTCGAAGAACGAAAAACCGCCGCATCAGTTTTACCATCGCCATCATAATCTCCCGGAACAGGCGTGTCGCCATTTGCACCAAACGGAAAAGCAAAAAACGAAAAATCTTCACTTCGCAAAATAAACCAATTACCGTTTGAAGGTCGCCAAACCGCGTTGTCGGCTTTACCGTCGCCGGTGTAATCACCAACAACAGCTTTATCCGTTGCAACGCCAAACGTAACGGCGAAAACCGTAGCGGTTGTGCTTCGGCGAATCCACCATTCCGCGCCGTTTGCGCCATTCGGTCGGAAAATAGCAACATCTGCTTTTGCGTCGCCATCGTAATCGGCGGGAACAGGTTTATCACCCGTTGTCCCGAACCCGATAATGTCTGTGCCGCCTGATGACTTATTGATAAACCAAGTCAAAGTTGAAGAACGAAAAACTGCGGCATCCGCTTTGCCGTCGCCGTCATAATCATTCGGAACAGGCGTATCCGTGCCGGTGCCGAACGGAAAAGCAAAAAATGTCGAATCTTCGCTTCGTAAAATAAACCATTCGCCCGATGTTGGTCGGAAAATTGCGAAATCGGATTTGTTGTCGCCCGTAAAATCAGCCGGAACGGGTTTATCGGTTGACGAACCGAATTGCGCGGCAAGAGTCGAACCATTTGAACTTCGCTGATACCACCATTCGCCCGGCGCAGGGCGGAAAATTCCGATGTCGGTTTTTGAATCACCGTCAAAATCGAAAAGATTTTTTGAAGCGTTTGAGGCAACCGCCGCACCTTGCGGAGTTGGTGCGCCTGCCGTGAAATCCGTCGAATTATTGTCGGTATCCGTGCCACTCGCATTTCGCGCCACGGAATTTGAAGTGCTTGGCGCAGGCGTTGCACCCGCACCTTCAAAACATAATGTTGATGCCGATTGTGCGCCATAACCAACAAAATCAATAATTGTTGCATTCGGAATCGGGCAGATAGTTCCGGCAGTAATCGCTGTTGAATTATTGACAAGCGCAACTTTTCCGGTAGTCGCGCTCATTGCAATTGTGCCGCTGGCATTTGGATTCGGCAAAGTTAAAACGCCCGTTCCAGCCGCGCCCGTGGCTTGCCCGATAAGATAAATTGCGCCGGGCGCAATAGTTCCGGTCAAAGCTGTTACTGTCCAAGTCGGGTTCGCGCTCGTCCCGCTGGCATATTGCACCGACCAACCCGTAACATCAACCGGATTTGCACTGATATTTTTTAACTCGATAAAATCGCGGTTATACGCTGAACATCCGGCTGTCGTGCAACCTGCTCCGCCATAGACTTCGTTGATAACAATGTTTGTTGAAACCAAATCGCTTTGCGCTCGCGTTTCAAAAATACTGACCAATGACATTACAAGAATCGCCAAAACAGAAAATAAAACAAATTTCATATAAATTACTCCAAAAAAAACTTTTTATTAAATGATTGGGGCTGAAAGATTTGGACTTAAACTTTAAGTTATATTAATTCGCGCACAAAAGCAATTTTTTCATTTGATTAAAAACGGATTTTGGTTATATTTTTATGGGCGTTCAACAATTTTATGAGAAAAAGAATTTCCGAAATTCATCCGATAATTTATCATACGCGGGTTTGGCAATTGCGGCTTTTTCGTTCGCTTTCAGACATAAAAAGTTTGTCCAAATTTGCCGAAACACAACAAAATGACTCACTTCCCGTCTGCATTAAAAACCATCAATCTCTGCTTCGACGCAAACTCGGCTCGCTTGATATGCGTTTGCAGGAAAATAAAGTTACGAATCTCGAAATTGCGCGTCAGCCGATTGACGGACTTTTGATTCGTCCGGGCGAAACTTTTTCATTTTGGCGGCGAATCGGTAAAACAACCGCCGAAAAAGGTTATCTCGAAGGTTTGCAACTTTCACGCGGCGAAATAAAAACAGGCATTGGCGGAGGTTTGTGCCAGCTTGCAAATTTACTTTTGTGGATGGCTTTTCATTCGCCGCTTGAGATTGCCGAACGTCATCATCACAGTTTCGACGCTTTTCCTGACGACCGCCGCGCTCTGCCTTTCGGAAGCGGCGCGAGCGTTTTTTATAATTATATTGATTTGCGATTTTATAATCCGACCGAGCATACTTTTCAATTTCGCGTTCGTGTTTCCGATCAACATTTGAAAGGACAATTGCTTTGCGAAACCGAATTGCCGAACAGTTTTCACGTTTTTGAAAAAAATCATCGTTTCGTGCAAAAAGACGGCAAGAATTATCGGCAAAATGAAATTTGGCGGGAACTTATTGACCGCCAAACAGGTAATAAATTGAGCGAAGAAATTCTGGTCAAAAATTTCGCCGAAGTAAAATATGAATTGAACTTTGTGCCGCAAGAGTGTAACTTGTAAAAAGCATTATGGAAAAAGATTTTGACTTTGAGCCGGAAGATTTAGAATTTGAAAATTTCGGCGATGATTTTAACGAAGAAGATTTTGATGAATTTGCCGACGAGTTTGATGAGTTTGAGGAAATAAACATCCGAACGGCAATTCTTTCAAAAAACAATTTAATCGCCCTGTTATGCGTCAAAACCGCATCGCAAGGTGGTGCAATTTGTCGCGTTGACCCGCGTGAAAACGTGCCTTCGGTGCAAATCTATGACACGCCCGAAGCCGCGCTCGATTGGTTCACGCAAAGCCTTCGCACAAGCAAACTTAACGGTTGGCAAATTGTTTATGATGGTTTGCCGCTTCAAGGTTAGTTTCGAGTTTCGGGTTTCGGGTTTCGAGTTTTACAACCCGAAACTCGAAACCCGAAACTCGAAACTATGATTTTAACAGTTGACATCGGTAATTCTTCCATTAAATTCGGCGCGTTTGATAAAGAAAAACTCATTTCCCGCTTTTCAATTCCAACGGTTCGCACACAGCACGCGGACGAAATAAATTCACAGATTTCAGATAAATTCGAGCCGAATATTTCAGCAATCGTGATTTCTTCGGTTGTTCCAGAATTGCACCAATCTTTTCAAGATTTGGGCGAAAAGTTTTACGGTGTTTCGCCGATTTTTGTTGATTGGACTTATGATTTCGGTTTGAAGATTAAATATTTTCCGCCTGAAAACTTAGGTGTTGACAGAATTGTTGCGGCTTTTGCGGCTGTCGAAAAATACGGTAAGCCTTGTATTGTCTGCGATTTCGGGACGGCAACCAATATCGAAGTTGTAAATTCCAAAAATGAATATCTCGGCGGAATAATCGTTGCGGGAATCAATCTTTTGGCAGACGCTCTGCATCGTCGGACTTCAAAGTTGCCGCTCGTCGAACTCGCAAAACCCGAAAAAGTTATTGGAAATTCGACTATTTCCTGTATTCAATCCGGCGTTTTTTACGGTTATGTCGGTTTGACCGAAGGAATTATTAAAAGAATTTCAGACGAACTTGGCGAAAAACCGAAAGTCATCGCCACCGGCGGGTATGCCAAGCTAATTGCCGAAAGTGCGGAAATTATCGAAATTGTTGACGAAAACTTAATGCTTGAGGGGCTTCGTCTGATTTATGAAAAAACTTAAATTCACCACAAAGACACAAAGGACACAAAAATTTTATTGATTTTCTTTGTGTCCTTTGTGGTGAATTTTACGGCGCATTAAAACCCGTCAAAGGATTTCCGTAAAAAGCATCTGTCTTCCAAGCAGTCGCATTCCATTTTTCGGTTGTTCCCATAACTTTTACGGGAATGATGATTTTATGGTCGTGAAAATTGTTTTGTTTGCCGATTCCGTTGTCCACGAAATTTCCGTTGGCGATTGAAAATTTCGCTTCGCGCACTTGTGTTCCTTGAAAGAAGACTTTCACTGTATATTCGCCCGGCATCGAATTTATCATCTTCGCATTCGGATAATTCATTCCGCCGCTTCCGGCTTTGAAACGCGCTTTATACCAAGTAAAATCCCAGCGTTGCCAATATGCAAGCTCTTTATTTTCAGTAATATTCGGAAAACGTCGGTCGTTGTTGCTCGCTTCGCCCATATCGTCGGTCGTGGCGATTTCCTGTCCGTTGTAGAAAAGTTTTCCTTCAAAATCCGACGAGCGCAAATCGTTTTTAAACCACATTCCAACCTTCACGAGCGGCGAATACGGGTCGCCTTTGTAATCAAGCCAAACGTAACCAATCGGCAAATTCCAATCTTGTTCGACATAAAAACTGTATTGATTTTTGAACATCGGTAAATTATTGCCGTATTTATATTTATTGACTTTGAATTTGCCCTCGAAAACTACGGAATTATCGCGCTGATTAGTGATTTTTACGCCGTAAGTTCCGATTGCAGCGGTTGATTTATTGGTAAAACGGTCGCCGCTTCGTCCGCTGTTGATGTCAACCGTTTGATAATTGGCATCGGTCATATTCGTTTCCAAAGTTTCGCTGAACCAAGGTTTTCCGTCCGGCGTGAAATATTCCGCCAGATAGCGTAATTTCGTGCTTCCTTTGTAAAAAACTTTGAATTTTACCTGCGGAATCCAACTCGTATAATTTGATTCGGTCGGCATTTTCCAATAGCGGTTTTCAATATCACAACGAACATCTAAACTCGTTTTCAAAAATACCGGATTATCGGTTGCTTCCGGTTTCCGCAAATCGCCCGGATTATTGGTTTGATTATTGCCGTTATTGGTATTTGTTACCGGAGTCGGCGTTTGTTTTGGTTGGTTAATTGGTGGAACTTTTATCGTAATCTGCCCGAAAGCGTTCATCGAAAATACAATCATCAAAAATGCAAAAACGAACCATCGTGTCTTGTTCATCAATAGTTTTCCTCAACTTTAATTTTTTCTGGCAAAACTCGCCATTCAATTAAAGTGAGGAAACCGTGAAAAACATTTCAAAAGGATCTTTTTACAACGAAAAAAGCGAAATAAACACAAATCTAAATCTGTGTTTATTTCGCTTTTTTCACAGGAAATATTCTTAAACTCCGCAACCTGCTTCTAAAACTTTAGTCGGTTTGTTACCTTTCAATTCATAAATGGTTGCACCGCTACCTTCGTAATATGCGTCATAGACAACAACTTCCATTTTGCCGTCGCCGTTAAGGTCGCCAACAGCCGAAATTTCAAATTTTGTCGGTGCGCCGAATTCAATATTCTTCTTGATATATTCTTCGGAAATTACAATATTCTGTGCTTTGCCGCCAACGATTTTTCTCAGCAAAACAAACGAATAATCACCCGCTTTTGCACTCGGTTGCGGGTTTCCCGAATAAGAAGTTGCCGAAATCAAAACTTCCTCAGTGCCATCGCCATCAAGGTCAACCCGCACGGCTTGTTCAATTCTTGCTTTTGCCTTCGTCAAACCTTTCGCTTTCAAAATTCCGCCGACAATGCCAAGATATGTTTTGTCTGTCAAACTAATTTGTTTAACTTCACGCGGCAAAACCTTCCAATTCGCGCCCGCGCCAACGGCGATGCCGAATTTTGTTTCATATTCGGTCGAAACAGAATAAAATTCTTCACAAAGTGAATCCGGTGCGGTAAGATTAAAAATCAAATCGTCCTGCGACATTCCCGTATCCAAAGTGTAAATCGTATATTCCTGATCTTTTTTGACTGCACCGAAGGCTGTTTTCGCATCAACAAATTTGCCGTTTTTTACTCCTCCGAGAAGTCCGCCGACTTTCAAATCCAAAATCGGCACGACATTGCTTTGTGCCGAAATCGTTACGCTGAAAATTGTTAAAAATATTGTTGTAATTAGTAGTTTCATATTTGATTTAAAAGGTTGCTATCGCCCGTTGTTACGATTAAAAAAGAAAAAGAAAAAAGCCGCTGCGTGTTCGATTTTTACGCCTTTTGCATAACCGATTGTGCGGCGCGAACTGTCTTCGACTTCGCCGTTTGAATTTATGTAACCAAGCGTTGAGCGACTGCTGTTTTCGACTTCGCCGTTTGAATTTATGTAACCGAGCGTTCGGCGGCTTGCGTCTTCGACTTCGCCATTTTTCGAGATATAACCAAGTGTCCGGCGCGAAGAATCTTCGACTTCGCCGTTAGCATTGATATAGCCGAGCGTTCGCCGACTCGAATCTTCAACCGTTCCGTTTGCCGAAATATAACCAAGTGTTCGACGGCTTGAATCTTCAATTTCCTGTGCGAAACAAGCCGCGCAAAACATTAAAAGAATGCTGATTGCTAAAATTATTTTTTTCATAGATTTGCTTGAGTTTCCTCGTTTTTATGACTTGTATTAAAATTGTTTTTGCTGAAAAATTTATAAACAAAATACAATATCAAACCGATTACTGCCGCAATTAAAATCGCCAGACCTTCTTTGGCAAAATCCACCTGTGTCAGAAGCCAAACAATCAAAACCAATGACAACAACGATGCTACGATGCCGAAAGGCGCAATAAATTTTGCTTCCTCTGTATTGTTTTTATAACGAAAAACGGGAAGCGAAGCGCACGTTGTTGCATAAACAATCAAGCGTGTAATAGTCGCAATCGCCACCGCTGAGAAAAATGACGATTGAATTGTCCAAATTAAAATTACAATCGCCGTCAGAAAAATCGAAAGATACGGCGTTTTGAATTTTTCGTGCGTTTTGCCCAAGACTTGCGGCAATTCTTTTTGCTCAGCCATCGCAAACGGAATGCGCGAAGACGCGAGAAATCCGCCGTTCAAATTTCCCAAAATCGAAATCAGCGCGCCGACGGCGATAAAAGACGCGCCGAAACTTCCCATAAATTTGCCCGCCGCGTCTGCCAAAGGCGTTTTTGATTGAGCAAGTTCTGGCAAAGTTCCGATAGCGACGATTTGAATAATAATAAACAACAAAGCGCAAAAACCGAGCGCGGTCAGAAGTGCAAACGGCACATTTTTACGCGGTTCTTTAGTTTCGCCCGCCGGAATCACTGCGGCTTCAAAACCAACGTAGGCATAAATCAAAACGAGTATAGCTTCGGAAAACTTGCCGTATTCGGGTGTTTCCGCAAAGTTGAAATTCGCGGGCTGAATAAAAAACATACCGACAGCGGCAAAAATCAGTAACGGCAAAATCTTTCCGACGGTAAAAATATTCGTCATAATTGCCGATTCGCGCACACCGATAAAATTGACAATCGTCATCAGCAAAACGATTGAGCAAATCAGTGCAACACGCAAAAAGCCTTCGTTTGCGCCCGGCATAAAAATTTCGAGATAAATCAAAAGTGCGTTGCAATTAGCAGCAAAAGTCGTTACGCGGACAATCCAATAAAGCCAGCCGACTTCAAATCCGGCTGCCGCGCCAAAGGCTTCTTTCGCATAGAGATACATTCCGCCCGTCGCTTGAAAGCGGCTTGAAACTTCGGCAAAACAAACCACAATGAGACCGATAATCACTGCACAAGCCAAGAAAGCAAAAAGACTGTAACTACCGATTAAACCCGTAACTTTTGCCGGAAGCAAAAAAATTCCCGTGCCGATAATTGTGTTGACCGCAATCGCCGTCAAATCCCAACGGCTAATGCCGCGAACTAATTTTTCTTCCATATTTTTTGGCGGAAACTTTTTGCTTTCGGTTTATAAATCTATATCAACTATCAGTTTTAAGTTGCTGGTATCTCCGGTAATGACGTGCAATTGAAAATTTTTGAAGCAATTAGCCAGATGAAGCGTTACTTGGTCGCCCATATCTTCATCTTGTTCTGCGATTATTTTCATAAGTTCACGGGAAATTTGCTCTGCCGGTTTGCTGGCTTTAAACTGATACATAAAATTGAAATCGCCTTTCACTGTCAGATGCAAATCCATCCCGAAATTGACAACGTAATTCCAAAACATTATTTGTCCGAGTTTTTTGAACTGATCTTCAATCGCATCTACCATTGATCCCTGCGCCCCTTTTAACGGACTTTTCGGCACGGCTTTGAATGCGTGCTTAATCCAAATACTGCCTTCCGTCCAAGCACTACTGCTAAACTTAAAGCCGTTACTTCCCGTCGCGTTTAATTCAAAACCTATCATAATTATTTACCTCTCAACGAACTTCTTGTTTTATATTGAACTAATAACAAATTTTCTTTGTTTAGTTCCTTGCCGAAGCATTTTCGCCTATAATGATAGCTGTAAAAAATCTAATCGCAAAACTACTCCGATGAAAAATTTAACTGCATTTCTTTTGATTTTCGTTTTCGCACTTTCAGCCGTCGCGCAAACTCGCACACGCAAAGCCGATACAATTAATCCATCGAAAAATTATAAACCGCTTGTCTTAAAATCTTCGTCGCCGCTTCAAACGCTTCTAAATTCGGCGGTTTCGGACACAATCAAACAATTTTCGGCAAAAAATCTGAAGCCTGAAAACGTCGCCGCAACTTTGATTGATTTGCGCGATTGGGAAAATCCGACGATTGCAAATGTGCGCGGCGAAGCAAAAATTTACACGGCAAGCGTTGTAAAAATGTTTTATATGGTGGCACTTTTTCAGCAACTCCAAGACGGCAAAATAAAATCTACGCCCGAAATGGAACGCGGGTTGAAAGATATGATTGTTGATTCGTCAAACGATGCGACAGGCTATATTTTTGATGTTATCACTGACACGACGAGCGGTTGGGAAATGCCGCAGAAGGAATTTGACGCGTGGCAATTTAAACGCAATGTGGTCAATCGTTATTTCGCTTCGATGGGTTATGAAAACATCAACATCAACCAAAAAACCTTCTGCGAAGATGCCTACGGACGCGAACAGCAATCGCGCAATTACAAAGGCGAAAACCGCAATATGCTAACTACGAATGCGACGGCGCGTCTGCTTGCCGAAATCGTTTCGGGCAGAGCCGTGAACTCCGAAAAAAGCGGTTTGATGATGAATCTTTTGAAACGTAATCCATTTGCCGAAACCAACGACAAAGATAGTCAAGACACAGGTTTTACGGGGCTTGCGCTGATAAATAAAAACTTAAAAACCGCAAAATATTGGGCAAAAGCCGGCTGGACTTCAAAGACGCGCCACGATGCCGCTTATATCGAAACGCCCGATGGTTTGAAGTTTGTTTTAGTCGTTTTTACTGAAAACTTTGCAAATGAACGCGACATCATTCCGACCGTTGCGGGCAAAGTTTTAGACGGTTTGGGAAAAATCAAATAATCGCTTAAAATAATTTCGTCCAACTCTTAAAATTTATGAAAAAACTATCGCTTTTTGTCGTTATTTTATTGTTTGCCGTAAATTCTTTCGCGCAAGGAACATATCAAAAACCGCCGAAAGAAATTATGGATGTTTTAAATGCTCCGGCGATTCCTTTGACTTCGGTTTCTCCTGCGAAAGATAAAATCGCTTTGCTTGAACCGCTTCGTTATCCGCCGATTTCGGAACTCGCGCAACCGATGTTGCGGCTCGCGGGTTTGCGGATAAATCCGCTCAATAACGGACAGCATCGTCAGCCGTATTTCGTCAAAATAACGCTGAAAAATGTGTCGGACGGCAAGGAAACGGTTATAAATCTGCCGCCGAACGCGCAGATTTATTCGGCAGTTTGGAGCGCGGACGGCAAATATATTGCCGCCGGAAATATCACGCCGACGGGCATCGAACTTTGGATTGTCGAAACGGCAACGGCAAAAATCAGAAAGCTGAAAGATGTCCAAATCAACACGGCTTTTGGCGGTTTTGAATGGATGCCCGACCAAAAATCTTTGCTTGTAAATCTCGTTCCGAAAACTCGCGGGACTGCGCCAAACTATCAAAATGTCGTGCCGATTGCGCCGAATATTCAAGAAACGGCGGGCAAAAAAGGCGCGGTTGCGACGTTTCAAGATTTGCTCAAATCGCCGAACGACGAAAGTCTTTTTGAATATTACGCGACTTCGCAACTCGCCGTTGTCGGCGTTGACGGCAAAATCAAACAATTCGGAAACGCAGCAATTTTCGATACTTCGGACGTTTCGCCCGATGGAAAATATATTCTCGTTTCGCAAATCAAACGCCCGTTTTCGTATCTTTTCCCGTATTTCCGCTTTCCGAAAACAGTCGAAGTTTGGGATTTGAGCGGCAAAAAAGTTTATGACGTGGCAAATATTCCGCTTCAAGACAATTTGCCCTCGCAAGCCGTTCCGACAGGTCCGAGAAGTTATGGCTGGATTCCGACCGAAAGCGCGACTTTGATTTGGGCGGAAGCATTAGACGGCGGAAATCCGGCGACAAAAGCCGCTTTGCGCGATAAATTGATGACTTTGCCCTCGCCGTTTTCGTCTGCGCCGAAAGAACTTATCAATATCGAACAACGCTATCAAGGCAGAGCGTTTGGCGAAAAAGACGGCTTGATGTGGTTTTACGACTTCAACCGCGACACGCTCCGACGGCGCATTTTTCAGATTGATTACCGCAATCCTTCAACGCCGAAACTCATCTCGGATTTGAGCATCAACGAGCGTTACAACGACATCGGACAACCTGTTTTCAAAGCTCTGCCGAACGGGGAAAGAGTTATTCAGCAAAACGGCAACGAAATTTTTATGACCGGCGCGGGCGCAACCCCGCAGGGCGACAGACCGTTTTTGCGGAAGTTGAATTTGCAAACTTTGAAAACCGAAGAAGTTTTCCGTTCCGATACGAATTCTTATGAAACCTTCGTCGCGCTGATAAATGATGATGCGACACAATTCATCACGCGCAAAGAATCTACGACCGAGCCGCCGAATCTTTATATTCAATATCGCTGTCCGCCCGATAAAATTTGCGCGGCGATTGCGAATAAACAACTGACCGAATTTAAGGACACTTTGCCCCAGCTTCGCGGCATCAAAAAGCAACTCGTGAAATACAAACGTGAAGACGGCGTTGATTTGTCGTTTACGCTTTATTTGCCGCCGAATTATAAGGAAGGCGAGCGTTTGCCGACGGTTGTTTGGGCTTATCCGCAAAGTTTTACGGACGCACAAACCGCCGGACAAGTTTCGGGTTCGACCAATCGTTTTACGCAAATGGGCGGAACTTCGCATCTGTTTTTCCTTCTGCAAGGTTACGCGGTTTTGGACGATGCGGCGATGCCTGTCGTCGGTCCGCCGCAAACGAAAAACGATACTTTTATCAAGCAAATTGTTGATGCGTCAAAAGCCGCGATTGATAAAGGCGTTGAAATGGGCGTGGTTGATAGAAACCGCGTCGGAGTCGGCGGACATAGCTACGGCGCGTTTATGACGGCGAATTTGTTGGCGCATTCTGACCTTTTCCGTGCCGGAATTGCGCGTTCGGGCGCGTATAATCGCACGCTTACGCCGTTTGGTTTTCAGGACGAACAACGCTCGTTTTGGGAAGCGCAAAGAATTTACACCGAAGTTTCGCCGTTCTTCTTTGCCAATAAAATCAACGAACCGATTTTGCTGATTCATGGCGAAGCGGACAACAATCAAGGAACTTTCCCGATTCAATCCGAGCGACTTTTCGCCGCCATTCAAGGCAACGGCGGCACCGCACGACTCGTGATGCTTCCGCTCGAATCACACGGCTACGCGGCGCAGGAATCAACCGAACACACGCTTTTCGAGATGATAAATTGGTTTGATAAATACGTTAAAAATGCGAAGTAAGTAAATAGGTGAATAAGGGTTTAAGTGGTTAGGTGATTAGGTAAAAAACATAAACACCTAACCACTTATTCACTTAATTACCTAATTACCTAATTACCTACTGCACGTCGCTAATCTCAATCAGTTCGCGGTTTCCGCCGAAAATGAATGAATTTTCCGTAGGGAAATTTTTAATGCCGTCGCTTAAGAGTTTTTCGGCTTCGATTTCCGTAACAGGTTTTGAGAAAAGATAGCCTTGTCCGAAGCCGCAACCGAGATTTTGGAGTTGTTGGAGTTGATTTTCGGTTTCGATACCTTCGGCGACGATTTCCAAGTTCAAATTTTGTCCCAAAAGCAGAAGCGTCCGCACGATTGCCTCGCATTTCGCATTTGAATCCATTCGGTTGATAAACGAACGATCAATTTTCAGACGGTCAAACGGAAAACGGTGCAAATAGCTTAAAGAAGAATATCCCGTGCCGAAATCGTCGGTGCTAAGGTGTGCGCCGATTTCGTGTAGTTCGTTCAAAACTTCCTCCGCAGTTTCGTGATGTTCCATAACGGTGCTTTCCGTTACTTCGAGTTGAAGATATTGCGCCTTCAATTTCGTCTTAAATAAAATTTCTCTGACATGCGTCGTTAAATTGGGGTGCATCAATTGTTTTGCCGAAAGATTAACGCTTACCGGCAAAGATTTGAACGCCGGAAAACGCTTTTGCCATTCGACGGTTTGGCGGCAGGCTTCTTCCAAAATCCATTTTCCAATCTGAATAATTAAACCGGTTTCTTCAGCAACCGAAATAAATTCGTTTGGCGCAACCAGTCCGTATTCGGGATGCCGCCAGCGAAGTAGAGCTTCAAATTCAATGATTTTGCCTGTGCTAAGCGAAACTATCGGCTGATAATTAACCTCAAACTCATTTCGCTCAAGTGCGTGGCGCAAATCCGTTTCGATTCTAAGCAAATTCATATTGCGAACGTGCATTTCACGGTCGAAAATTTCATATCGCGCCTTTCCGGCATCTTTTGCCCGATACATTGCCGAATCTGCGTCCCGCAAATATTCTTCCGGTTGGCGGCGTTCGCCGTCTGACAGAATTATGCCGATGCTGACAGACGTAAAAACTTCGTAATTGCCAAGTTGAAAAGGTTCACAAAGACGTTTTTGCAAACGGTCGGCAATTTTTTCAACATCGCCGATTTCCCCCGTGCGGTGTAGCAAAATCGTAAATTCATCGCCTCCCAACCGCGCTACTATATCGCCCGGGCGAACGCAAGATTTCAATCTTTCGGCAATTGCAATCAAAAGTTTATCTCCGATGTCGTGTCCAAGCGAATCATTAATAACTTTGAAGCGATCAAGGTCTAAGAATAAAACAGCGAAACTTGACCAACCATTTCCGACGGAACGGTCAATCGTTTGTTTCAACTGATTCATAAATTCGACACGGTTCGGTAAATTCGTCAAAACATCGTGGCGGGCGTAATGATTAAGTTTCGATTCGGCAAGTTTTTGGTTGTGAATGTCAGTATTCGTTCCAAACCATTTAACAATATTTCCCTTTGCATCGCGTCCTGCCGAAGCTCGCGCCAGATGCCATCGGTATTCGCCGTCGTGCCGCAAAAGCCGAAATTCGGTTTCGTAATCATTGCCCGTCTTCAGCGCGTAAGTCCAATTTTCGATACATTCGGGCAAATCGTTCGGATGCACGACGGTTTGCCAATTTTCTTCTATCAAATCAACGGGTTCGCGCCCGAAATATTCTCTTGTTTTGCCGTTGACATAATCCAATTTGCCGTCCGGTCGCGCCGTCCAGACCTGGTGCATTATGCCTTCGCCGAGCAGACGATAGCTTTCTTCCGAATTAATCAAGGCTTGTTCGGCTTGCTTACGTTTGGTGATGTCGCGGGCTGTGCCTTGAATGGCGACCGGCACGTCGTCTTTGTAAATTGCGGTGCTGTTGATTTCAAGCGTGATTCGACTGCCGTCTTTCGTTAAACACTCTGCTTCATAGACGGTTTGTTTTTTCCCCGCAAGTTTTTCCTTGAGCTTGCGCCGGACGCTTTTATATTGTTCGGGAGCAATGACTTGTCGCATATTGAGCTTTAAGGCTTCCTCGCGTGTGTAGCCGAAAATACGATGGACGGCTTCGTTTATCGAAAGATAATTTCCTTTCAAATCGTGAACGTAAATCAAATCGCTGGCATTTTCAAAAAGATTTCGGTAACGGGTTTCGTTTTCCTTGAGCGCGTTTTCCACGACTTTTCGCTCCGTAATGTCGTGCCACATAATCATTCCCGCAAAAATTTCACCGCTTTCATTTTTTACCGGAAGAATGTAAATATCATAAAAATTATCGTTTTTGCTCCAATCAAAATGAAGTTCTTCGCCTGCCAGAGCGCGACGGTAATAACCGCTCCATTTTTCGCAAACGTCGGGCGGAAAAATCTCAAAAAGCGTTTTTCCTTCAAATGTTTCGCTGGAAATTCCGTGTTTGGAAAGTTGCACTCCTTCAGCAAAGATATATCGCAAATCCGTGTCAAAAAGAAGAACCGCCATATTCGGGATATTGCGCGTAAAAGTTCGGTAAAGTTCTCCGCGGCGTTCGATTTCTTCTTTGGCAATTTTTCGGTCGGTAATGTCCATTATCATTCCCTGTTTGCGAACAACCTTACCCGTTTCATCACAAACGCAGGAACTTCTATCACGCACCCAATAAACCTCACCTTTTTTTCCGACAATACGATACTCGCAATCGGTTCTTTCTGCGGCGGCAATGGCTTCGGCTGTTTCTTTCAGAATCCGTTCGCGGTCGTCTTCGTGAATTACACTAACCCAAATATTCGGATTAGCAAACCATTCATCTTGTGAGTATCCGAAATGTTTGAACGCGGAACTAACGTAAATCGGCTTGAACGGCGGAAACGGTTCGACAACATAAAACATCAAGGGTAAATCCTCGATAAATTCACGAAATTCGATTTTATCGCTTAAATCCGTTTTAGAATTGCCTTTGTTTTTGACATTCAAATCGTTAAGGAATTTAGTTTTCTTTGGCATAGTCTGAACACTTTGCGGGGAAAAAAGTGCCGCATTTTGTCATTGTGAATCACATAGTCTGTCATTTAGAATGATTTTTTCACATTCCGTTTTATCGTAAAAGATTTTAATTGCTTTAGATACAGATTTTACCGATTTTACAGTAAAATCGGGCTAAAATTATTGAGCAAAAACTATGCCAACAGCCTGCAATTCTTGTATATTGATGTTTTCAGTCAAAAAGCGTTAGAATTTAATTCAAATCCGATTCAGTTAAAAAAATTATGAAAAAAACTACTTGCCTGTTGATTTTATTTATTTTCGCCCTTAATAGTTTTGCCCAAACGATGCCGCCGGGCGCAGATAAAACGCTTTGGGAAAAAGCTCTGAAAATTCATAAAAAAGCGATAATTATTGACGGACACAACGATATTCCATCGCCGATGGTTGATGAAGATTTCGATTTGGCGACCGATTCCGTCGGCAAATACCACGCCGACGGCGATCCGTTTCACACGGATTTGAACCGTTTCAAAAGATCCGGTATCACGGGCGAATTTTTCTCGATTTACGTTTCGGGAACTAATAAAACGCCGATGTTGCGGGCAATGGAAATGATTGACGCAACTTACCGTGAGGCGGAAAAACATTCTAATCAAATGTCAATGTGTTTTACGGCTGATGAAATCCGACGCGCCAAAAAACAAGGGAAAACCTGTGCATTAATGGGCATCGAAGGCGGTTATGCGATTGAAAATTCGCTCTATGCTTTACGAAATTTTTATCGGATGGGCATTCGTTATATGACTTTGACGCATAACGTAACGCACGATTGGGCGGAAACGCACCGCGACAACGGCAAAGGCAAAGGTTTGACTGTTTTCGGCAAAGAGGTTGTCAAGGAAATGAATCGTTTGGGAATGTTGGTTGATATTTCGCACGTTTCCGATAAAACGATGAACGACGTTTTAGATGTTTCCACCGCGCCGATTATCGCTTCGCATTCATCGGCTCGCGGCGTGGCAAATCACACGCGCAACGTGCCGGACGATGTTCTTAAAAGAGTTGCCACCAACGGCGGCGTGATAATGATAAATTTTTATCCGGCGTTTTTGGACGAAAATTATAACAAAGCCGAAAACGAACGCACCGAAAAACTCAAATCGCAAATTCAAGCCTTACAGGAGAAATACAAAGACGACAAACCGGCTTTTAACGAAGCGGAAAGAAAATTGCTGGCGGAAAACCCGATTGACGTGCCGAGCTACGCCAGAATTGTTGACCACATTGACCACATCAAAAAAGTCGCCGGAATTGATTTCGTCGGCATCGGTTCGGATTTCGACGGCGTGCCGCTTCTTCCCAAAGGTATGAACGGAATGGAAGACCTTGTGCTTGTAACTTACGAGATGCTCCGGCGCGGCTACACCGAAACCGAGATTAGAAAAGTTTTAGGCGAAAATTTTCTCCGTGCATTTTCAAAAGCCGAACAAGTTGCCAAAATAAACACGCGCCGAATCAGCGGCGACGGCAGTTTGATGAAACTTAAAAAATAAAGAGTGATTATGAAATACAACCCGAATCCGCAGATGCCGAAAGTTGAGCGTCTTGCCAACCCCGAATATAAAAAAGAGTATGAAATGCCCGCCGAATATCAGGAGCAGGTGAAGATGTATCTCGAACTGCTCGAATCGCGTGATGAATACACTAAACTTCTTTCGACTTTGCCGCCGGAGGCTTATCGGCAAGCCAAGCCGATTTTTGATGAACTCTGCGCGTCGGTTGATGATTTGGAGGAAAAGCTCGCCTTTGAATACGAACGCTATCAGGAAGAACAGCGGCGCGACCAAGAACTTTATGAGATGACTTGGGAGCAAGACGTGATAAGCGAAGAGCTTTTTATTCAAGTCAAACACCAGCGTCCACATATTTTTGAAAAATTCGTCGAATACGCTACCGAAGGAATGACCGAAGCCGAGCGCGAGGAGCAATTTGCCATCATTGCGCGGCGCGAACAGGAAGAACTCGAAGACATTCTTTCGGGCAAAACGACTGCGCCCGAATATGAAAATTTGTATATCAAACTCCGATTGCCCGATGAATGGCTGCCCGAATTGCTTTTTGATATTATCAATGCCACTTATTTGACGGACAAGTTTTTTGAAACCAACCTTGAAGCACTCAACCGGCTCGACATGGCACGCCGCGATTTTTGGTTTCACATTACAGATGCTTTACCCGTTCGCCGCGAGAATATGGAAGAAGCGATTTACGATATGAAAAAACAGCTTGGCGAAGCCACACGGTTTTTGCTCGAATACACCGAAGAAGCTATAACAAGCGGTAAATTCACCCCGCTTGAATACGGCTACACCGAATATCTCGACAGCAATCTCAGCCATCTGGAAAAACTTATCTACTGGAAATACGTCATTATCAAACACACTCTGCCGGAAAAATTGGAAGAATATACGCGCCTTGTTACCGAAGATTTCACTGAGAAAGAGTTAGCAGAATTTGACAAAGGTATTACCGAAATTGGTGAGAAAACATCTGATGTGCTTCTCAAAAGCCTCGAATACGAAAGAATCGCTGACGAAAGAGTCGAAACACGCCGCGCCGCGCCGGACTATCGGAAAATTGAAGGACCGGAACTTAAAGACAGAGAAAAAGCGGAAATACTGCGTCAGCAAGAGCGGCGAAGACAGCGAATGGCGGAAACACCACGCGGCAAAATCGAACACGACATTCTCAAAATCTTCAATCGCAATCTAAAAGTTTTTTACGCCGTAACCGACGGCGGCGGTTACGCGCCCGTCCGCTACGAAGACGACGAAAGCCGCCGAAAAGAACGGATAGACGCAGCCTATAAATCAATGCGAGAGAATATGAGCAAACTTTACATCGTCATCAAACACCAAAAGCCGGAGATGTTCGACCAAATCCACCACGCCGTAACGCAAGATATGACACCCGAAGAATTGAAGAAATTTGAAGACAGAATCGCCCGCCTCGAAGCCGAAAAACTCGAAGAAATTCTCAGCGGCAGCGAAACCGGCGGATAGACAAAATTACAAATAATACCAAAACAAATTAGAAAGCTCAGTTAAGTAGCCAGCCGAAGCAAGTCAG
>CAZJQP010000035.1:0-42886 GCA_964548225.1 uncultured Blastocatellaceae bacterium | reverse complement strand
CAAGCGGGACGCTTGCGCTCCAGTCGGTTTTTCTTATCCCGAACTGACGTTAATATAGAACCGACGGAAACCAAGTGCCGTTCGGTTCGTAATATTCGCCCATCGCCATCAGCGACATCGGTTTAATCATTCGCAAACCTGACTGCAATGCCCAACGATGAAAACTTGCTTGGCGTGTCGGCAGAAGAATCGAAACAACTTCATTGAGTTGCGCGGACGCGCCGGTCAGCAAATCGCGCATATCGTTTTCTGTTTCGGCAACGCCGTGATTCAAATGCCACGCCGAAACTGTTGAGGCATAGGCGACAATTTTCCCCTCGCGTTCGGCGACAAACGGTTTGAAGGCTTGCAATGCCATACTCAATTCGCCGTTTCGTTCAAAACCGTGAATTTTTTTGTGAAGTTCCGCCGTTTGCGGCAAATCTTCTTCCGTCATCGGTCGAACAGTTACATTTTTTGAAACTTCGCCGGACGGTTTTCCCGTCATCAAAGCAATCGGTTCTTTAATATCAAAACCAAGAGAAGCATAAAGCGACATAGATTTGGTATTAAAAGCGTCTTGCAAAAGACGAATTCCCGCCGCGTTTTGTCCGCGTTCGATAACGGCTTGCATCAATTTTCGTCCCGTTCCGCGAGATTGCACATTCGGATTAACCGTAATCGGTCCGACACCGCGAATTTCATCAAGCTCGGTCAAAAAATTCGAGCCGACAAACTCACCGTTTTCTTCCGCCGCGACACCATAAATGCTCGGATGCCCAATCCACATCTGAGCAAAGCCCAAACCTGCTTCCAACACCGGAAAATCGAGCGGAAAATTATGCTGTTCGGCAATACCTTTAAAAGCCTCGTAGATAAATTTTCCTGCGTTTTCCGCATCACTATTTTTTATTTCACGAATAATTACACTCATATTTTTACCTCATAAATTTTCCGGCAAAACTCAATTTGCTTCAATCTGTAACGCGGATTTTTGCGGAAAAATGTATCAATTAACCTAAAACCTCTTTCATCATTACGGAAAAATCGCGTAAAGCATTTGCACCGTTTCCCGTAAAAGATGAGCCGTGCATTGCCGCAATCGTTTTCGGCTCAAGGGCGATCAGTTTGGCAAAATTCGATTCGGTCAATGGCGTGTAAGGCATATAATTCGCAAACGGACTTGCCTGATAGCCAATCAAAGTTTCCCGCGCCCGCCCGACAACATCATTTTCAGTGCGGGCTTCGACATCGCCGAGTTGATGAAAAAGGTCTGAACTAAACAAAGTTTTGTTGGTTTCCTCAAAAAGCATTCCGGCTTCCCAACAATGCGGCAGATGCGGCGTATGAACAAATTTGAATTTATATTTTCCCGTTGAAAAAGTTTCGCCGTCGTTCAATGCCAGAGCGGGGCGAATCGCAAAATCATTGACGCTGACCATCGCGCCGACAAAACTGCAAACGGCTTGCGAATTCGGCGCAATTTCCAGCCATTCGTTGAGCGAACCGCATTCGTCCGCTTCAAAATGGCTGAAACTGATATGGCGCAGCTCAGACGGATTGATGACTTTGGCAACCGCTTCGCGCACGAACGGAAAAATCGCTTTCATTCCCGTATGAAAAAGTAACGGCTCATCATCTCTGACCAAGAACTGATTAAATTGCATATCAAGTTCGGGAACATAGAGCGAAAAGCGGAAAACATCGGGCGCAATTTCTGTAATATTCATTTTATTTTCTCCTTAAATTCTTATTGTTTTTTACGCAAACGGCTTTCACCGTATCTTCAAATAGTAACGCGGAAAAATTCGTCGGATTGTATCATTTGCCGCCGGAACTTTTGAAAAGCGTTGCATCTTCTTTTTGCTCTTTGGCGGCAAAGAAATTTTGCAAATTTTCCGAAGGCGCATTTGTTTCGGCGGTTTTCGGCGAATAATTTTCGGAATTGCCGTAAATTTCGCGCAAAATCGCGCCGACTAACATTGCTTTCGGCAAATATTTGTATTCGTTTCCTTGAAAATTCCAAACGCGGCAACTCGTTTCCGTTCCGCTGATTTCGCTGCAAGAATGACAATGCGCTTCTTTGAAATCGAGTTGTAAATCCCTGCCATTGATGCGAATGGTCGGCGAAGTTTGAAAGCCGAGTTCGAGGGCTTGTTTAGCCGTTTCGACGTGAATTCGATTAAGCGTTAGTTCGATTCCCGAAGCCCGAACTACGGCGGCAACTTCGTCAAGCGCACTGACGATGTTTTCATCCGAAGTTTTGCACGGCTCACAAGTGCTTAAATCGAGATACAAAAATTCGATGTTGATTTGGCGTTTGGTTTCTGCAACTTCATTTTCTTGTTCGGCGGAACAACCGCAACCTGTAACTTCTTTTGACATAATAAAAAATCTCCTCTTTTTGAAATAATTCAGCCGTTTTTTTTCGGCTCTCATTTCTAAAAGACGGAGACTTTTTCGGTTGGACGCAAAATTATTTTGGCGTGTCGCAATAGTTACATTTATCGGTTTTGGGTTTCCATTCGGAGACTTGTCCGGCGCGGTTAAATTCGACGTGGCAACAGCGGACAATGATTTCTTTGAGTTTTTCGCGTCCGCGTTGGACTCTGGATTTTGCGCCGGACACGGAAATATCGAGTTTTTGCGCCAATTCGTTTTGCGTAATGCCTTGCACATCTGTCATTTGCAAGGCTTCGCTGTATTTGTCGGGCAAATCGGCAATCATCGGCGCAAGCCACGATAAAACTTCGGCTTCGGCTTTTTCGTTTCGCACTTCTTCCGCCGCCAAATCGTTGAGCGTTTCGGAAAATTCGACCTCCGTTTTTCGGCTTCGGTAATAATCAATAATCGTCCGGCGGGCGATTTGGTAAATCCAAGCGTGAATTTTTTCCGCCTCGTGTAATTGATGAGCGTTGCAATGAATTTTGAGCAAAACGTCCTGCGTCAAATCTTCGGTATCCGTCTGATTGGAAACGCGGCGAGCGATAAAATTTCTCAAACTCGCGGTAAATTCTTCCCATTTTTGGTTTGATAAAACGACGGCTGTTTGACTCATTTTTTTGACTCCGAATTATAATAATAACAGTTTTATGCTGATTTATCCGATTTAATTATTTGCGGCAACCTTCCGCCGCATTGATAACCAGAGCCGCGCCAACCGTTATCAAATTTTTGAAAATATATTGCCCTTCGAGCGACGCGGCAAACGGCGGCGCACTCCAAGTTTGTTCCGGCAGCAGAAAAAGCGGAGCAAGCGTTCCTGCAACGTGAAAGAAGATGGAAAAAATTGCAATTCGCTGAAACTTTCCGGTCAACAATGCCAATCCGATTGTGGTTTCCCAAAGGGCAAGCATCGGCAAAGAAATATTCGGCGTTAAAAAACCGAATGACATCAACTCAATCGTTGTTCCTGCCAACTGTTCGGCAGAACTGAGATTCGGGAAAAATTTAAGAACACCGAACCAAAAATAAATAGATCCCAATCCCCAACGCAGAAAATTGATGCGCCAATTTATGTTTTTCCGTTCACAGGCGGAAGGTAATCCAAAGAAATAATTGGTAATTCCCGCCGCAAATTTTTGAATGTTTTGCTTGTTAAATAAAAAAATTGCCGATTGGTTCATAGCCTTTCTCCTTGCTGATAAATCAAGCCGACATTTTTATCGGCTTGATTTTATTTTCATCATTATTTGACTCGTTTTTGCGCCCATTCTTTTTTGACGGCTTCAAAATCTTTGACGAATTTTTTGTTCTGAAACAGAAACTTGACGAAATCGCTTGCCCAGATTTTGCCCGCTTCGGAATCCGACGGATAATGCACGCCCAGAAGTTCGCGCGACCACGCAAATTCCTGCGCCGAATTCATCAAATCTTCACGGCGGTCTGGCGCAAGACGCGCAAGAATTTCGGCATTTACAAAACTTCCGAAAGAATGTCCGCTGGGAAATGCACCGTGCGGCAGAGGTTTTTCGACCTTCAATTTTGTTTCAATCGTGTATGGACGCGGACGGGCATATTTGAGCTTAAATTCAACCATATAAACCATCGAATCGTGAATTACACGGCTTAAAAGTTCAGTCGTTTGCGGCAAATTTTCGCGCTGATACCAACTTCCCAAATTCCGCCCCAAATAAAACAAATTGTCCCGATTGGCATTAAATTTTTTATCCGTCGGATTGATTATCGTCGGATCATAATAAATATTGGCGAGTTTCAGACACCATTCCAATTCTTCCGGCGTTCTGGTTCGCTGTAATTCCAACAGATAATCAAGTTCCGCCCGCGTTCTTTTGGAACTGTTCGCCGGCATTTCATACTTTTGAAAAGCGTCTATCGGCTTTTCGGCATAATAAGTTTTGAAAAGTTTCCAACTCATCAGCGGAGCCCATTCGGAAAGCGGAAACTTCAAAGCATCCAAAGTTTCATTACCCGATTGCGATTTCCCGTCAAGTTGCGAAAGTTTCCCGTAATGTCCAGTTTCCGCCGGACGCACATTTTCGGTTTCCCGCGCCTTTGCAATCACCATCGCGGACAAAATAATCATTAAAATTGCAATATATTTTTTCATTTTATTCTCCTCATCCTTTTAGTTATGTTTTTTTCCTTTCGGGCTTCAATACTAAAGACGGAGAAGTTAGAAAAAGGACGCAAAAATTTTTGCAAAGAATGTAATTGATTGAAAATGCAGAGATTATTGCTATCCGATGACTTCACCAAAAGCAAGAGCAATAAAAATGTCCGCCAAACTTAATTGACTGACAAATTATCTTTTTCGTGGTTTGGGACAAAAAAGACCAATAAAGGAATCAGAGCGCAGACGGCTATCCAGAAAATCGGAAAAATTTCTGCCGATTCGCCCGAAGCAACCAAAATTTTAACCGTGCCTTGCACGACAAAATGCAAAATTGCCGGAGACCAGATTGTTTTGCCGCCGAGTTCATACAAACGGGCGAACGGAAAAGATGTTATGATTGACAGAATTATCGAAGCCGCCGCGATTGGAAGCGGCATTGTGTAAAACAAAATCAGATGAACAAGAATAAAAGGAAATGCGGCGAGTGTGGCGGCTTTCCAAAAAGTATATTTTTGACGAATATGCCCGAAAAGATAACCGCGAAACAGCGTTTCTTCAGCGAGTCCGGCTTGGAAAAACAACCCCGGAATTAGCCAATACCATTCGGGATAAAAACTGAAGGTTGAATTTGTCGCCGCCGCAAAAATGAAAATTGTCAGAAACATCAAGACGCAGATTGCAATGACAATGAGAAGTCCGATTTTGTTCGGTTGCGTTAAACCGAGTGCTTCGACGGATTCCTTAAACGATTTACCGAACAGAAATCTTTCGGCGAATATCAAACTCGCCACGATAAGCAATCCGACAATTACGCCGAATTGCCCGCGGTCGCTTCCCAAAGCGTCTGCCGTCCAATGAAACATCGCAAAAACGACAATCAATCCGGCTAATAATTTCAGCCATTGAACGGAAGTTTTCTCAAGATTTGATGAATTGTGTTCCATTTTAGTATTTAAGGCAAGTATAATAAATGAAGCAAAAATGACCAAAACTTTGTCTCGAATTATCGCTGTAACGGCAATCGCCGCGCCAACATTGCATCTGATTTCGGATGTTTTGGAATGGAGCAACGACGGTTTTTCCCGTGTTCAGCTTTTGATTAACTACGCCGGATTTCTGCCGATGCCTTTTCTGATGCTCGGATTGTATGCCGTTCAGCGTCCGAAAATCGGTTGGCTTGGTTTTATTGGCGCGATTGCTTACGCGGTTGCTTTTATCTATTTTTCTCACACGACGCTTCTTGCGCTCGAAGAATCTTTTCCAAACTACGAAACGCTCTGGCAACGGCTCGGCGCAGTTTATACATTTCACGGCGGTTTAATGGTTGTCGGCGGTTTGCTGTTCGGGTTTTCCACTATAAAAGCCAAAGTTTTATGGCAAAAAGGCGTAATTCTTTTTATCGTCGGATTACTTCTCAATTTGTTACTTGCCTTTCTGCCGTTGCCGGATATTTTGCAAATTATAGGAAGTTCAATCCGAAACCTCGGGCTGATTGGAATTGGTGTCGGATTGCTGCGAACAGATAGCTGACTCATTTCTGAGTCGAAGTTGCTTTCGATTTATTTTTTCCGATTTCCGCCAGACATTCATAAACAGTTTTCACGATTCGTTGCTGGCGGATGTATTCATACGGAGTGCCTTCAATCCAACGGTTCATCACAAAACTGATGGTCATTCGTTCATCAAAATCAACATAACCGAGCGAACCGCCGTTGCCGCCCCAATATGCCAAACGATGCCCGAGTTCGTTAGCAAAAAGCGGTGATTCCAGACAAAAACCCATTCCCCAACGAATCGGAACACCAATCAAAAGGTCAACACCGTTTGATTGTTCTTCCAAAACCCGCAAGCGTCCTTTTTCTGATAAAAGATTGACACCGTTGACTTTTTCCGCCACCAAAGCCGAATGAATCGTCGCTACGGCGCGGGCATTTCCGTGTCCGTTTGCCGCGCCGATTTCGGCTCGCCGCCACGGAACGCTCGACGAATTGACCGGATTCAGATTCGGGTTGGTGGAAATTCGGTCAAGCATCGGATTGCCACTCAAACCGAGTTCGGGAATCGCCTGCACAAAAGGCGCAACCCGCTCATCGCATTCGGCAGGCGTGCCGATGTGATAATCCGCGCCGAGCGGCGTAGCGATTTCGTCTGCAAAAAACTTTCCGAGAGTTTTGCCCGTGATGCGTTCAATCACGCCGCTAACGAGATGACCTTGCGTAACGCCGTGATAACCGCTCGCCGTTCCCGGCTCCCACCACGGAGCTTGTTTTGCCAGTAAATCACACGATTTTTCTAAATCATAAACATCTTCCCAAGTTACGTTTTCCGTCCAACCCGCTAAACCTGAAGTATGTCCGAGCAGATGTCTGACCAAAATATTTTCCTTACCGTTTTGGGCAAATTCCGTCCAATATTTCGCCACCGGCGCGTTCAAATCCAGTTCGCCGCGGTCTGCCAAAACGAGTGCCGCCATTGCCGTCATTGTTTTTGTCGTCGAATGCGTCGTGATAATCGTGTCGCGTTCCCATTTGCGCGTAAAAGTTCCGTCAAAATAGCCGCCCCAGATGTCCACAATCGGTTCGCCTTCGATAAAAACCGCCACAGACGCGCCGATGTCGTCGCCGCAATCCAAACTATAGTTCAACATCTCGCTCACACGAGCGAATTTTTCATCACATTTTCCGTTAATTTCTGCCATAAAATTGCTCCTTTTAATTTGTTTATTCGGGTGTTTCGATAACCTGTTTCGCAAAAAAATCCAAACCCGTCAGACTCGCGCCGCGCTTTTCGATTCTTTTTAAAACCGCCGCACTTTTACTGCTCAAAAACGAAACTGCCGTCAAATCAATTTCAATTCTTTGACTGTTTTTTTTGCGAAAATCTTCAAATACCTGTTCGACGATTTCAGCATCCGAAAGATGCAGTTTTCCTTCGACGCGCAAAACGATGCGCCGCTGTTTTTTGTCGTCAATTTTGGTAATCCGAATAGTCATCGCTTTCGCCGCTTCTCTTTATCGCAATGACGATGCCAGATTTTTAAGAAGTAGATTTGTCTTTGTAATTGTTGCAATACTTAGGGAAAACAGATGTCGGGAAATTGGTAAGCAAGATTTGAAACATCAATTTGGTCACCAAATATGGCGAGCAAAAACCATATTTGGTTATTTCAAACCAAGTTTCTTCATTCGATGTCTGAGCGTTGAAACGGGCAAACCGAGAATACTTGCCGCGCCGTCCGTTCCGGCGATTTTTCCGCCTGTGCGTTTGAGAATTTCGGCGATGTGATTTTTTTCGACCTCTTCGAGCGAAGAGTTTGCGGGTGAATTTTGGACAGATTGCAAATTCAAATTTAGTTCGGAAAGCGGTAATAGAAGTTCCGTGCCACGGGTCAGAATGACGGCGCGTTCGATAAAGTTTTCAAGCTCGCGGACGTTGCCGGGGAAATCGTAGTTGCACAAAGCGTCAATCGCTTGGCGCGGAATTGATTCGATACGTTTGTTCATTCGCAACGAGTGTTTTTTTGTAAAATAACCCGCCAGCAGAGGAATGTCTTCGCGGCGTTCACGAAGCGGCGGAATTGTTATCGGAAAAACATTTAGGCGATAAAAAAGGTCGCGGCGAAAAGTTTTGTTTTCAACCATTTCGGGCAGATTGCAGTTGGTCGCGGCTATCAAGCGGACATTTGTTTTAATTGTCCGCGAACTTCCCAATCGTTCAAATTCGTTTTCCTGCAAAACTCTGAGCAATTTCGGTTGTAACTCAAGCGGAATATCACCGATTTCATCGAGAAGAAGCGTTCCTTTATGCGCGAGTTCAAAGCGTCCGATGCGTGGCGCAATCGCGCCCGTGAACGCGCCTTTTTCGTGTCCGAAAAGTTCCGATTCGAGCAAACCTGTCGGAATCGCCGAACAATTTAATTTGACCATCGTGCGTTCGCGCCGACTGCTCAAATTGTGAATCGCCCGCGAAAAAAGTTCCTTTCCCGTGCCGGTTTCGCCGTAAAGCAAAACGCACGAATCGGTCGGCGCAACCGTTTCAATTTGCCGCAGAACATTTTTCAAAGCCGCACTTTTTCCGATGATTTCGGCAAAATTATATTCGCTTTGGATTTCTTCTTCGAGATAGAGTTTTTCGCTCGCAAGCTGATTTTTTAGGCGTGTGATTTCATCAAACTGAACGGCGGTTTCGATTGCTCCGGCAATTTGATTGGCGATTAGCTGAATAGTTTCGCCGTCTTCGGTCGTCAGAGAATTTTCGTAATCGTTGGCAACCGCCAAAACGCCGATTGTTTCGTTTCTTGAAATCAAAGGAACACAGCAATAAGACCGCACGCCCGAATTATAAACCAGACGCAAATGCGGCGAAGGAAATTCGGCAAAATCAATATTGCCGCGCAAAACAATCTGCCGTTTCGTAAAAGCCAAACCGTCGGGCGTGTTTTCAATCGGAAGAGTTTGTGCGCCTTCCAAAAAATTGGGCGGCGGCGTTTCCAGAGAGAGAATTCGCAGATTGTGCGCTTCTGCATTATAAAGCGCAACTCCGGCAAAACTATGCGGAACATTTTGCTGCAAAATCGCCGAAGCCGCTCTCAAAACTTCACCCAAATCCAACACGGCGGAAAGCGCGTTGCTAATATTGAGAAGCATCTCAAACCGCTTCTTTTCGTGTTGATAAAGCAACAACTGCTCGCTAATCGGCGAAGATTCAACCGTTTCCTGTGCTTTGATTTTTTTCGTCATTTTGTCTCTCATCATACAAAAGATGTGAAAACAATAAAAGTCGGAACAATGTTTGAATAAATCCGACGCAGGCGTAGAAAACTAATTCAAAGCAGAAGAATTCCAACAGCTATTTGATGCGGATAAATCTTTTGTGGAATGAAAATTCGATGTTTCACCATTTCAAAACTGGCACAGGATTGAGCGGATGTTTGATAAACCATCCGCCCGCGAGTTTGACCAAAGTTTTGTGAAATCCGGCGTTGGGGAATTGGTTTTTGACGTTTTTGATGTAGCTTTTCGGCAAGCCGCATTTGAAAAATCCGAGTGAAAAATCAACCAAATCACCTTGCCGAAAAGTTTCAACTAAATGATTTTCTTGAGAATTTCCGAGTTTATGGTGCAGACCAATCATCAACTCAATTTCGGGAAACCATTTTTCGAGATTGTTTTTTTGCAGATATTTTTCGGCTAGAGCGATTGACGGCGGCAGATAATCGAAAGTTTTGTCCGACCAAATGCCGAGGTCGTGAAAACATCCGGCGATGATGATTTTTTCGCGCTCTTCAGCGTTAAAATCTTGTCGGGCAAAGCAGAAATTTATCATCCGATAGACGTGATTTTTATAGCCTTGATAATCGTTGCCGAGTTCTTTTTCCCAATCATCCAGAATATCTTCGACTAATTGAATGCGATTTTCTACTATCATAATTTCTGCTCTGCCTGTTTGGTTAAACTCCCGAAACGGCTGAGGTTTCGGCAGAAATCCGCTCATCAATCCAGTTTTGAATGTCTGCCATCACGATTTCCTTGTCAATATCATTGAGCAAATCGTGAAAATGTCCTTCGTAAAGTTTCAGCGTTTTGTCTTCCGAACCGACATTTTCGTAAAAATGTTGACTGCCGCTCGGACTTGTCGCTTTATCTTCCGTGCCGTGCAAAATCAAAACGGGAAGCGTAATCTGCGGAGCATCTTCTCGCAGTTGTCGGGCGGCGTTTATCAAGACTTTTCCGGTTTGGGCGGGTTGCGATTCGCCTTTTATCAGCACGTCATCGTTCATTGATTGAACTACTTCGGGATCGCGCGAAAAATCTTTGTTTTTCAAACTGAAAACGTGGGTGTGCGGTGTGATATAACTTACGCCTTTGAGAAATGAAAGAACTATATCCGGCACGGGCAGTTCAAACGCGAAACTCTCGCAAACAAAGCCGTTCACTTCCGACTGATGACTGAGCATATAATGACAGGAAATAACCCCGCCCGCGCTGTGTCCAAGCACAAAAACAGGCAAATTCGGATTTTCTGCTTTCGCCGTTTTGACGAGCGTTTGCACATCCTCGACATAATCTTCCATTTGTTCGACATAATAGCGTTCACCTTCCGAGCGTCCGCGCCCGCGCAAATCGAGCGCGTGAACGGCAAACCCTTGCGCCGCAAACTCTTCGCCAACCCACAAATATTGCCCGCTGTGCGAATTAAAGCCGTGAACAATGACGACCACGCCACGCGGTTTTCCTGCTGATTCCCACGAGCGCGTAAAAATTTTCAATCCTCCGACTCCTTCAAATGTTGATTCTTTCATTTCATTTTCTCCTTATTTTTCTATAATTTAACCCAAATATTTTTTCAGTTCGCCAGCCGCTTGGACAAATGAAGAGCGCACCGCTGGTTCATTTGCCAGAGCATTGAGCAGACCGAAATCGTGAATCATCCCGTTGTATCTGACGACCGTAACAGGAACGCCCGCTTCGTCCAATTTTCGCCCGTAGGCTTCGCCTTCATCGCGCAAAACATCGCTTTCGGCGGTGATGACGAGGGCAGGCGGCAAGCCCTTCAGTTGTTCAACCGTCGCTTGCAAAGGCGAGGCGTAAATTTCCTTGCGTTTTTCGAGGTCGGGCAAGTAAAGGTCATACATCCATTTCATCAAAGGCGTAGTCAGAAAACGCTCTGCGCCGAATTGTTTGTATGATTCGGTTTCAAAATTTGCGTCAACAATCGCCCACAACAAAATTTGCAGTTTGATTTCCGGTCCGCCTTTTTCCTTTGCCATCAAAGTTGTAACCGCCGTCATATTTCCACCGACGCTGTTGCCGACAACCGCTAAATTTTTCCCGTCAACATTGATTTCATCGCCGTTTTCCGCCACCCATTTGGTCGCGGCATAAATTTCGTTGATTTGTCGCGGAAATTTTTCATCGGGTGTAGGCGTGTAATTGACAAAAACCGAAGCCATTCCCGACTCGACCACCAAATCGCGCACCAGCCGCCGATGCGTCGGGTAATCTCCCAAAACCCAGCCGCCGCCGTGTATGTAAATGAAAACGGGCAATTTTCCCGTCGCACCTGCGGGACGGACGATGTTTAATTTAATCTCAAAACCGTCGGCGTTGATTGTTTTTTCCGATTCCTCGATGCCCGAATAGTCAACGTCAACCGAACTTTGCGCGTCCACCAAAACTTGTCTTGCCTCAATGGGCGAAAGTTTCTCAAGTTCCGGCGGCGCGGGCGAATTTAAGACTTTCAAAAATGCCTTCGTTCCCGGCGAAAGGCGCGGGTCGTCTGCAATGTTTAGTATTTCGACAGTTTTTACAGTTTGTGTATTGCTCATAATTTTTTTTAATTTCTCTCCTTTTTTTAATTACTATTGGATTCTGCAACTTTCCCGACTTCCTCTGAGCCGAGATACTCACCCAGCCTGAATTCAAGATTGCCGCGTTGTTGCAAACCGCGCTCTAAAAGCGAGGCAATTCGTGTTTGAGTTTCCGACCAGGTTAATGTTTCAAAGAATTTTGACTGCGTTTCATTCAAATCAGCAACGGCGACCAAACCGACTCGTTTATTGATTATTTCTTTGGCTAAGGCAATCGTTTTTCGGTCGAAACTTACGATGCGTGAGACGAATCGCTCTATGAAATCGTCCAGTTCGACTTCGGGAATTGAGCGATTAATCCAACCGTATCGTTCAGCGGTGTCAGCGTCAAAATCATCCGCACCAAGAATAATCTCCAATGCTCCGGCGCGTCCGACTAATTTGCATAACCGTTCCAATCCACCGGCACCGGGAATAACCCCCGAACCAACTTCGATTTGTGCCAAAATCGCTTTTTCGCGGCTCGCAAATCTCACATCAAGTCCCAGTAAAAACTCGCTCCCGACACCTCGTGCGCGACCGCGCAAAACGCCGATTGTCAGAAATGGGGACTGCTCCAACCTTCGCAAAAAATCGGGAAAAGACGCTAAACCTGTTGCTTTCGGCTGCAAATCGAATTCAGCCGTTTTGACCAAATCAACGTGAGCAATGAAATAATCAGGGTCGGCACTGTCGAAAACAACGGCTTTAACTTCATTGTCAACTTCCAGTTCAGCCATTAACGCTTGTAATTCGTCCGCCATTTCCTGATCAAAGAGGTTAATCGGCGGGTTGTCGAGTGTTACTTGCCAGTATGCGGCAGATTTTTTTTTGATATGTATTCTCATAATTTTTTTAGTCCCAGTCAGGGCATAACAAATGATTTCACTTCATATTTCCGAGAAAAGCGTTGATGTATTTGACCGAAAGCTCCGGGTATTGGTGTTGTGGTCCGTGTCCCGAATCGGGCAACATAATAATTTGCATATTCGGAAGTTTTCCGGTCAGCGCATACCAATTTTCTATCGGACAAACGATGTCGTGGTCGCCGGAAAGAACTAGAATCGGCGTTTTAAGTGTGCCGAGTTTTTCCCTCAGATTGTCTTTATCGGCAGCAAATCCGGCGGTTGCCTGAAAATAGTTTTTCCAAAGTCTTTCTGGCACGGGAACGCTTAAATCGCGTGTTCGCATCGCTATCCGGCGATTGCTCAAAGCGGCGGCGCGAGTGCTTGACTCGGATTTCGGTTCAAAAAAGAGAATTGTTTCGTCAGCCAAGTCATTGACGGGTTTGAAAGATGTATCAATAAATATTTGTTCGGGCGGATGATTGTTTTTGCCGGGCGGATTAGTTCCAATCAAAATCAGATGACTGACCAGTTCGGGATATTCGACTGCTGCGCTCTGGGCAACCACTCCGCCAAAAGACCAACCACCGAGAACTACTTTCTTCAATTTTAGGCTCTCGGATAAATCTTTAACATCTCGCGCATAATGGGCGATTTCTGTTTTCATCTCACCGGTTGAAAGACCAATGCCCGTGTAATCGAAAATCACCACTCTATAATTTTTAGCAAGTCCGTCAATAAATGCCGGGTCCCACGAATCCAGAATGCCCCGAAAACGATTGCAGAGAATAATCGGAGTTCCTTTTCCGATTGACCGATAAGCGATTTTTCGTCCGTTAATTTCCGCAAATTGATTCTTTGCCGTTGCCGCTCCTTGAGCATTGATTGTTTGAAATCCACCAACCAAAATCAAAAGAATAATCGCTACTTTTAGAATCACGGTTTTTTTACAAGCCCTTGTTTTTTCCATTCTCCGAATCTCCTGCAATCGCTGATTTATTTACTTTTGCCTTGAAAGACAACTTTCCTAATTTAATTGGTCACTCCTAAACTGAATCGGACAACTTTTGAATTTCAGTTAGTGAATGCTTATCACAATGGTTTAATACAAAGAATGTGCCACAACCCTAAAGACCTGTCTTGACAACAAATAGCTAAAATTCAACGGTTTTTTTGTAGCGATATTTCGTTAATTGGCGAAAAAGTTAGCGAAATACCGATAGTTTTTGCTATATTTGACAAATGAAAGAGTCAGGGGCAGGGAAAAAAGAGCGCGGGGAAAACACCGATTTTTTAGCGGAATTTGAAAGACTGCAAAAAGCAGACCAAGAGAACGAAGTCCTTATTGCACTCTATCGGGAAATTGCCTTGCTTCGTGATAAAAACGACCTCTCGAAAATCGTCCAAAACAAACTGAAAAAATTGTTCGCGGTCAATGATATTTATATTTGTCTGCTTGATGATAAAAAGAAAAATTTGACTCCGTTTTTAAGAAAAGGCAGTGAGCGGCAAACCGCGCATCCGAATTTTGAAAATATAATCAAATCGAACTTTCCGATTACCCAAGATGACTTCGGCGAAGTTCTGAAAACCAAAAATCCGGCGGTTTTCGACATTCGGAAAATTGTCGCCAACGGAAACTGTTTTGAACATATGCGTTTTTTGCTGGAATCGGGATTAACCGAAGCTCTTTCCGCACCGTTGTTTGACCGCGATGAAATAATCGGGGCTTTTACGCTGTTTTCAGAGAAAAAAAATACATTTCAGCCCGAAAATTTCAGGTTGATTCAAAATGTCAGTTCGCAATTATCAATCGCTGTCGTCAACATTCTCGCCAATGAAAATATCCGTCAAAGAGAGAAAGAAAAAGAAATTTTGCTATCGGTCAGCAGCGATATTGCCAACACCAGAGAGAAAAAAGATTTATTGCACGTCATCAATTCCAAAATGAAAAATCTTTTTTATTTTACGCATAGTGCCATCGGAATTTTTAACGCTGACCGAAAAACTTTCAGACTTTTTCTGCTTGATCCCGGTTCAAAAAGTGTAACGCATCCCGATTATCAAAAAGTCGTTACAAACCCCGCCCATCCGTTTAAGGACGGCGTTTTTGATAAAACGATTGAGTCCGATTCGCCAATTTTTTTCGACCTCGAAAGTTTTTCCCAAACGTCAAAAATACCGGTTTATTTGAGAATCAATAAAGATTTCGGCATTAAAGAATCAGTGATGATTGCGCTTCGCAAAGATGGTGAAAATATCGGTGTTTTGGGGTTATTTTCAGACCGCAAAGGCAGTTTCAGCAGTAACAATCTGAGAATCATCGAGGGAATTTCCAATCAGCTTTCGATTGCTGTTTCAAATATTTTGGCAAACGAAAAAATCGCCAATCAGTTGGAGGAAATCAATCGCTATCGGCAACAGTTGGAAGAGGAAAATTTGTCCTTGCAAAAAGAAATCAATTTGGCTGAAAACCACAGCGAAATAATTGGTTCGAGCGAGGCGATGCAGAGGGTTTTCCAACTTATTTCACAAGTTGCACCATCGGACAGCACGGTTTTAATTATGGGCGAAACAGGGACGGGAAAAGAGTTAATCGCCCGCGCCATCCATAATTCTTCCACTCGAAAAGACAAATTGATGATCAGGGTAAATTGCACCACTCTGCCCGCCAATTTGATTGAAAGCGAACTTTTCGGACACGAAAAAGGCACATTCACAGGTGCGTCGGAACGCCGACTCGGAAAATTTGAATTAGCCAACAACGGCACGGTTTTTTTGGACGAAATCGGCGAAATGCCGCTCGAACTACAAGCCAAATTATTGTGCGTTTTGCAAGAAAAAGAAATCGAGCGCATCGGCGGAAAAACTCCGGTTAAGGTCAATGTCCGTGTCATCGCCGCCACCAATCGCAATCTGCAAAAAGAAGTTAGCGAAGGGCGTTTCCGCACCGATTTATTTTTCAGGCTCAATGTTTTTCCCATCAATCTGCCGCCACTTCGGGAACGCAAAGCAGACATTCCGCTGTTGGCTTCGCATTTTATCTCGCGCTACGCCAAAAAAACGGGCAAAAAAATCACAGGAATTTCGCACCAAGCGTTGGCGGATTTGATGACTTATAATTGGGCGGGAAACGTCCGTGAACTCGAACATCTGATTGAAAGAAGCATCCTTTTGGCTTCAAACGAAAACATTAAAAAAATTCATCTGCCAAGCCTTGCACCCAGGGAAAGCGAAACCGATTCCGAAGATTTTTCGATTAAATCATTAGACGAAAACGAGCGCGAATACATCCTCAAAGTCCTCAAAACCTGTCGCGGCAAAGTCTCCGGCGCAAACGGCGCGGCGCACCTGCTCGGCGTTCCGACTTCGACTCTGAATTCAAAAATGAAAAAACTCGGAATCCACAGAGAACATATTTTTTCCAAAGACGGCGGTTAGTCAAATGAATGAATAACTCCACCGTCTTTTTCAGTCCGAAATCGTTTAGTTTCTTCCATCTTTCCCACCTTCTTCCGATTTGACGGGAAGCGGATAAGTTCCGCGCGGACCTGTAACGATGTGCGGTTTGATAAACTCGCCGAAATGTATCGGCTCGAGCAAATCGGGATGCGAATCTTTGGTGAAAGCAAAATCTTCTACGCCGAATTTGGCTGATTCGACCGAAACAAAACCGTCGCTTTTTTCGATACTTGCACAAAGCGTCGAAGAACCGTTTCCGACAAGAGCCGAAAACATCGTGCCTTTTCGTTGTGTAACGTATTGATTAAAAATAGCGATTTCGGCGGGCATTATTTCTTTCGCCGTGATTAAAACGCCGTCGTAAGCGTCGTTCCATTTCATCGAATCGGCGCACGGCACACCCAAATTCGGTGTTCCGAGCATCATTAAATGTTTGACGACCGGATAATTATCGGGCAAAACCTGCATTTGTTTGTGAATGTAAAGCCTTGCAACAAGTCCGCCGGTTGAATGTGCGACCATATCAACGTGCCAAGCGTTGTTGGCTTTTTGAACGTTTTCGACATATTTCGTCAAAGTATCGGCTTTGTCATAGATGGTTTTTCCGCCTTTTGTCGGTATGTTTTGCCCTTCGGTGTTGATTGTGCCTGTGCCTTGAACTTCTTTGCCGATTGCCGCTTTCCAGCCGTAGCTGTGCGAAACGGTCAGCAGATTTTGGTAAAGTTCTAAAACTTTCGGGCTTGTCCAAATTCCGGGAACAAAAACGAGCGGTTTCGGGCTGATTTTCAGATTTTTGGTCATTGAATCTTTCAGTTTTTGTTCTTCCCAAGCCTCGACTTTGATGCGTTGCAAATAACGCGGACGACCGTCATCAAACCACGCGAAGCCTTGCGTATTCCACAAAATTTCAACCTCGCGTTCTTCGCCCGCGTCGAGACGGACGGAAATCGAACTGTCTTTAAGCGGATAATCAGGTCTTGCACCGTCCCATTTGTCGCCTTTGTAAGTTTCTTTGAAAGTGATTTCGGCAAACTTCGGTTCGGACGACATATTCAAAACTTTGGCTTTAATGCGAACCAAATTGCCGTCAATCGTGCCGTTTTGCTCGACAATTTCCTGCCAGTCGTTCCAGTTCGGAAACTTCATATCTTCAAAGCGCAAATCCGTAATCAGAAGTTTTTGCGGACAGCGCGTAAATGTCCAAGTTACCTGATAAACAAACGAACGCACCGCGCCTTTGCCGTCGTCGCCCCAAATCTTTGTGCCGGAAATTTTGTCGGGACTATTCGGGTCAATTTTTTGTCCATAGACAGAAAAACTTTCGCCGTTAATTTTGAATGGCTCATTGGTTTTGCGGTTGAAAGGTTCGTTGTTTTTCGCCTGACAATGACCGCTTTTTTTGACATCTTCGACGCGATTGAAAGTTCCGTTCGCGTCGGGAAATTGCAGGTTAAAACTATAAGTTTCGCCCATTTCGTCAACGCTTAAATTAAACGATTTCGCCGAACCTTCCGTTTTTGCTTCGGTAACGCGATTATCCGTTCCTTCGATGATGAACCAATGACCGTTTTCGCGTGAGTTGCAGGTGTCCCAAACTCTTTCTTCGCCCCATTTCAAATCTTTGTCGGAGAAATTAACTTTGGTATTAACAACCGCCGCCTGCGGATTTGTGCCGTCAACAATCGCCCGCGCCGTGTAATCGTAATCACGCGAAGTTTTATGTTTGATGCGGTCTTTTTCCTTGCGGATTCCGGGTTCGTCCGATTCGAGCGAATCTTTGAGAGTTTTTTTAAATGAAACCACACCGCTCCAACCGCCCACGCATCTTGTTTGGTTTTGACTACTCGAAACGGTTTGCGTTTTCGGTTTTGTCGTCGTCCGGCGCGTTTGGGCGAAAATAGAAATATTGAACAAAACACTCGTTAAACTCAAGATTGCAAAAAATTGCTTTTTCATAAAATTTCTCCATTATCGGAAGTTTTGCTTCCAATTTTTAACGCGCAAAAAAAGCGGTAAAAGTATCAGAAAAGTCGGTAAGAACAACAAAAATAAGGCGAGTTTTCTTTCAAAACTCGCCTTTCCCGTTTTACCTGCCGTGAGTTTATTTTATTTGCTGACTGTCGCAACAATCGCTTCTGCCGCTTGTTCGACGAGCGGTGAAATAATGTCTTCGCCCGCCGATTTTGCTTTTTGCTTGAACTGTTTTGTCAAAGCAACCGACGAACCGTTTTGCAATTTGATGTCGAGCGTAACTTCGTCTTTTTCTTTGACGTTTGCGGTTGCCGCTGTGATTGATTGTGTGGCGACTTGTCCAACGACGTTGCCGACTTGATTGCCGGTTTGTCCGACACCTGTTCGACTGACAACACCGCCTAAAACTTTGCCGAAACCACCGAAACCGCCGCCGCCTTTTTTGTGCGAAACGGTTGCGTAAAGCACATAATCGCACTGTTTTTCTTTGGCTTCCGCATCAATCGCCGAAGCGAGTTTTGCTTCAAGCGGAACGATTTCAACCTTTGTGCCTTTCAGATAAACGGGCAGAGAATTTTGAATCGCCGCCGCAAGGTCAGCCGCGTTCACACCTTCGCCGACCGCGCCGGTTTTCACGCCTGCAAGCCCGATGCGGACAACGCCTTCTTTTTTCGCTTCAATTGTATTCGACGAATTATTATTTGAATTTTTGGAATTAACACTTGAAATCGTTGAATTCATACTCGAATTACTGTTTGAATTTTGTGAACTGTTTGACATCGAAGTATTGGTCGAAGCATACATTTCAGTTTGATTTTTTGCTTCCGTCCAACCGTTCGGAATTTCAAAAAGCGAAGCGTCCAAAGTTGCAGTAGCGAGTTCGACAACTTCATTGGTTATCGTGAAAGTTTCCTTGCCGTTGGCATCAAACATCGTCATTTTTTCGATAACGGGATAACCGCGTTTGCCTGCGCCGATTTGTTTTGTTTCAAATTTATCGCGGCAACCACCGCCATTTTTTACGTTGCTATAATTTGCGGCATTGTAATCGCAATCAAGCGCGAAAGCCGCGTCAATATACCAGCCGTCCGTTACCATTTTCGTTTTCGGTTGGAAACTGCACGCATCGGGCGAAGATTCGGTTTCGGTCGTGATGATTAAATGTCTGGCGTTATAACCGAACATTTTGCGCGTTTCGCCCGTGTCTTTAATTGTAACGGTCATCGTAATCACGCCGCCTTTTTTGATGGTTGTGGTGTTTCCGCTCGTTGAAACGGTGGAATTTGTTGCGTCCGTGTCCCACGAACTCAAAATATACATTTGCGTTTGCGGATTAAGCTGGATACTGCGTTTCATATCGCATTGCGTTAGCGTAATCATCTGCATTCCGCCCATATTTTGCTCGGTGCGTTGGCGTTTGCCTTTGATATAAGTTGTGTTTTCGGTCGTCTGACCACTCACGGTTTGTCGCGCTTTGACTTTGACATCGGCAAAGGTAGAAGTCGCAGAAATCAGACAAGTTAATAAAATTGCGAATCGAATGATATAATTGCTTTTCATAATTTTTTTCTCTCTTTTGTAAAAATTTTCGCGGCTGATTTTTGCCGTCCTGCAATGTAACGCGCAAGGCGAAAGAAAAAAGTATCAAGCGCGAAAAATATTTTTGAAAAATTCTGGAAAGAAAACACCAATAGAAGTTTGTATTAAGTAACGGAAGCAAAAGGTGGTCAAGCGCAATAGCAGGCAATTTGGTAGGGAAGAATTGCGTCCGTTAAATGTTCACAATCTCCGTATTAGATAGAATTTTCAAGCCGTGTTTCAGCGAGAACACGGCTCATTTTTTTGCCACGAATTACACAAATAATCACGAATAATTTTTTCTTAATTCGTGATTATTTGTGTAATTCGTGGCAAAATCATTCTTGAGTTATGCAAAAAATCCTTTCAGCCGAAGAAATGCGCGAAGTTGACCGCTTGACGACCGAAAAATACGGCATTCCGTCAATAATATTAATGGAAAACGCCGCCCACGCCGCCGCCAATGTCATCAAAGAAAAACTCGGCGGTTCAGTCGCGGGAAAATCATTTTTAATTTTATGCGGCAAAGGCAACAACGGCGGCGACGGCGCGGCTCTGGCGCGGATTTTATGGACACAAGGCGCGTCCGTTGGGGTTGAAATTTTTAATAAAGTTGAAGATACAAAGGGCGATGCGCGAATAAATTTTGAAATTCTTGAGAAACTTCCATCAAGATTCAAAGGAAACTTGAAAGGCATTTGCTTTTCTGTTTTGGAGCAGAAAAATTATTGGGAGAATTGGTTAAACACAAGCGGTTTTGAACTTTATCATTATGACGTATTAGTTGACGCGGTTTTTGGAACAGGTTTATCAAGACCTCTCGATGAAAAATTTGATTTCTTGTCGAAAATTCGTTCGCTGAAAAATTATTACAAACAAGGAAAGCCGCTTTTGGTTTCGATTGATGTTCCTTCCGGCTTAAATTCTGATTTATCCGAACAAATCGGTGAAAATATTCACGCTGATTTAACCGTAACTTTCACCGCGCCGAAACTTGCGAATGTTTTTCCGCCCGCGTCGAATTTTAACGGCGAATTGATTGTTGCAAATATCGGCTCGCCGCAAGAATTAATTGATAATTGTCCGTCAAAACTTTTTTTAGCCGAAAAATCGGACGCGCAAAAATGGCTTGAAAAGACTGAAGTTCAAAAAGATTCATACAAAAAAACTCGCGGAACTTGTTTGATTGTCGCGGGTTCTCAAGATTTTTCGGGCGCGGCTGTTTTGGCGGCAAATGCTTGTTTCGCGGCTGGCACGGGAATGGTTTCGCTTGCCGTTCCAAACTCAATAAAATCAATCGTCGCGGCAAAAACTTCGGACGAAATTATTGTCAAAACGCTTGAAAATACGCGGATTGATGATGAAAAAGTTGATATAATCGCGCTCGGCTGTGGTTTGTCAAGCGATGAAAAGTCGCACGAATTTGTCCGCGAAATTGTGAAAAATCGCCACGCGCCGATGGTTTTGGATGCTGAAGCCTTAAATGCTCTTGCCGAATTTGATTTAAACGGCTCAGATGAATTTCCGCTGATTCTCACGCCGCACGTTGGCGAATTTAAAAGACTTTTGGGCAGAGAAATCGGCGAAAATAAAATCACGGAAGTCCGCGATTTTGCCGAAAAACACAATGTCATTTTAGTCTTAAAAGGCGAACGAAGTTTAATCGCCGCGCCCGATGGAAAAGTTGTCATCAATCCGACCGGAAACGCCGGAATTTCACGCGCCGGTGCGGGCGACACTTTGACGGGAATTATTACGGCGTTTCTCGCGCAAACCTTTGCCCGCGAGAAACCGAATCTTGAAAACGCTTTTGAAACGGTTGTTGCCGCGCTTTATGTTGCAGGTTTGGCGGGCGACATTGCGGCGGAACAATTTACGGAAAGATTGATGACCGCAAGCGATGTTCGGACTTGTTTGCAGATTGCGATTGAAAAAATTTTAGAAAAATGAATCCGAAAGAACTTTTGCAAAAATGGATTGACGCTTTTCAGCGTTGCGATGTTGAAGCCGTCGTTGAATGTTACGCCGAAAATGCGGTAAATTTTCAAGTCGCGGCGGGTGAGCCTGCGGTTGGCAAAGAGCAAATCCGTTACGACACGACGGAATTTTTTAAAGGCTTTCCCGATGCTTGGTCGCGGGTTGAAAATCTGATGTCGGACGGCGATTGGGCGGCTTGGGAATGGATTGGCGGCGGCACGTTCACGGGCGAATTTTACGGCACGAAACCGACGGGAAAATCGTTTGAAATTCGCGGTTGTGGATTTTTTCAATTTGCTGACGGCAAAATAATTTTCCAACGCGGCTATTGGGATAAACTTTCGTGGTTCTCACAAATCGGACTTGAAATAAATTAAGATAACAATCCGAATCTTCTGCGAAAAATTTCGCGCTTCGTCGTGAGGTTTTTCGCGTTGCAAAATTTTATAATCTTGCATAATCCTTTCAAATACTGTAATTTACGCAAATTGAAAATGAGGCATATTAGTTGCTGAAAGCTGATTAGACTAAAAGGAGGTCTCATTTTTCAATGAAAAAACTTTGGATAATTTTTGGATTAGTATTCGTTTTTTCGTTCTCGGTTTTGTTATGGATCGGAACGGAAATTTTTCGCCAAGCACCACCGATTCCGGCACAGGTCGTAACAACCGACGGGCAGGTTTTAATCGGCGAAGGCGAAATATCAAATGGGCAGAACGTCTGGCAGGCAATGGGCGGAATGCAGGTCGGCTCGATTTGGGGACACGGTTCGTATGTTGCGCCCGATTGGACGGCGGATTATCTTCACCGCGAAGCGACATTTATTTTGAATGATTTTTCCCGCAAAGAATTCGGCAAAGAATACAGTGCTTTGACGAGCGAACAGCAAGCAATGATGCGTCAACGAATGCAGGATTTGATGCGAAAAAATACTTTTAACGAAGCAAGCAATAAAATCATACTTGATCCGGTTCGCGCCCGTGCGTTTGAAGAAAATTTGAAATATTATTCAAATATTTTCATTAACGGAAACAAAGATTTTGCGATTCAGAAAGGAGCGCAGTCAGACCCTGTGAAACTTAGGCAAATGACGGCGTTTTTCTTTTGGACTTCGTGGGCTTCAACGGCAAATCGTCCGGGAAAAACGATTTCTTACACGAGCAATTTTCCGGCTGAACCGCTGGTTGGAAACGTCGCCACGGGCGACACAATTTTATGGACGGGCGTGAGCGTAATTATGCTCATCGCCGGAATCGGCGGAATTATCTGGTTTTTTGCCGGAACGCGAGAAGAGGCTTCGACCGATGACGCGCCCGAAACCGACCCGTTAATCGGTTTGACGCTTCAACCTTCGCAAAAGGCAACCGTAAAATATTTTCTTGTTGTTTCTTTGCTTTTTCTTTTGCAAATTATAATGGGCGTGATAACGGCGCATTACGGAGTTGAAGGACACGGATTTTACGGAATTCCGCTGGCTGATTATTTGCCTTACGTCGTAACGCGAACGTGGCACACACAACTCGGAATATTCTGGATTGCGACGGCGTGGCTCGCCGCAGGGCTTTTTATCGGTCCGATTATTGCAGGAAAAGAGCCGAAATATCAAAAATTAGGCGTTGATATTTTGTTCGGCGCACTGCTTGTCGTTGTTCTCGGCTCGATGGTTGGACAATGGGCGAGCGTGATGCACAAACTCGGCAACGGCGATTTATGGTTCTGGTTCGGTCATCAGGGCTACGAATACGTTGATTTGGGAAGAGTCTGGCAAATTGCTCTCTTTATCGGTTTGCTTTTGTGGCTCGGTCTGATTTTGCGAACGGCAATTCCGGCTTTGAAACAAGGCGGCAAACAAAAATCGCTTGTTATTTTGTATATTCTTTCGACAACGGGAATCGCAATGTTTTATTCACCCGGACTTTTCTGGGGAATGAAATCGCATATTTCGGTTGTCGAATATTGGCGTTGGTGGGTTGTGCATCTTTGGGTTGAAGGCTTTTTTGAAGTTTTTGCAACGGTCGTGATTGCTTTTTTATTTGCAAAACTCGGCGTAATCCGCGAAGAAAATGCGGCGAAGGCATCTTTGCTTTCAGCGGCGATATATTTAAGCGGCGGCATTATCGGAACTTGTCATCACCTTTATTTTTCGGGAACGCCGACGGTCGCGCTTGCCTTCGGTTCGGTGTTTTCGGCACTCGAAATCGTGCCTCTGACAATGGTCGGTTTTGAAGCATGGGAAAACATTCACCGACTTAAAGCGCGAAAATGGCTGCAACAATATAAATGGGTAATTTATTTCTTTGTCGCGGTTGCATTTTGGAATCTGGTCGGTGCGGGAATCTTCGGATTTATGATTAATCCGCCGATTGCGCTTTATTATATGCAAGGCTTAAACACCACGCCGCTTCACGGACACGGTGCGCTTTACGGAGTTTATGGAACGCTCGGTTTGGCATTGCTTTTGTTCTGTTTGCGGGCGATGAAACCGGAACTTGTTTGGAAAGAAGGACTTTTGAAATTCTCCTTTTGGGCAATCAACGGCGGAATGCTGGCAATGATGCTTTTGAGTCTTCTGCCAATCGGTCTACTGCAAACTTTCGAATCGGTTTCAACCGGCTATTGGTCGGCACGTTCGCCCGAATTTATGCAAACCGAATGGATGCAGTTTTTCCGTTGGATGCGAATCTTAGGCGACACGGTTTTTGCCGCCGGTGCAGTTGCTTTCGTCTGGTTTTCCATTAGTTTAATGTTTAAAAAACCGAAAACCGAAACACTGCCGGCAGGCGAATTAGTCGAGGTGTAAAATAAAAACAAAAGAACAGAAGACGCTGCGATTGAATGATTGCAGCGTCTTCTGTTCTTTTGTAACTTATCGTATTAGATTTGAAAACGGTTTTGATAACCATCCTGAAAATTACTAAAATCATTCTCTTGAATATTACTTACGAATTGTTTTTGGAAATCGAGCAAATTGAATGAAAAACTCACAGATTACAGACAAAAAAATCATTTGCGAAACACCGCAAGAGACTTTCGATTTAGGTGAAAAAATCGGTGAAACCCTCAAAGGTGGCGAGATGATTTTGCTTTCAGGCGGACTCGGCGCAGGCAAAACTTTGCTTACGAAAGGCATTTTGTATGCACTTGATTTTGATGTTGATGAAGTTACAAGTCCAAGTTTTACTTTGGTTAATCTTTACAAAACTCCAAAATTTGATGTTTTTCACATTGATTTATGGCGCATTGACGAACTGCAAGATGCAGGTGCGGCGGTTGGATTAGATGAAATTTTAGAAGACGAAACGGCGGTTACGATTATCGAATGGTCGGAAAGATTGCGGAACTTTTCTTTTCCCGAAAGCGTGTTGCAAATCACAATCGAAGGCGACGGGGACGATGCACGGAAAATTATTATTTCGGAACAAAATTAGGCTTTCGGTGTCTAACAAAATTATGAAACAGATTTGCGTCTTTTTATTTTTGTTATTGCTATGTGCGTGTTTGCCGATGGAAACGCGCAAAGCCAAAATCGTGCAAACTCAGCCGATGGTGCAAACTGCCGATGAACAAATTGCAAAACTTAATAAAATAAAAGACTCGGTTGTGCCGTTTTTCGAACCGATGCGTGTCCAAGACGGCGATTGGCTCGAATCTTTTCAGGAAAACGGACAAACTTTTGACGAATATCTGAAATGTAATCCGACTCTGCCGACTGCCGAAAGAAAAACGATTTATATCCAACCAATCGGCGATTTTACTGAAAAACAGCGCGAAATTTTACAAATAACCGCTGATTATATGAAGGCTTTTTATAATTTGCCCGTGAAACTCAACGCCGAACAAAAATTAGAAAACGTGCCGAAAGAAATGGAACGGAAAAATCCTGCCGAACGCCACAGACAAATAAAATCAGGCTATTTTTTGGACAAAATTTTGCCGGAAATGTTGCCGCCGGATGCCGCCGCGTTTATTTGTTTTACGAATTTCGATCTTTTTCCTGATGAAAATTGGAATTATGTTTTCGGTCAGGCAAATTTAAAGACTCGCGTTGGCGTTTGGTCTTTATGGCGTTTCGGTAACGCGGAAAAAAGTGCAGATGATTACAAACTTTTTCTTTCGCGCACGTTGAAAGTTGCAATGCACGAAACCGGACATATGTTTTCGATGCAACATTGCACGAAATATGAATGTTTGATGTCCGGCTCGAATCATCTTGGTGAAACCGACCGCCGACCTTTAGACGTTTGTCCCGAATGCATGGCAAAAATCGCTTGGGCAATGAATTATGAACCGGCGGAACGCTACGAAAATTTAGCAAGGTTTTGGGGAAATCAAAATAGATCATTGTTTGAGCAAAAAACTTTCGGTGCAAAGAAACGCGCCGTCGAAAAAATATCCGAAAATGATTCACAAAACCCAAAATCGTCGCAAAAACTTTGAATTGTATGAAGCAAAACATTCTGCAAAGATTAAAATCAATTTGGCTTCAATATTTGGCGGCGGTTGGCGGAATAATTTTTGTTATTACCATTCTTGAACCATTTCACAATCAATTAAATTCAGCGACTATAGCTTTTGCATTGCTGCTCGTAATTCTTCTTGTGGCAACATTTACGGGAAGAAATCCGGCTTTGCTTGCGTCTTTGTTGGCAATGCTCGGATTTAATTATTTTTTTCTGCCGCCGGTGCGAACTTGGACGATTGCCGAAACGCAAAACCTTGTTGTGTGGGCGGCTTTTACGATTACGGCAGTGATTGCGGGGGAACTTTCGGCTTACGCGAAACGCCGCGCCGAAGAAGCAAACAAAGGCAAGCAAGAAATCGAGAGGCTTTATCGTGAATTGCAGGAAGCCTTTGAAAAAGCGAGCGAAGCGGAAGCCTTGCGCCGTAGCGAAAAATTGAAATCGGCGTTACTCGATGCCGTTACACACGATTTGCGAACGCCTTTGACTTCGATAAAAACTTCGGTTTCGACGCTTTTGAATGCCGATGAGAAATTTGATTTAGGCGCAAGCGGACGGCGCGAATTTTATGAAATAATTGATGAAGAAACCGACCGTTTGAATCATTTTATTGAAGGAATGGTTGAGCTTGCGCGAATCGAAGCGGGCGAATTAAATTTGCGCCGCGTCTGGAGCGAAGCTGAAGAAATCGTCCAAGCCGCCTTGATTCGCGCCGAACCTTTGTTGGAAAATTATCGCGTAAAATTGCTTTTAGAGAAAGATTTGCCGCTCGTGCGCGTGGATTCGCGGGCGATTGCCGAAGTGATTTACACGCTTCTCGAAAATATCTCAAAATATGTGCCGCAAGACACGGAAATAAAAATCGGGGTGAAACGATTTGAAAATGAAATGCTCGAATTTTCCGTTTCGGACGAAGGCACGGGCGTTTCCGAAGATTTGCGCGACCGAATTTTTAATAAGTTTTTCCGCGTCAGTGATGTCAAAAAATACGAAAACGCGCCGCACGGAACAGGTTTGGGATTGGCGATTGCCAAAGGAATCGTTGAAGCGCATCAGGGAAGAATTTACGTTACCGAAAATGCAGACGGCAAAGGTGCGAAATTTGTTTTTACCGTGCCGATTGGCGATGAATAAAGAAATGGAAACAGCCAAACGAATTTTGATTGTTGACGACGAACCGCAGATTTTGCGGGCGTTGCGGCAGAGTTTGACGATAAACCGGTTTGAAGTTCGCACAGCTTCGGACGGTGAATCTGCGCTTGATACGTTCCGCGATTGGTCGCCGAATCTGGTCGTAACAGACCTTTCAATGCCGTTGATGAGCGGTTTGGAATTGTGTCGTGAAATCCGCAAAATCTCCGAAGCTCCGATAATTGTTCTGTCGGTCAAAGGCGAAGAAGAAATAAAAATCGAAGCACTCGACACGGGCGCAGACGATTACATCACGAAGCCGTTCAGCATTGACGAGCTTCTGGCGCGAATCCGTGCTGCTCTGCGCCGCGCTCCAAACATCGCCGAAGCCGCGACGCGCCTCGAAGTCGGCGATTTTATGATTGATTTGTCAACTTATGAAGTCCGTGTGCGCGGCGCGGAAATTCATCTCACTCCAAAAGAATTGGAATTGCTCACGTTTTTGCTCAAGAATCACGGCAAAGTTCTCACGCACCGCACGATTTTAAGCGCGGTTTGGGGCGCAAATTCGACGGAACAGCCCGAATATCTGCGCGTTTTTCTCGGAAACTTACGAAAAAAAATCGAACCGAATCCGGCGAAACCGCGATATATCGTAACCGAACCGTGGGTCGGCTACCGATTTAATGTTTAAAAGTGAAAAAGTGTAAAAGTGAAAAAGTTTGGTTTAATGAGAATCCAAAACTTTTACACTTTTACACTTTTTCACTTTCCAAATCTTTACGAACTTTTTACGAACCTTTTAACCACACTTTATAAATTACTTCGTAATCTATTTTTGTCGGATGAAAACGCACAAGTTTTCGGATGGGAAAAATGAGAGAAGTGATTTTACCGAAAATTTTAATTTCAAAAAAGGAAGCCGAATCGGAATTCAGCAGAAGCCGAAAGCGTTGGATGAACGCGCTTTTTGTGAGTTCGATTCTTGGAATCATTTTGGGTGTTGCGGGATTCGTTATCAGCGCACTTTCTTTATTCGGTTTTTTGGCGGAAAAACAAAACGTCAGCCGTTTGGGAACGTGGCTGATTGTTGCCGTTTTTCCGTTAATGTTTTTTTTGGCGCATTGCCTCGACAAAATCAACGCAGCAAATAAAGCTGAAAAAATGGAGCGTTTCAAACGGCAAGGAATGACCGGCGATGATTTCCGCTGAACTTACTCAATGAGATATTTTACATTTTTATTTTTACTGTTTGCGGCATTTCAGATAAACGCGCAACAGACGGTTTTTAACGTTCCAACAGCTGACGTTTTGGATAAAAGCAAAGTTTATGTCGAACTCGACGCGGCATTTAAGTTTAACAATCAAGATTCTTTACACAGATTTTCGAGTTTCGTTCCGCGTGTTGTTGTCGGCACAGGCGGACAAACGGAAGTCGGTTTAAACATTATCGGAAATATTCAGCCGGGCGTAGATTCGACAACGATTGTGCCAACGGTGAAGACACGCATTTTTCAAAATAAAAAGAAGGATTTTGCAATTTACGGCGGCACGAATTTTTATATTCCGATTAGAAATCAAAGCTACAAATTCGGAACTTATTCATATCTTGCGGTGGCGAAAACATTTAACAGAACAAGAGTTACGGCGGGCGGATTTGTGGCAAGCAGAAATGTCTTTGCACCGAAAGCTGTGCGCGGCGGTGGACAGTTTGCGATTGAACAAACAATCAATTCAAAACTGACGCTTGCCGCCGATTGGTTCACGGGCAAACACTCCAACGGTTATTTTACGCCCGGCGTGATTTACAAACCGCATCCGAAAGTTACGGCTTATTTATCGTATTCAATCGGCAACGCCGGCGCACGGCGCGGCAATCATTATTTTCTTTTTGAACTCGGTTACAACTTTTAAATTTTATGTCTGATTTAATTTTTATCGTGGCAATTGTCGGATTTTTTATCTTGTCTTTGGGCTACATACGCTTTTGCGGAAATTTGAGCGGAGAAACAAAAAAATGATTTTAGAAACAATATTCGCACTAATGGGCGCGGCAATTTTAGGAGTTTATTTGATTTACGCACTTCTCAAACCTGAGAAATTTTAAGGCTTGAGTCCCGTCTTTAGGTGGCAACCGCCAGCAAGACGCGGCGGGAAAACCGCCTAAAGGCGGAACTCAAAACAGGGGAAATAATGACCACGAACGGGATTTTACAAATTTTACTTTTTTTCGGTGTAATATTTTTGTTGACAAAGCCGATGGGTGTTTATCTGACAAAAGTTTATACGGGCGAAAAAACTTTTTTCGATTTTATTTTCAAGCCGTTTGAGCGTTTGATTTATGCGATTTGCCGCGTTGACGCATCAAGCGAAATGAATTGGAAGCAATACGGCGCGGGCGTAATTTTATTCAGTTTGGTTTCGTCGCTTGCGCTTTATGCGATTCAGCGGTTTCAAGGTTTTCTGCCGTTTAATCCGCAAAATCTCGGTGCGCCGTCGGCTGAATCTTCGTTTAACACGGCGGTTTCGTTTGTTACAAACACGAATTGGCAAGGCTACGGCGGCGAAACGACGATGAGTTATTTTACGCAAATGGCTGGACTTTCGGTGCAAAATTTTGCGTCGGCGGCAGTCGGAATGGCAATTGCCGTGGTTTTTATTCGCGGAATTTCCAGATTTGAAACCGACAAACTCGGAAATTTTTGGGTTGATTTAACTCGCGGAACGCTTTACGTTTTGCTTCCGTTTTCTTTTTTGGCGGCAATTTTCTTCGTTTCGCAAGGCGTGGTGCAAAATTTCAAGCCTTACGACACGGCGAAATTGACCGAAACTTTTGTTGTGCAAATTGATAAAAAGGACGCGGACGGCAATATTATCAAAGAAGATAAAACGATTTCCGAACAAACAATCGCACAAGGTCCGGTTGCTTCGCAGTTGGCAATTAAAATGCTCGGCACGAACGGCGGCGGATTTTTTAATGCAAATTCGGCGCATCCGTTTGAAAATCCGGCACCGTTTTCAAATTTTATCCAGATGATTTTGATTTTTCTGATTCCGGCTGGTTTGACTTACACGCTTGGGCGAATGACGAAATCGCAAGGACACGGATGGGCAGTTTTTGCGGCGATGGCAATTTTGTTTTTCGCGGGAGTTTTTACGGCTTATTGGGCTGAATCCAAAGGAAATCCGCTTTATCCGAAAAATGTTAATCAGCAAATTGTCGGCGGCAATTTTGAAGGCAAAGAAACTCGTTTCGGCGTAGCAAATTCCGCGCTTTTTGCGACGATTACGACGGGCGCTTCGTGCGGTGCGGTCAATTCGATGCACGATAGTTTCACGCCGCTCGGCGGACTCGTGCCGATTGTCAATATGCAACTCGGTGAAGTGATTTTCGGCGGTGTCGGTGCGGGAATGTATGGGATTTTGATAATGGTGATTCTGACGGTTTTTGTCGCCGGTTTGATGGTTGGGCGAACGCCGGAATATCTGGGCAAAAAAATCGAAGCCTACGATGTGCAAATGGCGATGCTTTACGCACTGATTTTTCCGCTTGTGATTTTGGTTTTTGCGGCGATTTCTTCGATTTCATCGGAATTTGGGACGACTTCGCTGAACAACAACGCGGCGCACGGACTTTCGGAAATTATTTACGCTTTTACGTCGGCAACGGGAAATAACGGCTCGGCTTTTGCGGGTTTGAATGCCAACACGCTTTGGTATAATTCGACGCTCGGCGCGGCGATGCTCATCGGCAGATTTTTGATGATAATTCCCGTTCTGGCAATCGCGGGAAATCTGGCACGAAAAAAGCACGTTCCGCCGACACTCGGAACTTTTCCCGTAAATACTCCGCTTTTTACGGTTTTGCTCGTCAGCATAATTTTAATTCTCGGCGCGTTGACATTTTTTCCCGCGCTCAGCTTGTCGCCGATTTTGGAACATTTTCAGATGAATGCAGGGCAAGTTTTTTAACGCAAAGACGCAAAGGCGCAGAGGCGCAAAGATTTTAAAATTTCTTCCTTTGCGTCTTCGCGTCTTTGCGCCTTTGCGTTAAATAAAAAATATGAAGCAGGAAATCTCGATTTGGGACGGAAAAATTATTTCGCAAGCACTCGTTGATTCGATTAAAAAACTGAGTCCGCACACGATGTTGAAAAATCCGGTGATGTTTGTCGTCGAGGTCGGCGCGGCTTTTTTGACGGTTAAACTTTTGTTGAGTTTAATTGGCGACGCAACCGGGTTCGGGTTTGAAATTCAGATTACGTTGTGGCTTTGGTTCACGGTTTTGTTTGCAAATTTTGCCGAAGCAATGGCGGAAGGTCGCGGCAAGGCGCAAGCCGACACTTTGCGGAAAGCGAAAACCGAAACGAACGCCAAACGGTTGAAATCAAAGGGTGAAACGGAAATCGTGCCTGCACCCGATTTGCGAAAAGGCGATGTAATTTTGGTCGAAGCGGGCGAATTTATCGCGGGCGACGGCGAAGTTATCGAAGGCGTGGCATCGGTTGACGAATCGGCGATTACGGGCGAAAGTGCGCCCGTAATCCGAGAATCGGGCGGCGACCGTTCGGCGGTTACGGGCGGCACGAAGGTTTTATCGGATTGGATAAAAGTCCGCATTTCGTCAAATCCGGGCGAAACTTTTATTGACCGAATGATTGCACTTGTCGAAGGCGCGGCGCGGCAGAAAACGCCGAATGAAATCGCCTTGAATATTTTGCTCGCGGGACTCACGATTATTTTTCTGCTCGCGGTTGTAACGCTTCAGCCTTTTGCGGTTTATTCGGACGCGGCGCAAACGATTTTTGTGTTGATTTCTCTGCTCGTTTGTTTGATTCCGACGACTATCGGCGGACTTCTTTCGGCAATTGGTATTGCGGGAATGGATAGATTGATTCAGCACAATGTTCTTGCAATGTCAGGCAGAGCCGTTGAAGCGGCGGGCGATGTTAATACGCTTTTGCTTGATAAAACGGGAACGATAACTTTGGGAAATCGGCAAGCAAGCGAATTTATTCCGCTCAAAGGCGTTGACGAAAAACGTCTGGCAGCTGCGGCGCAACTTTCATCTTTATCCGACGAAACGCCCGAAGGTCGTTCAATTGTTTTTTTGGCAAAGGAAAAATACGGCGTGAACGGCAACACACAACTTGCGGAAAGTGCTGAATTTATCCCTTTTACGGCGCAAACGCGGATGTCGGGCGTAAATTTGAACGGGCGCGAAATCCGCAAGGGCGCGGTTGATGCGATTGAAAAATATGTTTCGACAAACGGTTTTCAAACGTCCAAAGAATTGCGCGAAACGGTCGAACGCATTGCAAAATCAGGCGGAACGCCGCTCGTTGTTGCTGATAGCAAATTGCCGTTAGGCGTGATTTATTTGAAAGATATTGTCAAAGGCGGAATGCGAGAACGATTTACGCAACTGCGGCAGATGGGCATTAAAACCGTGATGATTACGGGCGATAATCCTCTGACTGCCGCTTCGATTGCGAGCGAAGCAGGCGTTGACGATTTTCTCGCCGAAGCCACACCCGAAGACAAAATGGCTTTGATAAAACGCGAACAAGCAGACGGCAAGCTCGTTGCCATGACCGGCGATGGAACAAATGATGCGCCAGCACTCGCCCAAGCCGATGTCGGCGTGGCGATGAACACGGGAACGCAAGCCGCGAAAGAAGCCGGAAATATGGTTGATTTGGACTCAGACCCGACAAAACTCATCGAAGTCGTCGAAATCGGCAAACAGCTTTTAATGACACGCGGCGCACTCACAACATTTTCGATTGCCAACGATGTCGCTAAATATTTTGCGATTATTCCCGCAATGTTCGCCGCGACATTTCCCGTGCTGAACGCGCTGAACATTATGAATCTCGCCACGCCTCAATCGGCGATTTTGTCGGCGGTAATTTTTAACGCTTTGGTAATTGTCGCGCTGATTCCGCTTGCGCTTCGCGGCGTAAAATATCGCGCTCTTTCGGCTTCTGCACTGTTGCAAAGAAATTTGTTGATTTATGGTTTGGGCGGTTTAATCGTGCCATTTATCGGCATTAAGATTATTGATTTGATAATTACGGCTTTAGGATTGGCTTAAAGTTCAGAGTCCGGCTTTCAGGCGGTGCGAAGAGCGAAGCGAATTCACTTTTGCGTTGGCTTGTTCACTCGGCGTGGAAATGCGGCGTGCGCTTCGCTTGCCGCGCCGCCTGAAAGCCGGACTCAAAACAAAAAATGAAAGATTTAATAACATCGGCTTTAATGATTTTGGTTTTCACGGTTGCGCTTGGAATTTTTTATCCGTTGGCGGTTTGGGTGGTTTCGCAAGCGATTTTTCCGCATCAAGCGAACGGTTCGTTGATTGAAAAAGACGGCAAAATTATCGGTTCGGAACTCGTCGGACAAAATTTTTCGGGCGAAAAATATTTTCACGTCCGTCCGTCGGCAAATAATTACGATGCGGCAAATTCCGGCGGAACGAATCTTGATCCGACTTCCGCTAAATTGATTGACCGCATAAAAACGGACGCGGAAAAATTGCAAACGGAAAATCCGCCGAAACCGATTCCGGCGGATTTGGTAACGACGAGCGCAAGCGGTTTAGACCCGCATATTTCTCCGGCGGCGGCAGAATTTCAAATTCCGCGCATCGCCCGTGAAAGAAATATGAGCGAAACGGATTTACGCGAATTAATTGCAAAACACACCGAAGGCAGAACTTTCGGCATCTTCGGCGAACCGCGTGTGAATGTTTTGAAACTGAATCTTGAATTAGACAAGAAATAATTTCAACGCAAAGTCGCAGAGAGGCAAAGGCGCAAAGTTTCTTCTGATATGAAAAGACCTTTAAATTATTTCCTTTGCGCCTTTGCGTTAAAAAATAAAAGTATGTTTGTTGACACCGTAATTACCGAAATTCCGAATCGTCCGTCGCCTGAATCTTTTTTGGCGATGGTCGAGGAAACGGAACGCGCCAAATTAAGAATTTATATTGGCGCGGCGGCTGGTGTCGGGAAAACTTTTCAGATGCTCGAAGATGCCCACGCTCTTTCCAAACAAGGAATTGATGTCGTTATCGGCGCGGTTGAAACGCACGGACGCGAAGAAACCCGCGAATTGATAAAAGATTTGGAAATCGTGCCGCCTGATGTTATCGAATATCGCGGAACGGCGTTTGAAGAAATGAATTTAGCGGCGATAATTGCCCGAAACCCGGCGGTCGTGATTGTTGACGAACTCGCACACACGAACATCGAAGGCGCAAAAAATCGCAAGCGTTTTGAAGATGTTTTAGAACTTTTGGAAAACAATATTTCGGTTATTACTGCCGTCAATATTCAGCATATCGAATCCTTAAATGATGTGATTGCCCGCGCCACAGGTGTAAAAGTGCGCGAAACTGTTCCCGACTCATTTTTCAAACGCGCCGATGAAATTATTGATGTTGATGTTTCGGTTGATACGCTCAGAACTCGACTCAGGCAAGGTAAAATCTATTCAATCGAAAAAATCGAACAATCGCTGAATAATTTTTTTCGCAAAGGAAATCTTGCCACTTTGCGCGAACTTGCCTTGCGCCAAGTCGCGCTTCATCAATCCGTTCAAGACCACGAATACCGCGAGCGCGAAGGTTTGGAACAAGCCGTGATTCCCGAAAAAGTGATGATTTGTATGGCTTCGAGAGGAAGCGCAAAAAAACTTCTGCGGGTCGGAGCGCGAATTGTTGGACGACACGCTTACCGCGATTGGTTTGCTGTCTATGTCGAAACGCCCGCCGAAGAATCGGGACGAATTGCCCCCGAAGCCTACGCAATGTTGCAGGAAAATATCAAATTTGCCGAAAGTTTAGGCGCAACAGTCGTTAAATTAAAATCGGTAAGCGTTACGGACGCACTTCTAAAATTTGCCCGCGAAAACGAAATCACGCACGTCATTTTCGGACAATCGGCGCGTTCGCGTTGGCAGATAATCTGGAAAGGTTCAATCATCAACCGCTTTCTGCGCGAAGTAAAAGATGCTGCCGTTCACGTCATTCCGTTGGAAAAATAACGGCAAAAAAAATCGCAACTTAAAGAGTTTTTGTTCGTGTAAAAGCCGATTTGCGATGAAAAATTCATTAAAAAGCAAAGTTTTTATTATTCCCGCGATTGTCTTTCTTTCGTTTGTGGTATTTTTTGTTTTAAATCAATTTTTCGTTATGCCTTGGGAAAATTCTAAAATGCCGAAACTCGAAAATCCGCGTCTGGTTGTCAAAAAAAGCGAACGAAAATTGTATGTTTTCGATGGCGAAAAACTCATCAAAACTTACGATATTGTTTTAGGTTTTACGCCCGTCGGCGATAAAGAAAAAGAAGGCGACGGGAAAACGCCGGAAGGTGATTTTTATGTTTTTGTGAAAAATGACAAAAGCAAATTTTATCTGTCTTTGGGCGTAAGTTATCCGTCTATTGAAGATGCAGAGCGCGGTTTGCGCGAAAATTTAATCACGAAAGAAGAACACGATTCGATAGTTCAGGCAATAAAAGACAAAAAAATGCCGCCGCAAAATACTAATCTCGGCGGCGCGATTTACATTCACGGCGGCGGAGTCATCAAAGATTGGACTTGGGGCTGTATGGCTTTGCGCGACGAGGAAATGAAGGAAGTTTTCGACGCGGTTGAGGTCGGCACGAGTATTAAAATTGAGCCGTAATTTATTCAAGATTCAAGATTCAAGATTCAAAATTTAAGATTCAAAGTCTGCTTTCTAAACTTGACGAATCTTGTTTAGAATTGAATACTTGAAAAAAAGGTCAAGTTTCTAAGTCTTGAATCTTGAGTCTTAAATTTTGAAATTATAAGAGGAAATTTATGCCATATCCAGAAATTATGATTCACGGAATGCGTCAAGAATTGGCGCAACTCGGAATCGAAGAAACAAAAACACCGGAAGCGGTGCAAGAAGCGGTTGAAAATACGAAAGGAACTTTGATGGTTGTCGTCAATTCGGTTTGCGGATGCGCGGCGGGTGGCGTTCGCCCCGGAATTGCGATGGCTTTGCAAAATTCGCCGAATGTGCCGGACAAATCAATCACGGTTTTTGCGGGCGCGGATATTGATGCGACTGATGTTGCCAGAGATTATTTTACGGGCTACGCACCGTCGTCGCCCTCGATTGGTTTTCTAAGAAACGGCGAACTCGTTAAAATGTTTGAACGCCGCGACTTAGAAGGTCGTCATCCGCTTCAAATCGCGCAAGAATTGGTTAATACTTTCGCTGAAGTTTGCACAAAAACTGAAGCTGCGAATAGTTAAAGTAGAAAAGTAAAAAGGTGAAAAAGTGAAAAAGTCGGCAGCACCAGCTAAACCGACTTTTTCACTTTTTTTACTTTTCTACTTTAAAAATATTGCTTTTAACACTAGAAAGTTAGTAGAATAAGAAAGCGGTTTTTATTTGAAAAATTGCTGAATTCTTGCCACAACAAACCCCAAATGTCCATAGAAAACCGACAATACATCAGATTTTCGCTTGATCTTCCGGCGATACGCTTTACGCGATATGGCGAAGAAGTCAGCACAATTTTGCCCCAAATAAGTATTGGCGGATGTCTTGTGGAATGGGATGAAAACTTGCTTATTGGCGAAGAGTTTCGGCTTTTAATTCAACTTCCGGGTAAGAATTTTTTGCCGCTCACAGGCAAAGTCTTATATCGTTTTACCGATTACGGAATCGGTGTAAAATTTTTAGATATTACACAGTTCGAGCAAGAACTCATCAGCCAAATAATCGCGCAAAACCTGCAAGAACAAGGACTACCAATGCAAATTGATGTTTTCGGTCTGCCTTCGACTTACAAGTCGCCGAAACCGCAAATTACTGATATACGAAAACAAAATGACGACATTTTGGAAGACATTTTGAATTAAAGTTTTGCAATTTTCGCGGCTTCTTTGCGGCGGTTTTCCATAATTTTCAGAAACGAAGCCGAATGCAATTCGTCGGTATCCAAACTTGTTATTTCCAAGATTTCTTTTTCATTCATTGCGCCGCAATTTAGGGCGCGAACGAAAAAGTTTAAAAGTCCGTTTGCCGAAGCCGCGTCGTCAAAAGTGTTTCCGGTCATATTTGCCTTCGTAGCTTTTTCGATAAATCCTTTCAATCTTTGCGCCTGTGCGTCTTTCGATTCCAAAAAAAACGCGAAAACCGCCGCATAACGTGCCGCGAGTTGTGCCGGATGCAAGTCCCAACTTTGATAAAAACCGTTAATTTGTGAACGAGTTACGTTATTAAAATGAGTTCGCCAAGCGGTGTGAACGACGCGCTTATTTTCGCGGCTTTGTTTGTCGGAAAGATTTTCGCCTTTGTGAATTGGCACGGGCATTTCAATTGTTACCGAATCCGACAAACGAATATTCAGAGGCGCAAGTGCAACGAGCATCATTTGTCGCGCAAAATTGCAAGCATCGTGATTTAGGTGTTGATGAATTGCCGAGATTCCGAAACTCGCTGTGTAATCAAATGCGCCGAAATGCGCCGAATTTATTCTGGCTTTTCCGGCTTTGATGAATGTAGCAAGCGGGTTTGCGCCGTTTTCGTCCAAAATCGCGCTTGGCGTTTCAATCATAATTTCGATTTTTATCGAATTTTCAGGCAGATTATTTTTTGCTTCAAATTTCTCCAGACGTTTGCGTAAATCTTTTATTTCCTTAGCACTAATGATTTTCGGCAAAGTTACCGCAAAATTTTCGGGTAATTTTCCTTTTGTTTTTTTGAAAAAATTTTCGAGAAATAAATTTAGAGTTCTGACAGCGCGTTTTTTCGTTTCGGGCGCGAAAGATTTGATGCGAAAGCCGCAAAATGGAGTTATTTTGTTCTCAAAAAACGCTTTGGCAAGTTCGTCCGAAGCCGAAACTGCGTGAGAATCTTCTTCTTCGTCGGAGCGAAAACCGTAGCCGTCTTCAAAATCAATCCGAAAATCTTCAATCGGTTCGCGTTTTAATTTTTCAATTGTTTTTTGATAAATTTCCCACGCAAACCACGCCGCAAAATTTTCAGATTTAACTTTTTCGGGGTTTTTTGTGAGTTGTTTTTCCAAATCTTCGATAACGTCCGCAAAAGTCGGTAAAGTATCTGCACCTGCAAGCCACATTGCATAAGCGAATTCGACAAAATTGGGCGCGTAGGTTTCGATTGATTTCAGCGCAAGTTTGCCGAGTTTTTGCGAAGTTTCCGCCGTAAAAAGATTCGCGCCGCCATAAACAACGTGAACAGGTTCGCGTTGTTTATGATTTTCTTGCGACGCGAAAAGCAAAGATTCTTGAGCGATTTCTTTCAAGACGATTTTTTTCATTGTTGTAATTTTCCGTATTTAAATTTTGTAATCCAAACAACGACAAATTACAAATCGCTCAGACTTATTTTGTCGGTTTTTGCGGTGGCGGAAACGGTGTAAATTGAGCCGAATAAATTTTCCACGCACCTTTTTCCTTTCTCAAACCGTAAAGAACCAATCCGACAGGCGTTGGCGGTTTGCTCAAATCGGTTTTTAAGCCGATAGAAAAACGCGAAATAATCATTGCATATTTGCCGTAATGCCGAACTTTGAATTCGTCCAAAATATAGCGCGGCGTGCGTGATTTTGCTTTTTCAACATCGTCAACTTTGTAAAATCCGATGGCTTTTTCGCGCTCATCAATTTCGCCTTTCGGGGAAATTTCAATGTAATCCGAAGCATAAATTTTGTCTAAAGTCAGCGGATCATAATTTTCTTGGGCTTCGGCGGCTTTTTTGATTATGGCGATAAGTTCTTCGTTTTTAGCATTTTGCGAAAAAGCCGTTGATGTCAAAAATAATAAGATAATTGCAGAAATGTATAAATTTTTCATTTTCACTCCAAGGTATGTTTTTATTGTAATGCGTTAATGAAAACGAGCAATTAAATCATTTAGTTTCAGCATTTTTCCAAAAAATATAGGCAAGCAAAAAGAAACCTGAAATCATAAAAGCAAACCGAACCAAATTAAACAAAAGATGCAAATTTTCGGGCGCAGTGTAAACCAAAACGCCGACCGGAAGCTGAAAAAATAAAAGGCTGTATTTGAGAAGTTTTTCGGTAAAAGTCTTGTCGGGTAAAAGAAACGCGAGCAGAAAAAGGCTCAGATAACTCGCGCAAAATTTAATCATCGAAAAAAGCATCTGCGAAGCGATTTCGGTTTGGGCAATAGGAATATTTTTCACCGCGCTGTCGAGCATCGTCAAAATGTGCAAATCTTCATAAAAATCCAAAAATCCGCACAAAAGCATTGCGCCAATCGCAACATTCGCAATCGCGTCCGAAACCTTTTCGCCTGTTTTCAGATATTGCGGCAAAATCACGAAAAGCGTCGTAAAAATCGTGATAAAAATCAAATCAATCGTAAAAATCAAACGCAAAGGATTTTCCGACGCAATCAAATTTTGCGAATAACTTTCAACCGTTTGCGTAATCTCAAATTTTTCTTGCGAAACGCCCGTCAAAAGCGTTACGAGAAACATCGCAAGAATCAACAAACCCGCGACAAATGAAAGCCGTGCGATAATTTTTGAAGTGTTCATTTCGGACTGATTTTTTACCGAATTAAAGTTTAATTTTTTCTTTTTGTCCGCTCAACATAACTGTTCGGCACTTTTTGCGAATTTCCTTGTTTTACAAACTTATCTTTTTCCCATCTGTAATAAGCCATTTCCATAACACTCGGACAACATTCCGCCTCGCCGCCTTGATAATTATAAGTTTGGATAACTAATTCGCCGTGAGCTTCAAAAGCCGTTCCGAAGAGAATGCCGTTTTCACCAAATTCAAAACTTTCCATCAATTTCGGTTTATTATTTTCAACTTCATAAATATAAAGCATTTGATAAGTGGCATTTCCGTCTTCAATTTTTATAACAATCAGTGAACGGTCTTCGTTGGGAGTATATGAAAGGCTTTCCAAAGATAATCTTCTGCTATCGGAAAGTTTAGATTCTCCGTTTTTTAAGAAAAATGTCTTTTCACCGTAGCCGAATTTTTTCGTCCAAGGAAAAGTGAAATTCTGAAAATCTACCTCACGAATTGAAGTGATTTTTGTGTTATCTTTCGGACTTAAATTGTCAGTAGTTTGTTTTGTAGAAACATTTTCTTTTGAAGAAGTTGTTTGACAACCGATTAGTAAAATACCAATTACGAATATTAAAATGATTTTCATAATCGCTCCTTTCATAAAAATTAGAACAATTCATCCAACGCTTCGTCAAGATTTCTCACGCCGACAACGCGGATTCCTAAAAGTTTTTCCAAGCCTTTTTTGTTCGATGCGGGTAAAATTAATTTCTTAAAACCGAGCGTTTGCGCTTCGCGGGCACGAGATTGCGCTTGGAGAACGCCGCGCACTTCGCCTGTTAAGCCGACTTCGCCGAAAACGGCGGTTTCGGGCGGAATTTGCAAGTTGCGAAAGCTCGAAGCGATTGCCGCGATTACACCTAAATCAGCGGCAGGTTCGTCAATTTCGAGTCCGCCCGCGACGTTGATAAAAACGTCGTCGCCCGCGAGTTGGAAGCCTAATCTTTTTTCCAGAACGGCGATTAAAAGGGAAGTTCGATTATAGTCAAAACCTTGCGCCATTCGGCGACCTGTGCCGAATTTTGTTCCTGTAACCAACGCTTGAACTTCCACGAGCATCGGGCGCGTGCCTTCCATACAAACCGTTACGACCGAGCCGCTTGCGCCTTCGGGACGTTCTTGCAAAAAAACTTCCGACGGATTGCCGACGGCTTTCAAGCCTTCATTTGTCATCTCAAAAATGCCGATTTCGTTTGCCGCGCCGAAACGGTTTTTGGTGGCGCGAATGATTCGATGATTGTGATGTCGGTCGCCTTCAAAATATAAAACCGTGTCAACAATATGTTCGAGTGCTTTCGGTCCGGCAATCGAACCTTCTTTCGTAACGTGACCAATTAAAAAAACGGGCGTTGCCGTTCCTTTGGCGAACATCATAAATTGCGCGGCAACTTCGCGGACTTGTGAAACCGAGCCGGGCGCAGATTCAATTTTTTCGGTGAAAACCGTCTGAATTGAATCAACAATCACATAATCAGGCTTTGATTTATCAATTTCGATGAGAATATTTTCGAGATTCGTTTCGGGCAAAAGGAAAAGATTATCGGCATTTACGCCCAATCTTTCGCCGCGCATTTTGATTTGTTTTTCGCTTTCTTCGCCCGAAACGTAGAGAACTTTTCCGCCCGATTCGCTGAGTTTGTCAGCCATTTGAATGACGATAGTTGATTTGCCGATTCCCGGACTTCCGCCGATTAAAACGAGCGAACCGGCGACAATTCCGCCGCCTAAAACTCTATCAAATTCCTCAATTCCGCTTGAGTTTCGCGCATCGTCTTGCGATTCGATTTCGCCGTAAGCAATCGGTTTTGTTTCACGAAAAGAATTAAAACCGAGTCGTGCTGTGGAAGATGCGGAAGTTTTGCCGACGACTTGCGGCGTTGGGCGAAATTTTTCTTCCGCGAGCGAGTTAAATTCGCCGCAATCGGGACATCTGCCGTGCCATTTTCGTTGCTGTCCGCCACAGTTTTGGCAGACGTAGATTGTGTTTGGAACTTTTGCCATAATTTCAGAAGAGACGAAGATTTTATTGCTAATGTTTGCCGAATCGTTTATATTTGCAAATGCGATTATACTACCTACTGTTATTTGACCGCTACTTTCGATTAAAGCGACTCGGTGGTGAAGGGTCTCTGGTTAAAATTTAAATTTGGAGGAGAATATGTTGAAAAAATTTTTAATCGGGTTAATGGCGATTTCTTTGATCGTAATTTTCGGGCAGACGGTTTCGGCGCAAACTGTTTCAAACACGGTGGCGAAAACTTCGGTTAAATCTTTGAAAAAATCTCTTTCAAAAAACAGCCGTTTCGGAAACGAAGTGATTTATTGGTTCAAACCTCTGGAATTCGAAGGCTGTCAAGTCAGTTTTCGGTTCAGTCGTTTGAACGAAAGCGGCAATGATCTTTTTGCGAATCTTAATTTCGACCGCAATTCGGGAGTTTATCGAAATGATACGGTGAGGTTAAAAGATTTGCCGGTTTATACATCGCAAAGTGATTATCAAATGGGTGTTAGACCGCAAACAGACAACAGCAGTTTGCGGGTCGTCAAAGGACAAACGAATAGCTTTCAAAATCAAAGTTTTCAATATTTTTCTTCCGGCTTGAGCCGTCGCGGTTTTTTGACGGAATCTTTTGTTACCTATCTTGATTTATCAATGATTGATGCAAATACAATTAAGATTGAAGAGAATGAGAAAGGTCAATTTTTCGTTGTTTTCAACAGCTTGAAGGATAAAACTGCAATTGGCAAAATGTTTATCGGCGGTAACGAACTTATAAAACTCGAAGACGATTTTATTCCCGTTACAGGCGAGAAAAGCGGCGGTAAATTGAGCGAAAAACTCATTGAAGCGGTAAAGGCTTGTCAGCCGTAATTACAAGAATATACAAAAAGACAACCTGCATTTTGTTCGAAATGTCCGCACTAAATAACAACCGCGCAAA
>CAZJQP010000034.1:0-42951 GCA_964548225.1 uncultured Blastocatellaceae bacterium | reverse complement strand
TTTGCAAACAAATTTGGTTGCCTGTAACACAAGCCCGCACGTTATTAATGGGGTAAAATTTTTCGGTTAATTTTTCCCCCCTTAATAACGGTCGGGCTTCTGCCAATGATTATTTTTCTCGAAACCTTTTTGTATTAGTCATCGTTTGTCAATTTGTCTGTCTTTTCCGACTCTAATTTTTTCAATCGAACTACTTTTGTTTTATGCGTTATCTTTATTCATTTTACACAGACGCTTTCTGGATTGCCTTTAAGTCAATTCTCGAACATAAACTCCGCGCTTTTCTGACGCTCATCGGCATTATTATCGGTGTCGCGGCGGTTGTCGTTGTCGGCGCGTCAATCAGCGGCTTGAAAACTTACGTTATGGATAAAGTTTCCAAAGTTCTCGGCTCAAACCATTTTATGATTACGCGAATGGCTTCGACGGGCAGAATGTCGGATGAAGAATATGAGCGCAAAAATCGTCTGAACAAAGATGTGGTTTGGGAAGAATATCTTTACGTTCGACAAAACTGTAAACTCTGTTCGCACGTCGGAGCGCAAATGAATGCGGGCGCGGATTTGAGCGAACGCGGAATCGAAATGCCTTCGACGCGCATCATCGGCAACACCGAAAATTTCCCTGAAATCGAAGACAAAACCATCATCGAAGGTCGTTATTTCACCGCCGACGAAATCGAACGCGCCGCCAAAGTCGGCGTAATCGGCAACGATGTCAAGGAGAAGTTTTTCCCGAACAGTTCACCTCTCGGACAAACAATAAAAATTCGCGGCGTTCCCGTAACGATTATCGGATTGGAAGACAAACGCGGCTCGATGTTCGGCGATTCGCAAGACCGACACATTTATATTCCGATAACTTTGCACAATCAAATCTTTGCCCGAACCGGCGGAATCCAATTGCACGGCAAAGCCGCCACTAAAGAAACTTTTCAAGATTCAATCGAAGAAGCACGTCTGCTGATGCGAAACAAACGTCAACTGCTCGGCAGTGAAGAAGAAACTTTCAGCCTTGTAAATGTTGACGAATTTAATTCGCAAATGGATCAATTCACCGGCGCAATCGCTGCGGTTGTTGTTCCGGTAACGCTGATTATTTTAGTCGTTGGAGGCATTGTCGTAATGAATATTATGCTCGTCTCGGTTACGGAAAGAACTTTTGAAGTCGGTTTGCGAAAAGCCTTGGGCGCGACGCGCAAGCAGATTCTTCTGCAATTTTTGATTGAATCGGCTCTGCTCTGTGTTGTCGGCGGAATTTTAGGTTTGATTCTTGCCGTCGGCGTTACGCAACTCGTCGGCGCATTGCTCGAAATTACGATGACGATTACGCTCGGCTATATTCTTTTATCCGTCGGCGTTTCGAGCATCATCGGCGTTGTCGCCGGACTCTATCCGGCGTGGAAAGCCGCACGTTTAGACCCGATTATCGCATTAACTAAAAGTTAGTTTCTAGTTTCCGGTTTCAAGTTTCTCGTTGAAAACCGGAAACTTGAAACCGGAAACCAGAAACCTAAAAAATATGAAGTTTTCAACATCATTACCAAGAGAAGTTCTAAAGATGTCGCTCGACAGTATTATGTCGCACAAATTCCGTTCGGGGTTGACGATTCTCGGCATTGTTATCGGCGTAATTACGGCGATTGTCGTGGCTTCGATTTTGACCGGAATGCGCCAATCAATCGTTTCCATCGTCGAAGAATACGGCACGAATAATATTTACGCATTTCATCTTTCCACAGGTTTCGGCGGCGGAAACCGCGACGAACGCAACCGCAAACCTTTGACGGAAGCCGATGCGGATGCACTTCTTACGCAATCGAGTTCGATTGAAGATGTTGCTTTGGTTGCGCCGAATATCGGTTCGTGGGGCGCAGGCTTTGACGATAATATGGTTTATGAAGGCAGAAATTATCGTTGGGCTTTGTGCGATGGCGTTACGCCAAATCACGCCGGAATCGTCAATATCGTCTTGCGGCAAGGTCGCTGGCTCACGGAAGCCGACAATCAGCAACGCCGAAATGTCTTGGTCATTGGCGTAAATGCCGTTGAAGCACTTTTCCCCGGCAAGGAAGACGAAGCCGTCGGCAAAGTTATCCGTATGAACGGCACGACTTGGGAAATCATCGGTGTCATCGAAAAACGAAAAGCCGGATTTTTCGGCGAAAACGAAGAAGACCGCAAAATCTTTATGCCGTTTCGCACGGCGCGAAAAGCCGCGCCACTGCGTAATGCGATTTTGCACATCATCCAAGCCAAACCGGGACGTTTGAACGAAGCCGTCGCCGAAACCGAAAGCATTTTGCGTCAACGCCGCGAGGTAAAATACGGCGAACCGAACAATTTCGATGTCAAAACCGCCGACAATTTCATCTCGCAATTCGACAGCATCATCGGCGGAGTCGGCGCGGCGGCAATCGCAATTTCGTGTCTTGGTTTATTAGTCGGCGGAATTGGCGTAATGAATATTATGCTCGTCTCGGTTACGGAAAGAACCAAAGAAATCGGCATCCGCAAAGCCATCGGCGCAACCAAAAAAGCTATCGTTCTGCAATTTCTGCTCGAAGCGATGACCTTAACATTTTTCGGCGGCGTTATCGGCGTAATAATCGCCGTCGGCATCAGCAATTTGTTGATGCTTCTGATTCCTTCAATGCCTGCAACCGTTGAATTATGGATGATTATGCTCTCGCTCGGCGTATCGGTCGGTGTCGGGCTGATTTTCGGCGTTCTGCCTGCACGAAAAGCCGCGAAATTAGACCCGATTGAGTGTTTGCGTTATGAGTAAAAATGCAGAAACGCACAAGAAGTAAGTGTATTTATTTTACCCCGCTCCCATAATAAGGCTAATGTCGTCAAAATGAATCGCAATCGGTTCTGCACCCGCGATTTTGACGGCTTCGGCTAATTTGATGAAGTCGCCGTATTTGACGGATTTGGAAACTTTTAGATAAATCGTTTTCTCCACTTCATTTGTTCCTTCACGAAAAACTCCGTTCGATTCACGGTCTTTAAAAACCTGCACTAGTTTATTTTCTAATCGTTCGGTGTTGGAAATCGTTCCCACATCTTCACGATTAAGCAACACTTTTCCGTTGCTTTCCAACATTGCCACTAAAATCAGCGGGTTTGGTCTAACATTTTCATTCGTATTTTTCGGCTGAGGCAATTTCAATTCAAATCTGCGCGAAGTTATCTGATACGGATCGTCTTGATTTTTCTTTCCGATAACGGCGAGTCCGACTTTTTCAACGTCTGCCGTTCTGATGATTTCAAAAATTTGCACGACATTTTCATAAGAAGCATTCAAATCCGCTTTCAAATAAACGATTCGTTTGTCGGGCGTTTTGACTTCCATTGATTTTTCAATCTTTTTGAGCAATTCGCCTTTGTTGATAATAATATCCCTCAGTTCCTTATCAGCCTGCTGTTTTTCATACAATTTATTATCGGCAGTCAGCGTCAAAACCATCACAGATTCTTTATCAATATCAGCGTCGGCTTCGGCGTATCTGACTTCGGGCAATGCAACTAACTGATTTTTTCGTTTCGGTTCATTAATCAAAAACGGCATTGCAACCGCCACCGAAATCAGTAAGATTTCAGTTATAATTGCCCCAACAAGCGGAAACCATTTTGTTATTGAACGTGATAAAAGAGGCAAGACCGATAAAGTTAAAATAATGATGATGACAATCGGTGTCGAAATTACGCTCATCAACAAAATTTGGCTGATAGTCGCGCCGACGCTGCCTATATTGCCCGTGTTGCTTATCGAACTTCCCGGACTGAGGGCTTCGATAGTCATATATTTCGCAAACCAAAACAAAGCGACTGGAACTAAACCCAAAATGCAACCGACCACAAAAAACCAATTCGACGGCGAAGCGGTTTGTGTTTCGGTCATCATCCGAACCATCAAAACGATTATCACAACGATTCCGATAACCGCCGCCAAATAAAGCGAAATCGTTACCGGAATCGTCGCTTCGTTAATGCCGCCCATAACTGCCAAAATTCCGGCAGATTGGTTTTGCGCCAAGGCTTCAAACATTCTGACAAACAAAAACGCCCCCAAAGCTCCGCCGATTGCCGGAATGATATAAGCCAACGCCGCCAACAAACGCACGAAAATCGAAACCTTCAAACGCGGTTGAATCTCTACGGGATTTAACATCGAACCATTCATACTAAAAGTTCTCTTTTGAAGTTTCGGATTGAATTTTTACCTAAAGTCGGGTTGCATTAAAACAATTTGCGGCAAAAATGCTTATTCTTCAAAATCAACTTTGTCGTAAATGTCGTCCATTGTCAGCGTGCATTCTATTGAGCTTAATAAAATCTCGGTTTTGTCGCCGATAAAATCCATCAAATTCCAACTTTCATCGGATTGTTTTGTGTAACGAATGACTCTTTTCGTATCTTGCGAAACCAAAACATATTCGCGCAAAGATTCGAGACTGCGATAATTATCAAACTTTACGCCTTTGTCATAACCTTCGGTGGACGATGAAAGAACTTCGATAATCAAAATCGGATTGGTCAGCGTGTCAAGATAGGCATCGGGCAAAACCTGCGGCTTTCCGCAAACAACCAAAACATCGGGATATGTAAATAATCCTGTTTTTGGAATATGAACGCGCAAATCCGATGTATGAACCTGACAATCACGACTTTTTAACTGAATATTGAGCGAAGCATTGACGTTCGAGGCTATCAAACTGTGTTTTCTGCTCGAACCAGCCATCTGGAAAATTTCGCCATCGAAATATTCGTGCTTTTCGAGCGATTCTCTTTCAGCGGTCAGATATTCTTCCGGCGAAATATATTTTCTTTGTGGTAAAGCCGACATAGTTTTAATTTACCTAAAAACCTAATCCAATTCAATAGTTTGCTCAAATTGCGGCACAACTACGTTCCAACCGAATTCATCGCGGATATGCCCTGCCATTGCTTCCGCCGCGTCGGGTTCGCCGTGGGTTGTAAAAACCATCTTCGGCGTATTCGGCAAGCCCGAAAGCCAGCGCAGAACGGCTTTCCAATCGGCGTGTGCGGAAAAGCCGGAAACTCTTTCAACGTGGCAATTTACCGGAATCCATTGCTTCATAATGCGGACTTCGCGTTCGCCGTTTAAGATTCTTCTGCCGGTAGTTCCGGCGGCTTGATAGCCGACAAAAATTATTGTCGCTCGTTCGTCGGGCAAAATTCGCATCGCGTGATGCAAAACTCGTCCGCCCGTGAGCATTCCCGACGCGCTGATGATGATTCTCGCGCCTTTCATATTGTTTAATTGTTTCGATTCTTCGCGTGAAGCGGTTGTTTTCATCCAATCGGTTCGCAAAGGATGAACTTTTTTCGCCAAAATCGAAGCGTATTCTTCGTCGTGTTCTTCGCTGAAACGGTTATAAACTTGTGTCGCTTGCGAAGCCATCGGCGAATCAACGATAACGGGCATCGAAGGAATTTTGTTTTCGTCTTCGAGTTCACGAATCATATAAAGAAGCTCTTGCGTTCGACCGACCGCAAATGCTGGAATCAAAATCGGCGCATTGCGCTTGAAGGCTTCGTTAATAATTCGCGCCAAATCAACGTCGGAAGAAGTTTCGCCGTGCAGACGATTGCCGTAAGTTGATTCGCTCATCAAATAATCGCAAGCCGGCGGCGGCGCAGGATCTTTGACGATTGGTTGATCGTAATGTCCTAAATCGCCCGAAAAAAGAAACTTGATTGACTCGCCGTTTTCACGCGCATTTTCCATCTCGACTAAAACTTGACTTGCGCCGATGATGTGTCCGGCAACCATAAAACTCGCCTTAAAACCTTCGCAGATTTCAACCACTTCACCGTTATTTGCCACCGGATTTAATAACTTCAAAGTTTCCTTCGCGTCGTCTTCATCATAAAGCGGAAGCGCAGGCGTATGAGATGTCAAATTATGCCGATTGCGATAATCGGCTTCTTCTTCCTGCAATCTGCCCGAATCGGGAAGCAGAATTTTGAGCAAATCGCCTGTGGCGCGTGATGTAAAAACCTTGCCCGAAAAACCCAATTTGACGACACGCGGCAAAAATCCCGTGTGGTCAATGTGCGCGTGGGTTATGATAATTGCATCGAGTTCTGTCGGATCAAACGGCTGTTCGCCCCAATTTCTCTCGCGCAATTCTTTTTCGCCTTGAAAAAGTCCGCAATCAACCAATACCTTTTTACCATTGGATTCGAGCAAATATTTTGAACCAGTAACCGAACCGACTCCGCCGTAAAATGTAATTTTTGCCATAATTGTATTAACGTAAAATGGAAAACGTAAAATGTAAAATATTCTGAATCAATTTTACATTTTACGTTTTCCATTTTACGTTTCTTTCTAATTCATTCCCGCTTTTATTAAGATTATATCTTGCGTTGTGCTTCTTCGCACGAGGTAGATTTTTTTTCCGTTTGGCGCGGCGGCATAGCGGACAATTGATTCGAGATTAAAATTCGTGATTTTGGAAGTTTTGCCGTCTGCCAAATTCAACCGCCAGATGTCTGTATTTCCACCACTCAAATCAGTGAACAGAATTGATTTGCCGTCAGGCGACCATTTGTATTGATTGCTGTTTAAATTTTTGACGATTTGGCGCGGTTCGCCTAAGGTTTTGCCGTCGAACGGCGCAATATAGAGCGACATTTGCGGCATTACGCCCGAATCAAAATTGATCGGCGCATTTATGTAAAGCAAACTTTTGCCGTCGGGCGAAAGTTTTCCCAAATCTGGATATTGTTTATCATTTTGCAAAATCGCCGTTGTTTCGCCCGTTTCCACATTTATTTGTTTAATCGAGGGAATATTCATATTTTTATCGCGTTCGATAAAAATTACGGTTTTTCCGTCCGGCGAAATACTACTCATATTTTCGAATATTTCGGGCGTTTTCGTGATTTGAGTGCGGTTTGTGCCATCCGAGTTCATTCGCCAAATATCAAAACCGCCGTTGCTGAAATTTTCGTAGAAAATATAATTCCCGTCTGCCGAAACCTGCGGATAAGCGTTTCTGCCTGTGTTTGAAGCGGAAATCTTTTTGGAAACATTGGTTTCCGTGTCCAATTCCCAGATTTCGCATTCGTCTCTTGAAATGAATTTTGAATAAATTAATTTTCCGTTCGGAGCAACGGTTAAACCTTCAACGCCGAGCCGTTCTTTGTTATTCGGAGAAATTTGCCGCACTTTTCCCGTGTCGGTTTCAAATTCCCAAATGCCCGCAACAGTATTTGATTGCACCGTTGCAATCGTTTTACTGTCAGCCGTCAGCGAAACATTTGAATAAGCATTCGTATCTTTAACGAGCGGTTTCACTTCGCCGTCGGGCAAGCTCATCAAATAAAGATTCGATTCTTCATCACCTTCATAAAATCCCGAAACAACCAAACCTGAACCGTCTGCGAGCCACGAAAAGGTCTCGACATAATTCCAAATTTTGCCGATTTGCCGCATTTCGCCGCCTTCCGAAGGAAGCACCGACATCACTGCCGCAGGTTTGCCGAGTCCGGCATTTTTATCAATCGCCATTACGACAATCGTTTTTCCGTCCGGCGATAGCTGTGGATTGAAAAATGTCTTTTCGGTAGAATAAATTTCCTTTTCTTCGCCGCCTTCAATACCGATTTCAAAAATTTTATCGAGCGAAGGGTTGATAATATGCCGGTGAAAAATCAAACTTTTTCCGTCGGGGCGAAACGAAACGCCCGAATCAACGTCAAACGCAATTTGCTTCGGTTCATCACCCAAACTCGCCACGCGATAGAGAATAAATCCCAATGCGCCCTTCGGTTTCATCGTAAAATATACATAGTTCGCGTCCGGCGAAAACCGCAAAAGCCCGATTTCGTTTTCGGCAATCGGTGTAATTTCCTTTTCACTTCCCGTTTCGATTTGCCGCAAAATCAATTTTGAATTTTTAGTCGAAGCGTCTTTCAAATACGCCAGATATTTGCCGTCGGGCGAAATTTGCAAATTTCCCACGCTCGTTATTTTCGAAACCGTCGAAAAATTCGCGTTGCGGTCAAATGCAAAAACGAGCGGCGTTTTTTGCAGCCAATAATAACTTAAAACCGACAAAGTGCCGAGAAAAATCAATCCGAGAAGCGCGACCAATCCCATTGAACGCCGTTTTTTTATTGGCTGATTTTCAATTTCAAAACTCGATTTCGTGTCCGCGTGATTTTCAAACATTTGCGTTTTGGCAACTTCATCAGTTGATTTCAGAAGCGTTTTGCGCGTTAGTTTATCAAGGCTTTTCGAGCGCGAATTCATCGAACGATGCGGCGAAATTGAAACTTCCAATTCATGTTCGAGTTCCATTTCACGACGCAGATTTTTCACATCAAGCAGTAAATCCTTTGCGGACTGGTAGCGTTCTTCGCGGTCTTTTCTAAGAGATTTTTTCAAAATCCGGTGAATTTCCGTCGGCGCATCTTCGAGGATTTCCAAAACCGAAACAGGTTCTTTATAAATGATATTCGCCAAAATATCGGTCATCGTTTCGCCTTCAAACGGCGCACTTCCGGCAATTGTTTCATATAAAACCACGCCGACGCTCCATAAATCGGTGCGTTCATCGGTTTCCTTGCCGCGGGCTTGTTCCGGCGACATATAGCTGATACTGCCCATCACCATTCCGGCTTTTGTGCTGACGAGTTCGCGTGTTTCGGCTTCGCTTTCGACTTTTGTCGGTTTTGCCAAACCGAAATCGAGAATTTTCACAATGCCGTCAGCGCGAATCATTATGTTTTCCGGTTTCAAATCGCGGTGAATAATTCCTGCTTTGTGCGCGGCTGTCAAACCGTTCGTTAGTTGTTCGGCAATTTGCAACGCCAACCCGAAATTTACGGCTTTTCGTTCAAGCAAACTACGCAAAGTTTCCCCTTTGATATATTCGGTTACGATGTAAATTTGTCCGTCGTGTTCGCCGATTTCGTGAATTGTGATAATGTTCGGATGATTAAGCGCGGAAACGGTTCGGGCTTCCAATTTGAAACGGCTGACGCGCTCTAAATTACAACAAAATTCCGGCAAAAGGACTTTAATCGCCACTTCGCGGTCAAGTCCTTCGTCGTGCGCGAGATAAACTTCGCCCATTCCGCCTTTGCCGAGCAGTCGTTTTATTTCATATTTTCCGAGTTTCGCGCCTACTTCCATACTGCTAATCACCGATAGATTTTGTCATTACATTAAACGCTTAGTAAAGCGAAAAAGTTTAAAAAGTGAAAAGGTTTAAAACCGAAAAAGTGAAAAAGTTTTGTTGATTTTCGCTCAACCGACTTTTTCACTTTTTCAGTTTTTCACTTTAATTCAGGTTAATTCATAAATTCCTTCGGAAACCAGATAATTTTCGCTTCTTGTCCGACTTTGGCTGTTAATTTTTTGAGTCGGGCATTTTGCAGCAGTTCGGCGGCGGTTTCACCATTTTTGAAAACTTGCGCCGCGCCGATGTTTAATTTTAGAAATTGTTTTTTGCCGTCGGCGATTTGAAAAGGCGCGGTTTGAAATGTTCTTTCAAGCCGTTCGATGATTTCGTGCGTTACGGTTTCGTTTGCCGTCGGCAGAACCGCCAAAAATTCATCGCTTCCCGCCCGTGCCAGAAAATCCATTTTTCTGAGTTGCCGTTTAATAATTTCGGCGGTAAAAGCCAAAATTTTGTCGCCTGTCGCGTGTCCGTATTTCTCATTTAACTCGTTAAAATCGTTTATATCAATCGAAAGAACGGTCAGAGGTCGTTCTTCTCGTTTGCGTTGTGTTTCGGCAATTTGATTTTCCAATATTAAGAAAAAAGCACGTTCATTCGGTAAATTCGTCAAAGAATCCGTCAAAGAATTAAAAAGATTGCGTTCAAAAACCAAAGCATTTGAAATCAAAGGCGCAACCCGTTCGCCGACGGCTTCGAGAATGTTTAGAGAATTATCATCAAACTCTTCGCCGTTTTTGCCGTAAAGTATCAAAACCGCAAAAATCTTGTTGTCTTTTTCAAAAAGCGGCACGGCAACCGCTGTTTCAAGACTTCTCAAAGCATCAAACGGCAAAACGCTTTTCTCTAACTGAAGGCTTTCATCGCGTTTTATTTTCCGCAAATTCGCACAAATGCCCGCCAAACCTTTCGGCGCAACTTGTCCTAATGAAAGCAATTCACGCGAATTCATCCCGCTTGCGCCGATTATTTTTAAGTCCGCATTGAATTCGTCAATTAACAAAAGTGTAGATGCAGAATGTGGCACGATTTCGCGCACACGACTCGAAGCCAGCCGAAACATATCTGCTGTTTTCAGAGATGCTCCGAAAAATTTCCCTGCATCATCAAGCGCAAGCAGCTGTTTTTTTACTTCTTCATTAAAAAATTCTTCCGTTTTGGTTTCCGGCAATGGTTCAACCCGCATTTTTCTCTGCATTACAGCAATTGCAATAAAAAATAAAAGGTAGAAACCGACAGCGGAGAGAAATATAATAAGTTTTATGTCGAAACCCAGATTTGAAATCGCCGTAAAAAAAACTATGGCAAGCGCAACAAGCGAAAGAATCGGCAAAATTACATTACGCAACCCGAAAAAATTGGACTCTAATCCTGTTTTTTGCTCTTGATTAGTAGATTTCATACAATTGGGGGCAAGGTTTGAAAGTTCGTTGGAAGAATCGGAAGCAGTTGTGTCGAGAAAAACTCCCTATTTGAAGATAACTTTTCTGTTTTGCTTTAGTCAATAGTTCTTTTTCCGACATCTTTCAAATTCACTCAATAAATCAGTGAATTTTTCTTATTAACAGGCGGTAAATCCTTTCTCGCTTTGTGAAATTTAGGACAAGTTTGAAAAAAAAGTTAAAAAAATTTTCAAAAAATGATTTTTTTAGCCATTTTAGAGTTGACTTCCCTCTTACAGCTATTTATATTGACCAATGTTCACAAAATTTCTGAAAGAAAAATTTTGTGAACAAGACTGCCTTAGGGCGGTCTTTAAACACAAAATAGATAAAATTAGTTATTTTTAAGAAGACAGGAGATATAACAGAAATGAAAAAAGTAATTGCTCTTTCAGCAGTTTTAGTTTTAGGTTCGTTGGGCGCAGCGTGTGACGGTGGTGCAACGAATAATTCGACCACGAACAATGCCAAACCGGCGACAAACAATGCGGCTCCGACCAATACAGCGGCTCCGACCAATACAGCGGCTCCGACCAATACAGCGGCTCCGACCAATACAGCGGCTCCGACCAACAAACCGGCTGACAACAAAGCTATGGACAACAAAGCTACGGATAACAAAGCTATGGACAACAAAGCTACGGACAACAAAGCCACTGAAAACAAACCTAAGTAGTTTTTAGTTAGTAATCTTTTATTAAAATAGGAGAATACAACAAAAATGAAAAAAGCTATTGCACTTTCAGCAGTTTTGACATTGGGGATTTTGGGCGCGGCTTGCCCCGGAACTGAAACGGGAAACATGGTTAATAATGCTTCAAACAGCGTTAAAAACGGTGTGAACACGGTCAGCAACACGGTCGGCAATGCCACGAATTCAGTCGGTAACGGAATGAACACAGTTAGTAATAGCGTTGGCAACGGCGTAAATACCGTTAATAATGCAATTACTAATATGACTAACAAGCCGGCGACCACAAACGCAAATGCGAATACAGTCGCAAATGCAAATGCTAATACGAAAGCTAATAAATAATTAGTCCTTCGAATTTAATGGAAAAGCACGATGTTTTCGGACATCGTGCTTTTTTCTTTGTTCGGAAATTGACTCTTCATCCATATCTTTTTACTATTTTCCTACAACAGGAGTTTTATAATTTATGAAAAAAGCAATAGCACTTGTAATATTTTCGAGTTTTTTGTTGATTGGCTGTCCGTTTGGCGGTTCGAAAACCGATAACACGAATACGGCAAACAACTCGACGGTAAATTCTTCTAACACGGCAAATTCGAATTCGAGCGATAATTCATCGAACTCTTCATCGGATTCTTCGTCTGAAACCAATTCGACAACAAAGGATTCGACCAAACCAACGACAAGCAAATCAAACGAAAAAGATTCGACGAGCAAATCGGACGGTGAAAAAGAAAGCAAAACCGATTCGGCTAATACGAATAGAAAGACCGAAAAAGAAAAAACAACCGATAAAACCGAAACTGCAAACAAAAAGACAAACGTCGTCATTAGCAACAAAACCGTCAAAGACATCGAAAAAGGTGTCAATAAAGTTTTGAAGAACTTCCCGTAACCAGAAACGCAAATTATTTTTAAACTATTTGCCGCAGATGAACACAGATAACACAGATAAAATCAAAAAAAATCCGTGTTATCCGGATTCATCTGCGGCTAAAACTTAAAATTAAACTTGCACGGATGTTTATTCCCTAAACTAAAATAATTGTTCGCGCAAATCTTCCAAACTCGTATTCGGCTTTTGGCAAATAAAATTTTCACAAACGTAAACCGTCGGCTTGCCGTCAATCGGTTTGCGGTTTTCGAGAAGCGGGATAATTTTCGCGTTTTCGTTTGATTCTGCTAAAACGACAACTTTATTCGGCAAATAATCTGACCAAATTTCGCGCTCCAAATCATTTCCCTTTTCGCCCAAAACGACAATTTCTTTTGTTGGCGCAAGATAAAATTCGAGCGTCGAAAGAACGCGCCCGAAACCTTGCGGATAACGCCGCGCTTGCGGTAAAACAAGACGCAAAATCGTTTCTGCAAGTTTCTCGTAATTTGCTTCGCCCGTTATTTTCGCTAATTTCAGCAACACATCCGCCGCGACGGAATTTCCCGAAGGCGTGGCGTTGTCGTAAAAATCTTTTGAGCGAATGAGCAATTTTTCGTGATTATTCGCCGTAAAATAAAAACCGCCGCTTGGCTCGTCCCAAAACTCGCTAATCATCAAATCCGCCAGACGTTTTGCTTCGACCAAATATTTCACTTCGCCCGACACTTGAAAAAGTTCGGTCAAACCGTCGGCAAAATTGGCGTAATCTTCGAGATATGCGTCGAGTTTCGCTTTGCCGTCCTTCCAAGTTCTGAGCAAAAATCCGTCCGACTGCATATTTTCGATGATGAAATCGGCGTTTTGTTTGGCGATTTGCAAATATTCGTCTGAGTTTAAAATCGCGCCGGCTTCGGCGAAGGTTGCCAACATCAAACCGTTCCAAGCCGTCAAAACCTTTTCGTCACGGAAAGGTTTGATTCGTTTTTCGCGGGCTTCAAATAAAATCTTTCGGCTTTTTTCGGGTGTTTCCGCTGAAAGATTTTTGACGTTCAAAATATTGCTTTCTTCAAAATTCCCTGCTTCGGTAACGTCGTAATAATTATTAAAAATCTGCGCGTCCTCCGTGCCTAAAACTTCCGCGATTTCCTGCGCCGTCCAGACAAAAAACTTTCCTTCAACGCCTTCGCTGTCGGCATCTTGCGCCGAATAGAAACCGCCGCTTTCGTCCAACATTTCGCGCCGCACATATTCCAAAGTTTCAACCGCGATACGTTTATAAAATTCGTCTTTCGTCGCCTGAAAAAGGTGCAGATAGATTCTTGCAAGCTGTGCGTTATCGTAAAGCATTTTCTCGAAATGCGGGACGAGCCAGCTTGCATCCGTCGAATAGCGATGAAAACCGCCGCCGAGTTGGTCATAGATTCCGCCGTGCGCCATTTTATCGCAAGTTTTCTTCACCATTTCGAGCGCGTTTTCGTTGCCTGTGCGTTTCCAATAGCGCAATAAAAATTCGAGCGACATCGGCGGCGGGAATTTCGGCGCACCGCCGAAACCGCCGTTTGTTTTGTCAAAATATTTAACAAAACCATCAAAAGCCGCGTCCGTTTGTTCAAAATTCAATTCATCAAACGTAATTTCGAGGTTTGAAACGCCGCGCATTTCGTTTAAAACTTCATTTGCCGAATTCATCAATTCATCGCGGCGAGTTTGCCACGATTCGACAATCGCCGCTAAAACCTTTTGAAACGAAGGCATTCTGAAACGATCTTCGGGCGGAAAATATGTGCCGCCGAAAAACGGGATTTTGTCGGGCGTGATGAAAACATTCAGCGGATAACCGCCGTTTCCGTTGGTCATTTGCACGAAAGTCATATAGATTTGGTCAATGTCGGGGCGTTCTTCCAAATCAACTTTGAGGCTCACGAAATTTTCGTTCAAAATTGCGGCAATCTCTTCATTTTCAAACGATTCGCGCTCCATAACGTGGCACCAATGGCACGCCGAATAACCGATGCTGACCAAAATCGGCTTATCTTCGCGTTGCGCTTTTTCAAACGCTTCGTCGCACCAACCGAACCAATTAACGGGATTGTGCGCGTGTTGCAAAAGATACGGCGAGGTTTCGTTTATCAATTTATTCGTATGTTTTTTCGGGCTTTGCATATTTTTTAGGTTTTAGGTTTTGGGTTTTGGGTTTTAGGTTTTTGAAAGAAATTTTCAAATCGTGAATCAAAGTCCAAAGTCCAAAAACCAAAGCCCAAAGACCGAAAACCATCAATAATTGTTTCACGCCAAACTTTGAAACTCAATCGGCAATCTGATATATTATCTGCATCAAAAGTCTATGACACCGCGTTCGATTGCAAAACTTCGTCCTGAAATCACGCGCCCGAATCTTTTCGCGGGCGACTAATTTTTTCCTTTCACGATTCGCAAACTTTTAACGTCGAAAAACTTTCGACACGAATTTAATTTTTAGAATTTATGAGGAAAAATTTATGACACCGACAACAGAATTACAGAAACCGATTATTAAAACCGAACTGCCGGGACCGAAAGCGCAGGAAATCATTGCGGCAGACGCAAAATACGTTACGCCGAGCTATCCGCGACCGGATTACAAGCTCGTTGCCGAGCGCGGCTACGGCGTTTGGATTGAAGACCCTGACGGCAACGTCTTTTTGGATTGCAACGCGGGCGTGGCGGTTTGTTCGACCGGACATTGCCATCCCGAAATTGTTGAAGCGATAACGAAACAGACCGAAACGCTGATTCACCTTTGCGGAACGGATTATTATTACAAACAGATGCCCGACCTCGGCAAAAAGCTGAGCGAGATTTGCCCGATTGAAGGCGAAACGAAGACGCATTTTGCCAACAGCGGCGCGGAAGCGATTGAAACCGCGCTGAAACTTGCGATGTATCACACGCGCCGACAGAAATTTATTTCGTTTTTCGGCTCGTTTCACGGGCGGACGCTCGGCGCACTTAGTTTGACATCATCAAAACGCGCCCAACGGCTCGGATTTATGCGTTCAGCCCTTGATGTAACGCACGTTCCCTATCCGAATTGCTTCCGCTGTCCGTTTAACTTGGGCAAATGCGACGACGGCGAATGTTGTCAAGGCACGATTGATTGGATTGAAAACCGTCTGTTCAACACGACCACGCCGCCCGAAGAAGTCGCCGGAATCGTTCTCGAAGTCGTCCAAGGCGAAGGCGGATACGTTCCCGCACCGACATCGGTTGTCCGCGCTTTACGCGAAATCTGCGATAAACACGGCATAATGTTAATCGTTGACGAAGTGCAGAGCGGAATGGGACGCACGGGCAAAATGTTCGCGCTCGACCATCACGAAGGCGTGAAAGCCGATATTATGTGCCTTGCAAAAGGCATCGGTTCGGGCTTGCCGATTGGTGCGTGTGTCGCTCGCGCCGACATTATGGATTGGCACAAAGGCGCACACGCTTCGACGTTTGGCGGCAATCCGGTGTGCATCGCATCTGCGCTGAAAACGATTGAACTGCTCGAAAACGGCTTAGTCGAAAACGCCGCAACCGTCGGCAAATATCTCGAAGACGGCTTGCGCTCTCTGCAAACGAAATATAACCAAATCGGCGACGTGCGCGGCTTGGGAATGATGCTCGGCGTTGAATTCGTCAAAGAAAACGGCGAACCCGATGCCGAACTCCGCGATAAAATCGAAATGGCTTGCTTTGAACGCGGACTAATTATCTTAGGTTGTGGCACAAGCACGATTCGTTGGTCGCCGCCGCTTATTCTTACCACAGAAAACACGGATGTCGCGCTTCAAATCTTTGATGAAGCCATCGCCGCATCGGTTTGAGATTCCAATGCTATCTTTACATTTCTCCGCTTTGCGATTATGTTTTATTAAAACGCAACGCGGAGAAATTTTATGAAAATCTTAATCGTCCTTTTGGCTTCCATTTTAACGATAAATTGCGCTCGTCAGACAAATTTCCCGAACGGCGAATGGATTGATTTGACTTACGAGTTTTCCGAGCAGACGCTCTATTGGACACCCGACGACGGCTTTAAAAAAGAAACCGTCTTTGAAGGACGCAATCCCAAAGGCTTCTATTATTCCGCCTATAAAATCTCCGCGCCCGAACACGGCGGAACGCATCTTGATTCACCGATTCATTTCGCTGAAGGCAAACAAACCGTTGACCAAATCCCGCTCGAAAACCTGATTGCTCCGGCAATTAAAGTTGATGTTTCGGCAAAGGCGGCATCAAACCGCGACTATCTCATCAGCGTCGAAGATTTAACCGCTTGGGAAGCACAAAACGGCAAGATTCCCGATGCATCAATCATTCTATTCCAAACCGGCTACGGCAAATTCTGGGGCGACCGCGCCAAATATATGGGTGTGGAAGGCGACAAGAAACATTTCCCCGGACTCTCGAAAGAAGCGGCAACGTGGCTCATTACAAACCGCAAACCGAAAGCCGTGGGCATAGACACGGCGAGCATTGACGCGGGCAATTCCGAAACTTTCGATGCCCACGTCGCGCTGATGACCGAAAACATTCCCGCCTTTGAAAACGTCGCCAACATCGAAAAAGTCCCAACCAAAGGCGCAACCGTCATTTCACTCCCGATGAAAATAAAATCAGGAAGCGGCGCACCTTTGCGGATTGTCGCGTTTGTTGCAAAATAAGGCAGAAACACGACTGTTAAAGAGTGTGCAGAGCAATTTGCATACTCCTTAACAGTCGTGTTTCTGCCTTTGATGTGATAAATTTAAAACATTATGAAACGCAGAGATTTTTTAGCAATATCTATCGGAACGGCATTTGCGGCGGGTTTTCCGTCAATCATCGGACGCGCCAGCGCGTTTGAGCTTCCTGCGCTTCCATACAAAGACGATGCGCTTGCGCCCGTGATTTCAGCCAATACTATCGGCTTTCACTACGGCAAACACCATAAGTTTTATGTTGACCGGCTCAATGTTCTGGCAAAAGGCACGGCGTTTGAATCAATGTCGCTGGAGCAAGTCGTGATGCAGTCGTGGAAGAAGAAAGATTCGGCGGTTTTTAACAACGCCGCGCAGATTTGGAATCATAATTTCTACTGGAATTCGATGAAACCCAACGGCGGCGGCAAGCCTTCGGGGAAACTTTTGGACAAAATTAACGAGTCTTTCGGCGATTTCGAGCAGTTTAAGAAATCTTTGTCCCTAACCTGCCTCGACCAATTCGGCACAGGCTGGGGCTGGCTCGTCAGCGACAAACGCGGCAAACTCTCTTTGATTAAAACCGGCGATGCCGAACTCCCGCTAACGCAAGGTTTGAAACCGCTCCTCACCATTGACGTTTGGGAACACGCCTATTATCTCGATTACCAAAACCGCCGCGCCGATTACGTCAACGCCGTGATTGATAAATTGTTAAATTGGGAATTTGCCGCGAAGAATCTGGGTTAGCAAGAAGAAATAACCACAAAATAACACAAAACTCCACGAAAAGAGTTGATCTATTTCGTGGAGTTTTGTGTTGTTTTGTGGTTTCAGGTTTTCACGCTTTCGCTTTCTTGATTTCTTCGACCAGCACGGGAACGGCTTCAAACAAATCGCCGACGATGCCGTAATCCGCAATGTCGAAAATCGGTGCTTCCGAATCTTTGTTGATCGCCACAATCGTCGATGCGTTTTTCATCCCGACAATGTGCTGAATCGCGCCGCTAATGCCGAGTGCGATATAAACCTTCGGCGCAACCGTCTGCCCTGATGAACCGATTTGTCGGTCAATCGGAAGCCATTCGCTGTCGCAAATCGGACGCGATGCCGCAAGGTCTGCGCCGAGAATGTCAGCGAGTTGCTGCGCGACCGCAATGTTTTCCTGCGATTTAATGCCGCGACCAACCGCCACGATAATCTCAGACTTTGTAAGGTCAACCGACGCTTTCGCCTCTTGAAACGGTTCTTCGGCTTCCATTCTGACTTCGCCGACATTGACATCAACCGTTTCGATTTGTGCGCTTCCGCGTTCGGCATTGTCGCCGCGAAATGCGCCTGATTGAAACGTAACGAAATAAGGCGCGTCGCCGCCGATTGTTACGTCGGCATCTAATTTGCCGAGAAAGATTCTTCGCGTCAAAATAAGTTTTCCGCCGTCCGCTTTATATCGAATGCAGTCGCCGACAACTTCTTTGCCAAGCCGCGCCGCAACCTTCGGCGCAAAATCGCGGACTTGATAGCTGTGCGACATCACGACATACTGCGGGTTTTCCTTGTTAATTATCTCCGTCCAAGCATCGGCGTAAGCGTCCGGCGTGTAAATATTCAGCTTTTCGTTTTTCGCAACAATTACTTTTTCGAGATTATATCCGGCAATTTCGTTTGCCAAAGCACAATCCTTATCGCACGGCAAAACCGCCGAAACTTTAAGATTTAAATCTTTCCCAATGCTCTGCGCCGCCGCTATCGCTTCGAGCGAAACTTTGTTCAAGACGCAATTTTTGTGTTCGATGAATACTAAAATCATATTTTTTTAGTTAAAAGTGAAAAGTGAAAAGTGAAAAGTGAAAAGAATTTAATTATTCACTTTTCGTTTTTAGTTATTCACTATAAAACCCGCACCTCCGTTTTCAATTTCTCAACTAATTCAACCGCGCCGGCTTTGGCATCGCCGTTGCCGAGCATTTGCGTTTGCTTGAGTTTTAACGGCAAATAAACCTTTTCAATCTTCTGCGCTCCGGCAAAGTTTTCGATTGACGGCGTAACGTCTCTGATCTCTTTCTTTTTCGCCGCCATAATACCCTTGAGCGACGCATAACGAATCTGCGAAATGCCCGATTGAATCGTCAAAAGTGCAGGCAGTTTGTAATTAAACCATTGATACCAACCGCTTTCGAGTTCGCGTTTCACTTTGAGCGAAGAGTCGGTCAAACTCTCGCGGTTGACTTCAATGACAATCGTCGCGTGCGGAATGCCGAGAAGTTCCGCTAAAATAACGCCCGTCTGCCCATAACTCGCATCATCAGACTGCAAACCCGTGAAAACAAGGTCAGCGTTTTCATCTCTAATTGCATCCGCAATCGCTTTCGCAATCTGAAACGGCGAAAGTTGATTTACATTGTCCGAAACAACGTGAATTGCGCGGTCTGCGCCGCGAGCCAGCGCATCTTTAATCACAGTTTTCGCCGTCTGTGCGCCCAAAGTGCAAACGATAACTTCGCCTTCGCCTTTCGCTTCCTTCATCCGCAACGCCTCTTCGAGCGCGTAGCCGTCCGATTCGTTCGTCTGTTGTGAAATATTCGATTCGTCAATCCATTTTTCATCGCCGCTAACACGCAAAACCGCGTCTTTGTTGGCGACTTGTTTCATTAAAACGATAATTTTCATAAAAACTTATTTAATTGTATTGATTGTAAAATGTTTTAGGGAAAACTTCCAATAAAAATGAATGACTATTCATTCACTCATTAAAATAAAAGCGTCTCGACCTCCAATTGGAGGAAACGCTTCGCAAATTACGCCTCGTAACGCTTAAAAATCAAACACGCATTCGTGCCGCCGAAACCGAAACTGTTTGAAAGAACATATTCGACTTCTGCATTACGCGGCTCGTTCGGAATATAATCCAAATCGCAATCCGCGTCGGGGCTTTCGTAGTTAATTGTCGGCATCAGCTGATTTTCTTTGAGTGAAAGAACTGAAATTACCGCTTCGATTCCGCCCGCCGCGCCCAATGCGTGTCCGGTCATTGATTTCGTCGAACTAACCGCGAGTTTATAAGCGTGTTCGCCGAAAACCTTTTTAATCGCCAGCGTTTCAAACTTGTCGTTATATGGCGTTGACGTTCCGTGCGCGTTGATATAGCCGATTTGTTCGGGTGAAATTCCGGCATCGTTGATGGCTCTCGTCATCACGCGAATCGCACCGCTTCCGGTTTCGTCCGGCATCGTAACGTGAAACGCATCGCCCGACATTCCGTAACCGACGATTTCCGCGTAAATCTTTGCGCCGCGAGCTTTAGCGTGTTCCAATTCTTCGAGAATCAAGAGTCCTGCGCCTTCGCCGATGACAAAACCATCGCGTGTTGCGTCAAACGGGCGCGAGGCGTGTTGCGGGTCGTCGTTGCGAGTCGAAAGCGCACGCATCGAAGCAAATCCGGCAACCGACATCGGCGTTATTGCCGATTCTGCGCCGCCGCAAATCATCGCATCAGCATCGCCGCGCTCAATCAGCCGAAAACTGTCGCCAATCGCGTGTGCGCCCGCTGAACAAGCCGTCGCCGTCGCCGAATTCGGACCTTTCGCACCGTGCCGAATCGAAACATTTCCCGCCGCGAGATTGACAATCGCCGAAACGATAAAGAACGGCGAAACTCTGCCCGGACCTGAATTTAAGAGCTTTTCGTGTTCGCGTTCAATCGCCCAAAAGTCACCGATGCCCGAACTGATGTAAGTTCCGACCATTTCGGCATTTGATTCATCAATGACTAAGCCGCTGTCTTTAACGGCTTCGTCCGAAGCGGCAATCGCAAAATGCGTAAATGCGCCCATCCGCCGCGCTTCTTTTTTCTCAAGGAAATCTTCCGCGCTGAAGTTTTTCACCTCGCAAGCGAATTTAACGTCAAATTTTTCTGTGTCGAACTTCTGAATTAAGTCTGCGCCGCTTTGTCCACGCTTGAGCGCATCCCAAGTCGTCGGCACATCATTGCCGACCGGCGTAACCAATCCGAGTCCTGTTACAACTACACGACGTTTCATAAATTTAGTGAAAAGTGCAAAGTGCAAAGTGCAAAATTATTAGTTTTTCACTTTGCACTTTTAATTACCCTTTGTTTTGTTCGACGTAAGCGTAAGCATCGCGGACAGCTTGGATTTTTTCCGCGTCTTCGTCGGGAATTTCGATGTCGAATTCCTCTTCAAACCGCATCACGAGTTCGACCAAATCCAATGAATCCGCACCTAAATCTTCAATGAAACGCGCATTCTCCGTAACTTCCGCCTCGTCAACACCTAATTCGTCAACAATAATTTGTTTAATTTTATCTTGAACTTCTGACATAATTTCTCCTATTTATTTATTATAAAGATTCTAAAGTATTTCTTAAACTTTCCGTATTTTCGACGTTCAAACAGCGAACATCACGATTGATTTGGCGAACCAAACCGCTTAAAACTTTTCCTGCCCCGACTTCAATGAAGGTTTCAACTTCTTCTGCCAGCATCATTTCCACGCTTTCCGCCCAACGCACAGGACTTGTAACTTGTCGAATTAAAGAATCTCTGGCGCGTGTGCCGTCCTTGTTTTTATCGGCGGAAACATTTTCAATCACAGGAAAACGCAAATCATTAAATTCAATCTTCGCCAAATCATCGGCTAATCTTTCCTGCGCCGGAAACATCAAATCGCAATGAAAAGGCGCGGAAACATTCAATTTTATCGCTCGTTTCGCACCTCTTACTTTCAATAATTCGATTGCTCTGTCAACTGCACCGGCATTTCCGGCAATCACGATTTGCGATGGTGAATTAATATTCGCCGGACTGCAAACTTCACCTTCCCGTGATTCTTCACAAGCAATTTCAATAGTTTCGAGCGGCAAACCCAAAATCGCCGCCATTGCACCAATTCCGACAGGAACGGCTTCTTGCATATACGTTCCGCGATTGCGAACAGTTCTGACGGCATCCGCAAAACTCATTGCTCCAGCCGCGACGACTGCTGAATATTCACCTAAACTATGCCCTGCAACAAAATTCGGCATTGGAAAACCTTCCGTTTCCATAGCACGAAACGCGGCAACCGAAGTCGTCAAAATTGCGGGTTGCGTATTTGCAGTTAAAGCAAGATCTTCCGCCGTTCCCGCAAAGCACATTTCGGACAGCGAAAACCCAAGCGCGTCGTCGGCTTCTTCAAAAACCTCGCGTGAAACCGCAAAGTTATCAAATAAATCTTTGCCCATTCCGACGGATTGGCTTCCCTGTCCGGGAAAAATGTAAGCTATTTTTGACATTAAAATCTAAAACTGAATAACACTCGCGCCCCAAGTTACACCGCCACCGAAAGCGGTCAGCAACACCAAATCACCTTCTTTAATTTTACCGCTTTGCAGACATTCGTCCAGCGCAATCGGAATCGAAGCGGACGAAGTATTGCCTGTCTGCGCGATGTTTGAATAAACTTTATCTATCGAAACTCCGAGCCTTTCGGCAACGGCTTCGGTAATTCGCTGATTTGCCTGATGTGGAATGATAATGGCAACTTCTTCGATACTTCGACCGGCTTTTTCGAGCATTTCGAGCGAAATATCCGCCATTGAACGCACCGCGAGTTTGAAAATCGCGTTGCCTTTCATCGAAAAATAGTGCATCCGATTGTCAATCGTTTCGTGCGATGTGCCGTATTTCGTGCCGCCGCCGCGTGCGTAAAGTGAATCCTCAAAACGCCCGTCGGAACGAATTTTCGTTGCTAAAATCCCTTTGCCTTCTTCAACCGGACCGAGAACTGCCGCGCCCGCACCATCACCGAAAATAACGCACGTTCCACGGTCGGTGTAATCCACGTATTTCGTCAAAACTTCCGCACCGATAACCAAAGCGTATCGGATTTGTCCGGTGCGAATCATTGATTCGACCATCGTGATTCCATAGATAAACCCTGAACAAGCCGCAAAAACGTCCATTCCGGCAGCGTTTTCGCAACCGAGTTCGGCTTGAATCAAACAGCCTGTCGAAGGCAAAATCTGGTCGGGCGTAGTTGTCGCACAAATAATCAAATCAACGTCTTTCGGCTCGATTCCGGCACGTTCCAACGCTTTCCGTGCCGATTCAACCGCAAATTGCGAAGTATATTCATTATCGGCGGCTTTGTAGCGTTGCTTGATGCCGGTGCGCGTAGTTATCCATTCATCGCTGGTTTCGACAATCTTTTCCAAATCGGCATTGGTCAAAATGCCGTCGGGAAAACTGTGTCCCATTCCGATGATGCCTGCGTTATATTTCATTTCGGATTTTGGATTGCGGATTTCGGATTTAAATCACAAATCCCAAATCCCAAATCCCAAATTATTTAATCGGATTCCTTTACGTCTAAAATTTGGCGACCTTTATAAATTCCTGTTTTAGTGTCAACGCGGTGCGGCACTTTGGCTTCGCCCGTGTCTTTATCTAAATAAAACTGCGGTGCTTTCAGCGCATCGTGGGCGCGACGTTGGCGTGTTCGTGAATGACTGTGTCTTCGTTTTGGATTTGGCATAAATACTCCGTAAATTAAAAAACGTAAAATTAAAAATTAAAAATTTTCTACTTCACATTTTTCACTTTTCATTTTTAAATTTTAATTCGCGCAGACCTTGCCAGCGCGAATCAATCTCTTTTTCAATACAATTACAATTTATCAAATTTCGGTTTGCTCCGCATTTCGGGCATAAACCTTTACAATCTTCCTTACAAAAAACCTGCTCCGGCAAGTTTAATAAAAGCTGTTCGCGGACGACTTCGCTTAAATCTATTTCGTTTCCTTCAATAATCGAAACGTCTAAATCTTCGGCTTTTAATTCGGCTTCCTTCGCTTGTGTAAAGTTTTCTTTCAAAACAAAAGCGGCGGAAAACGGAATTTTCAAATCTTGTTCGATTGTTTGCAAACAACGTGTGCATTCAAATTCGAGTTTCGTTTTGATTTCGCCTTCAATATCAGTTTGCGCGATATGCTTGGTCAATGTGCCTTTGGCATTGACCGCATTTTTCAATTTCGCCAAATCGCTTTCCAATTCAATTTCTTCCGGCGAAAGCGAAAATTCAAACTCACGCGGCGAATTTCCCAATGTGATTAAATCAATAATCATTCCAATAGTTTAAACTCTCAATGAACTCTCGCGCAAAACGCAAAGGATTTATTATAGCTTTTGTAATTACTGTGTCAAACTCCGCTTCCGATTGCTTCATCTAAATTAGCAAAACCTTTTTCCCTTAAAATCTTCTCTAAACCTGCATTTACGTTTCCCGCAAACCTAAAACCTTGATAGACAAAACCTGTGTAAGCCTGTAAAAGACACGCGCCAGAAGCAATTTTTTCAAACGCATCTTCCGCCGTAAAAATGCCGCCGACTCCGATTATCGGCAGTTTTCCGTTTGAATATTTGTAGATTTTTTTGATAACTTCACTTGATTTTTTTTGCAAAGGCTTGCCGCTCAAACCGCCCGCTTCGTTTGAATTTACATTTTTACGCGAAATCGTCGTATTTGTCGCAATAATTCCGGCAAGATTTAATCTTTGGGCAATATCAACAATCGCCTCAATTTCGTTTTCAGCTAAATCCGGCGCGATTTTGACGAGCAGAGGTTTTAAGTTTTGAGTCCTGCCTTTAGGCGGAATTTCGTTAATATTCAAAGGAGTTTGATTATCAGCAGTTTGCCGCCTAAAGGCGGGACTCAAAACTTTATTCCGTTTTTGCAATTCTTTAAGAAGTTCCTCCAAATTTTCCGCTTTCTGCAATTCTCTTAAATTCGGCGTGTTCGGCGAAGAAACATTCACCGCAATATAATTGGCAACCTCAAACGCCAAATCGAAACTTTTCAAATAATTTTCAATCGCTTCGTTGTTCGGAACATCTTTGTTTTTACCGATGTTCACCCCCAAAACACAATTCGGCGTAATTTTCTTTAATCTTTCAACGACTTTCGCCGTGCCTTCGTTATTAAAACCAAGGCGATTTATCAAGGCTTTTTCTTCGGGCAAGCGGAAAAGACGCGGTTTTTCATTGCCTTTCTGCGCGTTGAAAGTTACCGTTCCGACCTCGACGAAACCGAAACCGAGCGCGGCTAATTGATTAACGACCACACCGTTTTTGTCGAATCCGGCGGCGATACCGAGCGGATTTTTGAATTTCAAACCGAAGCGTTCAAATTCGTCAAACGATTCGCTGACAGCAAATCGTTTGGCTAAAAATTCCTGCGCTTTTTTTGAAGAAAATCCTTTTTTCAAAACTTCGATACCGAACTCGTGCGCCGTTTCGGGCGACAGATTAAAAAGCATCGGGCGGATGAGTTTTTCGTAAAGCATTTCCGTAAAGATAAAATTTCAAACGAAATTTATCAATTATCAAATATCAAATATCAAATATTTCAGCAGTATTTCGCCGCAAAAACTTCTAAAATAATTGATAATTGAAAATAATGGTGCAAAACTTGAAACCGCAAACTTGAAACTTGAAACTTAGCGGTGATACGATTTGCCTTGAAAATTATGGCAGACGAATACGGATTAGTTGAAAAATCGAAAATTATGGATTCAGCGCGGATGAAACGCGCTCTTTCGCGGCTCGCATCGGAAATTGTTGAGGAAAATCAAGGCGCAAAGGATTTATACATCGTCGGCATACGTCGGCGCGGCGTGCCTCTGGCAGAAAGAATCGTTGATAAAATTGCAATTCTCGAAGGCGAAAAACCGCTTTACGGCATTATTGACATCACGCTCTACCGCGACGATTTATCAACCGTCGGCGCAAATCCGATTGTCAATCGCACGGAATTAACCCACGACATCGAAAACAAAAAGATTATTTTGGTTGACGATGTTCTTTACACAGGCAGAACAATTCGCGCCGCAATGGATCAACTGATGGATTTCGGTCGCCCGAATCGCGTTCAGCTTGCCGTTTTGATTGATCGCGGCAAGGAACACCGCGAACTGCCGATTCAGGCAGATTACATTGGCAAAACAGTTCCGACAAAACGCGCCGAAATTGTAAAAGTGATGCTCAAAGAATTTGACGATGAAGAGTCTGTCTGGATTTACGAAAAACCGTGAAATCTGTTTCCGGTTTCCGGTTTCTGATTTCTCGTTTCGCGCCTTCAACCAGAAACCGGAAGCCGGAAACCGGAAACCGGAAACCGCTTTATGAATAAACCGTTTCGCCGCCGAGATTTGCTTGGGATTCGCAATCTTTCCGCTGAGGAGATTGTCGGAATTTTGAATACTGCCGAAAATTTCCGCGAGATAAATATGCGCGAGATCAAAAAAGTTCCGACACTTCGCGGCAAGACAATTATCAATCTTTTTTTCGAGAATTCGACGCGCACACGCACGAGTTTTGAACTTGCCGCGAAACGTCTTTCGGCTGATGCGGTGAATATTTCCGTGTCTTCTTCATCTGTAACGAAAGGCGAAACATTGGTTGATACGGCGATGAATCTCGACGCAATGCAACCCGACTGCATCGTCGTCCGACACGGTTCAGCGGGCGTTCCGCATCAATTAGCCAAGGTGAGCAAGGCGGCAATCGTCAACGCCGGCGACGGTGCGAACGAACATCCGACACAAGCCTTGCTCGACGCAATGACAATCCGCGAACATAAAGGAAAAATTGACGGTTTGGAAGTGGCGATTGTCGGCGACATTCTGCATTCAAGAGTGGCACGTTCAAACATTCATCTTTTAACCAAACTCGGCGCAAAGGTGCGCGTCGCCGGACCGAAAACGCTTGTTCCCAACGATTTCGCGCATCTCGTCGAAAAAGATTTGCAGGTTTCCGAACACATCGAAGACGCGATTGACGGCGCAGATGTCGTGATGATTTTGCGAATCCAAAAAGAACGTATGGATTCGGCATATTTCCCAACTTTGCGCGAATATTCGATTCATTACGGCTTAACCAACGAACGACTCGATTTAGCCAAAAAAGATGCCATCGTTCTTCATCCCGGTCCGATGAATCGCGGCATCGAAATATCGTCCGACGTTGCCGACAGTTCACGTTCGCTGATTTTAGACCAAGTAAAATACGGCGTTGCCGTCAGAATGGCGGTTTTGTATTTAGCAACGGGCGGAACGGCAATCGGTGAATAAAAATCTTGCTTTTTACGAACAATAAACTTAAAATTTTTACTATAAAAATTTCGAGGAGTTCTTAAAATGTCTGATACTAATAAAGTCGTTGATTTTCTAATTAAGATTGATTTTACTTGGGACGAAATTCAGAAGTTCTACGAACAAGACCACGATTCTATTGATAAAGACGGTAATAAGTCTTACGGTCCCGATTGTCTTTATGCGATTACAAAAGCAGAAGAAGACTGGGTAGAACTCGACAACACGGGCGAACTTATCGAAGACTATTGGAACAAAGGTTGGTTCACACGGTTCGCACAATTTCAGCGCACTAATTTTGATTCTTACAAAGGACATTATTACAAGGCTTTTCCGACTCGTTACCGCTTGCCGGCATTTAACTTCACAAAAAGTTTGCGCCGTGTTTTGAACATCAACCGCGATTTGAAAACTGTCATTCGTCCGCTGAGAATTACGCCTGCAAAATCGAATTTGCGAGACATTCATCATTTTTTGCGATACGGCAAGCCGCCCGAAAAACCTCTGACCGAAAACTATAAATATATCGTTCATCATCCGGCGAAATTGATGGAGCTTTGCATTTTTAAGGATGAAAAGCTCGTCGCGTGCAGTATTTTTGAAGAAGGAAACTTCGCGCTTAACAGCAATGTCGCGTTTTGGGACTTAAACGAAAAATCGCGCAGTTTGGGCATTTTGACGGTTTTGCTCGAAATAAAATATGCACTTGCGAGAGGTTATTTTTACTATTTTCTGGGAAACTTCTACGCGCAAAATCCGAATTATCACTACAAAACGAGATTTCCCGGTCTTGAGCTTTTCGATTGGGAAACCGAACTCTGGATAGATTTTACATGGCGCGAACGCATCAAAGAAATGCTTTTGCAGAAACTTCCGCGTCATAAGGATTGAGTTATGGAATACGATAGACTGAAATTGTTTAATAAAAAACGCGCCGATAAAATTGTTTCGATGAGCGATGAGGATTTATGGAATTTTTTGCTCGAAAACGAAGAACGGGTAAAGTATCTGTCCGATTTTCACGCAAATCCGAGACCTCATTCGGCAAGCGGTTTTATTTACGCTTATCCGCACGGCATTGATTGGTTTAAGAAGCATTTTTACGAACATTTGGAACAATATCGGGAAGGCTCAATCTATACGATCGTGATTGATTTTTGCTTCGACGATGAATCGGTTATGTTAGATTATTGGGCAAGATGCGGTTATCTGGACAGTGCCGATTCGTGCGATGTCAAAACTTCCGACGAGATTATGCCGCCGGTTGATGACGATTCGGAAGAAGGTTATTACAAAATATATTTTCACCTTCTTGAAACAAATCACGTCGAAAACATTCTCGCCGCAATGGAGAGAAATTTTGACAAATTAACCGAAAATACGCGCAAAGACATCAACAAAATAAAAAAGATGCACAAATTTTGTCAGAAAAACGAAGGCTTTAAGATAATCTACCAATACAACTGAATTATGCACCAAACCCGAACTCTTTTTCGTCCGGTTGGCACAAAAGAATTAGCCTTATTAACGTCAGTTCGGGATAAGAAAAACCGACTGGAGCGCAAGCGTCCCGCTTGCAAACGCCGCGTTTTTCAGCGGTGTAGCGGCATTTGTTGACCTAAAACTTTTGAGTAATCCGAGTCTTTTTCGCGTTTCACGCTCATTGCAAGCGGGACGCTTGCGCTCCAGTCCTTATCCCGAACTGACGTTTATTAGTTTGCGAGCCTTGTCTATTCTTTTAACTCATTCAGAAAGTTTTCGACCAACTTAAGTTTGTCCGCCGGAATATCTTTGACCAATTCCTGCAAACTCTTTTTCTTTTCCAGCGTGTAGAGCGAATGATTCTCCGGCACGACCGTATTTTTGTCGGGTGTCCATTCAAAAAGGTCGCTCGGCGTGCAATTAAGCGCGATGCAAAGTTTTTCCATCGTCTCAACATTGACGAGACTCATATCGGCATTCAAATACCTGTGCGCCGCCGGATAAGCCATTCCGAGACCAACTAAAAACGCGGTTTTCTTCTGAATCCCACGCATATCCATCATTTTTCCGGGTCTGTATCGTAACATAATTCACTATTATATCTGTTTTCTCTTATTATTGATATATAATTTATGATTATTGTTCTATTTTTTATGATTATCATATTGAAATTTACGATTATCATATTGAAATTTATGATTACCATATTGAAATCTACTATTGCCACATTGAAATTTACGATTATCATATTGAAATTTATGATTAATGGTAAGTTTTCGGGAAATTCATTTCTCATTAGGCGGATTCGCCTGAAACGGCTTAAAATTTATAAAATCAATCTAGATTTTATGAATGTAAATAAACTTTTAATCGCCAATGGTCATTTGATTGATAAATAATATGCCTGCTAGAGATTTGTTTCACGATAAAGTGAGAAACGCGCTCGAAAAAGACGGTTGGACGATAACCGCCGATCCTTACACTTTGGCTTGGGGCAAAGATAGTTTGTTTGTTGATTTGGCGGCGGAAAGATTTATTGCGGCGGAAAAAGAAAATCGAAAAATCGCGGTTGAAATCAAAAGTTTTATCGGGCGTTCGCAAACTGCCGAATTGGAGCAAGCACTCGGACAATTTTCGTTGTATTATTCTGTTATGCGGCGTGTGGAAGCCGACCGACTTTTATATCTCGCCGTGCCGGACACGGTTTTTACGGAATTGTTTGAAGGCGAAAAAGGCGAAATTGTGATGAGCGATGAACGTCTGCGCGTCTTTTGTTTTTCGCCCGAAACGGAGGAAATTTTAGTATGGAAAAGATAGAAGAATTGCGCGAAGCAGTAAAGAAATCTCTGCTCGAATGGAAAGATTTTCTCACGCCGCGCATCGAACCCGAAGACCAAAAATTAGAAGCAAAAGTCGTTTTTGATGAAGAAAACGACAGTTATTTGCTGTTGTTTGCGGGGTGGAAAGGAAACCGGCGCGTTCACAGTTTGCTGATTCACATCGAAATCATCGGCGATAAAATCTGGATTCAGGAAGACAACACCGAAGAAGGCGTGGCGGCGGATTTAGAAAAAAACGGCGTTGCCAAAAACGAAATCGTGCTTGGCTTTCAGCCGCCTAATTTAAGACCTTATACGGAATATTCAACCGTTTAGAGAAAAATAATGTCAGTTAAAGAACTCACGAAAAGTTGGCAACAAAACTTTCAGCATTTTCCTCCGATAGCACACGAGCTAAAACATAGCTATAGCGAAAGATGGTTTAGAATTCACACTTTACTTGATTCAAAAAGGTATGCTGAAAATCAGAGAGAGTATGAGGAAATTTTTAATAGACATAATTTTATTGTGTCTGATTTAATTGGCATTGAAAGTTCTTTTTTTCTTTTGTCTGCAAGTTACCGAATGATAAATGAGAAACCGACACAAGATAAAAGGTTGGTAAAACTCAATTTACAATCTGATTACTGGAGAAATATTTGCCCGTTTGAAGATACAGCCGAAATTTGTTGGGATATTTATTTTGATGAATTGATTTGGAAAGAAAATTCTTTAGATGATTTACTTCGCTTGGTTGCCGATGATGAAATCAGAAATGTTATGTTTTTCTCTGTTCGTGAAAATCTAATTTATCATCCATACGACGGCGGCGCAGATATAATTCTTAAAACAAAAGAGCTACGGGATTTTTACAAAAGTAAATACAAAGATTGGTTATCTAAACATCCGAAAGGATTTTAATTTTGATGAAACTTTTAATTGCCAACGGTCATTTGATTGACCCAAACGCACAGGAAAATACTGGAATGAATGTTTTAATCGAGGACGGGCGCGTCGTTGCTTGGTTAAATCATAACGAATCTGCGCCGGAAGATGCAGAAGTTTTTGACGCGAGCGGTTTGCTGGTTGCGCCGGGGTTTATTGATTTGCACGTTCATCTGCGCGAGCCGGGACAGGAGCATAAGGAAACGATTGCAACGGGTTGCGCGGCGGCGGTTGCGGGCGGTTGGACGAGCGTTTGCCCGATGCCGAATACGCAGCCGATTAACGATAATGCGGCGATTACGCGCTATATGATCGAGCAAGCCGAGCGAGCAAATCTGGCGAATGTTTTTCCCGTCGGCGCGATTACGAAAAGTTCGGACGGACACGAATTAGCCGAGATGGGCGAGATGAAAGCGGCGGGCGCGGTTGCCGTTTCGGACGACGGGCGACCTGTGCCGAATGCGGGAATGATGCGCCGTGCAATGGAATATGCGAAGGATTTTGATTTGCCCGTTGTTGACCATTGCGAAGACAAATCGCTTTCGTCGGGCGGCGTGATGCACGAAGGAAAATTGTCGCTTTTGTTGGGTTTGAAAGGAATGCCCGCGCTCGCCGAAGATTTGGACGCGGTGCGCGATATTTATCTGGCGAAGGAAACGGGCGCACATATTCACATCGCGCATATTTCCACCAAAGGCGCGATTGAAGCCGTGCGCCGTGCGAAAAACGAAGGCATCAACGTAACTTGCGAAGTTACGCCGCATCATTTCACGCTGACCGATAGCGCAGTCGAAGGTTATGACACGAATACGAAAATGTCGCCGCCTTTGCGTTCTGAGGAACATCTTGAAGCGATTCTCGAAGCGATAAAAGACGGCACGATTGACGCAATTGCAACCGACCACGCGCCGCATCACGCGGACGAAAAAGCGTTGGAATATGACCGTGCGCCGTTTGGAATTACGGGTTTGGAAACCGCAATCGGTTTGGCTTTCAACGAATTGGTTCACAAAGGAATTATTGATTTGCCACGTCTTGTCGAATTATGTTCGACAAATCCCGCAAAGATTTTCAGATTAAAAGAACGCGGAACTTTGAAAGTCGGTTCAATCGCCGATGTTACGATTATTGATCCGACGCTTGAATGGACATATAAAAACGCGAATTCAAAATCAAAGTCCGACAACTCGCCGTTTGATAATTGGAAATTCACAGGCGCGGTGGTAGCGACAATCGTCGGCGGCAGAATTGTCTATCAGCGATGAAAATCTTGGTTTGCTCTGCATTTTTTTGTGGAAAATGCTATATTTTTAGAACAATTCCCTGAAGCTGTTTTAAAACTCCTATTTAGTGATTTGTTTAATCACGAAACTGCACGAAACACGCCCAAAATCAAACAAATTTCGTGTTGTTTTATGTCTTTTCGTGGTTTAATTCTTACCTTTTTTAAGTGTTACAACAGTTTCTTAGGAGAAAATATTATGTTAAAAAAAATATTATTTATCGGTGTATGCTGTTCGCTTTTGGCGGCTTGCCCGAAAAATCCGGCAAACAATTCAAGCGCGAATACAAATGTCAATACAAACGCCAATAATGCCGCACCGACAAATGCAAAAAATTCAAATATTTCGCCGAAAACCGAGATAAAAGAAACTTCTTCCAGCGAATACAAAAGCAATTACACGAGTTTGGAAACGGCAAAATGCAAAACTATTGAATCAAACGAAGAAGAGGGCGGTTGGTATATTGGCGAATGTCCGGGCGTTGGCGGTTACAAACTCGAATTGACCGAAGGCGACCTTCGCCAAACAATCAACGTCATTGCGCCGAATAAAAAGAAATTTGAATTAAATTTCAGCCAAGTTTCAGGCGGTTTTTCGACCATCGGCGAAAAAGCCGAATGGCGAATGAAAGGTGATAAGCCAGTTGCTCTGATTGTGCGTTTTAATGTTGCAGATGCGGAAGATTCGACGAAAAACACTTCGCATTTAATCGTTTCAAAGATTTCCGAAACTGCTTCTTGCATCACGGATGTCGTCAAACCGGGCGCGGGACAAAATGAAGAGGCGCAAAAATTAGCTGATGCGGCTTCAGGAAAACCCTGCAAATCATTCAACTAGCATTTTTTTAGTTTATCGGCGCGGCGTATTAGACTTTTATTGATTTTTTTAATTTTTACGGACAAGGGGGATTTACGACAATATGGAATTTTTGGCTGATCCGCAAATTTGGATTGCGTTTCTGACATTGACGGTTTTAGAACTCGTTCTCGGTATTGACAACATAATTTTTATCTCGATTCTGGCTGGCAAACTTCCCGCCGAACAGCAAGGGAAAGCGCGTTATATCGGGCTTTCAATGGCTTTGATAATGCGTGTGATTTTGCTTTTTTCGCTCTCGTGGGTGATGAGTTTAACCCAACCGCTTTTTACGCTTCCCGTAGTTAATCACGCGGTTTCGGGGCGCGATCTTATTTTGATTATCGGCGGTTTGTTTTTAATCGCTAAATCAACGCACGAAATTCACGGTTCGCTCGAAGGCGAAGAAGGCGCGGCATCGAAAAAGGTTTATGCCTCGTTCACAAGCGTTATCATTCAGATAACTTTGCTCGACATCGTGTTTTCGCTTGATTCCGTAATTACGGCAATCGGAATGGTTGACCAAGTTTGGATTATGATTGCGGCGGTCGTTGTTTCGATTATTGCAATGATGCTTTTTGCAAGCTCAATCGGCGCGTTTGTCCAACGGCATCCGACGGTTAAAATGCTTGCGCTCGCTTTTTTGCTTTTAATCGGCGTAACGCTTCTCGCGGAAGGTTTTCATCAGAAAATTCCGAAAGGTTACATCTATTTTGCAATGGCGTTTTCGGTTATGGTCGAATTGCTGAATATGCGCCTCAGAAAAACTAAACAGAAACCCGTTGATCTGCACAAACCATACAGCGACGAGGACGAAAACGCCGCAATCGCACGGTCTTAAAATTATTAACCGAAAGAGGCGAAAAGGCGCGAAAAATTTTGATTTGTTTTTCGCGTCTTTTCGTGTCTTTCTCGGTTTTATTCAATCAAAACACCTGTAAATTCAAGATTTTGGAGTTCATCCGAAACGGTAACAACTTGCGGATTGAATCGGTAGATTTTGTGTTTGACATTGAAAATATAAGTTTGCCCGACTTCAACCGTTTCAAAATGAAAATATCCGAAAGCGTTTGTTTTTACGGAAAGAATCGCGCCGTTTGCGTCAATCATTTCAACCGTTGCGTTTCTGATTGCTTGTCCGTTTGGGTTAAAAACTCTGCCCGAAATGCTGACATTTGCCGCCGTCGGCGCAAGTTCGGCAATCGTCCAAGGCGAAAACTGAGAAACATTTGAAATGTTCGCGGTTCGCGCTGTTTCATCTACACAATCGTTTAAACAGACATTTTGGGCATTGCGGAAAATTCGCAAATTCGCCGGATTATTTATCCCGTCGTCATCTTCATCAAGATATGAAAAACTCAAATCTGCGACGATATTTGCGCCGTCCAAATCCCAATAACGGGAGATTTTCGCGCTCGAAATCGGCGCGGGCGAAACGGTGTCAAAAGCCTTGACCGTCAAATATCCCGAACTGCCCGAAACGCTCGTGATATTGGCTTCGACGGGCGAATAATCCGCGCCGTCCGAGTTTGTGCCGACGTGAAAAACGAATGACAAATTACGCTGTGCATTTTTCGACAAATCAGCATTACCGGCGAAATTCTTTTGCAAATTACCGATAACAAAACCGCTTGTTCTCTGCGAAATCGCCGCGTTGTCGAGCGTCAAAACAAATTCGTTCGTTTTAATAATTCCGTTGGTCAAATTAAGCGTGCCGCCGATATTTACATTTCCCGAAAGCGTCAATCCGGCTGAGTTATTCAGCGTCAAATTGTTGAGAATGCTTTGCGGAATGCTTTGCACTTCAGTTCCACTGAATGTTGCCGTGTCATTACAGTTGAAAATTCCTTCGCCGTTCAAATTTCCGTTAATAATCGCGTTGTTTTGAACCGTCAAAGTTTTTCCCACACCGATTGTCAGCGTCCGCCCCGATTCCAGATTTAATCCGGCGACAACTACATTGTCCGAACCGATAAAGATTTCGTTCAATGCGCCCGACGGAATGAAAACATTTGCCGTTTCAGGCGGAACTGCGCCGCCAACCCAATTCGTGCCGTCAAACCAATCGGAAGATATTTCGCCCGTCCAAGTATTCGGCGAAGTCGGCGAAGTAAAATTTCCGTTTGCTTCGTTGCTCAGATTATTAAACGCAAGGTTTTGCGGAACAAAATCCGCGCCCGCTTTTGAAGGTGTAACAGTATAATTTTCGCCGCCCGCGAGTTCGTCAAAAAAGTAAAAACCCGAATCATCGGTTTGTGTCGTGAAAGTTTGACCATTGCCCGAAACCGTTACGCTGACTCGTGCAAATCCGTTGTCATCGGTGTTGGTGATGCGCCCGCTGATGCCGAAACGTCTTTGGAAACCTTTAAAATTAACCGTTTCGTTTGCGTCCAATTCGAGAATTTGCAAAGCCGTTTGGTCAAACTCGAAAAACGGCTTCGAGGCAGTGATGATGTAATCTTCGCCCGCTTCGAGAATTGAAAATGTGTAATTTCCGTTTGAATCCGTATTGGTAGTTTGCCCGTTATTCAAAGTCAGCAAAACACCTGCCACGCCGTTGTTGTTTTGGTCGGTAACGCGCCCAGAAATGTTAAAAACCTTGCGCGTGGCGGTGAAATTGACAGTTGCGCTTTGCGAAAGATTGTTTAATTGAACGCTTTGCGGCGTGAATGTGTAAAAGGGATGTTCGGGCGCAAGCGTGTAGGAATTGCCCGCCGTTAAACCTGCCAGCAAATAGATTCCACCGCCGACGGTTTGCGTCGTCAGCGTCGCGTTGTTTGAATCCGTTAAATTCAAAACAACATCGGAAACCCCGTTATTATTACCATCGGCAATGTTTCCGTTGACTTTAACTTTAAACGAACCTGTTTGATATGAAACGGTTGACGAGCGATTTCCATTGTTATCGTCCGAAAATGCGTAGACCGTTTGCGAAGCGTTTAGCGTTAAAGGTGTGGTGTATGGCTGATAGTTCGTGCCGTTGGTCGAATACATCAACGAACTAACGCCGCTTCCGCCGTCAATTGCGCTAAGCGCAAGATTTGACATTCCGCCCTGCATTGTTTCGTCAAATGAAATCAGAGGCGCGTCTTTATCATTGGCATTTGCGCCGGAAGTTTGCGCCGTCGGATTGATAATAGTTTCAAAAGTTCCGTTATTGTCCGCGTCGTAACGCAAATCCTGCACGCCGTTGGTCGTAATTGTCAGCCGCACATTCGTATTCTGCGGCAAATTCAAATCGAGATAACGTCCGGCTGCGGTCATCAATTTTTTTGTGCCTTTCGTCCATTCAATCATAATCGGCTGATTCGGCATCGTGAACGTGATTGTAAAATTTTGTCCGGTCGGAAGCGTCAAAGCGATAAAATCCAAACCGGGTTTTTGATAATCAACGCCCGGAACGGTCGTGATAAAACCTGCGGCATTCGGCAAAGGCTCGGTCGTGTTGCCGAAATCGTCCGCCACCTTAACGGCATTGAGTCCGGCAAAATTTATTCCATAAGTCGGCAGAAGCGGCACGGGCGGCACAGCAAAGGATTCGGCAGTTTCTCCACCAAACTCCGAAGATAAAGGCGAATTTGTCTGAACAGGTTCGCCGAGAAACTGCAAAACAGCTTTTTGCACCGATGGATTTTGGGTCAATCCGGTGTGTTCAACTAATTTGTCCGTATCCTCGCTCAATGAAACGAAAGGCACGACACGGGCATTCGGCGAATTTAAATTTATGCCGTTTCTTTTTCGCTCCGCGCTCAAACGCGGAACTGTTCCGTCGCCCATAACCTTCAAAAGTTTGTAAGTCGTCGCATCGCGGCAAACTGTCGTGCTACCGATCTGTATGCATACTTCTTTAGTCGGTTCTTTGATAACTGTGCCAACCGTATCTTCCTTCGAGCGCAAGCCCAAAATATGATAATACTGCACGCCGCTCGTGTCGTTGCGCCAATCGTCCTGTCCGGGATAATCGTGAAACAATCTGCCTGCGTCGCCCGGTCGTGTGCGCGGATAAAGCTCGTTCATCCGTGCGATAAAATCTTCGTAGGAATTGTAAATTTTGAAATTCCCGTTTGCATCTTTCTCGTAATACGGACGACCGCCGAGCGCGAAGAACGAACGCGACGGAAGTATCTGATGCGCGGCAGTGAAGTCTTCTACCAAAAATTTGAACGTATCATCGCCCGCAACCGCAACTTTTTCCCCGAATGTATCAAAAAATTGTCCGGTCGCCAGAACATTGATAATTTTCGGACCGCCGAGCCAAGGCGCACCAATGCTGATGTGTTTGTTCACTTTGTTCGGATGGTCAAGAATATAACGCCGCGCAATGTAGTTTCCCATACTGTGAGCGACGATGTTGATTTTCGTGTTCGCCCCGTAAAATTGCTCAATACACTGCACATAATCGGCGAGCCTCTGATTCGCAATTTCGGCATTATCTTTTCGCCAATCGTATGCGAGAATAAAAAGCGAAGGACCTTTCGATTGTTGATTCACAACATCACAACCACCAAGCGTTCGGCGATTCGGGTCGTCATTAACATCGTATTCGACATAACCGCCGCGAAATTTCAGAGATTTTATCAACGGGTCATAAAAGTCTGCACGTAATGCCGGAGTAGTCGGCAAAACGGCGCGAAGCGCATCCGCCGCGAAGATGGAATTTCCTCTAAAGAAAGGCGAAGCCGGATTAAGCGTCAGAAAACGATGGTCGTTTGAAAGATCAATTCCAACCCAACGCTCAAGATTTCCGGCTGAAGAATCCTTCAAAACACTCCCCGAAACGCCGGGAATAAAAACAACCGGAGTCGGATCGCCGATTACGGCGTAAAAAGCATTGTAGCCGAACACCGAAAACGGCACGTTGTTTTGCGAACGATTAACAAACTGAACGGCATTGTTAGTTGTCGGAAATTCGTGTGATGTTGTCCCGCCCGTGAGGTGCGCGTTGCCGCCCGCATCAACAAAAATGTCGTTTCCGAGAGTGAAAGAATTGGCTTCGTTATTTTGCGTTCCGCGCAGATAAGTAGAATAATCCCGGTCTCCGCCGGAACTGAATTTTGCAAAATATGCGGCAGATTGCGCTCCGTTCAATGTTTGCTGAAGCGCATTTGCCGTAGTCGGAAAATCTGTCGAATTGGTCGAACCGGTAATAAAAGCGTTGCCGCTACTGTCAACGGCAATTTTGCCCGCTACTTCACCTGCGTCGCCACCGACAAATGTCGAATAGGAAAAACCTGAAAGATTGGCTTTAATTTTTGTTATAAAAGTATCGCGGCGTTCGATCTCGCTTGCTGTGCAGGAAAGCATATTTCCGCACGAATTATCGGAAGCGTTTGGCGTTATCGGGAAATTGTTTGAATTTGTATAACCCGTAACGTAGATATTTTTCTCAGTATCAATCGCCACGCCGGTTGCTAAATCGAAGCTGTCGCCGCCGAGAAACGTCGAAAAACCGAGCGAAGCCGCGCCGATTGCATTCGTATTGATTTTCATCACAAAAGCGTCAAAACATTGCGTATAATATAACGTGCAGTTTGCCGTATTGCTTTGAAAAGTTCCCTGTCCGGGTAAGGCTCGGCGCACCGGAAAATTTTTATTCGTGCCGCCAATAATGTATGCGTTACCCTGATTATCAACCGCAACGTCATTTGCCTCAACAATCGGGGAGATTGCTCCTCCGAATTTTGGTTCGCCGCCGATAAATGTCGAATAAAGCAAATCCGAACCATCTGCCTTGAGTTTGGTCAAAAAGCCCCAACTTCCGTCACAGTAAGTATCAGGATTTCCCGGACGCGGAACAAAACATTTAGTGCGAAAGCCATTCAGCACCGGAAAGCTGGAAATTTGTGTATTGCCGACAACGTAAGCACTTCCGCCGCTGTCAACCGCAATGCCGGTTGCGCCTTCGTAATTAATACCCGACGAAGCATTTCCGCCAAGAAAAGTAGAATAAACAATCGTTCCGGTCGCGCTCAATTTTGTTACAAAAGAGCAACCGCCCGCATTTCCGCCCGCAAGACACGGAAAAAATCTCTGAAACGCGCCGGCTGTTGTCGGATAATCGGGCGAATTTGTAAAACCTGTGATATATGCGTTGCCACTCGTTTCTGCCGCGATGCTTTTTGCAATATCAATGCCCAAACCGTCAGCCGTTCTAAATCCGCCGAGATAAGTCGAATAAATCAATTCGTTGCGAGTTTGGTCAAATTTTGTTACGAAAGCGTCAATGCAGCCAAAGTTCGGATTGTTCGGCAAGGTTGTGGAGCATTGCGTTTGAACTGCATTGGCTAACGGAAAATCCGTCGAATGCGCTGCGCCCGCAATGTATGTAAAACCGTTTTCATCAACCGCCACGCTGTATCCGATGTCGCCGCGCGAAACCGTTCCGTCGTTTGCCGTCGAAAACGCATCACTGCCGCCCAAATAAGTCGAATAAATCAGAATCGGGTCAATTACAAGCGTTTCGTTTTGGTCATAATCGCCAATCTCAAAACCGATTTCTTGCGTTTCAAAAATTTTGTAGCAACCTTGAACCGTTTTTCGCACACCGCCAATTTCCTGATAAATAATCGGCGCATGTTGACGGATTTCGCCTCTGGCGGTTTGTAAAATCAAATCACCCGTCTGTTCATCAATCGAAACGGCTTCCGCACCTCCAAAAATCATCCGAATTTCATCGGGATTTGCGTTTGGTGCAACAACAAAATCGTATTCCAACTCTGACTGCTTGCCGTAATAAATAAGATCAATGCCTTTATAAACTTCTGCGTATTTGACCTTTGCGAACGTGGAAACATCTGTTTTCCAATCTTTGCTCTGTTTGCCGAAAATGTAATTTACTTTGCCTTCGAGGTCGCCAACACCACCGATTTTCGGTGCAGGATTTGAATTTGCTAAAGCCATCTCAAACGTCGCGGTTGCCTCATTGTCCTTTTTGTAAAGCGAAAGAATCGCCTTATTTGCAGTGAGATACAGATTATAATTCGTCCCGCGCGAAAGAAAAAGCACCGCTTCATTCGTCTGACCTTGATTAATTTCAAAAGTCATCGGCAATTTTCCAACTGCCGCAAGAATTTCTTCACGAATTTGAAGTTTTTCATTTTCATTTCGATTTTTACCGATAACCTGCGCTGAATTTGCTAAAAAATAAACGCAAATGCCGACAACAATCAAAATCGCAAACGAAACCCAAAACCATTTCCGACCAAATTTTCCGACAAAACCAATCTCACTTTTCTTCATATTTTCCTCCAAATCAAAAGAAACTTATGTGAGAAATTTTCGACTTAATTTTTGATATTTTTTTTGCACCGCAGATATTTCGGCTTATGTTCAAAAATGGATTCAAATATTTACTTCAAAGTCATTTCCGATGGCAAATTAATTTCAAATTCACACCACCGATTACCGTTCGGGTGCCAAAATGCAAGTTTGTAAGCGTGCAAACAAAGCCGTGAAAACTCGCGTCCGCCGCGCTCTCGGTCGCCCAAAATCGGATGCCCGAAGAACGCGCAATGAATCCGAAGCTGATTTGTTCTGCCCGTTACGGGTTCGAGTTCAAGAAGCGTCGTATCCGCCAATCTTTCGATAACTCGAAAGCGACTTTTCGATTCTTTTCCGTCTGCTTTTACGCTCCAATGTTTCTTTTCCGCGAAACGTCCGATTGGTGCTTGAATTTCGCCAAAATCTTCTTTGACAACGCCTTCAACCAGCGCGAGATATTTTTTCTCGACCAATTTTCTTTGAAAATGACTCGACAAAATCCGATGTGTGCGTGAATCCTTGGCAATCACCATCAAACCGGAAGTTTGTTTATCGAGCCGATGAATTAGTCCCGGACGAATGATTTTGGAATTCGGAGTTTCAAAATTGGAATTCAAATAAAATGATAATCCGTTCAAAAGCGTTCCGTTGCGGTCGCTGTGAGTCGGATGCACAAGCAAATTTGTCGGTTTATTTACTATTAAAAAATTTTCTTCTTCGTAAATAATTTCGAGCGGAATATTTTCGGGTTTCATCGCCGTTTCTCTCTGCAAATTGAGTTCGAGTTCAACAAAATCATTTGTTTTCAAAACAGTTCCGGCGTTTCCCGTAAAGCCGTTGACCTCACAAAATCCAAGTTTCAAACGCTCGCGCAAATACATTTTGCTTAAATTGTGAAATTTATCAAACAAAAAATCATCGAGTCTTTTTTTATGAGAATCTGTTCCAATCTGAAAATATTTTTTTTCGTCCACAGATTCAAAATTTACCACATAGAAACATAGAACACATAAATTATTTGTGATAAAAAAGAATTCGGATGAACATCAATGAACTCGAAATAATTCAAGCGATTATCCAAACTTTGAACGATTCAAGCATTCCGAAATCGAATCTTTCGAGCGTTTTGGAAATTCTCGCCGTAGATTTCAGAGTTTTGCGTTCGTTTCTGCTTATTTATCAAAATGAAACTGATAAATTGAGTCCGATTGCTGTTAATAATCTAACTGCGGCGGATTTTCGACGACTCGAAACCAAAGCCGAAAAAACACCTCTGCGAAAGGTTTTTGAAACCGGCGAACCATTCGTTTTGACTCACCTAAGCCGCGAAAATTCGTTTGATTTTTTGCCGAAACCGGCAAATGAAACAAATTTAATTATCTTGCCTGTGCGTCTGGAAAATCAGATTTTGGGTGTGTTTGCGGCAGAATTTGCAGAAATGAATTTTTTTGAAACCGAACGCGCCAAACTTTTTTTGTCAGTTGTTGCGTCGCTTATCGCCCAAGCTTTTAAGGTTGAAAAAGCTGTTTCCGCCGAACGAGCGAAATTGGCGGATGAAACTTCGCATTTGCGACAAAAATTGAAGGAAAAATACGATTTTTCAAACATTCTTGGAAATTCCGCGCAGATGCGGCAGATTCAAGACCAGATTTCGCAAATAGCACGTTCAAACGCAACGATTTTATTGCGTGGCGAATCGGGAACAGGCAAGGAAATGATTGCCCAGGCAATTCATTATAATTCTCTCCGAAGCAAAAAACCGTTTATCAAAATAAACTGCGCGGCTTTGCCTGAAAGTTTGATTGAAAGCGAACTTTTTGGTTTACGCCGCAAAAAAGGCGCGTTTGCATCGGCATTTGGCGGCACAGTTTTTCTCGACGAAATTGCCGATTTGCCCGCTGCGACGCAAGTTAAACTTCTGCGTGTCATTCAAGACAAAGAATTTGAGCGAGGTTCGGAAATCATCAAGACAAATGTGCGATTGATTGCCGCAACGACAAAAAATCTCGAAGAAGAAGTTTTAAATAGCGGTTTTCGTGAAGATTTGTTTTACCGTCTGAACGTCTTCACGATTTTCCTGCCGCCGCTTCGTGAAAGAAAATCCGACATTTTACTTCTTGCCGAACATTTTCTGGCAAAATACGAGCGTGAACACGACAAAATTATTAAGCGAATTTCGACTCCGGCGATTGATATGCTCACGCAATATCATTTTCCCGGCAATGTCCGCGAACTCGAAAATGTTATTGAACGCGCCGTCCTTGTTTGCGACGAGCAAGTTATTCACGGACATCACTTGCCGCCGACTTTGCAAACCGCCGAAATTTCAGGAACGGAAACCAAATTAACACTCGTTTCGGCAGTTGAATCTTACGAACGCGATTTAATTCAAGACGCGCTCAAATCTTCACGCGGAAACACCGCAAAAGCAGCGCGAATGCTTGATTCAACGGAGAGAATTTTAGGATATAAAATAAAAAAATACGGGCTTAATCCGAGGCGATTTCGGAATTGAGAGATTTTTATTAACGCAAAGTCACAAAACTATTTGATTTTTTTTCTTTGCGCCTTTGCGTCTTTGCGTCTTTGCGTTAAAAATTTATCTGTGAACAATCTCGAATTTCTCATCAAAAATCTCCCCGACACCGAATCTGCGCGACGGTTTTATGAACAATTCTCGGAAAAGCATCCCGCGAAAATCAAAATTTTAGAGAAAAACGAA
>CAZJQP010000033.1:0-44151 GCA_964548225.1 uncultured Blastocatellaceae bacterium | reverse complement strand
CTGGTCTGTATAATTATGCACTTAATCATTAACTTTCTTTTGCAAGAGGTCTATTAAAACAGCACCACCTCAAGTCATATCGGAAGCATTGATTAATGATGCACAGAAACATTGTGATAAACAAAAATGGGAGTGCCAAGGTTTCAAGGTTGACCAATATAACGAGGCAGATTTGAATGATGCAGATATAGATAATGGAGTATCAAAAAAGGGAGGGGCGCATGTTTCGTTTATTGCACGAGAAAACTCAATGCAAAAGTGGTCATCTCAAGGTGCTACATTTGGATATGAATTGAAGAAAAATGGCGATTTATCAGTTCGCATCGTTTTTTTGGTGATGCTAAATTAGTCAAATGAAACCAGACATCAAACAAATAATTCATTAAAAATTATGAAAACACTAATCAAAAACGGACGCATCGTAACGGCGGTTGATGATTACCGCGCGGATATTTTAATCGAAGACGGACAAGTTTCGGTCATCGGAAAAACGCTTGAAATGGAAGCGGATAAAGTAATTGACGCGAGCGGAAAACTCGTTATTCCCGGCGGAATTGACCCGCATACGCATATGGAATTGCCATTTGGCGGAACTTATTCGAGTGATGATTTTTTCACCGGAACGCGGGCGGCGGCGTTTGGCGGGACGACGACGATTATTGATTTTGCGGTGCAGAACAAGGGCGAATCAATGCTTCTCGGCGTGGACAAATGGCACGAAAAAGCGCAGGGCAAAGCCGTTATTGATTACGGTTTTCATCTGATTACGACTGATTTTGAGGACAAAAATAAGTCCGAAATGTTCAAGCTGATTGACGAAGGCATTACGTCTTTCAAATTGTTTATGGCATATCCGGGTGTGTTTTTGTCGGACGATGCGACGATTTTCCGCGCAATGTCGGCGGCGGGCGAGCGCGGCGGATTGGTTTGTATGCACGCCGAAAACGGAATTGTCATCAACGAAATCATCAAAAAATTCAAAGAACAAGGCAGACTCGCGCCGAAATATCACGCTCTTTCGCGCCCGACCATCGCCGAAGCCGAAGGCGTTCACCGCGCCATCGCGCTCGCGGAAATGGCGGAAACGCCCGTTTATATCGTGCATCTGTCGTGTTCCGACGCGCTCAACCAAGTCCGTCAGGCGCGTGACCGAGGCATTCCTGCGTTTGCCGAAACCTGTCCGCAATATCTTTTCCTTTCAATCGAAGATTACGGCGACGGCTGGGACGGCGCAAAATATGTGATGACACCGCCTCTGCGCGAAAAACACAACCACGCAGATTTATGGAAAGGTTTGAAAATGGACGATTTACAGTGCATCGCCACCGACCATTGCCCGTTTTGTATGAAAGACCAAAAGGAACTCGGACGCGACGATTTTTCGCTCATCCCGAACGGTGCGCCCGGTGTCGAATATCGAATGGAACTCATCTACAACGGCGGAGTTTTGGAAAACAACATTTCCCTCAACCGCTTCGTCGAACTCACCTCAACCTCCGCCGCCAAAATGTTCGGAATGTTCCCGAAAAAAGGCACGATTGCGGTTGGAAGCGATGCCGACATCGTGATTTTCGACACGGAAAAAGAACACACTTTTACTTTGGAAAACCAACACATGAACGTGGATTATTGCGCTTATGAAGGCAAGACGGTCAAAGGCAAAGTCGAAACCGTTTTATCTCGCGGCAGAGTCGTGATTGAAAACGGCGAATGTTTGGTCGAGAAAGGAAGCGGGCAATTCGTGAAGCGGGGGGAATGTGTGAAGATTTAACGCCAAAGATGTAATATTTTGCCGATTTTTGTCATTAGTAATTAAAGTCTAAAAAAAATAAAATGAGGAGATTAAGTTTATGAAAGATTCAAATAAAAATTTGCGGAGGTTGCTTGAAGCAACAAACAAAGAGAACTGGGATAAAAATGATCCATTGTCAACTATTCGATTAGGAACAGGATTTAGAAGTTTTGATGGAAGCGCAATGGCACAAGCGGTAGAAGTTCCTGATGAAAAATCAGACTCGATGGGTGGTGGTAGTTTTAGTAGCTGCACGGTAATCGAGAGCATTTATTCGCTTCGGAAAACCTTAAATGTAGGCGTTGAGGCTGGCTTCTCTTTAGGTGTATTTTCAGCAAGTGCAAATATAACATTTTTAGAACAGATTGAATATAATTCTTACGACCTTTATGTCTTAGCTTACATGAACATATGGCTTCCACCTACTATAATAGATGGAACATACAATTTAATTGAGCAAGCTAAAGAAGATGCACGAAGCATGTCTCAACTGGAATTCTACTCAAAGTATGGCGATAGTTTTGTTAGTGCCATTCACAAAGGGGGAAATTTATATGGTATGTTGCAAATTTCCTGCCAAAGTCAAAGCCAAAAAAATGCGCTAAGTATAGAAATAAGTGCAGGACTCGGTGGAATTCTTTCTGCATCCAGTAAATTTAAATCAGCCGTGGAAATTGCCTCAAAAATCACAAAAACACAAACTCTTTTTCTAAAAGTTGGTGGAAAACCAGCTTTTGTAACTGTAGAAAATTTTTATGAACAACTTGACGGATTTGGAAAAGAAGTCTTAGAAGTAGGTGGAGAACCCATAAGCATAAACTATGACAGCTACGATTTAGTGAACTGGGAAGATGACTTTCAGCCAAAACCTGATTACACAAATCCCAAAAGATACTTTATTCAAGCAAGTCGTTTAGCTGAAAAATGTAGTGAAATCATTGAAGATTGTAACAGAGTTATAAATAGTCCTGACTTATTTGATTTAGGCTCTGTCAGCCTTGATGAAGTAGCTGAAGGACAGAAGATTGCACAAGATACTTTTGATAGTTCATTAGCATATATTGAAAGTATTGCCGAAAATCCATTTGTAGTGGAAGAAATGGACACAGTTGATCTTACAAAAATAAAACTTCCCATATTTAAACCAATTGTGCCTCCAATAGTGTGGACTTGGGTTGGATCATTTGGAGTTGGAATAATAAATGGTGATTCAAACTCTTTTGCTGGTATTCAAGGTCGGTTCAATGACTCCTTTGGTATAGGAAAACAGGGCGGACAGCCCTATGACATCCATTTTTACTATCGCGGAAAATTTAAATATGGAAGTAACTTAATTGCTTTCGCGCAAAACCCAGAAGATAGAGAATATGGAAGCGGTAACCTTGGCAAATGTGGTCCTCCTGATGGATATGCACGCCTTGAAGGAATTAGTGTGGCGATTGGTGGAAGTGATGCTTATTTGTTTGAGGTTTGCTATCAATTTAGATTTCTTGATGGAAGCACAAGTGGAATTGTTACAAGCGGAAATTGGCTAAATGGTGTTCCAAGTCAAATTCGTGTTTTTTTGAGATTAAGAGGATAGCAAATTTAATGCTTCTACTGATTTTCTCTTAATTACATCAAAACCGCTTTCGTCAAATCTATATTCTCCTTCCTCAATCCCATATTTTTTATGGGACGCTTCCGTGACGGTTGCCGAATTGAAGCTGAAATCAAAATCGGCTTTCGTGAGAAGAACACCATCGGCTTTTGGGGAAAATCTTGCGTGAGGCGCGGGATAAGAGGATGTTTGGCTGTTCGCCATGATTGGGCTGACGTAAATTTTAGCTTTCGTGATAAAATTATTCTGAGGTTTTAGGTTATGGAAATCAGCGTTAAATTGCCGGATAGTTTGTATCAGGATATTTCGTATCTCGCACAGACGAAGAAAAAAAGTGTCGGTGAAATCATCAAAGGTGCAGTCAAAAAAGTTATTGCCGAAGATTCGTTTGATTTTGAGGAACAGGCGAAAATTATCGAGCAGAGTATCAAGTTTTGTTCGGACAAAGAGATTTTGGAATTGGCAAATTTGCAGATGCCCGATAATGAACGCTTGGAATATTTGTTTGAAAAAAATCGGGAAAGCGTTTTGACGAAAAAGGAGCATATCGAATTGACGAAAGCGGTTGAACTCAGTCGGCTCAACGATTTACGCAAGGCTTTCGGGATTGTCGAAGCAAAAAAACGCGGATTGATTTAACGTGAGCAAAATAGCCAAAGACCTTGAAAAACAAGTCCGCGAAGCCTCAAAAAATCGTTGCGGGTATTGCCTCACGCCGCAGAGTTTGACTTCTCACAAACTCGCGCATTGAACATATTTATCCAATCTCAAAAGGCGGAACTTCCGAAAAAGAAAATTTGTGCTTGGCGTGTCGGCATTGCAATCTGCACAAATCGGCAAAGATTTTCGGCTTTGATGTCGTTACCGCTAAAAAAGTAAAATTGTTCAGCCCCAATCGTCAAAATTGGACGGAACATTTCGGTTGGGACAAAGAGAAAACTTCGATTATCGGCAAAACTCCGTGTGGTCGAGCCACGATTTATGCTCTGAAAATGAACGATGAATTACAAACAAATGCCCGTAAAGTTTGGAAATTAACAGGATTGTTTCCGCCGAAAGATTGATGAGAGTATAAACAAATGATTTTCAGACTAACCGAAAGAGATTTACAAACCAAATTCGGCACGTTCCGCGAAATTCTCTATTACAACGGGCAGAAGGAATCAATCGCGCTTGTGATGGGCGATGTCGAACATAAGGCTGATGTGATTTGCCGCGTTCATTCGGCTTGCGTTTCAGGTCACGTTTTTAACAGCGTCGAATGCGAATGTCAGGCGGAAATGGAAGCGGCGCAGAGTGCGATTCAAAGCGCGGGAAAAGGCTTGATTATTTATCTTGAACAGGAAGGCAAAGGCAACGGACATCTCGCGTTAATGGCGAGTATGCCGTATAAAAAAGCGGGTTTGAAGCAATCGGAAGCCTACGAAAAGGCAGGTTTTGAAAAAGATGCGAGAAGTTTTCGTCCGGCGGCGGAGATTTTGGCGGATTTGCGAATTAAATCTATAATTTTGCTGACTGATAATGCCAAAAAAGCGGATGATTTACGAAAATATTCAATCAATGTTTCGAGAACGAAGCAAATAACGATTTGAATTATCAACCTTAAATTAAAAATAAAATCCATAGTTTGCGGTTTCATCCCAAATTATGGATTTTATTTTGAATGTAATATTCTAAATGGTTAGTTGATAATTTAATTCTCATTTAGGGCAAACAATTTAACAAAAAAATACGACTAATTAATTATGACCAATTTTGAAGAGAAATTAGGTAAAATCTCGTCGAGCGAGCGTAGGGTTTTGCAGATTCTTTCGCTGTTTTGGGAACAGATTACAGCGCAGGAATTGTATAAAGTCTTGAGATTATTTGAGATAAAAACACCTGCAGACAAAGCAATTTCGCTTCAATATATTTCACTTTTGCGAAATTCTTTGATTCATAAAGGCGTGGTGGAAAATACGAAAAAATATTGGGGAAACGGTTTTCAGATTGTCGGCGACGATTTGAAAGAGTTTTTTACACGCGAAGCTGTGCGCGAAAATTGGTTTGGCGAAGCGGTTGAGAAGATTCAAAAAAGTTTTAGTTTAAGCGAATTTTCCGGCTGGTATGCAAACGGCGAACGCTATGAATCAAGGCTTTTGCGTGATTATCGTTTGAGCATTTATCAGCAGGACAAATTAAAAACTGCAGAACTTTTTCAAAAAATTATTGACCGAGATTTAGGCTCTGAAGCCGGCGATGTCCTTTTTCACGTTTTTTCAAATCCGCTCCAAAAAGAATTGCTTACCAAATTTGAGCCGCGATTTCAGACGCAAATTTTATTAACATTTTTTCTAAACGCGATTGAAGAAGGCGAGCCTATAGCCGAACTTTGGGATTATGTGCGGGAAACCAAACTCGATGAAGAGTTTTTCAAAGGCTTTGCCATTGTCGAATTGATTTTCAAAGGTGAATTGCTTGAAGCTAAAAAACTGCTCGGCACACCGCACAATTTAGACACGATTTTTTCGGCAATGTTGATTGCCATTCTGGAAAAAGATTACGAAAAAGCTGCGCTTTTCGGCGAAGAAGCGATAAAATTTTGGCGCAAATGGCATAGCAAAAAGAAAGGTTTTCCGTCGGATTGGCGAATGTTTTTTTACGCTTTGACTCTTTTCAAAAAGAACGAAGCGAAATTTTATGCGTTTGCCGAAGATTTTAGCGTGTATTCGTTGAAAAATTATTCGGAAATTTCCGTTCATTGCGCCATTAATTGTTTCGCCTATTTTCTCAAAAACAAAGACGATTTAGCATCGGTCGCCGCTTCGCAAATAAGCACCGATTTGTTTCTTGAAAGATTTATCCGTATCGTTTTGACCGCCCTCGTGCCAACACTGAACTTGCCGAATTATTTGAAAGATTTTTCAAAAAAAGCCGGCGATTTAGGCTTTCGATGGTTTGAACTCGAAGCTGCTAACTTGTTATCAATAAGAGGAAAGTCGAATTTAGAAGCGAAGAAAATAAGTGAAAATCTACAAGCCGAATTAAAAATCGAACCTGTCGGAAACATCGTTCCAAAACTCGAAGATTGGGAACGCGCTCTGAATACTTTGATGGCGGTTGCCGAAAAAGTTCAGGGCAAAACGAAGGAAAATAAAGCCGTGATTGATGAAACTCGCGTGGCGTGGCTTTTGAATTTTGAACGCCGAGAAGTTCAGCCGGTCGAGCAGAAATTCGGCAAAAAAGGTTGGACGGACGGACGCAACATCGCGCTCAAAAGATTGTATGAACGCGACGTTAAAAATCTGACCGATCAAGACAGTTTAGTCATCAAAACAGCGATGAAACGATATTCGGATTATTCATATTATGGCAGTTATGAATATGATTTTGACTGGGAAAAATCGCTTTCCGCACTCGTCGGACATCCGTTTTTGTTTCTTTTGAAAAATCCGTCCGTCAATGTCCAATTAAATTCGGGCGAGCCTTCCTTAATAATTCGGGAAGCAAACGACAATCTCGAACTTTCGTTTGATACGAAATTTTCCGATGAAGGCGTAATCGTTCAAAAAGAAACCGAAACTCGTTATAAAATCATCGAAATTTCCAAAAATCACGTTGAGATTGCCGGTTCTTTGAAAGATAATCGTTTGAAAATTCCGGCAAAGGGACGCGAAAAATTGCTAAAAGCAATTCAGCCACTTTCGACCAAAATCTCGATTCAGAGCGATTTGGAAGAACATTTTGAAAACTTGCCGCACATTTCCGCTGAAAACCGTATTCACGCACTTATCACGCCAAACGGGGAAGGTTTTCATCTTGAATTTTTCGTCAAACCTTTTGGCATAGTTCCGCCATATTTCAAACCCGGAAAAGGTGGTGAATCGGTAATCGCTGATGTTGAAGGCGTGCGAACACGAACGAAACGCGATTTGAATGAAGAACGAAAATTGCTGGATGAAATCGAAGAAATTTGTCCGTTTTTAGCAGAATTTGAAAGCCAAAATTACGAATGGGAATTAAATAACGCGGAAGAATGTTTGACCGCAATGCTCGAATTGGAAACGCCGCGCGAAGCCGGAAAACTCGTGGTTGAATGGACGAAAGGACAGAAATTAAAACTTCTCGGCAACGTCAATTTCGACAATTTTTCGCTCGCTGTCAAAGGCAAAAACAATTGGTTTGAAGTCGAAGGCAAAGTTAAAGTCAATGAAAATTTGATTCTTTCAATGCAGGAATTAAGCGGACTTTTGAATGAAAATACGAAAAATTTTATCGAGCTTTCCGATGGGCAGTTTATCGCCATCACGGAAAAATTGCGGAAACATCTGCAATCTTTGAGCGCGGTTTTGGACGACAAAAATCGTTTGCACAATTTGCGAAGCGGCATTTTAGAAGACTTCGCCGGCGAACTCGAAAATTTCAAGGCGGACAAGGGTTGGAAAGACCATCTCACAAAATTAAAAGACGCGCAAAAATTCATTCCCGAACTTCCCGCGACATTTGAAGCCGATTTGCGCCCGTATCAAATCGAAGGTTTTGAATGGCTTTCGCGCCTTGCAAATTGGGGCGTTGGCGCGTGTTTGGCGGACGATATGGGACTCGGAAAAACGCTTCAAGCATTGGCGATTTTGGTTGAACGAGCCGAACGCGGCGCGGCTTTGGTCGTTGCGCCGGTCAGCGTTTGCCGAAATTGGATGAAGGAAGCGAGACGTTTTTCGCCGACTTTGAATTTTCATCTTTTCGGCGACGGCGATAGAAAATCGCAGGTCGAATCTTTGGGAAAATACGATGTTTTGGTAACGAGTTATAATCTTTTGCAATTGGAAGAAGAACTTTTTATCGCACAGAATTTTGCGACAATCGTTTTGGACGAAGCGCAAGCCATCAAAAATCGCACGACCAAACGCTCGCGCACGGTGATGAATTTGCAAGGCGATTTTCGTCTGATTACAACCGGCACGCCGATTGAAAATCACTTGGGCGAATTGTGGAATTTGTTCAATTTTATCAATCCGGGACTTTTGGGAAATCACGATTTTTTCAACGAAAAATTTGCGCTCCCGATTGAGCGTAGTAAAGACGAAACAGCGCGTAAAACCTTGCAAAGATTGATAAAACCATTCGTTTTGCGGCGGCGCAAAAATCAAGTTTTAGACGATTTGCCGGAAAAAACCGAAATTGTTTTAACGGTTGAAATGTCAGCGGAAGAACGCGCTTTTTATGAAGCCGTGCGCCGCGAAGCGTTGGAAAAAATCGAATCTCAAGATGGCGACGCGAAAGACAAACGCTTTCGCATTTTGGCGGAATTAACCAAACTCAGACTCGCCTGTTGTCATCCGAAATTGGTCAATGCAGATATTCCTCTCAACAGTAGCAAACTCGAACTTTTCGGCGAAACTTTGGACGAACTGTTGGAAAATAAACACAAAGCTTTGGTTTTCAGCCAATTCGTTAAACATCTCGCTATTATCGAAGAATATTTGAAAAAACGCGGCGTTGCCTACTACTATTTAGACGGAAACACGCCGTCGCATATTCGACAAGAGCGGATTGACGCATTTCAACGCGGTAGTGGCGACGTTTTTCTAATCAGCCTTAAAGCAGGCGGAACAGGTTTGAATTTGACGGCGGCGGATTATGTTATTCATCTCGATCCGTGGTGGAATCCGGCGGTCGAAGACCAAGCCTCAGACCGCGCCCACCGCATCGGACAACAAAGACCTGTTACCGTATATCGTTTGGTTACAGAAGATACGGTCGAAGAAAAAATCTTGAAACTGCACGACACTAAACGCGATTTAGCAGATTCATTGTTAGAAGGCACGGATTCAAGCGGAAAACTTTCTGCGGATGATTTGCTTGCTTTAATCAGCGAAGTTTAATCCGCGGCAAATTTTTATTCTAAATTCTAAATCATTCTCGTCTTTGCTTAGGCGCGGGCTTCTGCTTCCGTAAAATCCGCAATCTGCAATCCGCAATCCGCAATCAATAATTTGTCGTTTTCGCAGATGATTTCGATGGTGCTTCCTTCTTCGATTGTGCCTTGAATTAAGGCTTCGGAAATTTCGTCTTCGACATATTTTTGCAGAGCGCGTTTGAGCGGACGTGCGCCGTAACTTCTGTCAGCACAGGTTTTATCAATCAGCCACGTTTTTGCTTCTTCCGAAAGACGAATCTGCAAAGCGCGTTTTTCTAAGATTTCGTTGAGCTTGCCGATTTGCAAATCAACGATTTCTCTTAAATCGTTATCCAAAAGTTCGTCAAAGATAATTATTTCGTCCAAACGATTAATAAATTCGGGCGCGAACGTCTTTTTGACTTCGCTCATCACTTGTTCTTCCAACTTTTCGCGGGAGGTATCAGCGTTTGATTGAAAGCCGAGCGTGGCGCGTTTTTGGATAAATCTCGCGCCCAAGTTTGAAGTCATTATGAAAATTGCTTGTTTGCAATCAATCGTTTGACCTTGCGCGTCGGTTAAAATTCCGTCTTCAAAAACTTGGAGCAAAATATTGAACAAATCGGGATGCGCTTTTTCGACTTCATCAAACAACACGAGCGAATACGGCGAACGGCGAAGTTTTTCGGTCAGTTGTCCGCCTTCTTCGTGTCCGACATATCCCGGAGGCGAGCCGATAAATTTCGCAACCGTGTGTTTTTCCATAAATTCCGACATATCAAATCGAATCAAACTTCGCTCAGAACCGAAAAGAAATTCTGCCAACGTTCGCGCAACTTCAGTTTTTCCAACGCCGGTCGGACCTAAAAACAAAAATGAGCCGACAGGTTTATTCGGATTCTTGAGTCCGGCGCGTGAACGTCTGATTGCACGGGCAAGCGCAGAAATTGCCGGACGTTGCGAAATAATGCGTTTATGCAATTCGCTTTCGATTTGCAGAAGTTTTTTGCCTTCTTCTTGCTTGACCGATTGAATCGGAATTCCCGTCCAACGCGCAATGACTTCCTCAACATCTTCTTTCGTAACTTCGACTGCAAAAAACGAATCTTCGAGTGATTCGAGTTCAAAAGAAATCAGTTGTTCATCGCTTGCTGAAACGCGCTTCCAGTTTTCAATAGTTTCTTTCCACGAAGGTTCGGACGTATTTTCGTGCTGATGTCTTAACTTTGCCCGCGCTCCGGCTTCGTCTAAAACGTCAATCGCTTTGTCAGGAAGAAATCGGTCGGAAATGTAACGATTGGAAGCATAAACCGCCGTTTGCAGAGCTTCTTTTGAATAGCGAATTTGATGAAACGCTTCGTATCGTTCCGCCAAACCTTCGATGATTTTAAGCGCGTCTTCTTCGCTCGGCGGCACGACTTTTACTGATTGAAAACGTCTTTCGAGAGCTTTGTCTTTTTCGATAGATTTGCGGTATTCGTTTGGCGTAGTTGCACCGATACATTGAATTTCGCCGCGTGAAAGAGCAGGCTTTAAAATATTCGCCGCGTCCAAAGTTCCTTCCGCGCTTCCCGCACCGACAAGCGTGTGAAGTTCGTCAATAAAAACGACATATTCATCATGCGATTTGAGTTCGACGAGAATTTTTTTCAGACGTTCTTCAAATTGTCCGCGATATTTCGTTCCGGCGACAATCAAAGATAAATCGAGCGACAAAATGCGCTTATTTTCCAAAAATGTCGGCACATTTCGTTCGATAATTCTCTGCGCCAAACCTTCGATAATCGCTGTTTTCCCAACGCCCGATTCTCCGATTAAAACCGGATTATTTTTCGTTCGGCGGCAAAGAATTTCGATAACTCTTTCGGTTTCCGCCTCGCGCCCGATAAGCGGATCAAGTTTTCCGTGTGCCGCTTCCAAAGTCAAATCTCTCGTAAATTCATTGAGATAAGGGACATCGGTTTTTTCGCGTTCAAACAGATGCAGATTTGGAAAACCACTCTGACGCGAAATTTCATCGCGCACGTTTTGAAGCTGTAAGCCGTAATGAAACAAGATTTCCGCCGCAATCGAACGTTCTTCGCGGACAATTCCCAAAAGCAAATGTTCGGGTCCGATATGACGATTTTTCAGCCGCTGACTTTCTTCATTGGCAAGCGCGAGAATGCGTTTGGTTTCGGGCGCGAGATGAAGTTCGGAAGATTGCGGAATCCTGTCGCGCAAAACGATGCGTTCTTCGACTTCGCGTCGAATCGCCTCAACCGTCAAAGAGTTACGAAAAGGAAAAAAACGTGCGCTTAAAGTCTTATCTTCGCGCATCAATCCGAGCAAAATGTGTTCCGGCGAAATATAATGCGAACCGTATTGCAGAGCTTCGTAACGTGCAAAAAAAACAACCCGACGCGCTTTTTCCGTGTAGCGTTCAAACATAAATTATTGATTCGACCTGTCTAAAGACTTAACCTTTACTCAAAGTCTGAACCTTTTAGATGAATTTTTCAAGAATGGAATTCTCCGATTTGCTTCAATATAGTTTCAAAGCACGGAAAACTCCATAGAAATTTCAAAAAATTTACTGCAAACGCAAATTTTCCGAAGGTTTTATTCGACTTGCTTTTAACGCAGGATAGACGCACGAACTCAAACAAACCGCAAAGGCAATTAAAATTACCAATAAAATATTTGAAATCTGTGGATGGAAAGGAATGTAATTGAGCGAATAAACTTCTGCCGAAATGCTGACGATTTTGAAATGATTTCCCGCGAAACACGCCAGCAAACCTAAAACCACGCCACAAAAAATTCCAATAAAACCGAGAAAAAAACCTTCGAGCAGAAAGATTTTTATCAAATTTGACGTTTTCGCGCCGCAAATTCTCAAAACTGCAATGTCCAATCTTCTTTCATTGACGAGAAGCGCAAGGGTTGTCGTAATATTCAGCGCGGCGATAAAAATTATCAACGAAATCACGGCAAGCGAAACTTTTCTTTCCAAACTCAACGCCGCAAAAAGCGGACGATTTGCTTCTTGCCAATCAATAATTTTAAAATTTTCGCCGAGATTTTCGCGGATTTTCTGTGCGGTTTCGCTTGATTTGTAAATGTTTTTGACTGAAATGCTTAGATTTGTCGGGGTGAAATTTTGACGATTGTGAAGCCGCGCAAAATTTTCGGGCGAAATGTAAATCCAGGTAGAATCGTAATCAAAAAGACCTGTTTCAAAAGTTTCGGCGATTTTAATTTTCTGTGGTATTTGATTTTCGAGCGTGATAATTTCTGCCGAATTGCCAATTTTGAGATTTAATTTTTCAGCAAGTTTTACGCCAATCACAACTTCGGAGCCTTGAACTTTGAACTTTGAATTTTGAACTTTCAGAATCGCGTAACTCGTTTCGTTTTCACCGATTACTAAGGCATTTTCAAAACCCGTCGGCAAAACTTCTTTAATATTTTCGTTTTTTTCAAGATTATTCTTAATATCTTGCCAATTAAAAATTTCACTGCCGTCTTTCAAAAAAACTGAAATATGCGCCGTGTTTGCAAGAATTTTATCGCGCATTTCGTCTTGAAATCCTTTTGCAAGCGATTGTGCAATTATCAACGCCGCCACGCCAACCGCAATTCCGACAATTGCGACAATTGAAGTAAAACGTGCTAAAGATTTTCGCCGTGTGCGGAAATATTTTAAAGCGAGTTTGAATTCAAAAGACATTTGGTTAATTGTAAATCAGTATAGCGAACCGTAGCGAGTGCGCTTTACTCGTAACTTTCAAGTTACCGAGAAACTCGCTACTGCTCGCTATACTGATTCGCCAAAACCGCACGGTTTAGCTAAAATTTTATCATTACGGAGATTTGAAATTTGAAATTTGAAATCTGAAATTTAAACGATGCCTTTAGCCAAAATCGAAGAAGCCGTTGAAGATATTAAAAACGGCAAAATGATAATTATTGTTGACGACGAAGACCGCGAAAACGAAGGTGATTTGGTTTGCGCGGCGGAAAAAGTTACGCCCGAAATCATTAGTTTTATGGCGATTCACGGGCGCGGATTGATTTGTTTGCCCTTAACGGAAGAACGCTGTGACGAATTGCAATTATTGCCGCAAACTTCGGAAAATACTTCAAGTATGGGAACGGCTTTTACCGTTTCAATCGAAGCGCGGGAAGGTGTTACGACAGGAATTTCTGCCGCCGACCGTGCGAAAACAATTTTGACAGCCGTTAATCCCGAATCGAAAGCGAATGATTTGGCGCGTCCCGGACATATTTTTCCGCTTCGTGCGAAACGTGGCGGCGTTCTCGTGCGCGTTGGACAAACCGAAGCGAGCGTTGATATTGCGCGAATTGCCGGATTGAATCCGTCCGCCGTAATTTGTGAAATTATGAACGACGACGGCACAATGTCGCGTCTGCCGGAACTGGAAATTTTTGCCGAAAAGCACGATTTGAAAATAATTTCCGTTGCCGATTTAGTGCGTTATCGAATCCAAAAAGAAACCTTAGTCAAAAAAGTAATCGAAACCGATTTGCCGACGATTCACGGTAACTTCAAAGCGACGATTTACGAAAATGTTATCAATGGCGAAACGCATCTGGCGATGAGTTTCGGCGAAATTTCGCAAGCAACCGAAGCGGTTTTGGTGCGCGTCCAAACCGAGAACATAACCTTTGCGATGTTCGGCTCAACGCTTGGCGAAGCGTCCGAAGCGATGCAGTCTTCGCTCAAGCAAATAGCCGAAGCAGGCAAAGGCGTGATACTCTATCTACGTCAGCGCGAGCATAATTTGGATTTGATTCACCAACTTCAAACTTACGCACTGATGCAGGAAAAAAAATTGGATTTTCAAGCCGCACGGCGTGAAACCGGCTATGGTAAATTCCGTGATTACGGCATCGGAGCGCAGATTCTAAACGATTTAGGCGTGCGCTGTATCAGACTTCTTTCAAATCATCCCCCTAAAGTTAATGCGCTCGAAGCGTTCGATTTGGAAATTGTCGAAATCGTTCCTTTGTGATTTAAGATTTAAGATTCAAGATTCAAAACTGCCTGTTAAATCTTAAATCTTAAATATTGAATCTTAAATCTTTAAAAATGTCGGAAGAAAACAACAACATCGAAGAACCGGAAACGCCGGACGTGGAAGCGGAAGAAACACCTGAAACAGAGCCGAAACGCCGACGCTTTTTTACGCGGCGAAATGCAGCGATTTTTTCGGGCGTTTCGGCGATTTTGTTGGTTTTATTGACAATTTTGGTGGTTTTTCTCTATAACAGAGGCGTTTTTGATGATTACATCAAGCAACAATTTTCCGCAAAAATGGGCAGAATCGGAATGGACTTTTTTGCGAAAAAATTCAGTGTTACTGTTTCGCCACTCCAACTCGAACTTGAAAACGCAACTTTTACCGACAGAAAATCAGGCGAAAAGTTGTTTCATATTGACAAGGCAAAATTCGGACTGACCGTTAAAAATCTTTACGATTGGCAATTAAACCGCGATATTTCAATTGATACGACAGATGTTGACGGCGCACAGGTTTGGGTAACATTTGACGAAAGTGGACGCTCGAATTTTTCAAATTTACAGTTTGTCGAAGAAAATAACCGAATTAATTTTACATATTCTTCCGTTAAATTTTCACTCAAAAATGCGACGGTTTATGTTAATGACACGACACGCAAAATTGATGCTGACGCAAAAAATATCGTCTTTTTTCTCGAACCCGAAAACCCGTCCGTTATTGATGATCAAAAGCGTTATAAATTTAATTTCACATCCGAAAAATCGAATTTCATTTACGATGGAAACGCTGTCGAACCGATTGATATTCGCGCCAAAGGGATCGTTGATTCGAACGGTGCAGATATAAAAGAACTGACAATTATCACACCGATTGGCAATTCAACTTTGAGCGGAAATTTGCGCGATTGGAAAGCATTTAAGTATGAATTGGACATTACTTCAACCGTTGATTTGACGCAAACATCAACGATTTTACCGATTGGGACAACCTTGCGCGGCGTGGCGAATTTCACCGGAAAAGTTTCGGGCGAAGGCGAAAGTTATAAAGTTGACGGCAAAGTTGATTCCGAATCTCTAACCGCGCCGGGCGTTTATTTGAAGGCTTTGAACGTCAATGGAACAGTTGCCGGAACGAATTCGATGTATGAAGCCAACGGTGAAGCGGTTGCGGAATTGTTGACGTTTGAAGATTTTAAGATTGATTTTATAAAACTTATCGGCAATATTCGCGGCACAGGAACAGATTTTAAGTGGCTCGGTGAACTTGAAGCCGCTGCCGCTGAAACGCCGCTCGGAACGCTCGGCGGACTTTTTATAGCGGATGCGGTTGCCGAATATAAAGAGAAAAATTTCAGTGCAAATCTCGGAAACGTCCGCGCACGTCGGTTTTTTAATGAAGATGTTGATTTGCAAAATATTCAATCAAACGGCATCAAAATCAATTCAAAAAACGGCGTAACCGATGTTAATACGTCAAACATTCGCGCCCAAAACGTCAAAACCGAAGATATAAATTTGCAGAATGTCAGAGCAAATAATGTTCGCGTCAAAGACAATCCGAAAAACACGACTATCAACGCTGATAGTCTTCAAGCAGATTCAGCACAGACGGAAGATGCAAAACTGAAAAATCTTCAAGCAAATCAGATAAATATTCAACGACAGAACGGCGTAACCGATATTCAGGCAAATGGTCTCCGTGCCGAGTCAGTTGACGCAAATGGAGCAAAAATCGGCGATGCCAACGCGCAAAACATCACGATCCGCGACACCGCAAATGAAACGATTGTTTATTCCGACAATCTGAAAGTTGCTAAAATCCAGACGGACGCGGCAGTTTTGGGAAATTTAAATATCGCGGGAGTTCGTCTGACGCTTCGACGCGGCACGATTGAAGCAACTTCCGAAGATTTTAATGCGGGAAATGTAACTATCAATAAAACAAGGGATTTACCGCAGGGTGGAACGATTGAAAACGTCAAAGTTTCAAAACCCGTTTTCATTCTCGAACCTTCAGGACGCTATCGCGCCAGTGCGGATATGAGCTTGGGTGGCGGCATTTTGGGAAGCATCAAAATCGGCGCGGCAAAAGCAAATGTTGTTGTCAATAATGATACGGCGACGCTGACAAATCTGACGGCAGACGTGATGGACGGCAAGATTGACGGCAATGCTGTGATTGCTCTTTCAAATCGAAATCGTTCAGATGTGAACGCCGATTTTACAAATTTGGATTTGGGGAAATTACTCGCGTTGCAAGGCGGGCGCGTTGTGCCGATTGAAGGGAACACGAGCGGAAAAGTAAATCTTTCGTTTAACGGAACGAGTTTCAAAACTGCCAGCGGAAATCTGACTGCTGACATTAAAGCCAACGCCGGAACGCAGGCAAAAGGCTTGATTCCTGTAACCGGACGAGTCGAAGCAACTGCCGTCAACGGACTTTTTAACCTTAATATTGCGCGGCTTAACACCGAAAAAAGCGAACTCAGCGCAACCGGAAAATTGGATTTGAACGGCAGTAGTTCAGATTTGAATCTCGCGCTTAATTCAACCGATGCCAGCGAAATCGAACGCATTGTCAAGGTTTTGGATTTGTCGCCCGATTTTGAACAGCAGAGTTCGGAATTGCAGATTCAATTTGCGGGAAATTTGAATCTGCAAGGTAATTTCAAGGGAAATATTACGAATCCGACATTTGAAGGACGCGCCGCGCTGGCTTCGATTTTGCTTGATGGACGCGATGTCGGTTCGGTTGATTTAGGGCTTTCGGTTGCGCCGGATTTGATTGCTTTGCGTGATGCGAAATTTCAGGAGCGTGGCGGCGGAAATGTCGTTTTTAACTTGGATTATCCACGTTTCGGCACGAACAATATTACATTTCGCGCCAATATCGAACGCATCAACACCGGCACATTTTTGGGAGTTTTGCCATTTGATTTGCCGACGACAATTCAAAATATTCGCGCTGAAACTTCCGGCACGGTTAATCTGAGCGGTTTGCCGCGTGAAATGAAAGGCGAAGCCGATCTTTCTTCGGGCGCAGGAACTATAAACGGCGAACCTTTTGACGGTTTTGTCGGGCGGGCGACTTTTGCGGGAAATCTGGTCAATGTCGAAAATCTGAATGTGCGTTTTGGCGAAGGTTTCGTCAAAACCAACGGAACTTATAACACCGAAACAACGGCGTTTAACTTCGTTGCCGAAGGAAAATCCGTCGAATTTGCGCGTGTCCGTCCGTTTATTCCGAACAGCGCGAACTATTCCGACATCAATGGTGTGATTGATTTGAAAGAAGCGACAGCGACCGGAATCGCCAATGATTCAAAAACTTACAACATAAATTTCAGCGGCACCGGGCAGAATGTTGCATATAAACAAAATGCTTTGGGAAATCTCGCTTTTGTCGGAAAAACCGAAAATCAGCAGTTAAATGCTAACATCACCGCGAATTTTGAAGGTCAACCGCAAGTCGTCATCGCAAACATCAATTTTGCGGACGAAAATCTGCCGTTTCGCGCCGAAACCGATTTTAATAATTCCGAGCTTTCGCCATTTATTGCAATTTTGCGGAAAGAATATAATTTAGCAACCGAAATTGATGTAACGGGACGCGCTACCGGAAAAGTTTTGGTTGCCGGCAATCTTTCGGCGATAAATCAAGAAGGCAAGCGCGAATACACAGCGGCAAATTTGAGCGGTTCGGCAAATTTTACACAGCTTGCTTTGCAAATCGGCGAAACTCCGCTTTCGGCAATCGAACCTGTTTCGGTTAGATTTAACACGAGCGAAATTGTTTTCGACAGCGCAAAATTTGCGGGTGGCGGCAGTAATTTGACGATCAGCGGTGCGAAGGCTTTGAGAAATGATGCGGTAAATAATTTGGTCATTGCCGGAGCGGTGAATCTGAGAATTTTGAACGCTATTTCGCCTAACTATTTCTTTTCCGGTTTGGCAAATCTCGATGTGCGCTTGACGGGAACGAATCAGACGGCGCGTTTGAACGGTTCGGCTATTCCACAAGGTGCTTCATTTGCGGCTTTTGTCGGTTCACAGCGTCTTTCGATTGAACGAATTTCGGGCGGGCGCGTTTTGTTCAGTTCCAATCAAGTGCAAATTGACGGTTTGAACGGATTCTTAGGCGGCGGGAAAGTTTCCATTTCGGGTGGTGCGGCTCTGACCGATAATTTAAAATTACAAGCGTTTCGTTTTGATTTAGAAGGCGCAAACGTAACCGTTCCTTTGCCGAAAGATTTTTTGACGACGGGCGACGCAAAACTTGAATTCAGCGGCAGACGCAATACGGAGAATAAACTTGTTTCGATAATTTCGGGAAGAATCAATGCGCGACGTAGTCTTTACACGGAAGATATTGATTTGGCAGACATCATTGGCGGGCGACGGGAAGGTTCGATTGAACAAAATCCGGGTGGTGCGACGGATTCATTTTTCGGCGATTTGCAGATTGATATGATTGTCGAAGGACGCGACGCGCTTGTCGTTCGCAATAACATTGCCGATTTGACGGCTTCAATTTCTTTGCGCGTTACAGGCGATGTTGAAGATCCGCAAATTTCCGGCAGAATCAATGCCAACAGCGGCACTCTTTTTTACCGCGACGACCGCTATGACATTCAGCGTGGCGAACTTCTTTTTCCGCCGGGGGCAACCGGGATTCAGCCGATTATCAATCTGCGGGCGGAATCGGAAATCAACGGTTATCAAGTTACGGTCAATCTGAGCGGCGATTTGAGCAATACCGATACGCTCAACGCGGTTTTGACTTCCAATCCGGCTTTGCCGCAAGCTGACATTGTTTCGCTGATAACGACGGGAAATCTTGCAAATACCGAAGGCGGAATTCCGACTTTGGCGCAATCGGGCATCAACACGGCAACCGAAATTTTGGCTGACCAGATTATCAATAAACCTTTGAGCAAGGCAACCGATAAACTTTTCGGCTTAAATCGTTTTGAAATTGACCCGATAATTTCAGGGCAAAGATTAAACCCGACGGCACGTTTGACAGTCGGCAGACAGATTAACAGAAATCTTTTGATAACGTATTCGACCAATCTGGCAAGCGACCAAAATCAGGTTCTCGCGCTTGAATACCGCGTTTCAAATCGCCTGTCGTTTGTCGCACAATATGAACAACGCGCTTTGAGCAACGTAACACGCGACAGCAACGTTTTCAGTTTTGAAATTCGTCTGAGAAAAAGGTTTTAAGGGTAAAAAGTAAAAAATTGACAAGGGGTTAAGTAAGATAAATTGTTTCACCATAAAATAAAAGGATCGGAAAGAAAAATGATTGGAAAAAGCAAAAAGTTAAAGGTAAGTGAAGTTTTTTTACTTTTTACTTTTTGCCTTTCGCTTGTCATAACCGCCTTCTCACAAAATAAATATGAAGACCGGCTAATTTCGAACATCGAAATAAAATTTGAAGAAACCGGGCGCGAACAATCTTCGAGCGACCAATTTATGGCTATTATCAAGCCGGTATTGGGTGGAAAATATTCAGCCGTGCGCTTGCGCGAAACTTTGCAGGCTCTTTATGATTCGGGACGAATCGTTTCGGTAACGGTTCAAGCGACGGAAAACGGGGCAAACGGCGTTAATCTGCTGTTTATCATCAAACGCAAAAAACAGGCGGAAAAAATAATAATCGAAGTCGGCGAAACTGTCGGCGAAAAAGTTACCGAACAGGAATTGCTTCTAAAACTTGATGTTCTCAATGCAGGCACGGCTGTTACCGACCAAATTTTGCAGAGAAATGCCGATTTGATTCTAGCCTATTTGCAAACACGCGGATTTTTCAAAGCAACCGTTACTCCTTTGCAAAAATCCGTCAATAGCGAAACTGAAATTGTCGTAATTTTTCAAGTCGTTCCGAACGCGCAAGCCAAAATCGAACGCTTCGACATTAATATCGAAGGCTTTGATGCGGCAAAAATTCGCAGTAAATTAAAACTTCAGCCGGGCGAGCTTTTTTCGCGGGAAGAGTTTGAAAAAGACCGCGAAAAAATTCTCGAAGCCTTGCGGAAACAAGATTTTCTCGCGCCGGTTTTGAATGAAGAGCGCACCATTTATGATAGCGATAAAAACTCTATAAGCATCGAACAAACCGGCAAAGTCGGCGCAAAAATCAAAGTTACGGTCGAAGCCAAAGATGAGAAAATCGGCGAAGGCACACAGCGAAAACTTTTGGCAATCCGGCGCGAAGGAACGCTCGATTATTCTGCGATTGTCGAAGGTTCGCGCAGGTTAAGAAATTATTTTCAGGAACAAGGTTATTTTTTCTCCGAAGTTACGTCAATTTGCTCGGTAAATCCGCAATTTACGGAAAACGAAGCGAGCGAAACCGTCAACGAAACCGAAACTTTATGCTCGGCTCTGAGCGGCGCAGAGCTTGCGAATCGCAATGTTGAAGTTAAATATGTTGCCGATCTGAATCGTAAATTAAAACTCAAAGGCGTTCGCATCGAAGGCACGGACAAATTTACTGCCGATGAAATTTCGAGCATTCTCGAAACCGAAGAAGCGACGATTTTCGGCATCATTCCGTTTCTTGGTTACGGGCGCGGTTTTACAAGCACCGAATCTTTAGCAAAAGACCGCGAAACGATTCGTGCTTTGATGAGAGAACTCGGTTATCGTGGCGCGGAAGTTTCAATTCGGCAAGGTGTTTCAACGAACGGCGAAGATTTAATCATCACTTTTGTTATCAATGAAGGCATTCCGACGAACATCAAAAATGTTAAAATTGAAGGCAATAAATCTTTTTCCGCGCCGACTTTGATTTCAAAACTTCCCACACTCGTCGGAAAAAATCTCTCGCGGGCGCGGGCGCGAAACGGCGTTCGGGCATTGGCGGAATTTTACTCGAACGAAGGTTTTTTCGATGCGAAAATTACTTACGCCATCGAAGAAATCAAAGAACCCGACGGGGCAAGCGAAGAACTCGTCAATATCGTCTATAAAATCGAAAATGAAGGTCAGCGCGTTATTATCAATCGCATTTTGATAAACGGCAACGAATTGACAAAACGCGACGCGATTTTCAAAGCAATCACATTAAAACGCGGAAGTTTTCTGCGTTCGGCAGATATTTTTTCGAGTGAACAAAATCTCTACGGCTCAGATGCTTTTAATCTTGTGCAAATCAAAACCGAAAATGCCGGAACGGACATTAACAACAATCGGCTTGCCGACATTATCATCAATGTCGAAGAGAAAAAACCGCGCCTTATAACCTATGGCGGCGGCGTTTCGACCGACATCGGCGCAAACGGATTTTTCGATATTCGCCACTTTAATCTGCTCGGAAATCTCTGGCAAGGCGGCGCACAAGTCCGTGCCAGCCGTTTGCAACAACTCGCACAGATTGATTTCGTTAATCCGCGATTTTTGAAGGATGGCAGAAACCGCGACGGCACATTGCGTTATTCGCCGATAACTTTCAGAGCGCAATATCAGCGCGATTCAACCGTTACGCGATTTTTCCGTTCGACTTTCGATAAGGGAACTTTGGGAATTGTTCAGCGCATTGATGAAAATAGTAATCCGATTGATGAATTCGGGCGCAACACGGGAAGCCCGACAATAAACCGTTTTACCGTAAATCTGGAAACCAGTCGCACAATCAGCCAAAAATATCGAAGCATCGCGTTTTTTCGGTATCGTTTTGAAGATGTGCGGCTCTTTAATATCGAAAGTTTGTTAATTCGTGATTTATTGCGCCCCGATTCAAAAATTCGTATTTCGGGCTTCGGCGCGAATTTTGCGCTTGATACGCGCGAAAATTGCAATATTAGCTATACTTTGCTCGATATTATCAACAAAGGCGATGTTCTCGAACCTTGCCGATATAATGCTTCCGATCCGACACGCGGAATGTTTTTGACGGCGGAATACAATGTTTCTTTGCCGATTTTGGGCGCGAACATCGGTTTTAATAAATTTCAAGTTTTGTTCAAAAATTTCTACACCGTGAAGAAATTGAAAAACACGACATTTGCCGGACAATTTATTTTCGGTGCGGCAAATGTTTTTGCCAAAGGTCAGAGATTTTCGTCCGCACAGTTTCCCGATTTGGATGGAATTTTGCCAATAAGCGAAAGATTTTTTGCCGGCGGTTCGACTTCGATTCGCGGTTTTGAATTTGAATCAGCCGGACCGCGAGTTGTTGTCGTGCCGGAAGGATTTTTCCGCAACAGTCAAGGTGAGCAAGTTTTTTTGAATCCTTTTACAATTCCTTTCGGCGGCAACGGTTTAGCAATTGTTAATCTCGAAGCGAGAATTCCTTTAACCAAGCAAATTCGCGCCGTGCCGTTTTATGACGGCGGCAATGTTTTTCGGCGCGTTGGCGATATTTTTAACCCGCCGGATATTTCGGCAAATGATGTTTTCCGCCAAAATTTACGCGCACTTTGGACAAATACCATCGGACTCGGTTTCCGAATAAAAACGCCCGTCGGCGGCGAATTTGCGGTTGATTACGGATATTTACTAAATCCGCCACGATTTCTTATTCCGCAAGTTAATGCGCCGAATGCGATTTTTCAACTCCGCCAAAATCAAATCCATTTCCGTTTCGCGCAAGCCTTTTAAGCGGGACGAGGGAAGAGAGACAAGAGATGCGTTTTAGAAAATTTCTGCCTCTCGTCCCTTGTCCCTCGTCCCTTGTTTCTTAGTTTATCGCCGATGAAATAATGTGGCTTTCGTCGAGTTCGTAGATAAGATTTTCTTCAATATGAATCGGTATCGGAAGCGAGTCATCTTCAAATTCGAGAGTTTTTTCGAGTTCGGCGGCTTTTTGGCGTTTGCGGACGGCTTTGACCGAATACATTTGCTTATCTGATGCAATAATCAGTTGGTCAAGCGTTTCACCGTCATTCGGAAAACACGCCGCGCCCAGACTTACACCAACGCGGGCTTCTCTTTCGTGGTCAACCGGCAAGGCGAAATTTTCCACGGCGCGTTCCATCCGTTCGCACAAATCTTTAATTTCTTCTTTGGTGGTTTCTGGAATAATCGCCACAAATTCATCGCCGGCATAGCGTGCCAGAAAATCGTAATCACGAAGCTGTTCGCTCATCACTGCTGAAATTTCTTTCAACAAAAGGTCGCCTGTTTTATGCCCAAAAGTATCATTGACAGCTTTAAAGCCGTCGAGATCAAGCATCAAAACTTGGAACGAACTGCCGTTTCTCGCCGCCCGCGCATATTCTTTTTCAAATTGATTTTGCAAACTTCTTGCATTCGGCAAACCGGTCATCGGATCGGTCAAGGCTCGTGATTCGCTGGCGGCGTGCTGCATTGATTTGTAAATCGCGTCCGAAGCAATGCGCGAAACCGTTTCAAGAAGCCGTAAATGTTCATCTTCGTAATTTTCCAATTCGCACGAATAAAGCGAAACCGCGCCGATTAATTTTTCGTCCGTAATCAGAGGTAAAGAAACCATTGCCGAATATTCTTCGACTAAATCGAGTTGCGAAAATGAAAAATCGAGTCCGGGATTGATATTATGCACCGATTGGCGTTTTTTCAAAACAAATCCGGTTGCGCCTTCACCTGCTTTGACACGCTTGCCGTGCAACGCACCTGCGTTTCTGCCTTCTACAAAAACGGCGCGAGCTTCTTCCGTTCCGTCTTCTACCAAATAAATCACACAAGTATCAAACGGCACGAATTCGGTGATTTTACTCGAAAGAAGTGAAAGAGTTTGCTGTAAATTAAGCGCAGAACTGAAAACTTTTGCCAATTCATAAAGTGTAAAGACTTCACGGTTGGCGCGTTTGATTTGATCAACGTAGCTTTGATTTTCAGTATTTTCGCTGATTCGGGAAACTTCCTTTTCTGTTCCGGTATCATATTTGTAAGCCAAACCTTGCGCTTCGATTTCGGTTTCAAAATGACGCAAATTTCGCAGAAAAAGGTCAATAATTCGCGGATCAAACTGTGAGCCTGCACCGTTCAAGAGAAACTTTCGGGCATCATCACGCGAAACCGGCGGGCGATACGGACGTGCGCCGCGAAGTGTATCGTAAGCATCAGCAACCGACAAAATTCTGGCAGTCAGCGGAATTTCTTCTTTTTTCAAACCTTCGGGATAGCCGTTTCCATCCCACGCTTCGTGGTGATATTTGACGGTCGGCACAACCGGATAGGGAAATTCGATTTTTTCCAAAATTGACGCGCCGACGGAAGCGTGAATCTTCGTTTTTTCGAGTTCGGCTGGTGTTAATCTGCCGGGTTTATTCAAAATATGATCGGGAACGGCGAGTTTGCCGATGTCGTGAAGCAACGCACCGGTGTTTAGAGCCTGGATTTCGCCTTCCGTCAGATTCAAAATTCGTCCCATTCCAACGGCGTAAATTTGCGTTCGCCGAACATGCCCGATACCGACTTGATCTCGGGCATCAATTGCTGTGGCAAGAGCTTCGACCGTTGCCAAATGAATGCGACTCGATTCGGAAATCTCCTTTGTTTTTTGTGCCAGACGTTTCAGATAAATTTCATATGCGAAATGCGCCGCCACGACCGCAGGTAAAACGAGAAGCCCGAAGGAAATGCCGAAACTTAGAAAAATGGCGTGTGCCGCAAGTGCAACCAATGCGCTCAAAAAATAATTTCCCAGCGTCCAGAGAAAATTATCTTTCCAGAGTTCCGTGAACAAATAATCGGCTTCGATTTTTAGAAAAAGCGAGAGTAACAAACAGTTTATGAGAAAATGAGCTACCACCGCTACCGCCAAAGACACGGCAACCCATTGCATTCCGACTGTGTTTTCACTAACTGAAAGAGATGTAAATGCGGCTGTTTTTTCCAGCAAAAAATAAAAAATACTTCCTGCCGAAAATGCCGAAATAATATTTGTGAAACCGCTGAAGGCTTTGCGTTTTTCAGGCTGTGTGGAAATGTGGTAACGCGCCAGTGAGGCTGACACCGCAATAAAAACACCGCCCGGAACGCCGAGCCATATAATTCCCCAAAAAACGATAAATTCTTTGGCTGAGATAATTGCCTGTGTATTCGGAAGTCGGTATTGATACTTGTTGAGAAAAAAGGCAACCACTAAACTTCCGCCTAAAATAACTATTTCAGTAACCGAAAATCCGAAACAGTAATAGATGGAAATACCCAAACAAACTACCGCCGCCAAAAGCGTCAGAATCCAAAAGATTCGTGCCGCAGTGCCGTAATCTGAAAAGAAAGATTTTCCTGTTTGTTTTTCTATGTCCATTTTAATTTTTATTTCAAAAGTGAGATTTGAGAGTAGGATGAATGGAAACTGTTTAGCATTATTAAAACTCAAACATTTGAGTCGAAAATTTCATTTCAAGTTTCGTGCCAAAAAAGGAAGTATCGGAAATCTTGATTTTATTGAGTTAAATCCCGGAAACAATATTTTACGAATAAAATTCGGTCAAAATGACAATTCAATTTGAATGAATAGTGGTCAATTTGAAAATTTTGGTTTTAATTTTTCGATTACAGGAGACATTTTTGGAGGCAATCCGAGCAGTAAAATTCTTCTCAAATTTGCTGTTTGATAATATAATCGAATTTGTCGGAGTTTAAGTTTCGAGTAAAAGCGTAAAAAACAACGCTAATTGTTAATAATACACTAGATAACTCGCGGCAGGCAAGAGTTTTTTTATGGGGTTCACAAGCAAATCAAAATTCTGCAAAATACTTTTTTCGGGAATCTTTGTCGTTTCGATGATTTTTTCCTCAAGTGCTTCTGCACAAAATTCTGACAACATAATTCGTATCGAAACTGATTTAGTGCCTTTTGAAATCAGCGTTACGGACGCACAAGGCAAGCCTGTGCGCGGGCTTAAGGCTGAAGATTTCCGTGTTTATGAAAATGGCGTGGAACGCAAAGTAGATTTTTTTGAGCCACTTAAAAAATCGGACTCTAATCGCCCTCTTTCGATTGTTTTTGCGCTGGATGTTTCGGGAAGTATGACGCGCGAAGAACTCATAAAACTGCGCGATGCAATGCAAATCTTCGTGCAAAGATTGGCTGATTATAATTCATATTTTGCGGTGATGACTTTCGGAATGGAAGTTAAGTTACAGCAATCTTTCACGAATCGCCCTGAAAAATTGGAAAAAACTTTCGAGAAAATTTTGCGTGATGAAGAAGGACTTTCAACACACGCTTACGATGCGGTTGACGATGCTATCAGGCTTTTGCGGAAAAAATCGCCACCGGCAATCAATCAGAAAATCCCGAAACGCGCCGTGATTTTGATTACGGACGGTTTTCCCGTTGGCGACACGGTAAAGCCGAAAACCGTAATCGAACGCGCACAGGAAGCAGAAACGGTTGTCTATTCGGTGATTTTGCCGTCGTATTCGCGTCTGCAAAAAGATAAAAAGCCGCTTCTCACGCCGCTCGAAGCCAGCGGACTTTTGGACAAAACCGGCGGACGCGCTTTTTACGCCAACGAAAAAGATTTTGAGCCTTTGTTCAAAAGTTTGGCGGAAGAAATTACCGCATCTTACGTTTTGGCATTTTATCCCGACGCTGAAAAACGCCGCGACGGGAAATTTAATCAAATCCGCATCGAATCACGCACCGGCTTGCAGGTAAAGCAGAACCGCGGCGGATATAAATTTTAGAAGAGGAGAAAAGGAATAGAAGAGAGCAGGTGATTTTATCTTGAACAAACTTCTCTCATTTTCTCCGCTTATTCAATATTCATATTCTTCTTCTTCATCGGAATCGTCATAACCGCTTTCCTCGTAAATATCGAGTTCAATCGGGTCAAGCCCGACGATTTCCAACTCAATACCGCATTCGTCGCAGGAAACAGTGTCTCCTTGCTCGGATTCGGCATCTACATAAACTTCTTCAGCACATTCGGGGCAAACTGTTGTCGGCATTTTTTTATATTCTCCAAATAATATTTTTTATAAATAATTTCTTTACGTTTTAAACAAAACGTATTTAAGTCAATCTAACTTTTTCGGGAGCGTTTTTGCAAGGTTTTAAAGTGAATTTTTTTTGCAGATTTTTTTATCGTATAATCTTGAAATTGCTTTAATATTTTTTACCTGAAAAATCGTCCGAAATCAAAATCCTGAAATGCAATTTCCGCTGAAATTACCTGAAAATAAAGAGTTCGATGTTGTCGGATTTGGCACAAACGCGGTAGATTTTTTAATCGTTGTGCCGGAGTATCCTAAATTTAATTCAAAAATCGCGCTGAACGATTATATCCAAGCCGCCGGTGGCGAAATTGCAACAACGATGGTCGGTTTGGCGCGTTTGGGCGCAAAAACTTGTTACATCGGGCGTTTCGGTTCGGATAGTGCGGGCGAATTCGGTTTGCAAACCTTGATTGATGAAGGCGTGAATATTGAATTTGCCGAAAAAATCGAAGGCACACGAACGCAAATCGCGTTTATCGTAATTGACGAACGAAGCGGTGAACGAACTGTAATTTGGCATCGTGATAAACAACTTTCATATACCGAAACAGACGCACCAATCGAATCTGCCGCGCTCGGAAAAATTCTGCATTTCACGCCGCACGACACACACGCTTGTCTCGCAATGGCGCGTGAAGCGAAACAAAACGGCACGATTGTTTCGATTGATATTGACAATATTTTCGACGGCGTTGAAGAATTATTGCCGCTCGTTGATGTTTTTATTTCGTCCGCCGAATTTCCCGAAAGACTTGTCGGAATTTCGGATAAAAAAAAATCTTTGCGCGAAATAAAAGCGCGTTTTGGCTGCGCGGTTGTCGGAATGACGTTGGGCGAAACGGGTTCGCTGATGTTTTGCGAAGATGAATTTATCGAAACAAAAGGTTTTCAAGTTCCAAACGGCTGTAAAGACACGACCGGCGCGGGCGATGCGTTTCGTGTTGGATTTCTTTACGGTTTATTGAAAAACGAATCAGTTGAAACATCGGCACGAATGGCAAACGCCGTTGCTGCGCTCAAATGCCGCGAACTCGGTGCGCGGACTGCTTTGCCGAATGTTTTTGAGTTAGATTCAGAGTTACGGCTTCAGCAGTGAACAGCGCAACACACATAAATGCGTTACTCCGAACGCGAAATTTTCATCGAAACTTTCTTCAAAGTGCTTTTATAAAATTCGTAACTCGCTGAATAATTAAACTTATCCGCGCCGATTTTGCTCGATTCATAAATCAAAATATCACGTTTATCCTTCTCGACACGCGATTTCGGCTCGCCTTTTTTTTTGACTAAATCTTTCGGACCAATTTTGTTCGGAATGCCGAAAAGCAGAGAAGTTGCTGATTGACGCAAGCCCAAAAAGATGCCGTTTTCAGTTTCAAAAGAATCAAATTTTTCCGCAATGTAATGTCTTTCCTGATAAGTTCGTCCGACGGTAAAAAATTCGATTTCGGTAATAAAATACTCATCTTTTTCGCTTTGTGCGACAAGACGCAAAACTTCCCAACCGTTTTTGCTGAAAAACATATAAACCGGACGATTTTGCTCGTCAAGACGAAAAGAATAACCTTCCAAAAACGCTTTTGCCGAATCGCGGTCGCCCAGTTTTACACCCGCAACGCTCAAATCGGGCGTGGTTTGCGCCCGCAAACTCAAAACGAAAATTGCCAACATCGCAAGGCATAATACGGGGCGGAAAAACTTCTGTTGTTTCATATTTTGTAAATCCTTCTTGAAAAAATCGGTAGATTTTACGGGAAGTTTTGGCGTTCGTGAAACATCAAAACTCGTTTGGTCTTTTCTAATTTTAGCAAATGTAAAACAAGCATTTCAATAAAAATTTTCGCGGCGTTTTCGGGCAAATTGACAAATTTAATAAATTAGACTCATAATTTGTAAGTTAAGTAATTAGAAAGTTTAATTATCATAATTCTCGCAAGTATCGGAGGTTTTCGCAGAGTCAAATTATGTCTTCGACAAGTCTTCCTATCCGACGTTCTTTCGGTGAAACAATGCGGCGCGGCGCGTGGTGGCTGCCGTCGTTGGTTACGTTTGTGTGCTTTTCGGCGTTCATCATTTATTCGACGTGGGCGGCGTTTCAGGGCGAACATTATCATTTCGGAAATTATCTTTTGCCGTTTTATTCGCCCGAAATTTTCGGTAACTCGCCGCACGCGCTTTTCGGCAAACCGCCTTCGTGGATTCCTTCGTGGTTGCCGTTTTCGCCCGCGCTTTTGATTCTTTGGGCACCGGGCGGATTTCGTTTCACTTGCTATTATTATCGCGGCGCGTATTACAAAGCGTTTTGGGCTGACCCGCCAAGTTGTGCGGTCGGCGAACCGCGTTCTGATTATCGCGGCGAGCGGAAATTTCCGCTGATTCTGCAAAATATTCATCGTTATTTTCTTTATTTGGCGTTGATTTTCTTAATCTTTTTGGCATGGGATGCGATTCAGGCATTTCGTTTTGCCGACGGGTTTCACGTTAATCTCGGCTCTCTGATTTTGACGGCAAATGTCTTTTTTCTCGGCGGTTATACATTTAGCTGTCATTCCTTGCGACATTTAATCGGCGGCAGATGCGACGAATTATCAAGCAAACCGCTTCAATGCGCGGCTTATAATGCTTGCAGTTCGCTCAACAAACGGCATATGCTTTTCGCGTGGTGCAGTCTGTTCGTCGTCGGCTTTTCCGATGTTTATGTGCGAATGCTTTCGATGGGAATTTGGAAGGATATTAGATTTTTTTAGACAGTAGTTTCACAGAATTATTCAAACAGGATGGACAGGATTTACAGGATAATTCTTAAATTTCCAATAACAAATTTATCTTGTCCATCCTGTTCATCTTGTTAAATTTTTCTCTGATTTTATGGCGGATTATCAAACTTTTGAACACGATGTTCTCGTAATCGGCGCGGGCGGCGCGGGTTTAAGAGCGGCGATTGAATCAAGCGCGGCGGGCGTTTCGGTCGGGCTGGTCTGTAAATCTCTGCTCGGCAAAGCGCATACGGTGATGGCGGAAGGCGGAATGGCGGCGGCGATGGCGAATGTTGACGACCGCGATAATTGGAAAGTCCATTTTTCCGACACGATGCGCGGCGGGCAATACATCAATAATTGGCGAATGGCTGAACTTCACGCCAAAGAAGCACCTGACCGAGTTCGTGAATTAGAGGCTTGGGGCGCAGTTTTTGATAGGACGAAAGACGGCAAAATTCTGCAAAGAAATTTCGGCGGACATCGTTATCCGCGACTCGCGCACGTCGGCGATAGAACGGGTTTGGAACTGATTCGCACACTGCAAGATCACGGCATTCATCAAGGCATCGAAGTTTATATGGAAGTTACCGTGATTTCGCTTTTGAAGGACGGCGAGCGCGTTATCGGCGCGTTTGCTTACGAGCGCGAACACGGACGATTTAGAATTTTCAAAGCGAAAGCCGTTATTTTGGCGACGGGCGGAGTCGGACGCGCTTATAAAATCACGAGCAACAGTTGGGAAGGCACGGGCGACGGTCATTCTTTGGCTTACGACGCGGGCGCGGAATTGATTGATATGGAATTTCTGCAATTTCACCCGACCGGAATGGTTTATCCGCCGTCGGTCAAAGGAATTCTCGTTACCGAAGGCGTGCGCGGCGAAGGCGGAATTTTGAAAAATTCGGAAGGCAAACGCTTTATGTTCGACGACATTCCCGACAATTACAAAGACCAAACCGCCGACAACGCCGAAGAAGGCTGGCGATACACGCAAGGCGACAAAAACGCCCGCCGTCCGCCCGAATTATTGACACGCGACCACGTTGCCCGCTGCATTATGCGCGAAGTCAAAGCCGGACGCGGAACGCCCAACGGCGGCGTTTATCTCGACATCGCTTGGATCAAAGAAAAAATGTCGAACGCGCCCGAACATATCAAAAAGAAACTGCCGAGTATGTATCATCAATTCAAGCAGTTAGCCGATTTGGACATCACGACGACACCGATGGAAGTCGGACCGACGACGCATTACATAATGGGCGGAATCCGCGTTGATGCCGACACGCAAGCCTCGACCTTGCCCGGACTTTTTGCGGCAGGCGAATGCGCCGCCGGAATCAACGGCGCAAACCGTCTCGGCGGAAATTCGCTTTCGGATTTAATCGTTTTCGGTAAACGCGCCGGAGAATACGCCGCAAAATTTGCACAGGAAAACGCGCACGGAACGATTGATAACGAGCAAATCGCCGAAAAAGCGAAATGGGCTTTATCGCCGTTTGAACGCGACGGCGGCGAAAATCCGTTTCAACTACAAAAAGAATTGCAAGATTTGATGCAGTTAAATGTCGGCATCGTCCGCAACGAAGACGAAATGCAGACGGCTTTAACGAGCGTCCGAGAACTAAAAAAACGCCTCGAAAACGTCAGCGCGACGGGCAATATTGATTTCAACCCAAGCTGGCACACCGCGCTCGATATGCACAATCTTTTGAATGTTTCCGAAGCAATCACGCTCGCCGCAATCGAACGCAAAGAATCGCGCGGCGGACATTTTCGGGAAGATTATCCGAACAAAGAAAAACAGTTCGGCACGATAAATTTCTCCGTCAAAAAAGGCACAAACGGCGAAATGGAAATCAGTTCCGTGCCGATTCCTGAAATGCCGGACGAATTGAAACAAATTATCGAAGAGATGGGTTAAAAGTTTTCAGATGTATAGAAAAACAAATCTAAAAATTGGAGACACTAAAAAATATGAAAGTTTCTGGCGGATATGTAACAATGTGTTGTGATAGCATGCATTATGCTTTTAACGAAAATCTTATCAGATATGGCGATATTAGCGATGAACCGATACGTAATAAAAGGGTTAATATCTGTCAGCTCAAACAAAATAATAATATTTTTAGCAATAAGAAAACTTATGGTTTAACTCCTATTCGTTTCTGTCCATTTTGTGGAACAGAGATAACTATTGAGTCTTAGAGAGTGTTTAAGAATCGAACCTAAGTAAATGGACAAAATTATTTTTAGAAAGTTTTGAGTCCCTGCTTCAGCAGGTTTTCCGCCGCGCTTCGCTGGCGGACAAAAGCCGCCTAAAGGCGGGACTCAAAACATAAAAATCGTTGAAGTTTGCAGTGGCTTGTGTGAAAATTAGGTTATGACAACACAAAATTTATCAAATAGAATTACCGTCAATCCAAAACAATGCGGCGGTCGTCCGTGTGTTCGCGGAATGCGGATTCGCGTAACCGATGTTTTGGATTTGTATGCCGCCGGACTTTCTGCCGAACAAATTCTCGAAGAAATGCCCGACCTTGAATTTGAAGATTTGCAGGCGTGTCTGCAATACGCGGCGCGAAAACTTAATCACGCTGTTTTAATTGCCGCCTGATGACGATTTGGACTGACGCACAACTTTCTCCGGCAATCGCTTTTTGGATTGAAAATAATTTCGATGTCGAGGCGTTTGCCTTGCGCGATTTGGGTTTGCGCGATGCGGAAGATTTGGAGATTTTTGAAGCGGCGAAAAAGGCAGATGCGGTGGTGATGACCAAAGACAGCGATTTTGTCGCGCTTCTCGAAAGACTGGACGCGCCGCCGAAAATTATCTGGCTGACGTGCGGAAATACTTCAAACGCGAATCTGAAAATTATCTTGTCAAAGACTTTGCAGGACGCGATAAATTTTCTCGAAAGCGGCGAGAAAATTATCGAAATCAGTTGAAAAATTATGGCAAAAGCAACATTCAAAATCTGGCGCGGCAACTCCGACGGTGGCGAGTTTAAGTCTTACGACACGGAAATTTCCGAGGGAATGGTTGTCTTGGACGCGGTTTTGCAGATTCAGGGCGAGCAGGCGGGCGATTTGGCGTGTCGTTGGAATTGCAAGGCGGGCAAATGCGGTTCGTGTTCGGCGGAGATTAACGGCAATCCGAAATTGATGTGTATGACGAGGATGAACACGCTTTCGACGGACGAGCCGATAACGGTCGAGCCAATGAAGGCTTTTCCGCTCAAGAAGGATTTGGTAACGGACGTTTCGTGGAATTACGAAGTCAAAAAACGCATCAAAAAATTCAAACCGCGCACGCCTGATGCCGACGACGGAACTTGGCGAATGCAGCAAGGCGACATTGACCGCGTGCAGGAATTTCGCAAATGTATCGAATGTTTCTTGTGCCAAGATGTTTGCCACGTCTTGCGCGACCATCATAAACACGAAGAATTTATCGGTCCGCGGTTTCTGGTTTATGCGGCAAATTTAGAGATGAATCCGCTCGACACCGAAAATCGTCTGAAAGATTTGAAGGACGACGGCAACATCGGTTATTGCAACATCACCAAATGTTGCACAAAGGTTTGTCCCGAAGAAATCAAAATCACCGACAACGCGATTATTCCTTTGAAAGAGCGCGTCGTTGATGAATTCTACGACCCTGTAACGAAATTTTTGAAATTATTCCGTAAAAAATAAATCAGCAATCAGTAATCAGCGGTCAGCAATCAGAAAAAAACACTGACCACTGATTGATGATTGCTGATTGCTATAAATATATGTTTGAACTAAAAACTTTACACAAAGAAGCGATTCCGGCGGCACTTGAACGCGCAAAACATTATCGTTTGTTAAACGAACCGGGCGCGGCGCAGAGTATTTGTCTGGATGTTTTGCAGGTTGATGCTGAAAATCAAGACGCGCTGATTACGATTGTTTTGGCGATGAGCGACCGATTCGGGAAAGATTACGCCATCGGCGATTCGCAAATCAAAGATTATTTGGCGCAAATTACGGACGAATACGAACGCGCATATTACACGGGAATTGTCTATGAACGCCGTGCGAAAGCGTCGCTCAACAAAAAAATGCCCGGCTCGGAAAACGCCGCATATGATTTTTTTGTGCAAGCGATGGATTGGTTCGCAAAAGCCGAAAAGATTCGCCCTGCCGGAAATGATGACGTAATTTTGCGTTGGAACGGTTGCGCCCGAATTATTATGAGCAACAATCTCCAACCGCGTGAAATGGCGGCAGACGTTTGCGATTATTAATGAAAGTTTTTGCCCGCTGGTAATCTTTTATTCTTCGACAACCACGCGCACAAAACCTTTTTCAAAAATCAGATACATTATCCATGGTTCGTTCAAATCTTCGTTAAATTCGACTCGTTTGAGTGTTCCGCCCAAGAAAATTTGTTTATCGGCGAATTGCTTTAAATCTACGGTTTTATCGAAAACAACGTAATCGAAAGAATGAATCGTTGTCGCTTCTTTATTGGTTGCGGCGGTGCGAAAGGCTTTGTCGTTGCCCGCAACAGGGCAGATGAAATTCAAATTTTTGTCGCAGATGCTTCGATATTCGCGGGCAGGCAAAATAAATTCTTTGCCGGTGAATTCAGTAACGGCTTTATCCATTTCTGCCCAAGCATTTTCCTTTTCGACGGTTTTTCCGGCTTCGTGAAATTTCATAATCTTTCCGGCAAGCGAAAAAAGATACAAATATCGAAGCTGGGCAATTTGCTTTTTGTCATTATCGGTTTTTAACCGACGCAACAATCCCGAAGTGTAAAAAGCTGCGCTGTCCCAATTTTCTTTTTTTAGAAAATCAATCATCACACCCCATTCTTTTTCGGGAATAACCGTAACATTCGGAATAAAAAACGTATCTTCCTGCGTCGGGTTCGTAACGATTTTTTGCGCGAAAACATTAACGGCAAAAAGCAGAATTATAAAAAAAATCGTGAATTTCATAGTTTTTACTCTAAAAAATTATCCACAGATGAAGAAAATAAACACAGATAAAATCAAAAAACATCTGTGTTTATTTTCTTCATCTGTGGATAAAAAACATTTCTTTATTTTTTCGACAAACGTGCTTTAGCTTCCATTGCTTCGGCGAATGCGCCGCCGGAAACGTCGCCGATTTCGATAACTTTATCGTAAATTTTCAGCGCGTATTCGGTTTGGTCGTAAAATTCGTAAATTCTGCCTAAATTCATATATGCCAGCGAAATCAAGGCTAAATCGGTTGTTTCCGTTGCCGTGCGAAGCACATTGGTGTAAGCGGCTTTTGCTTCGAGCAGTTTTTGATTGCGTTTTTCTTCCTGTTCTTTTGGCAAATTTTCGGCGGAAAGACTCGCAAGTCGTCCGAGCGCGTAATAAATTCGCGGTGATTCGGTCGGATATTCGACGAGCATCTTCTTAAGTTCTATATCGGCTTGCGCGTAATTTTTCGCCGTGATTGTTTGGTCAATTTCCAAAAGTTTAACTGTTACGGGATTTTCGATGACTCTTGATACGACAGTTGTTTTTTTACGGTTTTCAAGTGCGCGGTTGCGTGCGTCGGCATTTTCTGCCAATCGAGTCATTTCTTTCGACGGCACGAGCGACAAAATAGTGTCGCGCAAAGAACTTGCAATATCAAAGCCCGATTCTTCCGTGCCTTTAAGCTGTGTGGCAAAATAAAACGCCAAAACCGCGCCGCTTTCATACGATTGCGATAATTGTAAAGCGGTTTCGTCCGAGAAAGATTGTTTGAGTTCGTTTAATTCGTTGGAAACAGCGCGTTTTTCTTCATCAGTTTTCATCAAATCAATTTTTTGACGCGCTTGCGATGTTGCCAATCTGACTTTTTGATATTCAATTTGACGCGCATCAACCGCCGATACGAGCGAACGCGAAACTGCCAGAAAAATATCGGGCGAAATATCCGGGTTAGTTTTGCGGCGTTCGTCCAATAATGCTCTGATGCCTTCTTTGAAACCTAAAACTTCCTTTGAATTCGCCAAAATCAGCGGATCGAGAACGAAATGCAGATAAGCACGACGAACTTCCGATTTTCCCAAATCAACTTCGGGCGGCACAATCGCGTAGTAATCATCACCGGCATTTACGAACGTAACCGCGCCTTTCGGGGCAAGCAGTTCGGGGACAATAAAAAATCGGCGTTCGCGTTGGCGCGTTTCGGTAGTTTTGACTGTTTTACCTTTGACTTTCGTTTCGACAACAAATTTTTCGCCAAATGTAAGTTGCGGTTTGGTATGCAGATAATCAAGCAATTCGCGCACCATTTCTTCGGTTGATTTACGCATCGGAATACTCGCCGTTTCGTAATCTTTGATGTATGAATCAAGATTATTTTTGAAGGTCGAAGTGCGGTAAAATTCGCGCACAAACGGCGAAAAATCAAGCACGTCCAAAACATTTCCCGGCAAATCGGATGAACGCACAGGCTCTGCCAAATCCGGCACAGGCGACAAAGTATAAGACATCGAAATAAACGGCGCGATTATTTCATCGTCCGTTTTATTCGGATAACGATTCTTGAACTGCTTGATAAAAGCCTGCATTCGTTGGATTAAATCGGGATTTAAACCTTTCAAATCAGTCCGTAATCGTTGACGAAATTCCGTTCCTTTTTTCGCCAGAGGCGTTTCTAAGCCGGCGGCTTCGAGTGCGGCGAGAACCGTCATTAAGCGTTTATCGGGTTCGAGCCTTACGCCGAATTGCGGAAGCTGAAAGCCTTGCGTTTTGACGGTTTGAGCAAACGCCGGAAGCGCAAAAACGAAAATTAAAAGTAAAAATAAAACTTTTTTCATTATGGATTTTGGTCTTTGGATTTTGGTTTTTGGACTTTGATAGCTTGAAACATCGGATATATGATTCGATTTTCAAAAACCAAAGTCCAAAAACCAAAATCCAAATTATAATTGAAAGACGTAAAACATCCGAAGAAATTTCAGGGGAATAACATTAGAATTTTCCTGCATATTTTGCGTCTTTCTATTTTTAAAGATGCTTTTTCGGCGGGTTAAGATGCCTTTTTGCCGAAACAAATTCAGGTTTCAAACCTCGCGCGGGAAACGCAAAATTTGAAACCTGAGTGTTAAAAATTCAAATTATTTTAGAAACTCGAAAGCGCATCGCCTTCGTTTTCAAAAACTTCGAAAACAGTCAAAAGTTTAGTAATCGCCAAAAGGTCTTGAATTTTTTGCGTTAAATTCAAAAGTTTCAGTGTTCCACCTTCTTTGTTGACCGCCGTAAAGCTCGAAACCAATTCACCGATGCCGCTCGAATCAACGTAAGCAACACTGCCCAAGTTCAAAAGAATCTTGTTTTTGCCTTCGCCAAGAAGCCGGCGAATCGCACTGCGAAGCGCGACACTGCCTTCGCCGAGTGTTACTTTGCCGTCCATATCGAGAATTGTTACGTCGCCTGCTTGGCGTTCAGAAATATTAAGTTCAGCCATTGTTATCTCCTAAAGTATAATTAAAAAAGTTCGATTGCAAATTTTAGCATTGTAAAGTTTAAAAGTGAAAATGTGAAAATGTGAAAAAGTTTTCACTCTTCGGCGATTTTGATTGAATTTATGTGATTCATAATCGAACCGCTTATAAATTTAGCTTTTTCGCGTAATTCATCAAGTTCCGATTTTTCAATATAATTAACTAAAAAAGCTACATATAATTGGCTTCGGACTTCTCCAGCCGAGCCTTTCGCATAATTCAAGAAGTTTAAATATTCTTTGCGCGAGCGACGTTCAAATCCTTCACCAATGTTGCTCGAAATCGAAACCGCCGCATCGCGTATTTGTCCTTTCAATCCAAAATCACTTTTCAGCCCTTTATTTTCAGTAATTAGATAAATCTCTTTTGCAAATTCAACCGCTTTCTGCCAAATAAATAAATCTTCAAAACACTCAACCTTCTTTTTCACTTTTCTACTTTACAAACCTTTAAACTTTTCCCCTTTTTCACTTTTAAACTTTTCCACTTTTAGTGCTTTTTGAGCATTTTAATAATTGTTCCGCCTTCCGAATGATTTGTCCATTCGACTTCATCCATAAAAGTTCGGATAAAAAGAATTCCGCGTCCCGTTGCCTTTAAAAGATTTTCGGGATTTGTCGGATCGGGAATTTCGTCAACATCGAAACCTTTGCCGAAATCGCGCACCGAAACTTCAAAACCTTTTACCGAATCGCTTAACGCTATGACGACCGGCTTTGTTTCATCTAAAAGATTACCGTGTTTGACCGCATTGGCAACCGATTCACGCATTGCCATATCAATCGCGTAAAGTTCTTCTTCAGACAAACCGATGCCCGAAGCGAATTTGACCGCTTGCGTAACGGCTTCGTCTATTGATTCGAGTCTGCTTGGCAGTTTGAGTTCGATTGCTTTCTCCGTCATCGAGTTTATCTTTAATAAGTTTAAGATTTTGGCATAGTTTATGTAAAAAAAGCAAATGGTTTATTGCAGAAACGCGCACGAAGTAAGCGTGTCTTTCGCTCTATTGGTTGTTTTGTTATTATCAATTTGCAGTATTTAAAAATTGATTATTTCGCCCTTACTTTGTGCGGACTTCAGCAATTTGTCTATGAAAATCAAGCCTGCAAAATCTTTGCAAGGAAAAATTGTTTTGCCCGGCGATAAATCAATTTCGCATCGCGCCGCGCTTTTCGCTTCAATGGCAACGGGCGAAACGCACATCGAAAATTTTGCGACGAGTGCGGATTGCGCTTCGACGCTGCAATGTTTGCAACAATTAGGCGTAGAAATTTTTCGGGAAAACTCAACGGTTTTTATCAAAGGTGTAGGCAAAAAAGGTTTTCAAAAAAGCGAAAAACCGCTTGATTGCGGAAATTCGGGAACGACTGTTCGATTAATTTCCGGTATTTTGGCTGGGCAAAATTTCGAGTCAATTTTAATCGGAGACGAAAGTTTGTCGAAACGCCCGATGCGCCGAATTATCGAGCCTTTAACGCAGATGGGCGCAGAGGTTGAATCAAATGAAAGTTGTCTGCCGCTTAAAATTTACGGAAAAAATCCGCTTCGCGCAATTTCCTACGATTTGCCGATGGCTTCGGCGCAAGTAAAATCGTGCATTTTGCTGGCAGGTTTGAACGCTGATGGTGAAACTTCCGTCATCGAACCGACGCAGACGCGCAATCATACCGAAAAAATGTTAAATTTTCTCGGTGCGAATCTTAAAATTTCCGATAATCGAATCGCGGTTTCGGGAAATGCCGAATTAACCGCGAAGGATTTGCAAATTCCTTCGGACATTTCTTCGGCGGCGTTTTTTCTCGTGGCAGCAGCGTGTTTGGAAGATTCGGAGATTTATATAGAAAATGTCGGTTTGAATCCGACGCGAACGGCGATTTTAGAAGTTTTGGTAAATTTCGGCGCGAATATTAAAATTTCAAACAAAAAAGAAGTTTCCGGCGAAATTGTTGGCGATATTTGCGTAAAAGGTCATCAAAATCTGATGCTGAAATCAAACGTCAATCTTTTAGACGGAAAAATTATTGCTAATTTAATTGATGAAATTCCGGTCTTGGCGATTTTCGGAACGCAAATCGAGGGCGGTTTGGAAATTCGCGGCGCACAGGAATTGCGCGTTAAAGAATCGGACAGAATTGCGGCAGTTGTCGAAAATTTAAGGCGAATGAATGCAAAAGTCGAAGAATTCGATGACGGTTTTCGCGTTGAAAAGTCGAATCTAAAAGGTGCAACGATTGACAGCTTCGGCGATCATCGAATTGCGATGGCTTTTGCCGTTGCCGCGCTTTTCGCAACAGGCGAAACCGAAATCAACGGTGCAGAATCGGCGGCGGTTTCGTTTCCCGAATTTTTTCAGATTTTAGAAAATGTAAAGAAATAATTTGCCTGCAAAGCATACGAAACACGCGAAAAGTAAAACAAAAAAATTCCTTTTTTCGTTGTTTTCGTATGTTTCGCAGGCAAAAATCTTAATGAATCACGAAAAACGCATAATCTTAACCGGCTTTATGGGCGTTGGCAAATCAACCGTCGCGCGGCATTTGTCGTATTTGCTGAAATGCGAAAAGCTGGATTTGGACGCAGTTATTGAAAGTGTAGAAAAACGGACGATTGCCGACATTATCAATTCGGACGGCGAAGCGCGTTTTCGTGAAATTGAAACCGAAAATCTACAAAAAATCTTGCAAAGCGGAACGCGCATCATCGCGCTTGGTGGCGGCGCGTGGACTTTGGAAGAAAATCGCAAAATTATCCGCGAAACCGATTGCACCGTTATCTGGCTCGAATCGAGTTTCGAACACTGCTGGCAAAACATAAAACATTCAAAACGCGAACGACCAATCGCCAAAAACAAACGAAACGCTCAAAAACTCTTTCAAGAACGCGAAAAATATTATTGTCTGGCAGATTGGCATTTTATTGTAAAACCTGAACTTAACTCGTTTGAGCTTGCCAAAAAAATTGTCGAAGAAGTTTTTTTGTAAAAAAACACAAAATTTTGAATTTTTCGGCTTGCATTAGTAAATTTTTATAGATAATATACGTCTGAATTTTTAGTATAAAAATTTATAAGGGCTGTTGGAGAAATCTGCGCCTTTATCAAAAAATAAAAATAAGAAGATAGGATTTTCAGGAGGAAATTAATGAAAATTAAATTATTAGGAACACTTGGTTTAGCAAGTCTTTTATTTATCTCGGCGTGCGGCGGCGGAAGCAATACGAATTCGAATAATGCGAATGCGAATGCAAATGCGAACAAGCCGACCCCTGTTCCCGTAACGAACGAAGCACCGAAGACCGATCCGAATTTGAAATCGAAAATCGAAGACGCTTTGAAAGCAAAAGGTTTCAAAGACGTAACGGTTGACGTTGCAACAACTCCGGCGACACTTCGCGGCTCAGTTCCTAAAGGAAAGATGGCGGAAGCAGTTCAAGCGGCACAAGAAGCCAACGGCGGCAAACCCGTCAAGAGCGAATTAACCGAAAAATAGTCTGAGACAATAGGAGGAAATTAAAATGTCTTTACAAGAAAAATATCAATCGTTGATTGACATGGCGAACGGTGCGGGAATTTCGGGATTAAACATCACCGAAGGCGAAGGGTTTATCAAAATCGAAGGCAGTGCGCCTAGTGCAGACATCAAACAGATGCTCTGGGACGAATACGGCAGACTCGACCCCGATTACCGTTCTGGCGATTTGGTTTTGGACGTTACTGCTCCTGAAGCCGCGTCGAACACTTACACGGTTCAATCGGGCGACAACCTGAGCAAAATCGGTGCGAAATACGGCGTGAGCTGGAACGACATCTTCGAAGCCAACCGCGACAAACTCGACAATCCCGATAAAATTTTCCCGGGACAAGAATTAACCATTCCGCAAGGATAATAATTTTTGTTGCTTTTTATCAAAGCGTTCTGATATGTTTGCCTTTAGCAAATGTTTCAGAACGCTTTTTTATTTCGGAGGTTTTTATGAAATTTTTTCTCAAATTCTCGATTCTGCTTTTCATTTTTTCAGTTGCAATCTTCGCTCAAGAACAATCACGCCGGGAGAAAATTGAAGAAATGCGTAATCTTGATTCAAAAATCGAACAGATGCAGAAACAACTTGACCAAATGCAGGAGCGTCAAGATGAAATTAGTAATGAAATTCTTTCTGTCAGCGATGAAGACAAAGCGGAAGCTGATAAAATCGGCGCAACAGCAGTTAGGCTTTTTCCCGATAAATCAATAGATGATTTAATAGAAAACAACACTGGCGGTTCGATTTATGTATTTGACCAAGTAGCACGTTTTTATTTTGCTCCTCGAATCGAGTATAAAAACGGCACACTCGAATTTGTTAAAGAAGAAAAAAATCTCGGATTTATTGCTAATATCGGCAGAACACAATTTGAATTAATAGATGAACAAAACCGTGAAGTCATCGCACTTGCCAAATATCAGCCGCCGACAGAAGTTAAAGATGCAAAAAGTGAATATATTTCAAGCAATCTGACATTTAAATATAAAGTTTCCGTTTCGGTAGGAAATATTTTTCTTGCGCGAGTTGTTCGCTATGGAGAAGGCGACGCAATTTTTGCAATAAAAGTTCAGCGCAAAGATACGGACGAAAGCATCATTTTATTCATAAAAGAAATACAAACTTTTGAACCGCCGCAAGTAAAAAATATTGCCTCGACAGAGCAAATTAAAAAGCAAGAAGACTCTAATAAAATTTCTAATTATGAAATGGTTCAAAAAGTTCAAAACGCGATGTTAATAAAAGGGTTTTATGATATTACGGTTGATGGTTCGACCACGCCGATGACACTTCGCGGCACGGTTCCGAAAGGAAAATTAGCGGAGGCAGTGCAAGCCGCGCAAGAAGCAAACGGCGGAAAACCGATTAGAAATGAAATGACCGAAAAATAACTGAAAAGCCCGTCTGAATTTTCAGACGGGCTTTTTCCTTTTCTCACAATAATTTGCTACATTTTTGTTAATGGCATTGGAAACTGATTTTATCGTAATCGGCAGCGGCGTGGCGGGACTTCGGGCTTCGATTGAATTGGCAAAATCGGGCGCACGGGTTACGGTTTTGACGAAGGACAAAGCGTCGGAATCAAACACCGAATATGCGCAAGGCGGCGTAGCGGTTGTTTTGTCCGACGACGATAACGCTGAACTTCACGAAGAAGACACGCTCATTGCGGGCGCAGGACTTTGCGATGTCGCAGCGGTTGAAACGCTTGTTACCGAAGGCACGAAATACATCAAACAACTTATCGAATGGGGAACGGAATTTGACCGCGACGGCGGAAATTTGGTTTTTACGCAAGAAGCCGCACATTCAAGACGGAGAATTTTACACGCCCACGGTGATTCGACCGGAAAGGAAATCGTCCGCGCTTTGATTGCCAGAGCAAGACAAGAAAAAACGATTGTTTTGATGCCGTTTGCGAATACGGAAAGTCTTTTGGTAGCAGACGGCAGATGCGTTGGTGTGCGGTTTCTCGATCCGATTCTTCGCGCTCCGCGTGAAATTTTCGCTAAAGCCGTAATTTTATGCACCGGCGGTGCAGGACAACTTTATCAACACACAACAAATCCACCGGTTGCAACCGGCGACGGAATGGCGATGGCTTATTTTGCAGGCGCGGAAATGGCTGATATGGAATTTGTCCAATTTCATCCGACCGCTTTGAACATTGAAAACGCGCCACGATTTTTATTGAGCGAAGCAATGCGCGGCGAAGGCGGAATTTTGCGAAATTCACAAGGCGAACGATTTATGGGAAATTATGATGAACGCCTTGAGCTTGCACCAAGAGATATTGTTTCGCGCTCGATTGTCGCCGAAATGAGAAGAACCGGAACGCGCAATGTTTTTCTTGATATGACTGCAATGAGCGAAGAGTTTTTACGCGAAAGATTCCCGAAAATCTATGAAACCTGCAAATTTTACGACTTAAACATTGCTAAAAATTTGCTACCCGTTTCGCCCGCATCGCATTATTGTATGGGCGGAATCCGCACGGATTTGCACGGACGAAGCACTTTAAAAGGTTTATATGCCGCAGGTGAAGTTACTTGCACAGGCGTTCACGGCGCAAATCGTCTGGCATCGAATTCACTTCTCGAAGGCTTGGTTTTCGGCGCACGAGCCGGAGAAGCGGCAATTTCCGACAATTACGAATTACAAATTACGAATTACGAAACCGAAAACCGAAAACCAAAAACCAAAGACCAATCTTCTGAAATTTCCACTGCCGTAAAAAAGCGCGTCAAGCGCGTAATGTGGGAACGAGTTGGAATTCTGCGCGATAAAGATTCTTTGCAACGCGCTTTGAAGGAATTTGAACAAATTTCCCAAGCAAATCTTTCCGCGTCTTCGCGCAATTTCGTCAGCTTGGCAAAGTTGGTTGCTAGTAGCGCACTCTGGCGCGAAGAATCACGTGGCGGACATTTTCGCACCGATTTCCCCGAACGCGATGATAAAAATTGGGACAAACATTCAATCCAAAAACTCGGCACAGAAATTTCCTCAAGCGAAAAAATAAATTTCTAAAATAAAAAAGACATCTCGAAAGATGCCTAAAAAATTCTGGTGGAGACGAGGGGGATCGAACCCCTGACCTCATGACTGCCAGTCATGCGCTCTCCCAGCTG
>CAZJQP010000032.1:13794-45061 GCA_964548225.1 uncultured Blastocatellaceae bacterium | reverse complement strand
TTTGACACACTCCTTAACAGTCGTGTTTCTGCCCTTGTAAGTCATGTTTTTGAGGCAAAGCCGGAAATTTTACTTTTATTTTGGGGAAAATAAAAAAATCCCACAGAATACTTTTAAATTCCCACAGAATAATAAAAAAATCCCACAGAATACTTTTAAATTTCTACAGAATAATTAAAATATTCTACAGAATACTTAAATTATTCGATAGAATAATAAAAAAATTCTACAGAATACTTTAATAATTCTATAGAATACTTTATTATTCCCACAGAAAACTTTAATTATTCCCGCGTGGAATTTGATTTTTAGACAACGGAGAATGTAGAGATGCCTGATTTTTTGACCGGTTTGAGCGATAGCGAGATATTGCAGAAAGCGAAATTGATGCGAGAAAAGGTCGCGGAAGTTTCCGTATCATCGGCTTTGGCGGCGGCGGTTTTGGATGAATTGGACGCGGACACCGACACTTTGACGACTGATTTGCCGAATCATCTGGCGGCGAAGGCGGCGGCGCGTTCGATGCGGAAAAAAAAGGACGCGAGCGTCGGGAAAACGAAGAAAACTCTGCGGAGCGTGGCACGGAAACTTCGCGCTCTCGGTGCTTCAAAAGCGGAACTTGCGTTGGTTGGAGTTACAGCACAAGCGGATCGGCTTTCGACGGCGACGCGCCCGTCCGCGAGAATTGACACGAGCGAGCGTTTTCGGCACACGATTTATCTCGCGGACGAAGCCGCGCCCGATGTAAAACGCAAACCGCGAGGCTCAATCGGATGCGAAATCTTCATCAAAATCGGCGGCGAACCGCCCGCAGACGAAACCGAATGCCGCTATCTGACAGTTTGTTCAAAAGCTAAATATGTCGCCGAATTTGAAGGCGCAGATGTCGGACAAACCGCTCATTATCTAATGCGCTGGCGAATGCGCGACGGCTCGGCTTCCGCGTGGAGCGAGACGGTTTCGGCAACCATCACGGGGTAGGAAGAAGAAGGGGAGAAGAGGAGAAGGGGAGAAAGGGAGACAAAACAATCTCCTCTTCTCCCCTTCTCCTCTTCTTCTTACTTCCCTGCGGCTTTAACTTTCGCGCCGCCTTTGACGGTCATTTCGTCAACAATCCATTTCGCGCCGGCGAATTTTTCGGTAACGAAAAGAACGAAGCGAATGTCAACGGCGATGGTTCTGCCGTAGTTTCCATCATAGAAAATATCGTTGCCCAAACCTTCATAATTGCCGTCGAAAACGATGCCGACTTGTTCGCCGTAAGCGTTCATAATCGGACTGCCGGAATTTCCGCCGATGATGTCGGTTGTCGCCAAGAAGTTGACGGGAACGCTGTCGCCCACGCCGTATCTGCCGAAGTCTTTAGCGTTTTGCAAATCGCGCAATTTCTGCGGATTATCAAACGGAAAAACGCCCGTGTCTTTTTCAAGCACACCTTTCAGCGTTGTAAAAGGCGTATAAATCACGGCTTCACGCGGCGAATAACCTTTGACATAGCCGTAAGTAAAACGAAGCGTCGAATTAGCATCGGGATAAGGCGTAGATTTATTCATTTCCGCCATTCCTTGTTGATAAAGCAGACGAAGCCCGTCAATTTCCGCACCGAATTTACCGGTTCTGACGTTGATTTCATTTCGCGCTTGTGCCAAACCGAGCGCGAATTCGACAACACTCGGATATTTTTTCTTCATATCATCGAGGGACATCGAATAAAGTGCCATCAATTCGTCGGTCGTGTCAAAATCTTTGTTTTCGGCGATTGAAACGGCAAAGGCTTCTTCCGCTTTGCGACGTGCGCTGCCTTTTTGACCGGAGAAAAGTTTGTCGGCAGTTTGAAAACGCTGTTCGGCGGGAAGCTCGTCAACGGCTTTGAGGAAATATTTCAACATTTCGCGTTCCAAAACGGGTTCAAGGTTGTTGATTACGCCCGTAACTTCCGCGAGCTTCTTCACTTTTTCATCGTTCGTCAAAGTTTTTCCGGCTTGCGCGTTAAGAACTGCTGTGTAAATTTGCCCGAAAATCGGTGTGTTGCCCGGATTCGGGAACGTGCGAAGAACGCGGTCGCGTTTGCCGGTTTTATAGTAATCGGCGGAAACGCGGTTGAGGTCAGCCAAAACTTTGCCGTATTTTGCTTGAAGTTGCGGACTTCCGGCAATCCAATTTGCAAAAGCAGTTTCTTGATTACGTTTTTGCGTGATGATGTCCGAGCGTTTCATTGCGGTTACGCCGCCTTCGTAAGCCTTTCTGCCGTTGTCAATGCTGGCGACTTCGCCCTGCAATTTAACACGCTTTTCTTCATCTTCTGCGCCAATCATTCCGAGCGCATTGCTCCAATTTCTCAAATAATCGGCGATAAACGGAAAATTAGTTGTTTGCGAATATTCAACCGATTGACTCTCACGATAGCGCGTCGTGCTTCCGGGATAACCCATCACAAACGTAAAATCATTCTCCTTCAAACCGTTCAAAGACATCGTTAAAAATTTCTTCGGTTTGTAGGGAACATTGTTCGGCGAATATGTTGCCGATTTACCGTCGGGCGCAACGTAAGCGCGAAGAAACGTAAAATCGCCCGTGTGCCGCGACCACTCGAAATTATCAGGATCGCCGCCGTAAAATCCGATGCTTTGCGGCGGTGCATAAACGACGCGAATGTCTTTAATCTCCATCGTTTCATAAAGATAGAAATAATATCCGCTGTTCAAGGATTGAACCCGAACCCTTGCGCCCGATGCTTCAACCTTCTTATTTTCTTCGGCTTCGAGCATTTCGACATTTTTCTTGAGCGCGTCCGCAAGTTCTTTGCCGCTCAAGTTTTCCGTGCCTTTTCTAATCTTTGCCGAAACATCTTCGACGCGGTTCGTGATAAAAATGCTGTAATTTTGGGCTTCGATTTCATTTGCCATCGAATCGGCTTTGAAACCGTCTTTGCCATAATCTTTTCCGGCAGATGAAGCCGCAACTAAAGCATCGAAACCGCAGTGATGATTGGTTAAAATCAAACCTTTCGGCGAAACAAATTCGCCTGTGCAGCCAATCGAAAGCCGAATAATTGCATCGGAAATATCAACGCCGTTCGGATTGTAAAGTTCATTCGGGCTGATTTTCAAACCTTTCTTTTTCAAAGGCAATTTCAAAATTTGGTCGGGCGTGAACATACCTTCATTAAAGTATGCAAACGCCGGAGAAAACGACGAAAGCAAAATCGCCAACGTCAAAATTAAACTGTTTATTTTCAAACGCATAATGTAAATTTTTATATTTTTTCTAAAATTCGTAAATCTCGTGATTTCGATTATAAACGAAAAGCACGAAAAATCTTAATTCGGAAGGCTAGGGGCGAGGTTTTATTGGACATTTCTGAGCAAAACCGCATCACGATTGCGCGAACCGCGTGAGACGGCGAAACGTGTGCCTTGCGGATTTAGTGCAAACGCAGTGATTTGGAATTCTTTGAAATCGGTAACAGGTTTCGGTGGTTTGCCGTCCAGAGTTTGTTGCCAAATGTTGGAAATTGTGCCGAGTGTGTTGATGAAGAAGACGGCATTTCCTTCTTTGTTCCAAGCAATTCCGGCATCGGTTTTTGTAGTGACGGGCAGTTCAAAAGATTTCAACGGATTGCCGCCGTCAATCGAGATTATGGAGATTTTTTGCGGTTGTCCTTTTTCCTGTTCGATGTAGGCGACTTGTTTTCCATTCGGCGAGATAACGGGAAAAAATGATTCGGTTTCGGTTAATTTTATCGGCTCGCCACCGCTGTTTGCTGAGGTTTTGAAGATGCGATTTTTGCCGCCTTGATGACTTGTATAGACCACCCAATCTTTGTTGGCGGAAGCCGGAAAATAGGCATTTCCGTCGTTATTTACCTGCCGCACGTTTTGCCCTTCGGAATCCATTTGCCAAACAAATAAACCTTTTTCGCGGTCGGACAGATAAGTTATCAAGCCGGTGTCGGCGGCGAGCATCGGATAGACTTTGCCGAATTGATTTCCGCTTGTTAAGGGTTTTTGATTTGTGCCGTCCGCGTCAACACGCCAGATGTTTTGGGCTTCACTTTCGCTCGAAACATAGACGATTTTGCCGTCCGCCGTCCAAGCGATGCCGCGTTCGCCGTCATCACGTCCCGTGTTGGTTTGAACCTTCGCGGCTTTCGTGAAATCACCTTCTTCGGTGAGCCAAATGCCCATCGAATATTCGCGCTGAGTCGAAACCAAAATCTTGCCGTCTGCCGTCAATGACAAATCTTCGTAGCTTGTCAAATCATTGGTGATATTTTGAATTTTGCCCGATGGAAACGTCGCATATTGAAGCTGATACCGCTCGCCCGTTGGCGAAACGTAGCGGCAGAAAATCAAGCCTTTGCCGTCTTTTGCCCAAGCAACGTGGCTAATCATAATCACTTCTTTTTCCGACAAAGCAATCGGTTTTTCCGCGCCCGTTGCAACATCAACCACTGCCATTCCGCCCGCATAACGAGTGTTTCGCCGAAGCGTTGCCACGGCGATTAATTTGCCGTCTGGCGACCACGAAACGCCTTGCGTATAAACATCAGGATTTTTTCTGGTTGCCAAAACGCGCTCGTTTCCGCCATTGATGTCGGCGATTATCAGGTTATCTTCCGTTCCTGTGTCGCGCACGAAAGCGAGACTTTTGCCGTCAGGAGCAAAAGAAATTTGGCTGTTCACGCCGTCAATCAATTTTCGTTGATTGCGTCCGATGGTCGAAATTTGAAAAAGCGAGGGCGCGGTGTTTTCGCCTTCAACAGCGACAAAATAGATGCTGTCGCCATCGGGCGCAAGAGTCAAAAATCTATATTTTATTTGGCTTGGCGGGGCGATTTGCGTGTCGCCCGCGATGTTCGTCTGCCGCAGCCAAAGACTCTGTTTTCCGCCTTCGTCTTTGGCATAGACGACGAATTTTCCGTCAGGCGAAATTGCCGCCGTAATCGTTAAACTGTGCGCCGTTAAACGGTCGAATTTGACGGTTTGAAACGGATTGACCGCTGAATGTCCGTAGAAAAAGCCGAAATAAACCGCCGCTAAAACCAACGGAATCAGAAGCAGAAAAAGCCACCGCGCCGATTTCGATTTTGTGGGCGCAAACGATGCGGAAAAGGCTTCGCCCGAAGTTGTCGAAACTTGCCGCAACATCTGCAAATCGTTTTTTAAATCCTTCGCCGTTTGGTAACGCTCGTCTTTATTTTTGATTAAAGTGCGATTGATAATCTCACACAAAACGGACGGGATTTCGCCGTTTGATTCGCCCAGAGAAGGCGGATTTTTGTTAATGATTTCGTTATAAACCGCCGCGTCCGATGCGCCTTCAAACGGCGGTTTGCCCTTCAACATTTCATACAAAACCGCGCCAAAACTGAAAATATCCGTCCGCTCGTCAATTTTTTCGCCGAGAGCCTGTTCGGGCGACATATAATTGACTGTTCCCATTATCACGCCGGTTTTGGTTTTGAAATGTTCGCGGGTTTCGGCTTCGAGATTAATTTCGCCGCTTTCGGCGGAGGTTAATTTTGCCAAACCGAAGTCCAAAACCTTCACCAAACCATCGCGCCGAATCATAATATTGGCGGGTTTGATGTCGCGGTGGACAATTTTCTCGGCGTGTGCCGCTTCCAACGCGCCGGCAATCTGAACGCCGATTTCGAGTGTTTCATCAACCGTCAAACTACCTTTGGCGATGCGTTCGCGCAAAGTTTCACCTTCAACAAATTCGGTGGCGATAAAATTCGTTCCGCCCAATTCCTCAATGCTGTAAATCGTGATGATATTCGGATGATTGAGCGCGGAAACGGCGCGAGCTTCACGTTCAAAACGCTGTTTGCGTTCAGGGTTTTCACTAAATTGGGACGGCAAAATTTTGAGTGCGACGCGCCTCCCCAGTTTTGTATCTTCCGCCAGAAAAACCTCGCCCATTCCGCCCGCGCCAATGCGCGAAAGCACACGGTAATTATTCAAGATTCTTCCAACAAGATTTGTTTCGTCCGTTTTTTTTGAAAAAATATCGGCAGCAAAATCTTCCGGCGGCGATTCGATGAAATCTTTCGCTTTCACATCAAATTCGAGCAAAGATTCAACTTCGCGCCGCAGTTCTTCATCATCGCCGCAAGATTTTTTAAGAAATTCCTCGCGTTCATCAGGCGTTTTCTCCAATGCGGCGTGATAGATTTCTTCGATTTTCTTTAAATCATTCACAAATTAAAGCAATTTTAGCCACAGAGGACACAGAAAACACAGAGAAATTTTTTTAGATTTGCTTTAAAACTCGGTGAACTCTGTGCGCTCTGTGGCTAATTTTCTTTACCGATTTGACAACTCGCGCAACAACCAAGTTTTTGCAAACCGCCAATCGCGCGTAACGGTTTCGGTGGAGATTTTCAGAACTTCCGCCGTTTCTTCAATCGAAAGTCCTCCGAAATATCTTAATTCGACGACTTTTGCTTTGCGTTCGTCAAATGCGGCGAGTTTTTCGAGCGTGTCATCGAGCGCGACGAGTTCCGAAGCGCGTTCTGCCGAAACAATCGCCGTATTTTCCAGTGAAATTTTCCTCAACGCGCCGCCGCGTTTTTCGGCTTGGCGAGCGCGAGCGTGGTCAACCAAAATATGCCGCATAGCGTTTGCCGCGACTGCGAAGAAATGAGCGCGATTCTTAAAATGTTTTTCCTTGTTATCAGCAAGTTTCAGATACGCTTCGTGAATCAGCGCGGTCGTTTGCAAAGTCTGTCCCGATGGCTGATTGGACATATAACGCTTTGCCATTCGATGCAGTTCGTCATAAACCAACGGCATCAATTCTGCCAAAGCGCGTTGGTCGCCTTCGCTCCAAGCGTCAAGCAGTTTGGTTACGTCCTGTTTCTCCATCTGAAAGGTTGCCGAAATTTACCGAGTTTTCGCCTTTGATTTTAATAAATATAACGATTGGAGTGCAAACGTTTCGCCTTGATTTAATGGTGAGCCGGAAGAATTGCTTTATAAATTGCCACTAGCTTATTGTTTTTGAAAAATAAATCTAACAAAAAGATTTTCGGGCTTTGCTCGCTGATGTGCGGAAGGTCTCTGACCTTCCGGCAGGGCGGGCATAGCCCGAAGTTTTGAGGGAACTTTTCGGAAGGTCAAAGACCTTCCCCACATCAGGCGGCAGAGCCGCGAATGTTAGGCTTAATTTTCAAAGAACATATAATCTGTCTGAACAGGTTAACAGTTTGTTCCACATTTATTTCAAACTCCAAAAACTTACGTTACTTAGCACTAGTGGCAATTTATGAGAATTTTTCAAACATAATTATAACTTTTTTTTATTTCGATGACGATTTTCGTTTTCCGAATACGTTTATGTAGGTGAAGTGGAAATTTCGGAGGAAAAAGAGATGTTGAATAAATTAAAGTTTATCGGATTGGTTTTGGTTTTATTGGTTTTCGCAGGCGATTTGCGGGCGGCAAACTATACGGTTTCGAGTTTGGGCGATACGGGCGCGGGAACTTTGCGTGAGGCGATTACACAAGCGAACGGCACGCCCGACAATGATGTGATTAACTTCAGCGTCAACGGAACGATTACGCTGACGAGCGGGCAGTTGAGCATCGCCAACAACGGGACGCTGACCATCAACGGCAACGGCGCGAGTGCAACCGTTGTTTCGGGCAACAACGCAAGCCGCGTATTTTTGGTGAACTCCGGCGCGAATCTGACGCTGAATAATTTGACCGTCACCGCCGGAAGATTAACGGTGAGCTTGGATAAAGGAGCCGGCATTCAAAACGCCGGAACGCTCAACATCACCAATTCAATCATCTCAAATAACATTGCTGACTTAGGTGAGGGAGGTGGAATTTACAATACCGGCACTTTGACCATCACAAGCTCAAGCGTGACGGGAAATACGGCGGGATTTGGCGGAAGCGGTATCAAGTGCGGCGGAGTCAATATCAACGGCGGCACGGTTACTCTCACGAATTCGACCGTTTCCGGCAATATCGCTAGCCATGGCGGCGGCGGCGGCATTACTGCTAACACAAACACTACTCTGAATATTGTCAATTCAACCATTGCGAATAATCTTTCCTCGGCGGCAGCCGGCGGCGGCGGGATGGAGTTGATAAACAACCCCATCGTTACTCTCGTCAACTCGACGGTTTCAGGCAATTCGGCAACCGGCGGAAATGGCGGCGGCATTATCATCTACAGTGGCACGCTCATTGCCCGCAATTCGATTATCGCGGGCAATACGAGTAGTGCCAATCCCGATATTAACGGGACGTTGACCTCGCAAGGCTACAATCTCATCGGCAACACTGCCGGCACAACCATCACGGGCGATACGACGGGCAATATCACCAATACGAATGCGATGCTCGCGTCTTTGGCGAATAACGGCGGCACAACGCAAACGATGGCTTTGCTCGCGGGTTCGCCTGCTTTCAACGCGGGCAACAACGCGCTTGCCGTTGACACGGACAATCAACCGCTGACCACCGACCAGCGCGGCGCAGGCTTTCCGCGTATTAAGGGCGGCACGGTGGACATCGGCGCGTATGAAGGCTTCGTGCCGCTCAATCTGACGGTTGACACTTCCGCCGATACCGGTGCGCTGACGGCTTGCACGACTGCCGCGGGCGATTGCTCTTTGCGCGGAGCGATTGCTCGCGCCAACGCCAATCCCGATGACGACACCATCAATATCCCCGGCGGCGGTTTGTATGTTCTATCCAATGGCGAACTCATTATCCAAAACAACGGCGCGTTAATTATCAACGGACCGGGCGCACTCAATATGACGCTTTCCGCCCATTACAACAGCCGCATTTTCTACGTCAATCCGAATGCCAATCTGACCCTGAACAATCTGACGTTGAGCGGCGGCAACGGCACGGGCGCGTCATTCAGCGGTTTTGGCGGCGCGATTACCAATCTTCAGGGCAATCTGACAGTTAATAATTCCGTCATCCGCGATAGCTACGCAGCGAATGACGGCGGCGGCGTTTCGGGCAACGGCGCAACCACGCTCAACAATACGACCATCGCCGACAACTCGGCGGTCAGCGGCGGCGGCATCGAAACCGGCAGCGGCGGCTCACTCAATATGACGAACTGCACCGTGTCAGGCAATACCGCCAGAACTTCCAACGGCGGCGGCATTTTCACGTTGGCAACGGCGACCATTCGCAATTCAACCATCACGAACAACCGCGCTCCAAACGGCTCCGGCGGCGGCATTTCCCGCGCCGCTTCGGTTACGGTCAGTTTGGGCAACACCATCATCGCGGGCAACAACGCGTCTTCGGCGACGGATTTTAACGGCATACTGACCTCGCTCGGCTACAACCTGATCGGCACGATGAACGGCGCAACTATTACGGGCGATACGACGGGCAATATCATCAATGCCAATCCGTCGCTTGCGCCGCTCGCGCTTTACGGCGGAGTAACCCCGACACACGCGCCACTGCCCGATTCACCCGCGATTAACGCGGGAACGGCGACCAACGCGCCGACCACCGACCAACGCGGACGCGCCCGGCTCGGCACAACGGACATCGGCTCATCGGAAGCGGGCGCAACGCTGACCGTGATCAACACCGCCGACAGCGGCGCGGGCAGTTTGCGTGAGGCAGTCGCGGCGGCAAATAGCACGATGCAGGACGAGACCATCACCTTTGCGATTCCGTTGAATGACGCGGGCTGTGTGAACGGTGTTTGCACGATTGCTTTGACGAGTGGACAGTTGACGATTGGCGCGGCGGCGACGGCGGGCGCGTTGTTGATTGCCAATCCGACCGGCACGGGCAATTTACAGCTTACGCGCAACGACACTGGACGTGGCTTTCTGACTTCCGGCGAACTCGCGCTGGTCGGTTTAACGGTGCGGAACACCAGAGATCAGGATTCGCTGGGGGGCGGCGGTGTGCATCAGTCGGGCGGCACGTTAGCGGTGGTCAACTCGACCTTCAACGCCAATTTCAGCAGCGATGCTCAAGCCGGCAGTGCCATTTTCAGCTCGGCAACGGTTTATCTGAACGGCTCAACGATCAGCAACAACTCCGCTGCCTTTGGCGGCGCGATTCGCAGCACGTCTCAGCTTTACGCGGTGAATTCAACGATTTCGGATAACCAATCCGGTGCTGCCGGAGGGCTTTTGTTGCAGGGAATTTCGTTCCTGCATCGCACGACCATCAGCGGCAACCACGCCACCCTCAACAACAATGGCGGCGGTCTCTTTCAGTTCGGCGGCGTTTCACTGCTTGTGAATTGCACCGTTACCAATAACCGTGCGGGATTCAGCGCCGGCGGGATTTTCGTTGGCTCCGGTCAGGTTACGCTCCGCAATACCATCGTAGCGGACAACACTAACGGGAGCAACCAGCCCGACATCGGCGTCAACGGCGGTGCCTCAGTCCTCTCGCTCGGTAACAACCTCATCGGCAACACCAATACCTTTCAACCTGTCAGTTGGATAACTTCCGGCGCGAAAGCCGATATTCTCAACCAACCCGGACGGCTCGCGCCTTTAGGCTTTTACGGCGGACAAACACAAACCCACGCGCTTCTTTCGCCATCGGCGGCGATCAACGCGGCGGACACTTCATCGGGCATTGACCAACGCGGCGCAAACCGCGTCGGCACGGCTGACATCGGCGCGTTTGAACTCAACAATATGGCAAACGGCGGAAATTACATTGCTGATTTGCCAAACGGCACACAAGCCGTCAATTACAATTTTACTCTCGCTCCGAACAACGGCGCATTCACTTATTCGGTAACGGGCGGCTCATTGCCAATGGGGTTAAATCTGACGACGAGTGTTGCTCCAAACGCGGTCGTTGCACTCACGGGAACACCGATGCAAAGCGGGACCTTCGATTTCCGAGTAACGGCAACCGATGGCACAAACTCAAATATTACGAATTATCGTTTGAACATTCTGCCGCCAACTTCAGCCGGAGTATCAATCGGCGGGCGCGTGATAACGGCGGACGGTCGCGGAATTCGTAATGCGATTGTCGTGCTAACATTGCAAAACGGCGAAACGCTCCAAACACGCACAGGAACATTCGGCTATTTCCGCTTTGACGACATCGAAGCCGGACAAACCGTTGTTGTTTCGGTAATTTCCAAACGATTTACCTTTGTGCCGCAAGTTGTTTCGGTTGCAGAAAATATTGATGATTTGAATTTCGTTGCTTCAAACGAGTAGGATTAATTGAAATATGCTTACTTCAGATTTGGCAATCAGCTATCGGCGCGGCGAAAAAATCTTTCCGTTTTTGATTAAAACCGATAACTTAGGATTTTTGCGTGATGCCGAAAATTTAATCGAAATTTTTGAAGACGCAGGTGGTAAAACACGCGACGAAATTGAGCGCGAACTCGAAGAATATATCGGCACGGGAACGGATTACAACATCTTGCGCGGAATGATAAAACTGCTCAAAGACCGTTCGGAGTTTGAAGTTTCCGCTCCGGCAGAGCCAATCGAAATCCGCCAAAAAGTCTTTCTTGAAGCAAAGAATTTTCATCCCGTTTTGCCCGCATCAGAAGCGAAAAGGGAAGTTTTGGAATTGATTGCAAGCGAATTTCAGACGGACGCGGACACAATTCACGCCAATCTTTATGCCGACCTTGCGGCACAGCAAAGACTGACGGAATTTGAACCAATTGAGCCGGAAAATCTACTCGACCTTTACAATTTGTCGCAAGCGCAGGCGATCTTTTATCGTTGCGTCGAAATGAAAATCCGCGTCGCGCCATCGGATGCGGCAAATTATCGCGCGATTTTCGGTTGGATAAAACATTTCGGGCTAATTCATTCAGTCAGCGGAAATTCTGAAAAAGGTTACGAAATTACGTTGACAGGCGCGGCTTCGCTGTTCCAAAAATCGCAAAAATACGGAATCCAAATGGCGGTTTTTTTGCCCGCGCTTCTGCTCTGCGGAAATTGGCAAATGCGAGCCGAAATCAACGACAAACGCGGCACGCTTTTTTATGAATTAACCAGCGAGCAAACCGAACTCGTTTCAAATCGCTTGGACGAACCCGAATACGAAAACCCGATTCACGAAAAACTCATCAAAGCGTGGGAAAAATTTAATTCGGAGTGGAAATTGAAGAAAAATAAAGAAGTTGTGGACTTAGGCAAAACCGCTTTCATTCCCGATTATGTCTTAATTTCGCCTGAAAAGAAGAAAATTTACCTCGACGTTTTAGGTTTTTGGACACCGAAATCTTTGCAAAAAAGATTAGAGGAATTTCGCGCCGCAAACTACAAAAAATTCATTCTAGCCGCGTGGAACGATTTGTGCGGAAGCCGCGAAGAACCGACGTTTTCAAGCGAAAATGTCATCTTTTTCAAAACAAAACTCGAACCGCTTCTTTTGACCGAAACGGCGGAACATTTGATTAAATAGTCTTTGCCCGAAACGGCAAGAATTACTTAAAAATTTATCAAAAGCCTCAATATGCATTGATTTTATATGTGTATTTTCAACAGTTTAACTATACGGAATAATTGATAATTGATAAATTACGCTTCGTAAATGAACGGTAATTATCAACTATCAATTATTTTTTAGTTTCTTCTCCCGATTCTAATTGGCGGCGGTTTGGCAAATTATTTATCTCCAATCACGGCAGAAATGCCGCCGGAATCGGTTTATCGCCCGCCAAACCGAATTGCTGAACCGAAATCCCGCTCGTGCTTTGTCGCAGATACCAAGTTCCATCTCGATAAACGGCAACATCGGTTTTGCCATCGCCGTCGTAGTCATCAGGCACGGGAATGTCGGTTGAAATTCCCCATTGAATCGTGAAATACCCGTTCGTGCTTCCCAAAATATGCCAAGTTCCGGCTCGATAAACTGCCAAATCCATTTTACCATCGCCGTCATAATCGCCGATGACCGGTTTATCAGATGGAAGTCCGAACAACACAACCCGATAGCCTTGAGTTGAAAGATTCAGATGCCATTCGCCGTTGCGATAGACGGCTTGGTCGGCGCGACCGTCGCCGTCATAATCCGCCGGAACAGGTTTGTCCGTTGCAATTCCGAACTGAATCGTGCTGGTTTCATTGTTTTTCAGATTACGAATCCACCAAACGCCGTTGCGATAGACGGCAATTTCATCTTGTCCGTCACCGCTGTAATCTGCCGGAACGGGAATATCGTTCTCTAAGCCGAATTGAATTACTGTGCTGAGCAAATACCATGTGCCTTTGCGGAAAACAGCAGTATCGGTAATTGGGTGAAAGTTAAAATTGCCGGGCGTGATTTTATCGTCTGGAAGCCCGAACTGCCTATAGGTTATTCCTTGTGTCGAGCGATTGATATACCAAGTTCTGTCCGAGGGACGAAAGACGGCAATATCGGCTTTGCCGTCGTTGTCAAAGTCATTTCTCTTTTGCACACCTTGTTGCAGCGCAGGCGAAATACTCACATCCTGCATCCGAAGCGTGTAAGGTCCGGCATCATTAGCTCCGACGTTGGGCGAATCAATAAGCAAATAAAGCGGAGTATTCAAGGGCAGAAAATTCATCTCTTGTCTGTTTATTGTCGCCGTCCCGCCCGCAGAATTGGAAGTCTTTGAAATGTGCATTCGACACACAAACTGATTTCCCGTTCCGCTCGGACATCCGCCATTGTTACTGCCGTCCAAAACATAAACCATCGGACGATAAGTGGCGGATGTAGTGGAAACTTGTATCTGCGGATTCGCACCACGTCCCGTTAGTGTAAATGAATAAATGTGATCAGGTCCGAAGGCATTGTCAAAGTAATAACAATAATGAATCCAACGAGCCAGACTAACCGTATTATTCGCACCTGTCGTATCACCGGAATCAGTAAAAGGCGCGGTGGCAGTATAAATTCCGCCCGGAATCGGTGTGCCGGGGCAATTATCGCCACCCGTGAATTCGGAAATTAAATTATCGTTGTCTTTTTCAAAAGGTAAGCGATAATTGCTCCGATTTTGCAGTAATTTCGGTTTGCGACAATTTTTCAGCTTCTCAAGAAATCTGACGCTTTCCCCGTTATTGCTCGCTTTCGTTTTGGTTGCTTCCTCAGCCTTCGCTTCTTGCGTCTGAGATGCCAAAAACGCGGGCAAGACCGCAAAAATTGAAAAATAACCCAACTTTTGCTGCCATCGCTTGAGCATCGCAGTCAAGGTTTCTTGATTCGGGAGTAAATAATTGTTTCCTAAAATATTCGGAATTTTCACGTTTGTTTCTTTAACTTTCATTTTCTTTTCTCCTTAAATTTATAATCCAATCCGCCCGAAATCGGTGGACGGATAATATTTTGTCAAGCGGCAAATCTGCTCTTTTTGCCGTGCGTTCAGACCTGTTTTGCCGCGCCCCGAAACGCCTTTGTTGAAGCGATTTTTTCGCCCTTCCGCTTCGATTTCCCGAATTCTTTGCTCGACACCGCGCCGCGCCGCGCCGAGTCCGTAAAATTCGAGAATTTTCAAAACGCTCGAAGATTTGTCCGCCACAAGTTCTTCGTAAGTCAGCCAAAAGACTTCGAGCCGTTTTTGCTTTTCAGCCAAATCCCACGAGGCGACAAACTGAAAATACCAAGGAATGACATTTTCGATGAGCAAATCAATCTTTGTTTCTTTATCCAAAACCTGCCAATCGGCGCGAAAATACGAATGCCGAAATGCGCCCTTGTCATAAAAATCAAGCAGACTCATCACCGAATCGAAGATGTTGCGAACCAGCACAACGGGACGAATTCCGAAGGCTTGCAACAAATGAACATTTGCGTCCGAAGCGCGGCAATGTTGTTGCGTAACCGTGTCGAAATGCGCCGCTTCCCGAAGTGTCGGGAGATAAATTTCGTGTTCGCTCTGTCCGGCGGCATAGACGGCGAAAAGGTCTCGGTAGCCTGTCAAATTGACCAATAGATTTTTGAGAAATGTCGAAGCGGTTTTCGGCACACAAGCGATAAAAATATGTTGTCCAAGCTGTTCCGCCGTAATTTCGTTGGTAAAATCTGAAAGTTTCGCAGGTTTGTCGGTTGCGGCAAGCGCATTTGTCAAATTGACGTAAGAGCCGTGTGCGGGACAAACCGAAATCGCTTTGCGACAACACAGAAGGCTTTCTTCGCTCAGATTGTTTTGAAGAAAAACAACGCCGAGTCCTTGAAATTCACCGGCAAATTTATGGAGAAAAACGGAATCTTCCCGCATCTCTCCACAAATTTCCAGACGCAATGCCGAATGCAAAATATCCAATACCGCGGATGTTTCGCCGTTTTTCAGCAATTGTTCAATCAGAAGTTTGTAGCTCAAAAGCAAATTGTGAACGAGATGGTCGTAAAACGGCTCATCAGCGGATAATTTCTGAAGCGCACTTTGAAACAGCGTAACCGCCATATCTGCGCTTTCGCGTTTCAAAGCCTGAACGCCAAGTTCAACTTCTTGCTGAACAATGCGGTAAAGGTTTTCAGTAGATTTGTCGTCTGCCAAACTCAATGAATAATTTAGTCGTTGCATTTCTTTTATTTCTCCTTCAGCGATTATTTTTTGCTTGCTTCAATAATTAGATTTCCGTAAATCGAGTCATATAATTTGTTTGCCAAATCTTCATTGAGGAGGGCGATTTTTTTGTATTGTGCCAACGCCGATTGCTTGTCGCGGTTGAGTAAATAAAGCTGTCCGAGAAAAAAATGCGCTTCCGCATCGTTTGGTTGCAAGCGGACAGATTGTTCGAGTTGTTTGATTGCCGCGCCATATTTTTTCATACGGCTTAGGGCATAACCCGATTGGACGTAAGTTTCTGCATAATTCGGGTCAAGCAATTCGGCAGTTTTTAGTGAAGAAACGGCTTCTCTGAATTTTTCCTGCCGAATATAAACACAGCCCAAGTTGTAATGCGCCATTGCAAAATTCGGCTGAATTTTAACGGCTTTTTGCAAAGCTGTAACCGCTTCATCCAATCTGCTCGAAGCGGTATAAACCGCGCCCAATTTCGAATAAACTTCGGCAAAATCGGGTTTGAGTTCGATTGCCTTTTTCAAAACGGCGGCGGCTTCATCAAGTTGTCCGGCGCGATAAAGCGTTGCGCCGAGATTGCCGTAAGCAATGGCGTAATCGGGGCGCAAATTGATTGATTTCCGAAACAATTCAATCGCTTCCGAATATTTTCCGGCGTTTGATTTTTCCACGCCTTGATTATTTAAGGCTTCGGCGCGAATTGTAATTTCCGATGATTGCATCTGCGGCATTTGTGCCAAAACTAACGCGGCGGCGAAAATTATCCATAGTATTGAAAATGTCAGTTGTTTCATTTTTTGAAAATTCTCCTCTACTTATCTACGCGACAGTTTGCAAAAACAGAGGTCAAAACGATTCGCAATGACCGTAGCGCAAATATTTCTACTTGCGCTACGGTTTTTATTGAACTCCGGCAATCGGAATATCGCTTGCCAAACCGAATTGCTGATAACTTTCACTGCCGTCCGTGCGGCGGATAATCCATGTTCCGTTGCGAAAAACCGCGATGTCAGTGCGTCCGTCGCCATCGAAATCGGCTGGCGCGGGTTTGTCTGCCGCCAAGCCGAATTGGGTTACGGAAAACGTATTGTCCGAACTCCGCAAAATCCACCACACGCCGACGCGAAAGACTGCCAAATCGGTGCGCCCGTCGCCGTCGTAATCCGCCGGCACGATTTTGTCGCCGTTTGCGCCGAATTGTCGGACGCTGACGGTGTTACTGCCGCTTTGCATCACCCACCAAGTTCCGTCCGTCGGACGAAAAACACTCAAATCGGCGCGTCCGTCGCCGTCAAAATCTCCGGTCGGAGTGCGGTTGACGCTGACTCGCGTGGCAGTGTAAATGTCAAGACCGTCGTTACCGCCATCTCGTGCTGATGCAAAATATAGAACTGAACCATCAGGCGAAAGAGACGGCGTTCCGTCAAACGATTCGGTGTTGAGACTTAAGACGTTGACGGGCGGATTCCACGGCGAACCGGTTGAAGCGCGGGTTGAAGTCCAAATGTCCAATCCGCCCAAACCGCCATCGCGTGTCGAGTGGAAGAATATTTCCAAACCATCGCGTCTGAGCTTCGGGTAAGCATTTTGTAACGGACTGTTCAATTCCGTTACAGCCGTTGCCGCGTTAAATGTGCCGTCCGGGTTTCGTGTGCTTTGAAAAATATCATCCAAGCCTTGCGGTTTTCCGCGGTCGCTGGCGAAATAAAGTGTGGCGATGCCGTTCGTCGGGTCTTCAAAATATGCCGCACCGACCTCGGCAAAAGTGCTGTTGACGGCTGTCAAATTAACCGGCGCAGTCCAGCCGAAATCGTCATTCGGATTGGTTCGCGTCGTCATATAAATGTCTTGTCTGCCGATTCCGCCTGCTTTGTCGCTATTGAAAAACATCGTCTTTCCGTCAAGCGACAAGGCTGGTTGATTTTCGATACTGCTTGAATTAATAACCGCGCCCAAATTTTGCGGCGTTCCCCAAGCCGATGTCAGCGTTGGTCGTTGCGAAACCCACAAATCTGCGCTACCAAGAGTGCCTGCGCCGTTTCCCGAAAAATAAAGACTCAACCCGTTTGGCGCAACAAACGCGCCGCTTTCGTTGTCCGCCGAGTTGACCGTTGCGCCAATGTTTTGCGGCAAAGCGAAAACTGAAAAACTCCGCGGCGCGAAATCGCTCGTTTGCGAATGCGAAAGAATCGGCATTTGCGTCAATAAAGCGATTGCCGCGAGTATCGTTAAAATAGTGTTGATTTTCATAGTGATTTCTCCTTTTTATTGCTTAAATTTACGTCGGCTGTTATACTGCAAGCGATATTTGCAGAATCACCCAAAGCATCAAACAGCCGACTTTTTGCACCGTGCAGTTATCACGATAAAGGTCGGAGGTGAAAAATGTCTTTGGAAAATTATTCGGATTTTCTCCTTAATTTCTCGGTGTGCGATGTGAATGGTAAAAACCGACATTTTTATCAATTTAAGTCGTTTCGGCTTGATGTTGAGGAACGTCAATTACTAGATAACGGCTCGCCTGTGCCGCTGATGCCGAGAGTGTTTGATGTGCTTGCTGTTTTGGTCGAGCGCAATGGGCATTTGGTCGAAAAAAACGAACTGCTGAACACGGTTTGGGCTGATACGTTTGTCGAAGAAGCGAACATCGCACGCATCATTCACGAACTTCGCAAAGTCTTGGGCGAAGACAAAAACGGCAATAAATTTATCGAAACCGTTGCCAAAAAAGGCTATCGTTTTGTCGCTAAAGTTACGGAAATCCACGAAGAAAACGAGCCGAAACCGGCAAAAGAAACGCAAAAAGCCGTAAATGTCGTCAAGAAGCCAACAGTTGCGCCTAAACGAAAAACACGCATCATACTTTTCACCGTTGGATTTTTGACGGCAGTTTTTCTGATTTTATCGCTTTCCTTCAATTTTCAGTCAAATTTTTCCGGCAATCCGAATGAAATTAAATCACTCGCCGTTTTGCCGGTAAAACCGATAAATGTTGCAGACCGCAACGAGATTTATGAAGTCGGGATTGCCGATTCGCTAATTCATCGTCTTGGCGCATCGAAAAATTTGCAAGTCCGACCTTTGAACGCGACGCGAAAATATGCCGCCATTGAACAAGACGCAATTGCGGCAGGAAAAGAGCAAAAGACGGATTACGTTCTCGCTTCAAATTATCAAATCGCGGACGGCAAAATCCGTGTTACCGCACAACTTTTTAATGTCGCCACAGGAAAAATCGAAGAAACTTTCAAAAGCGAAAAAAACATCGGAGAGATATTTGCGATGCAGGATGCGGTTGCCGACGAAATCGGCAAAATCCTGTTGGCGCGGTTTTCGGCAAAGGAAAACAATCCGAAAGTTGGGCGCGGCACAGCAAATGAAGAAGCGTATCGGCTTTATTTGCAAGGAACTTATCTGCTTGAAAACCGCGACTTCGAGGAACTGCGAAAATCTCTGGAAGCGTTTGACGAAGCCGTCCGGCTTGACCCGAATTACGCACAGGCTTGGGCTGGAAAAGCTCACGCGCATCGGGCAGTAGCCATCGGGCGTAAAGCAAATCTCGCCGAAATTCATCAAAAATCAAACGAAGCGATAAATAAAGCCTTAGCTTTGGATGCAGATTTATCCGAAGCCCACAGCGCATTGTGCGAAGGCAAATTTATTTACGAATGGGATTTTACGGAAGCGGAAAAATCCTGCAAACGCGCCATTGAATTGAATCCGAATTTATCGCGGGCGCATCAGATTTATTCGGTTTTTCTGATGGGACGCGGGCGTTTTGACGAAGCTATTGCCGAAATCAAAACGGCGATTGACATTGAACCCGCATCGCTTTCCAATCAGCGTCTGCTCGGAAATTGTCTGCAACTTGCCCGCCGTTACCCGGAAGCCGTCGAACAATTCAAACGAGTTATCGAAATGGACGAAAATTTCGGAACGAGCTATATGTTTCTGAGTCAAACCTTAGCTTTGTCGGGCAAGGAAACGGAAGCCTTTGAAGTTTGGAAACAAGCGTTGGCAAAGATGGAAAGCGACGCAGAAACCGTCCGCACTTTTGAGACGGCTTTTCAAAACGAAGGTTGGACGGGCGTAATCCGCGTGAGAGCGAAACAGTTTGAAAAGGGCAACGAAATCTTTTTTCACGGCGTGGCTTACAACGCGCTCATCGGCGATAAAGATAAAGCCTTTGAATTATTGGAAAAATCGTTCGAGCGGCGCGATTGGGCGATGCACTTGCTCAAAGTTGACCCACGTCTCGACAATCTGCGCGACGACCCGCGATTCGGTGATTTGGTCAGGCGCGTCGGATTTTAGGAGGTTGTTCGAGAAATGAAAAAATCAAATCTTTTACTTCACGGTTTATTTTTCATAGTTTTGATGCCTTCTTTATTCGCCCAATCGCAAGCCTTGAACGGGCAAATTGAAGGCACAATTTCCGACCAAACAGGCGCGGCTGTCGAAGGCGCGACCATCATCGCAACAAATATCGAAACCGGCGCGACTCGAAACATTCAAACCGCGGAAAGTGGCGTGTATCGCTTTCCGCTTCTGCCGCTCGGAACTTATCGAATTTCCGCCGAAGCCGAAGGTTTTAAGAAATTTGTTCGTGAAAGAATTATTTTGGAAGTCGGGCAAACTGTAACGATTGATATTAAACTCGAAATCGGAGATATAAATTTAGTCATCACGGTTGAGGAAGAAAGTTCGGTAGTGGACGCAGGAAAAACCGATTTGAGCCGCGTGATGAACAACCGCGAAGCGCAGAATTTACCGAACATTTCGCGCAATGCTTATAATTTAGGACTTTTGCAAACAAATGTTACGGGTCGCCCATCACGCGGATTTCCAACGTCGAACATCAATGTCAACGGTTTTCTGCGGCGTGTCAATTATCAGTTTGACGGTAATACCAACACGACCTATCACAACCGTTTTCGGCTCTTCACGATGTCCGAGATTTATGTCAGCGAAGTTCAGCTTGTAACAAACGGTTTCGCGGCGGAATTTGGCGACACTCCCGGAATGGTTATGAATGTCGTCACGCCTTCCGGCACAAATAATCTAAGCGGTTCGATTTCATACCGTTTTCGTCGTCCGTCATTTTATTCGCGCCCTTTTTTTTATCCCTCGGCGGAAGATATTCCCGACAATCGCGCCGATGTTTTTACCGCAACATTCGGCGCACCGCTGATCAAAAATCGTTGGCATTTTTATTTCGGTTTTGAATCGCAGAGACGCGACGATAAATCGGGCGCGGTGCGGCTTTTGACGATTACGCCCCAAAATCGGGCGGATTTGATTGCCGCCGGACTTTCGCCTTCAATTTTTCCGCCCGCGATTCCGACAGTTGAGCGTGGAAAATTTTATATTTTTCGCACCGACCTGCAAATTAACGATAAAAATCGTCTCTCTGCGCGGTTTAATTTCGGCGATATAAATTCCGAAAACTTTATCCAAGGCAGATTCAATACTTTAGACCGCAGTGCCGACAGCGCGGGTAATGATTTCGGTATAGCCGTTCAGCTTGCTTCATACACGGCGAATTTTTTTAACGAATTTCGGTTTCAATTCGGAGAGCGCAGAAACGGTTTTATTCGCAACGAATATTCCGGCGAAACGCCGACAATTACTATTCCTCTTGAGGTCAATTTAGGTGCGCCGTTCAATGCGGACAAGGTTTTGCCGAAATTTAGAACAACCCAATTTCAAAACAATCTGACGCGAACTTTCAGGACACATATTTTCAAATTCGGCGGCGGTTTTACCTTTCACGACTACGCCGAGCGTTCGACGATTTACGCCGAATACATATTTACAACGGTTGCCGATTACATAGCCGCTCGCAACGGCTCAAATCGTTTTAGTTACGAATCTTACGAGGAAACTTTCGGCAACCCCGAAATCAATTACAATGCAACATTTTTGAATTTTTTCGCGCAGGACGATTGGAAAGTAACGCGGCGTTTGAAAATCAATTTCGGTGTCCGCTACGACTTTTATCTGATTCCGAAAGCCGATGTAACTTCGCTTTTTTATGCTTCACAAAAATTTAATATTGATAAAAATAATTTCGCGCCGCGGCTCGGTGTGGTCTATGCTTTGCGCGAGGGAAAACGCCCGACGGTTTTGCGTTTCGGTGCGGGAATTTATACGGATGCGCCGCTTTTGGCAATTTATCGTGATGTCAACCGATTTAACGGCAATCCGCGATTTTCCACTTTTAGTTTTTTGCCGACGGACGCGGGCGCACCGGCATTTCCGAACACTTTCGGAGGCGTTTTGCCGACGGGCGCGAATCTTCCGCCGCAAGACCTTATTTTTACCGTCGCGCCCGATTTCAAATCGCTTTATGCAATGCACTTTAACGTGCAAATCGAACAGGCTTTGACCGAAAATCTTTCGCTTTCCGCCGGATTTATTTATTCCGCCGGACGAAATCTGCCAGTTTATCGCAATATCAATCGCATCAATCCCGTGCGTTTTCTGTCGGACGGCAGACCTGTTTTCAGTTCGATAGTTAGCCCTGCAACACGCCTTGACACAAGATTCAACAATATCTTTATGACCGAAGCGGCGGGCGTTTCGCGCTATCAAGCCTTTGCTTTGCAACTGCGTCAAAGATTTTCCGGCGGCTTGCAATTTTCGGTAAATTACACGCTTTCAAAAGCAACGGACGACGTGCCGGACGCAGACCTCGAAGGCGCATTTTTGACTGACCCGACGAATCGAAATCTCGATAAAGGTTATTCGACAGCCGACCAACGCCATACTTTTACAATGAGTTTGGTTTATCGCCCGCAGTTCAATTTTGCAAATAGAACCTTGCGCTATTTTTTGAATAACAACCAATTCGGCATCGTTGCCAATGCCAATAACGGCGAAAGATTTAACATAATTTGCGCTTGCGACCTCAACCGCGATGGCAATTTCGGCTTCGGAAATCCTGACCGACCTGTTGGAATTAAACGAAATTCAGGAAAAACTCCGCCACAATTTAATCTCGATTTCCGCTATTCGCGCTTCTTTAAATTCAAAGAGCGTTTCGCGTTAGAATTTTTCGGTGAAGTCCAAAATCTTTTCAACGTCAACAGCATTGTTGCCTACAACAATGTTTCAGTAAGAACAATAACAAATCTGACAACAGGCGAACTCATCGGCAATTTGCCGGATTTCAAAGCGCGAAACCAATCAACTTCACAGGAAAGCCGTCAATTTCAATTAGGATTCAAATTTATGTTTTAATTTGGTAAGTGTTCGACAGAAACAATTCGGCGGCTTAATCAAATAAACTTCTTTCTTTTCCTTTTTCGTGAAACTGCCGTGCATCCGAGCGTTTTTGCGATGTGAATTCTTCCGCCGTATTTCGTGCGACAACTTCATATAAAATCGCTTGTTTGTCGTCTTTTTTTCGTAAAATTCTGCCGAGTCGCTGAATATGTTCACGGCTTGAGCCTGAGCCGGAAAGAATTATTGCCACACTTGCGTCGGGAATGTTCACACCTTCGTTCAGAACTTTTGAAGTTGCGAGTGCCAAAACGTCGCCGCGATTGAATGCGTCGAGCCAGAATTTGCGTTCTTTGACGTTGGTTTCGTGCGTGATTGACGGAATCAGATAATCGTTCGAGATTTGATAAACCATCTCGTTTTCGGCGGTGAAAATCAAAACTCTGTCGTGTCGGTGGCGAATCAATAAATCCTGCAAAACGTGGAGTTTAGATGCAGTTCCGAGCGCGATTTTTTTGTAATTTCGATACGCCTTCATCGCGCGTCTGCCGTCTTCCGATTTCGCGCTGTGCATCAAAAAAAGCCGCCAGCCTTCTTGTCCGTAAGGCAGATTTTTTTTGCGCCGAAAATCGGTGTAAATTTGCCGTTCTTTCTGATACGCTTCGCGTTCTTCATCCGACAAATCAACTTCGATTTTTTCAATCGTATAATCCGCCAAAAATTCGCCCGCCAAATCCTGCGCTTCGAGGCGATAGACGAATTTTCCAATCAATCTTTCAAGCTCCGATTCGCCGCCGTCCGTGCGTTCGGGCGTGGCGGTTAAACCTAAGCGAAAAGGCGCGATAGCAAATTCCGCCGCATAACGAAAACCTTCGCCGGGAAGATGATGCGCTTCGTCGAAAATTATCAAACCGAACTGATTTCCGATACGTTCCTGATGCCGAAAAGCCGAAGCGTAAGTCGTAACGGTAATCGCACCGATTTCATAAAAACCGCCGCCGATTAAACCGATTTCCGCGTTGTAAGTCGAAACCAAAAGATCATACCATTGATTCATCAAATCGAGCGTCGGCACAACGACGAGCGTTTGACGATTGCACATTTCAATCGCCATCTGCGCGACGTGCGTTTTGCCCGCGCCGGTCGGCAAAACAATCGTCCCGCATCTTTCGGAATTTTTCCAACTCGCCACGGATTCAGTTTGATAAGGGCGCGGCTCGACGTGAAATTTCGGCTTAAAATCAAACACCGAATATTGTTTCGCTTCGTCCGCATATTCGGTTTTCGAGCGGATAAATTCTTTAATTACATCACGATAACGAAAAGCCGGAGCGCGAAAATGCTTCGTCCGCGTGTCCCAAACAAACGCCTGCGGAACATTCTGCGCTTCACTCGCGCCTTCCAAAATCAACGTGCCTGATTCAAATTTGAGTGTGAACATTTTGTTTGAATTTAATTTCAAAAACTACTATTTCAGAAATCAAATAAAGTTTGTTTGAAAATTCCGCTTATTTTTCTTCGGTATTCCGTTAAAGCGTTGCCTCCGAGTTTTGTAGTCTTAAATCTTTGATTTGATGAAAGCGGATGTTCAGGGTCGGTCATTGCTATCAATTTAGCACTCAAAAGCGGGTAGATGTATCTTTCTCTAACGTGCTTTGTATCTTTTAATTGCAGGTGCATTTGTATTTCCGTGCGGCTTCTCGGCGTAGTGCAATAATCTAATAAATCAATTGCCTTGCTGTTTAAAAACTCCATCACTTCGGGGGTAAAGGTGGGGGTTATTACCCCCGAAGTTACCCCCGAAATTGCCTGAGAATGAATCGGCAAAGTTGAAACGAAAAAAGACCTTTCTTCATCGGTTTCAAATGTTGGTTGCGGAGAGCCGTTTTCGGTCATTGCTTTGATTGCTTTTGGAATGCCTGTTCCTCTGCCTTCGGTTAAATGAAGGTCTTTGAGAAATTCGCCGATTCGCCGATTCCGATAACGTCGGGCAACAAAATTTCCGGCGGCAAGAGCTTCCAGTTTGATTGACCTGTCCGGTCCCGGATAACTCGCAATAGTAATACGGTCGGGCAAGATACGCACTTCTATCGGCTCACGGACTTCGTAACTTCGATGATAAACGGCATTTACCAGAAGTTCTTCGATTGCCTGATAAGGATAGTTGAAAAATTTGTCGGCTTCGGCTTTTCTCGGAGTTTTTAATGTGATTTCTTCAATAACTGTTGTGTCAATGTAATGCAGAGCGTCTCTGATTTGCTGATTGATCGGACCAAAGAAACTTTTTTCGATGATTTTATTACCGCTCGTGCCGGTCGGAAGTTTGACGACATCAATTTGAGTGTGCGGGAAAAACTTTGCCGGATTTTGATTGAAAAACATCAGTCCGACATTTTTCGGCAAAGGATTTTCATCAGCCCCGCCGACAATATTCATTTGCCGACACAACTTTTCAAATGAAATCTCTTTAGCTTGATTTGCAAGTTCGCTACCAACTTCGGTCAAATAATCTTGAATGAGTGAGAGTTCTAAATCTTTAAGCGTTGCCTGCTGATTATAGCGGTCGTCAAACGGAACATTCTGAGTCAAAGAGATTAATTCATTTAGATAATTTCCTCGTGCAATTACGGTCGAAGCCAGAATCCGAATATAATAATTTCGGGTTTTATCTTCCTCCTTAAAAGAATTAACAGCTTGATAAGGACGATTTTCTCCGCCGGAAGCGCGAAGAAGCAACACATTTTTTCCTTGTATTTGAATCGGATAAGCAATCGGATGATACGGCGGATTTATTTTGCTGTTGCCGAAATTCAAAAGTTCTTTCTGAATTTTATCAATTTGCTCTTGCGTCAAACCTTTCGGCGGAAAAAGAGGTTTTCCGTTTTTCTCGCCGATGCCGATAAAAATATATCCGCCATCAAGATTGTTAAAATCATTGGCAAAAGCGCATAAAGTATGAATAACGGCTAATGGATTCCAGCCTTCCTTAAATTCGATTCTTTCCCATTCAACGGAAGAACTGCCGCTAAGTAGTGAATTAATATCAACTGGTAACATAAAAGAAAATAATACATTTTTTATTGCATCGAATACTATTTGAAAAATTCGTTATGCAATCTTTTTATCACTTCGCTGACCAAATCCTCTTTGACGACGAATGTTAAATTGACGCTCGATGCGCCGTGGGAGATTAGGGAAATGTTGATGTCGGCGATGGTTGAGAAGATTTTTGATGCCAAGCCTGATGATGAGCGCAAACCTTCGCCGACGACGCAGATGACGGCGAAATTCGGTTCGACTTCGACATCACCGAGACGTTTTAATTCTGTAACGACTTGTTCTAGCGAAGCGGTGTTGTCTAACGTCAGCGCGACGGAAACCTCTGAAGTGGAGATTACGTCAATCACGGTGCGGTAGCGTTCAAATATTTGGAAGAGCGCGGACATAAAACCGTAGCTTCCGAGCATTCGGGCGGACGAAATTCGCAGAATCGTGATGTTTTTTTTGTGTGCGATTGATTTGATTTTGTTTGGTGCTTCGTCAGATTCGGCGAGAACCATTGTGCCAATAACTTCCGGCTCGAAAGTATTGCAGACGCGCACCGGAATTGCGTAATCAACCGCCGGTTGAATCGTTTTCGGGTGCAGAACTTTCGCGCCGAAATAGGCGAGTTCCGCCGCTTCTTCGTAAGATAAAACGGGAATTGTTCGCGCTTCGCCGCAGATGCGCGGGTCGCAGGTCATCACGCCCGTTACGTCCGTCCAGATTTGCAGTTCGCAGGCGCGAAGCGACGCGGCAACCAACGCCGCCGAATAATCAGAACCGCCGCGCCCTAAAGTTGTCGTTTCACCGCTTCGGCTGGCGGCGATAAATCCTCCGAGAATCGGTATTTCACCGTTTGCGAGTAGTGTTTCAAGTTCGATTTTTATTAGCTTTTCGGTTTCTTCCCAAATCGGAACAGCCGCGCCGTATTCGTCATCGGTTACAATCAAACGCCGCGAATCCATCTGGCGGGCGTTGATGTCTTTTGATTTTAAAACTTCTGCCAAAAGGCGCGAAGAAAGTTGTTCGCCGTAGGAAACAATCGCGTCTTTGAGCATTGAAAGCGGCAGAGAACGGCGCGAAACACGCATTAGAAGTTCGCTCAATTCCTTTTGTGCAAAATCCAATTCGATTTGAAAAAGTTTCTGCTGTGCTTCGGTTAGAAATGTGCGCGAAACCGCTTGATGACGTTCAAAATGCGCGTCCAAAGACAAAATTGCGTTTTCAACTTCGCCTTTTTTAGCAATCTCAAAAGCACTCAGAAGTGCGTCCGTAACTTTTGTCATTGCCGACACGACGACGACAGGTTTTCTCTCAACCTGTGCTGAAACTATTCCGATAACACGCTCAAAGGCGGCAACGTCGCCCACAGACGTTCCGCCAAACTTCATAACTGTTGGGTTTTTTCTTTCAATCACGATGAATTAAGTTCAATCAAAACTTATAGGATTGTCAAGTTTGGCTTATGCACCGGATTAGTTTTGATTGAGCCGCCCGATTGTTTGATAGCCGAAAAGCTCGATGTGCGGCGAGAGATAATTTTCTTTTACGGGTTGTTCACGGACTAAATCAGTGCTGAGGTATTTTTTATTATCGTCGCAAAAAACTGTGGCAACTACGGCATCTTTGCCGAGTTTTTCACGCGCCGTTAATGCGCCGAGAAAATTTGCGCCCGACGAAATTCCGACACCCAAACCAAGTTCGGTGGCGAGTCTTTGCGCCATCAAAATCGAATCGCCGTCGGAAACAGTGATGATTTCGTCCAGCGTGTCGAGTTCACAAATCGCGGGAATAAATTCGTCGGAAATGCCTTGAATCCGATGGCTTCCGACCTTGCATCCGGTTGAAAGCGTCGGCGACTCGGCGGGTTCAAGCGGGTGAAGTTTTATTGCGGCATCTTTTTCCCGAAAATATCTCGCCACGCCCATAATCGTGCCGCCCGTGCCGACTCCGGCGACAAAAGCGTCGGGTTTTAAGCCGATTGTTTCGAGTTGCGACCAAATTTCCGGTGCAGTTGCGGTATAATGCGCCTGCGGATTGGCTTCGTTGGAGAATTGATGGGAGAGAAAGACATTTTTGTTGTCGAGCGCGAATTGATCGGAAAGCGCGATGCTTCCCACAAAGCCGCCTTCTTCGCGGCTCACGAGAACTACTTCCGCGCCGTAGCTTTTTATGAGCGAAATTCGTTCGTTGCTCATCCAATCGGGCATATAAATCTTGACGGGATTGCCGAAAGCGTGTCCAAGGGCGGCAAAAGCGATGCCGGTGTTGCCGCTTGTGGCTTCAGCTATGGTGTCGCCTTTTTTAATCTTTCCGGCGGCGTAGGCTTCCTTCAAAATATGCAGTGCCATACGGTCTTTGATACTGCCAGACAGGTTCAAATGCTCGGCTTTGGCGAAAATAGTGCGGCGTTCGCCCTTGAATTTAAAGTGAATTGCGAGAAGCGGCGTGTTGCCGATAAGGTTTTCGACGTAGAGCGACTTGCCCGCGCTTGCAAAATGGTTCTGATACTCGGCTAGATTGGCAAAGTTCATAGAAATTCCCTCAAAAGTATTTTACTCCCGAACGGAAATTTCTCCACGAACGGAAGGAATGAAATAAATTAATCTATAATTTAAGGTAAGTTGCTAAAAATCTAGCCGCAGAGAACCGCGCCGCCGTTGATGTTTATTATTTCTCCTGTAATATGCCTTGACCAATCGGACAAGAGAAAGCAGATTGAAAGCGCGATGTCGTCGGTCGTTGCCATTCTTTTCAAAGGAATCGAATTTATCACTGAACTTTTATAATTTTCATCTTCAAATACGGGGCGAACCATCGCGGTTTCAATCCAGCCGGGCGCGACGGCGTTGACGCGAATGCGCGGGGCGAGTTCGGTCGCCAGAGCTTTTGTAAAACTTATCTGACCGCCTTTTGAAGCCGCATAATTTGAATAATTTGCCTCGCCGCGTTGTCCTGCAGTCGAAGAAACTAACACGATTGCACCTGACGCTTGTTTTTTCATCGCGGGAACGCACGCTTTGGTCATTGCCCAAGCCGCTTTGAGGTTTGTGTTTAAGACTTTGTTCCACGTTTCTTCCGACATTTCCTCTATCGGCGCACCTTCCCAGATTCCGGCGTTCAACACAAGCAGGTCAATTCGCCCGAACTTCTCTATGGCTTTGTGCGCGAGGGCTTGCGCGTCCTGCCAAATCGAAACATCGCCTTGCACAGCGATTGCGTCCGCGCCTTTTTCCTTGCAGAGCGCGACGACATTCGCCGCCTTTTGTTCTTCTTTCAGGAAATTTACGACGACATTCGCGCCGGCTTCTGCCAAACGAAGCGCGGTTGCGCGTCCGACACCTCGACTTGCTCCGGTTATGATTGCAGTTTTACCTTGAAAAAGCGTGGCGGGAAGTTTTGTTTCTACGTTTCTTTCGGTCATAGCTTTTTTTGATGTCTTTTGATGTGATAAATTATGCTTGAAAAGAGATTCTTAATGCAAAGGCTTGGGAATTATTAACGCAAAGGCGCAGAGATGCAAAGACGCAGAGGTTTTTCTTTTGCATTTGATTAAAAGTCTTTGCGACTTCGCGTCTTTGCGTCTTTGCGTTAATAAAAACAATATGAACGACCAAAATACTTTTGAACACCAACCTATCGCTTGGACACCGACCGCCGAAGTTATCGAAAAAGCACGTCTGACCGAATTTATACGAGCGACGGGCGCGGAAAATTTCGACGAAGTTTATGCAAAATCCATTGAAAATGTCGAAGAGTTCACTAAAAATGTTCTCGACTTCCTAAAAATCGAATTCAATCCGCCTTACACAAAACTTTTGGACACGAGCGGCGGCAACGAATGGGCAAAATGGTGTGTCGGCGGCGGTTTGAATATTACCAAAATGTGCGTGAACCGTTGGGTGCAAGATGAAACGACTGCTAATCAAGCCGCGATTATTTGGGAAGGCGAAAATGGCGAGGTCATTGAGATTAGTTATTCGGCTTTGAACACCAAAATTACTTTATGTGCCGTCGGGTTGCTTTACTCAGGCTTCAAAAAAGGCGACGCAATCGCCATTCATCTGCCGATGATTGTTGAAACTGTAATCGCACTAATGGCGATTGCCAAAATCGGGGCAATCGCCGTTCCGGTTTTTAGCGGATACGGCGTTGATGCGATTACTTCGAGGCTGAATGCCGTCGGCGCAAAAGGTTTATTCACCTGCACAGGGTTTGAGAGACGCGGAAAATTCTTCAATGCCATTGAAATCGCCGAACAAGCCGCCGCGAAATGCCCGACAATCGAGAAAATCTTTGTCGTTGAAGCCAAAAATGTTCCGTTAGACGATAAAACTCTTAAAAATCCCAAGATAACTTCATGGTCTGACCTAAATATGGCAATTCGGAAAGTTAATTCAATGAAAATGAAGGATAGAAAACATATAAAAACTTATAAAACCGAACCGACACTCGCCGAAGATCCTTTGATAATCCTTTACACGAGCGGCACGACGGGCAAACCGAAAGGGATTGCTCATACGCATTGCGGATTTCCTATCAAAGCGGCGCAAGATATGGCTTTCGGGACAGATGTCGGCGTTGGAACTCGGATCAGTTGGGTAACGGACATCGGTTGGATGATGGGACCTTGGTTGATTTACGGCGCGTTGATTAACGGCGCGACTATTTGCATTTATGACGGCGCACCGGATTATCCGAATGCCGATAGAATGTGGGAATTTTGCGCGAAACACAAAGTCGAGATACTTGGAATCTCTCCGACACTCGTCAGAGCGTTGGCGACGAAGGGCGACGACCTGCCGAAGAAGCATAATTTGTCTTCGCTCCGAGCATTTGCTTCGACCGGAGAGCCGTGGAATCCTGCGCCTTGGTGGTGGTTGTTCGAGAAAGTCGGTGATTCTAAGTTGCCAATCATCAATTATTCCGGCGGAACAGAGATTTCGGGTGGGATTCTGATGGGAAATCCTTTGTTACCCATCAAACCTTGTTCTTTCCCCGCGCCGTGTCTTGGGATTGACGTTGGAATTTTAGATGACACCGGCAGACAGGTCGAAAAGGGAACTGTCGGCGAGCTTTGCATCGGAAAACCTTGGATTGGAATGGCTCGCGGTTTCTGGCAAGAGCCTGAAAGATACATCGAAACCTATTGGAGTCGGTTTGAGGGCGTTTGGGTTCACGGCGATTGGGCTATGCAGGACGCGGACGGACATTTTTATATCTTGGGACGCTCTGACGACACGCTCAAAGTCGCCGGAAAACGAGTCGGACCCGCTGAAGTCGAAAGTTTATTAGTCGCGCACGATGCCGTTATCGAAGCGGCGGTGATTGGCGTGCCTGACGACATTAAAGGAACGAAGATGATTGCTTTCTGTGTGATTGGAGCGCAAGCGTCCCCGCTTGCAATGAGCGCAGAGCGCGAAAAATACTCACAAGACCACGAACTTATTAAAAGAAATCAAAAGCCCGATGAGCCGCAAAAACAAACCCACGCAATGCA
>CAZJQP010000032.1:9498-13784 GCA_964548225.1 uncultured Blastocatellaceae bacterium | reverse complement strand
TTAACGCAAAGCAACCGCGGTTTGCGCCGATAAACCCCTGCGACGCATTGAACGCGGGGAGGGTTGCGCTCCAGTCGCTTGAAACCGAATTAAAAGCCCTTGTCGCCAAAGATATGGGCAAGCCGCTTGCGCCTTCGAGAGTTTATTTTGTTAATACGCTTCCGAAAACTCGTAATGCAAAGGTGATGCGCCGTGTGATTCGCGCCGCGTTTTTGGGTGAAGACGCAGGAGATTTGTCCGCGCTCGAAAATCCGCACAGCATTGAAGAAATCCGCAATGCCGCTTCCGTTGCGTGAGGCTTTTTCATCGCTTTACTTTTTACGAAAACAGGAATATGATGCTGTTAATTTGACAAATAACAAGCGGAGGGAAGAATTGTGATGCGGAATGAACCTAAATTTTGCAAGACGCAAAGTGGAACTCGGAAATTGATGGCAAACGGCATTCTAAAATGGACTGTATTTGTCTGCGTGGCTGTGGCGTTGTTTGGGATTAGCTTGGTAAGCGGGAAAATAACTCCTGTAAGTGCGAAGTCAGCTGATAAAACTGTCGCGCCTAACGCTCCGACGACTGCGCCGTTTAATATAAGTTCTTAAAAGATAGCTATGGCTATTTCGGAGATAGCCGTAACTATTTCCGAGATAGCCATAATTGTTTTTGAGATAGCTGTGATTATTTCCGAGATGGCTGTGATTATTTCCGAGATAGCTGTGATTATTTCCAAGATAGCTGTGATTGTTTCCAAGATAGTTGTGATTAGTTTGGAGATGGCTGTGATTGTTTTGGAGATGGCTGTGATTGTTTCCGAGATGGCTGTGATTGATTTGGAGATGGCTGTGATTGTTTTGGAGATGGCTGTGATTGATTTGGAGATGGCTGTGATTGTTTTGAGAACATCTAATTTATTAAATTTACTTAACTGATGTTGCGTGGTAATAGATTTTAGCCCGATTTATCGGGCTTTCCGCCGCAGGCGGCACATAGCCGCGTCCGTTCACGGCGCGGTTTGACGGTAAATTAAAACTGAAGGGCGTTTTAACGTCCTTTCCATCTGCTTTAGCTCAAAGAGCGGCTCAAGCCGAAGAAAAAGGACGTTAAAACGCCCTTCGGGAAATCGCTTGCGGCTGACCGCGCCATAAATGGACGCGGCTAAATGCCGCCTTCGGCGGAAAGCCTCGTGAACGAGGCTGAATCAAGTTAAGTGAATTACTTAAATGAAAACACAAAAATACACAAAATCGCACAAAAACTAATCAATTATTTCGTGAATTTCTGTGTTATGCGCGTGGTTTCATCATAAAAACTTTATAAGGAGAATAAAAACTATGACTGACGAAGATTTGAAAGAAGTTAAATCGGCTGGAAAAATGACGGCGGTGATGACGGCGCATCATAATGTTTTCAAAGATGTTTTGAGAGCGATGAGCCTGAAAACCGAACTCATTGACGATATGGCGATTTTACAGGCGGAAGGCGCGAGCGCGATTTCGGCGATGGGAATGCAAAAGGACGGCACGCAGGACAAGAACGCGGGAGAAACCGCGCTCGAAAAATTGTTGCGGAAAATCGCCGCCAACGGAAAAACTATCAAGACAGACGACCCGACGTTTGATAATACTTTCAAATTACCAAGCGGAAGTTTGAGCAATCAGGATTTGCTCGACACGGGATATGCTTTCAAGAATGATTTAACGCCCGCCGCCGTCGCCAAATTCGGCGCATATGGCTACTTTGACGCAACGCCCGAAAATATTCAAACTGAAATTGATGCCATCCTCGCCGGAAGCGCACAGCAAAACGCCGGAAGAAGCAGTGGAATCGCCGCGACCGCCGAAGAACGCGCCGCCGTAACGCGCCTCAAGAAAAACCGCCGTCTGATGAAAACCGTCGGCGAAAACATCGTCGAAGCACACGGCGATCCGGGACTCATCGCCGAATGGAAAGCCGCTTGCAAGCTCGAAAAAAACAAACCAGCCGAGCCGCCAACGCCGCCGACTCCGTAAAGAATCGGTGCGAAGACCATTGAGAGAAAAAAATGACGCGATGACAGTTTTCATCGCGTTTTCTCGTTTATCAGATTGAGGGCAAAAGTTTCGGCGAGCGAAACACGAGCAAGCGCGAAAGTTGCCGTTAAGTCCGCCTTGTGCGAAACAAAGAGGTGAAATCAGGTGAAAGAAACAATGAGATATGCGCTCTATGCGCTGGTTATCGGATTTATGACAACGGCTTTGACCGCACTCGCGGCAGGGCAAACCGGCAACGCTCTGCCGACTCTGCGCGGCGATGAAGCGATTGACAAATTAAAAGAAACAGGTCAATACGACAGTCTGATGGAAGCCGTCCGCGATTCGCGCAAGAAAAACGGACAAGCGGACGAACCGCAGACCGAAGATGCCATCGGACAATCGGCGAAACTCCTTGCCTCAGACGGCGCGGCGAGCGACCAATTCGGCTGGAACGTTTCGATTTCCGGCGATACGGCAATCGTCGGTGTTTTCGCGGATGATGTCGGGGCAAATTTTGACCAAGGTTCGGCTTATATTTTTGTCCGTTCCGGCACGACTTGGACAGAGCAAGCGAAACTCCTTGCCTCAGACGGCGCGGCATTCGACCAATTCGGCTACAGCGTTTCGATTTCGGGCGATACGGCAATCGTCGGGGCAAACTTCGATGATGTCGGGGCAATCACAAATCAAGGTTCGGCATACATTTTTGTTCGCTCCGGCACGAGTTGGACACAACAGGCGCAGTTGACGGCAAACGATGGTGCGGCAAACGACTTCTTCGGCTGGAGCGTTTCGATTTCGGGCGATACGGCAATCGTCGGCGCATATCGTGATGATGTCGGGGCAAACACGAATCAAGGTTCGGCATACGTTTTTGTGCGTTCCGGCACGAGTTGGACACAACAGGTGCAGTTGACGGCAAACGATGGTGCGGCAAACGACTTCTTCGGCTGGAGCGTTTCGATTTCGGGCGACACGGCAATCGTCGGGGCTTACGCGGATGATGTCGGAGTAAACGGAAATCAAGGCTCGGCATACATTTTCATCCGTTCCGGCACGACTTGGACAGAGCAAGCGAAACTCCTTGCCTCAGACGGCGCGACAAGCGACCAATTCGGCTGGAGCGTTTCGATTTCGGGCGATACGGCAATCGTCGGTGTTTTCGCGGATGATGTCGGGGCAAATACGGATCAAGGTTCGGCATACATTTTTGTTCGCTCCGGCACGACTTGGACACAACAGGCGCAGTTGACGGCTTCGGACGGTGCGGCAAACGACTACTTTGGCTACAGCGTTTCGATTTCGGGCGACACGGCAATCGTCGGGGCTTTCGCGGATGATGTCGCGGCAAACCCGGATCAAGGTTCGGCATACGTTTTTGTGCGTTCCGGCACGACTTGGACACAGCAAATCCAATTAACCGCCGCGGACGGCGTGGCAGGCGACTTCTTCGGCATCAGCGTTGCCGTATCGGGCAATAACATCATTGTCGGTGTTTACTTTGATGATGTCGCGGCAAACCCGGAGCAAGGCTCGGCGTATATCTTCCGCGTTCTCAGCAACAACTGGACGCAGGAAGCCCAAAAAGTCGCCTCCGACGGCGCGGCAGGCGATAACTTCGGCTGGAGCGTCGCCATTTCAGGCGATACGGCGGTCGTCAGTGCTTATCTGGAATCCACCGCGCCGAACATTAGTAACGGTGCGGTGTATGTTTTTGTCAGAAGCGGAACGACTTGGACTGAACAGGCGAAACTGCTCGCTTCCGACGCAGCGACAAGCGACAATTTCGGTCAGAGCGTCGCCATTTCGGGCGATACGATAGTTGTCAGTGCTAATGTTGAAGACACCACACCGAACATTAGTAACGGCGCGGCGTATGTTTTCGTCCGCAGCGGAACGGCGTGGACTGAACAGGCAAAGCTACTTGCTTCCGACGCGGGTTCGAACGACCAGTTCGGTCGCAGCGTCGCCATCTCCGGCGATACGATTGTCGTCGGTGCTATCTTTGAAGACACCGCGCCCAACACGGAAAACGGCGCGGTATATGTTTTCACGAGAAGCGGAACGACGTGGACTGAGCAAGCAAAACTGCTTGCTTCCGACAGGTCATCAAGCGACTTTTTCGGTCAGAGCGTCGCCGTTTCGGGCGATACGATAGTCGTCGGCGCTCACTTTGAAGACACCGCGCCGAACACGGATAACGGCGCGGCATATGTTTTCACAAGAAGCGCAGGCGTGTGGACTGAACAGGCAAAACTGCTTGCTTCAGATGCGGCATCA
>CAZJQP010000032.1:0-9398 GCA_964548225.1 uncultured Blastocatellaceae bacterium | reverse complement strand
GCTTCAGATGCGGCATCATTTGACCAATTCGGCTACAGCGTCGCCATTTCAGGCGATACGATAGTCGTCGGAGCTTACGGGGAAGACACCGCGCCGAACTCAAACAACGGTGCGGCGTATGTCTTTACCAGAAACGGCGTAACGTGGACACAGCAGACAAAACTGCTCGCTTCGAGCGCGGCAAACGGCGACCAATTCGGCAACAGCGTCGCCGTTTCGGGCGATAAAATCATCGTCGGTGCGCCGTTTTCCGATGCTTCCGTATCAATTCCGCTGGCTTTAAACAAATCGGACGGGCTTGTTCCGCAGGCGACAGACCAAGGCGCGGCGTTTATCTTTGTCAACAATCTGATTCCGAACGCCGCCGGAGTTTCAATCGGCGGGCGCGTGCTGACAAGTTCGGGCGCAGGTGTGAGAAACGCGGTTGTTTATTTAATCAAATCAAACGGCGAAACGATTCAAACGCGGACAGGAACATTCGGTTATTATGCGTTTGAAGAACTTGAAGCGGGCGAAACATACATTATCTCGGTCGCCTCGAAACGATTTACGTTTGCGCCGCGAATCGTTACCGCGAATGACAATCTAACAGAGGTTGATTTCACCGCTTTGGAGTAATGCGACGGTTTTAATTTGATTAAATGAAACTACAAAATAACCTCAGCATTTGTCGGCATTTGACCAATACTTGCGGTTTGGAGAGGTTCATTCTTTCAATTAGCCAATGTCGAAAGTAAAGAATAAAGAGAATATTTCTCTTTTTCTTTACTTTTTTTTCGCACGATGACAGTTTTCCGTTTGGTTTCGCGTTTATATTAGTTAGGAGCAGGAATTTTAACAAATAAAATTATGGAATCAAGGAAATTTAAGGTTTTCGCATCGGTTTTGTTTTTAGTGGTTTTTTTCGCCGCAACCGCACAGGCGCAGAATTGTGTGGTGCGCGACGATTTTAACCGTGCCGACTCGACGAATATGGGCGCGAATTGGACGGAACTATCGGGCGATTTCTCGATTTCGGGCAATCGCGCCGTCGGCGTGAACGGCAGCGAGATGTCGTTTAACGGCAACACTACCGGCGACCGTGCCTGCGTTGATTTTTATTCCGGCGGCAATATGGTGAAAGTCGGCAGAATTTTATTAAAATACACATCTTCCTCAGATAATCTGAGAGTTTCGCTTCAGGACAGCGATAACGACGCGATGTTCGATAGAATTTACTTTGAACGCGACGGCGGTTTTTCTTTCAACGCGGCTTGCAATACTTTTTTGTTGTCATCTCCATTCACGAACGGGCGGCTGACGGCGTATCTCGACGGCACGACGCTGAAAGGCGATATTGACACGGATTTTAACGGCACCGTTGACCAAAGCTATCAATGCACGGGCGCACCTCAGAAAAGCGGCACGAAAACCGCCTTAAACACCTTCGGTCAGGTTCAGTTCGATAATTTTGCCACGCCGCTAAATACTCTGACGGTAACGAAAACCGCCGACACCAACGACGGCGTATGTGATGCGGATTGCTCTTTAAGAGAAGCAATCGTGGCGGCAAATGCGGGTTTGACCGATGATTTAATTAACTTTGCGATTCCGCCGACGGACACAGGTTGTGCGGGCGACGTTTGCACCGTTGCCCTCGGCGGCACGCAATTAACAATTAACAGCGCGGCGACGGCTGGCTCGGTGATCATTTCCAACACCAACGGCACGGCGGCGAATCTGTTCGTGTCGGGCAACAACGCCTCGCGTGTGTTCAACGTCGGCGGCGGCGCGAACGCCACGCTCAGCGGTCTGACCATCACGGGCGGCAGTGTAGGCAGCGACTTAGGCGGCGGAATTTCTAACAGCGGCACGCTGACGCTCATCAACACCGCGGTCTCGAATAATACCAGCAACATCAATGGCGGCGGCATCCAGAACAATTCCTCCGGGGTATTGACGCTGATCAACAGCACGGTGAGCAATAACTCCGCAAATACAAGCGGCGGCGGTATCAACAACGGCGCGGGTAACCTAACGCTGATTAACAGCACGGTGAGCAATAATTCCGCCGGTATTAACAACGGCGGAATTGCTGCCACCGGCACGATAAATCTCATTAACTCGACGGTCAGCACCAATCGCACCAATGGAAGTGTCGGCGGAATCACCATCTTCGGCACGCTGAACGCCCGCAACTCGATCATCTCCGGCAATTTCGGTTCCTTCTTCCCGAATTTAAGCGGTTCGTTTTCCATTAATGATTCAAACATCGTTGACAATGAAGGAGCTGTCCGCCTCGCGCCTCTGGGTTTTTACGGCGGCGCGACAATGACACACGCGCTTCTTTCCGGCTCGACCGCCATCAACGCCGGAAACAACTGTGTGCTGTGGCAAACCTGCCCAACCTTTAACGCACCCGTCGTTTTAACTGCCGACCAGCGCGGTGCAAGTAGAGTCGGAAATGTGGACATCGGCGCGTTTGAACTCAACAACTCGACAAACGGCGGAACTTTCGTCGCCGAACTTCCGCGTGGCACAACCGGCGTTCCGTATAATTACACACTCGTCCCGAACAACGGCGCATTTACCTATTCACAAACCGGCGGCAGTTTGCCGACGGGCATCAATCTGACGACTTCGCTTGCACCAAACGCAGTTGTTGCAGTTGGCGGAACAGCGGCAATGGGCGGAATTTATAATTTTGAAGTAACGGCAACAGACGGTGCGAACACCAACGTAACCAATTACCGTGTCCAATTTGTTGCGCCGGTTGCGGCAGGAGTTTCAATCGGCGGGCGTGTGATGGCTTCGGACGGACGCGGGATTCGTAATGCGATTGTTACCTTGACATTGCAAAACGGCGAAACAATCCAAACGCGCACGGGAACATTCGGCTATTACCGCTTTGACGACATCGAAGCCGGTCAGACGGTAACTATGTCGGTCGCCTCGAAACGCTTTACTTTTGCCGCGCAAATTGTTACGGCAAATGAAAATCTTTCAGACGTGGATTTTACCGCGATTGAATGATTTGCAGAGTTTGCAGAAAGGATAATAAACTTGAAAAGAGTTTATGACGAATCGAGAAATTACGGTTTATACCATCGGACACGGGCGGCAGACGAATGCCGCCTTTTTAGATTTACTGCGTAAATACGAGATTGAGTTTTTGTGCGATGTGCGCTCGTTTGCGCGTTCGCGTTGGGTGCAGTTTAACGGCTTGGTTTTGGCGGAAAATTTGCGCGAAAACGGCATCGGTTACGAATGGTTGCCGGAAACGGGCGGGAAATTTAAGCCGATTCCCGAAGATTTGAATGCGGGAATCGAAAGGATTCTGGAAGTTGCGGCGGAAGTGCGGACGGTGATGATGTGTTCGGAATCGCAGCCTTTGACGAAACATAAAATTCCCCGCGCAAATTGTCATCGCGTCGGGATGCTTGCGCCGCGTTTAAAGGCGAAAGGCGCGAAGATAATTCATATTTTGCCTGATGGCAAGGCGATTGAGTTTGACGAATCGGGATTTTTTTCGATTTGGTAAAAATGAAGATTTGCCCGCGAATCTACGCGAATTTACGCGAATGAGTTTTTTGATTTATTAGCGTAAATTCGCGTAAATTCGCGGGCAAAAAATTAGATTCTTTCTACCGAAACTTTTACGCCGCAAAGAGCCGCGTTTCCGGTGAGTTTGTCAATCTCGCGGTCGTCGGTTAAATCGTTGATTGAAGCTCCGGCTTGCAATGAATTTGCCGAAAAATTTTTGCGCTCGTGTCCGTAACCGTGCGGGATTGAGATTGTGCCTTTGCTGATTGCGTCGGTGATTTCGCAAGGGATTTCGATTGCGCCGACACGCGAAGAAATTTTTACGTTTGCGCCATTTTCAAGATTCAATTTTGCCGCGTCCGCTTCGTTTATCAATGCCGTGCAACGGTTTTTGCCTTTCGTCAAAATTTCCGAATTGTGAAGCCACGAATTATTATCGCGCAGATGCCGTCTGCCGATGAGCGCGAACGGAAATTCATTCGCGTTGTCGGTTTGCGCTTTTAATCTTTCCAAATCTTTTACGAAAAGTTCGGGCGCAAGATTAATGCGTTTATTTTCGGTCAGAAGTCTTTCGGGCAAACACGGTTGAAGCTCGCCCAAATCAATGCCGTGCGGGTTTCTCTGCAATTCTTCGAGCGATAATTTGTAGCGTCCGAACATCAAACCGAAGTTTAATTTTGCTTCGGGCGGAACGAGTTTGAGCGGCTCGTCCGAATTGCTCAGACGATGCGCGAGAGTTTGAAAAACTTCCCAATCGTATTTGGCATTTTCGCCTTTTTCAAACAAAGGCGCGGAATATTTTGCCGAATTTCTGACGGCGAGAAGGTAGAAAATTACGTCATAATGCGAAGTTTCCAAACCTGTTGCCGTCGGCAAGATGATGTTTGCGTGGCGCGTGGTTTCGTTGATGTAAATGTCAATCGAAACCATAAAATCTAATTTTTCCAGAGCGTTTTCGAGTTGTTTGCCGTTCGGAGTTGATAAAACAGGATTTCCGCAACTCGTGATTAAGGCTTTGATTTGTCCTTTGCCTTCGGTCAAGATTTCTTCCGCAAGTGCGGCGACGGGCAATTCGCCCATAAATTCGGGCAATTTTCGCACACGCGATTGCCAACGATTGTAGATATTCGTGCTTTTTTCAACTTGCAAAACATCAAATGCGGGCGCGGTGAACATTGCGCCGCCTTCGCGGTCAAAATTGGCGGTTAAAATATTGATTGCGTTAATCAACCATTGGCAAAGTCCGCCGAATTTTTGCGTTGAAACACCGATTCTACCGTAGCAAACCGCCGATTTTGCGTTGGCAAATTCAACCGCAATTCTTCTGATTTCCGACGCAGAAATTCCTGTTAAATCTTCAACCGTTTCAGGCGTGTAATCTTGGACGAATTTGATAAATTTCTCAACGCCGTCGGTAAATTCCGCCAGACGATCAAGCCGCGCCAAATCTTCTGCGAGAATTGTCTGAATCATCGCCAAAAGAAAATATACGTCTGACGAAGGTTTGATGAAATGATGCTCGTCGGCAACACGCGCCGTTTCGTTGCGCCGCGGGTCAATGAGAACGATTTTGCCGCCGCGTTTTTTTATTGATTCAAGACGATTTATGACATCGGGCGCGGTCATCAGACTGCCGTTTGAGGCGAGCGGATTTGCGCCCAAAATCAAAAAATATTCGGTGCGGTCAATGTCGGGAATCGGCAAAAGAAGCGGATGACCGAACATTGCCCAAGCCGCGAAATGGTGCGGAAGTTGGTCAACCGATGTCGCGGTAAAATGATTTTTCGTCTTCAAAGATTTCAAAAGCGCACTGCTCGAAAGAAGCGTCCCGAAATTGTGAACAGACGGATTTCCTTGATAAACCGCGACCGAATCTCTGCCGTATTTCGTCTGAATCTCACCGATTTTGTTTGCGATTTCATCAAACGCTTCGTCCCACGAAATTTCTTTGAATTCATTGCCGAATCTTTTCATCGGAACTTTCAGACGTTTTTCGTCTTCGTAAATTTCCTTGAGCGCAAACGCTTTCGGGCAAATATGACCGCGCGAAAACGGGTCTTGTTTGTCGCCTTTGATTGAAAGAATTTTGCCGTCCGCGTGTTCGATTTCGATGCCGCAGACCGCTTCGCATAAATTACAAGTTCGATAATGAAATTCAGACATAAACTCAAATTAACATAAATCCGGGAAAAGGCGAAAAAATTTAACATTGCTAGATTTGTGATTATTCCAAAATCAGTTCTATAATGACTTGGCTAAAATAATTCTTAACTTAAATTTAACAGCAAAATTTCGGGAATAATGTGTTATGTATCCGTGATTTAAGATAAGAAGAAGTCTATTTTCAAATCAAACAAAAGAGGAATTTTAAATTATGAGCCGAAAGTTTCGAGCTTTTTTGAGCATTTTTGCAATGCTATTGCTTAGTTCGGCGGCGTTTGCCCAATCGCAAGCGACGACCGGATTGATTCAAGGCACGGTGGTTGACCCGAACGGCGCAGTTGTCAGCGGCGCGACGGTGGTTGTAAAAAATACGGGAACAGGATTTGAGCGAACCGTTACGAGTAATTCGGACGGTTTTTTTAGTGCGCCGCTTTTGCCGCTCGGCAAATATCGTGTAACCACGTCGGCGCAAGGTTTTACCAATTCAATTTTGGAAAACGTCGAAGTCAGCATCGGTCAAACACTGACACTAAAAATTGATATGAAAATCGGTGGCGGCGTTAATACGGTTGATGTTTCGTCCGAAGGTGCAGTAGTTGAAACCAGCCGGACAGAACTTTCGACGCAAATTAACGAACGTTCGGTTGAAAATCTGCCGATTAACCGCCGCGATTTTTCGCGGTTTGCATTGCTCACGCCGGGCGTTTCGATTGTGCAAGGTCCCGACGGTGATGAAATTACCATCAACGGACAACGCGGAATTCAAAATAATGTTTCGATTGACGGCGCGGATGCGAATAATCCGTTTTTCGGCGAACAGCGTGGCGGTCAACGTCCGGCTTTTACGATTTCTTTGGAATCCGTCAAAGAATTTCAGGTTGTTCCGGTCGGCGCGTCGGCTGAATTTGGACGCTCGTCGGGCGGATTTATCAATGTTGTAACCAAGAGCGGAACGAACGAATTTTCCGGCTCGGCGTTTCTTTTCTTCCGCAACCAATCGCTTTCGAGTCAAAATCCCGATGCCGTTGCCGCCAATCTTCCGGTCGAAGATTTTCGCAATTATCAAGTCGGCTTCAATATCGGCGGACCGATTAAAAAGGACAAAGCATTTTTCTTCCTCGCTTACGAGCGCAATGACGGTCGAAGCGAAAAGCCGAATTCGATTAACGCGACTTTGGCGAATATTTTCCAAACGCGCTTTAATTCAGTCGAACAAGGCATTATCGAACGCACGAACGATGCAGACGTTTTTCTCGGCAAGGTTGACATCAATGTTAATAAAAACAACATTTTGACCTTGCGCCATAACTTCAGCCGCGCCGAACAAGTCAACGGAACTTTCGACGTGCCGACGTGGGGCATCAGCGCAAACGGACGCGAGACAAACAAGTCAAACTCGTTTATCGGACAGCTTGTAACGAGTTTTTCATCGAATCTTTTGAACGAATTTCGTTTCCAATGGGCAAAGGAAGAACGTCCGCGATTTTATGACGGTCCCGACTTGCCTGATACGACAATCGGAACTTTTGACGGCTCAATTTCCTATCGTTTCGGTCGTCCGTTCTTCTTGCCTGTGCCTTCAAACGACAGACGCATTCAATTTACGGACAATTTCACAATCATTCGCGGCAATCATACGATTAAATTCGGCGGCGATTTTAATAGTGTCAATGTTTCGCAAACCTTTATCGGATTTGCCCGCGGACGCTATATTTTTGCCGGAGCAACCATTGCCGACGCAATTGCCGGATTTCAAAATTATATTAATGGAACAAGTGCCGCCGGACTTGCGCTTTATCTGCAATTTGCGCCGATTGGTAACCGCACCGTCCAAGATGCCGGAACACAAGCCTATAACGTCTTTGAGCCGGGGCTTTATATTCAAGATAATTGGCAAGTCAACCGAAATTTGACATTAAATCTCGGATTTCGTTGGGAAGGACAATTTCAACCCGACCCGATAAATGCTCCGCAGAACACACGCTACGGACAATTCTTGAGCGATCCGCGTTTTCCGTCCGATGGAACAATTCCCGATTTTACGGACGGTTATCAACCGCGAATCGGACTTTCGTGGTCGCCGGGAAATGACGGCAAAACGGCGATTCGATTTGGTTTCGGAATGTTTTATGCGCGAATTCCGGGTCTTGTCGTTGCCGGACCTCGTAACACGGACGGCGTGATTGCCGGAAACATTTTCTTTGCAAATTTCCTTTGCACCGGCGCAGGTTTGGGCGGCTGTCCGGTCTTTCCGGGCATTGTTCCGACTGCCGGATTTACGCCGTTTAATCCGGGCGTGGCGGTTTTTGCGAGAGATTTCAAAAATCCGCGCACTATTCAATTCAGTGCAAGCGTTGAACGTGAAATTATTAAAGATGTATCTTTTTCCGTAGCCTATAATTACGCCAAATCAGACCGCTTGACGCGCTTTGTCAATCGCGGCGACGGGCGTTTGTATGGCGGAACTTCGCCGTTTGAACGCGCTAACGGTTCGGGCATCGGAGAAATTCGTTCGACGGAAAGCACGGCGCGTTCGCTTTATAACGGTTTGACCTTTACATTGAACAAACGCTTCTCGAATCGCTATCAAATCCAGATGAATTATCTGCTTTCGTTTGATAAATCGGACGACGACAACGAGCGCGACCCGTTCACGTTTCGTTACGCCGACCCGCGTGATTTGGAAGCCGAATATAACTGGTCAGACCGCGACCAACGCCATCGGTTTAACTTCTTTGCGACGTTTATTGCGCCCTACGACATCAATATTTCCCCGATTATCCAATATCGTTCGGCACAACCGATTTCGGAAGTTAATCGCGGAACTTTCCCGAATATCATCAAGCGCAACACTTTGCGACTCGAAAATCAATTTTTTACATTTGATATTCGCATCTCGAAGGAATTCAAATTCACGGAAAAAATCTCCCTCGAACCGATATTTGAAGCCTTTAATTTATTCAACAATCGCAACCAGCGTTCGTTGCCGAGACCGCTGACATTCAACTTCGACGGAACTGTTTCGGCAGGTTTCGGCGAACCGCGACAGGCGCAACTTGGTGTGAAGTTTAAGTTTTAAGGCAAAATAATTCACCACAAAGACACAAAAGACACAAAGAAAATCATAAAAAATCTTTGTGTCTTTGGTGTCTTTGTGGTGAAAACTAAAGATTAAATCTCGTCAGACGTGGAATCCAACAGCGCACGTTTTTACGATAGTTTTCGTAATTTGTGCCGAATCTTTCGAGCAAATCGTCTTCTTCGAGTGGACGAAAAATCGTCTGCCAAATCGCGCCGCCCATTAGCGCGTAGAGCAAAACGAGCGGCGAACCCAAAAATAAACCGACTGCAAGACCTTGTCCGATTCCTGAAATCGCCATCGGATTTCGCACAAAAGCGTAAATTCCGCGCACTACCAATTTTGTTGCTGAATCGAGCGGCAAAGGCGTTCCGCGCCCGGTTTTCGCCATCGTAATCGCGCCTGAAACTCCGATAGAACTTAGCAAAACAAACAGAATCGGCGAAATTATTTTCTGCGCCGGAAACGCAAATTGTGTGATACCGATTTTTGTTTCAATCCAAACAATCAGCACTGGAAAGACGAATAAAATCAGACTCCAAACGACGACGATTTGCGCGAAAGTTTTCGCTAAAATCCAACGTCAGTTCGGGATAAGAATCAGCCAACAACAGAAACAAGGTCTTTGAAATTC
>CAZJQP010000031.1:0-45227 GCA_964548225.1 uncultured Blastocatellaceae bacterium | reverse complement strand
CTTACATAACGTCAGTTCGGGATAAGGACTGGAGCGCAAGCGTCCCGCTTGCAATGAGCGTGAAACGCGAAAAAGACTCGGATTACTCAAAAGTTTTAGGTCAACAAATGCCGCTACACCGCTGAAAAACGCGGCGTTTGCAAGCGGGACGCTTGCGCTCCAGTCGGTTTTTCTTATCCCGAACTGACGTTACTTAGCAGATTTTGATTTAATTTGCGGTAAAAAAGTAGAACAGGCTGTTAGCCTGTTCCATCGCCGCCGGCAAAGTATTCTGCCTGACATTCAATCTAAATCTGCTCTAATCGTTAGATAATAGTCTTATTTTGTGAGTAAATCGTGGATGCCGTGAATTAGGAAATACGAAAGCATTGCCATAATTGCCGCCGCCGGAATAGTTAAAAACCAAGCCCAGACGATTCTTCCGGCAACGCCCCATTTAACGGCAGAAAAGCGTTTCGTCGAGCCGACACCGACGATTGCTCCCGTAATCGTGTGAGTCGTTGAAACCGGAATTCCCGCGAAAGTTGCGCCGAAAAGTGTTAATGCTCCGGCAGTTTCCGCACAAAATCCGCCGACAGGTTGTAATTTGGCGATTTTTGTTCCCATTGTTTTAACAATCCGCCAGCCGCCCGAAAGCGTTCCGAGTCCGATGGCAAGATGCGCGGTGAACATTACCCAATAAGGGATTTCGGCAAATTTTCCGCCTTCGCCTTTGTAGAGTTCGGGAAAGCCGATGACCAGAGCCATCATCATCACGCCCATTGTTTTCTGCGCGTCGTTGCCGCCGTGTCCGAGCGAAAACGCCGCCGCCGAAAACAGTTGTCCGACACGAAAAACTTTATCAACTTTATTGACGCTGACTTTGTGGAAAATCCAATAAACCGAAACCATCAGAATAAATCCGAGTGTCATTCCGATAAGCGGCGACAGCACGATAAACTGCACGGTTTTGATCCACGCTTCCGCTTTTAAGATGCCGAGTCCGCCGAAAGCCGCGATGCCTGCGCCGCCCAATCCGCCGAGGAGCGCGTGCGAACTCGATGTCGGAAGTCCGAGATACCAAGTGATTAAATTCCAAATGATTGCGCCAATGAGTCCCGACAGAACAACGTATAGACGAACTTCTTCATTAACCAAATCGGTGTTGATGCTCTTGCGAATCGTGTCGGCAACTTCGGTGTGAAAAACGAACAGCGCAACGAAATTGAAAAACGCCGCCCACGCCACCGCCACGCCCGGCGTGAGAACTTTTGTCGCCACGACCGTCGCAATCGAATTTGCCGCATCGTGAAAACCGTTGACATAATCAAAAATCAACGCCATCCCGATAATCACAATGACTAAAGTTACGGTTAAAGTATGTGCATCCATAATTTTAGGTATGTTTGAGCATAATGCTCTCGATGATGTTGGCGACGGATTCGCAACGGTCTGTTGCATTTTCCAAAATTTCGTAGAGTTCTTTCAGTTTGATTAACTCCAGCGCATCTGTGCCGTTTTGGAAAAGCTCGCCGATGGCGCGGAAATAAACGTCGTCCGCTTCATTTTCGAGTCGGTGAATTTCAACGATGTGTTGATTTAAATTGGTCGGTTTGTTAAGCATCGAAACCGCCGAATTTATCTCGATTGAAAGGCTTTGGATAACCTTTGAGAGATGTTTCGTATATTCGTTGGTTTCTTGAATGTTATACATCACAATTGCCCGCGCACCGGCATCAATGTAGTCGCAAACGTCATCGAGCGCAACGGTCAAGGCGTAAATATCTTCGCGGTCAAACGGCGTGATAAACGATTTGTTCAATTTCGTCGTAATTTGATGCGTTAATTCATCGCATTCGTGTTCAGCATCTTTGATACGTTTGGAAAAAGCCTCGAAATCCGCCCGCCCGCTTTGCATCATTTCAACCAAAGCGTTTGCCGCATTCTGAATTTTTTCGGTCATTTGCGAAAAGAGCGTAAAATAAGCGTCTTCCCGCGGCAATAAACTAAAAGCCATAAAATCTCCGTCCTAAAATGTTTTGGATTAAAGAATTAAAATATATCCGAATGAAAAAATCTTGTCCATATTCAAAAGATAAATTTATCGGTAATGCCGAATTATATACGCATTCAAAAAAAATCTGACGGTTTTTGCCGTGTGAATTAACATTTCTGTAACACGACACTTGCGTTGCTCGTGATTACAAATACAAATTGCAGATTACAAACATCCTTAATCTTCTTACACTAATCTGCAAGATGCCTGTAATTGACAAGTAAAGCGAGTTTCGGGCAAACGCGCCGAAAGTTTTCGTTCATCATAATAACGCTTTATTGATTATCGCGGAAATTTTACATAGACTTAGAAAATAAATTTTGGAGGAGAAAATGAAAAAATACAATTTAGGCAAAAGTTTAGCCGCATTGGCATTGGCTTGGACGATAATTATGTTGCCGCTTGTCGCAACCGTTTCGGCACAAACGAAAATTAAGATGCCGAAAAACAAATACAAAATTCAAGACGATGTGAAAATCGGGCGCGAAGGCTCGGTTGAAGCCGAAAAGATTTTTCCGATTATTTCGGACGCGCAAATGTCGCAATATATCGAAAATGTCGGACAAAGATTGGTTCGGGCGATTCCGTCGGAATTTCAACAACCGGCTTTTCAATACCGCTTTAAAATCATCAATGCCCGCGACATCAACGCTTTCGCGCTTCCGGGCGGACCGATGTATATCAACCGCGGAATGATTGAAGCCGCCAAAAACGAAGGTGAAATGGCGGGCGTAATGGCGCACGAAATCAGCCACGTCGCGCTTCGGCACGGCACGGCACAAGCCACACAACAATCGAATCCGATAACTCAAATTTTGGGCATCGGCGCAATTCTGGGCGGTGCAATTCTCGGTGGCGAAGCCGGCGCGGCACTCGGACAACAAGTTTATGCCGGATTATTCGTTTATCCGAACAGCCGCGAAGCCGAAACACAAGCTGATATTCTCGGAGCGCAAATTTTAGCCGCCGCCGGATATGATCCATCGGATTTGGCGAATATGTTCAAAACCATCGAAAAAGAAAGCGGCGGCAGTGGACCGGAATGGTTAAGCACTCACCCGAATCCGCAAAATCGCTACGAAAACATCAACCGCGAACGTCAGTTATTGCGTGTTTCCAACAGTCCGATAAAAATGACTGCCGGATTTGAGCGCACACAAGCTAAATTAAGAAATATGCCACGCGCTCAAACGATGGAAGAAATTCAAAAGAATAAGTCGGGGCAATCGCAAACTTCGGGCGGAAAATACGAATCAAATGTGCCGTTGCCGTCTTCGCGCACAAGAGTTTTCTCTGCCGGCGACACGCTTCGGATGAATGTTCCGTCGAATTGGGAAGAATTTTCGTCGCAAGAACAAGCCGAAATTATTTTTGCCCCGAAAGGTGCATATGGCGATCAAGGAATTACGCACGGAGCATTCTTAGGCGTGGAGGAAACGCAAAGCCGAAATTTGAACGACGCAACACAGCAATATGTTAACGGCGTTTTGCAGGCAAACAATTATCTGCGGGCGCAGGGCGATTACACGCGAACTACCTTAAGCGGCAGGCAAGGATATGCGATTGTTTTAGCAGGAACTTCGCCCGTTACACGGCGAACGGAAGTTGTAACTGTTTATACGACAATGCTCCGAAACGGCAATCTGCTTTATCTGATTACCGTCGTCCCGCAAAATGAGGCGCAAAGTTATAACAATACTTTCCGCAATATGATAAATTCGCTGAGAATCAACGATTAAAGGGAAAAATAAAAAAGGAAAAGGTGAAAAAGTTTTGGTTTATTTATCTAACCAACTTTTTCACTTTTTCACTTTGAAGACTTTCCGATAAATAGGCAGATTCTTTTCCTCAACCGCCATTTCGCGCTCGGTTTTAATGGGAAATGGATTTTCGTTAATATCAATTTCGCACAAATTTTTATTAGCACGAAAAAGTTCAAACATTTCTTCCGCCAAAAAATCAATATCCGTCTGCACGAAAATTTCTCCACCATCGGCGAGGTGTTTCAAGACCGTTTCGACTAATTCTGCATTGACCATTCGGCGTTTCGCGTGTTTTTTCTTAAACCACGGATCGGAAAATTGAATCGTTACGGTTTGCAAAATATTTTCCGGCAATTTTTCCAACAATTTGTCGAGCGCAACCATCGCGTTGCAAAATTCATAATGCAAATTCGTTAAATTCGCTTTCTTCGCAACCCGATTTGCTTCCGTAACCAGCACTTCTCGAATCTCCACGCCGATAAAATTTTGTTCGGGAAAAATCTGCGCCATTTTCAGCAAAAACTTCCCACGCGCACAGCCCAAATCCAAAAACAAAGGCAAGTCGGGATTTGCAAAAACCTCTTCAATTTCAATCGGTTTCGGCGTAAATCGAAAATAAGGCGCAAGCGGATTAACGTGTTGATGAACTCTGACTCTCGGCATAAAAAATGAAATTCTATCACAAAGCGGAAAATTTGCTTTATTTCGTCTGCTTCTTTACCATTGATGCACGAATTTTATTTTAATTTATGCGGCTTGGAAATTTTCTAAAAAATCTGTGGTTCATTGTTTTATTCGGATGTATAAATATTTCCGCGCTTGCAAATCCTTCCGCCGATTTTTTTCAGCAGACGACTTGGACAACCGCGCAAGGTTTGCCGCAAAACTCAATTGCGAGCGTCGTGCAAACCCGCGACGGTTATATCTGGCTTGGAACATTCGGCGGACTTGTCCGTTTTGACGGCGTTAAATTTACCATTTTCAATACCTTAAATGTTCCGGCTTTGACGAGCCAGCGCATCGTTTCGCTTTATGAAGACCGCCACGGAATTCTTTGGATTGGCACGGAAAACGGACAAATTTTGCGTTATATGAACGGACAATTTTTTCCGTTTGATCGCAAAACAGACTCGAATATTACAACCACGACTTTTTGTTTATTTGTTGACAGCAAAGGTTTTCTTTGGGCGAACGACACGCAGACAACCGTCATTCGATATGCGTTTGATGAAAACGGCTACACACGCAAAGATGTTTTTTCCTTTCCGTCGCCCAACAACGAAGCCTTTTCGATGCTCGGAATTGCCGAAGACGCAAGCGGTGATATTTGGTTTTACACACATCACGCGATTCTTCGCTATCAAAACGGCGAATTCAAGAAATTTACGCTCGAAACCGATTTTCCGTTTGTCAAAAATCTCGTGTTTGAACCGCGAAATGTCTTTTTGTTCGGCATCAGAGCCGATAAAAACGGCGTGATTTGGGCGGCGACGATTAACGGAACGGCGCGTTTTGACGGCGAAAAATTTGTCCGCGACGCGCCCGACGACACGCCGAATGTCGCGCAGAGAAGTTTGCTCGTCGAAAATTCGGACGGCGAATTAACGGCTTTGGTCAATAATCGAATTGCCCGCCGCGAAAACGGCAAATGGATTGAAATCGGCACGCTTAAAGAAAATAGTTTCAATATGCGGAAAATCATCAAAGACGCTGAAGGAAACTTCTGGCTCGGAACTTACGGCGACGGTTTGATTCGCTTTAAAACTCCGATTATCAAATACTTCGGCGAAAAACAGGGCGTTACAAAAAATGCCGCAAGTTCGATTTTGGAAGACCGCCACGGAAATATTTGGGCGACTTCCTACGATTTGCTGAAATTTGAAAAGGGACGATTCATTCCCGCTCATAAATCGGTCGGAGGCGTGGCTTTCACCGCGCTTTATGAAAAAAAAGACGGTGAAATTTTAGCCGGAACGTGGGACGGTTTGATTAGTTACCGCGACGGCAAATTTACCGACCGAAGCAGTGAATTTATATCTTTACTCGGCGTTAAGTCTTTTTATGTCAACGCGATATTTGAAGATCGAAGCGGCACGGAGTGGTTTGGAATAACGCAGGGAAACAGTTTGATTCGCCGACAAAATGGCGAAATGCGCCTTTTTACCGAAAAAGACGGATTGAACTGCGAAAGAATTCAGACGATTTTTGAAGACCGTCGCGGCGCAATTTGGCTCGGAACTTACGGCGGTTTGGTGCGTTTCGAGAATGATGTTTTTACGAATTACACGACCGCCGAAGGCTTGACCGACAACAATGTTCGCGCGCTTTACGAAGACCAAAACGGTGCGCTCTGGATTGGAACTTACGGCGGCGGGTTGAATCGTTTGAAAGACGGCAAATTGACGCACGTTACAATGCAAGACGGACTTTTTGACGATGTTGTTTCGCGGATAATTGTTGACGAAAAAGACAATTTTTGGATGTTGGGAAATCGGGGAATTTTCGTCGTTTCGCGGACGGAATTAAACGAAGTTGCCGACGGAAAGCGGAAAACCGTCAACTGCCGTTCGTTCGGCACGGGCGACGGCTTGGAAATCGCCGAAGGAACGGGCGGAAGTCCCGCCGGTTGGCGCACACGCGACGGACATTTTTGGTTTCCGATGGTCAACGGCTACATTCGCATCACACCGCCGCCGCCGACCGATTTTGCGCCGCCGACTTTTATCGAAGAAGTTTTGTCGGAAAGAAATTTGCTCGATTTGCGCCGTCCGATTGAAATAAAACCGGGCGAAGAAAATCTCGAAATTAACTACACCGCGCTCGGTTTTACAAAGCCCGAACAGCTTCAATTCAAGTATCAAATGAAAGGTTTGAGTGATGAATGGATAAACGTCGGCACGCGGCGGACGGCTTATTTTTCGTATTTGCCGCCGGGCGAATATGAATTTACGGTGATTGCTTCAAACAGTGACGGAGTTTGGAATGAATCGGGAAAGTCTATAAAAATTAAGGTTTTACCGCCGTTTTATCGAACTTGGTGGTTTAATATTTTAGTGGTTTTGGTGTTTTGTCTGATAGTTTTCGGCATTTATCGTCTGCGCGTTTCAAATCTCAAGCTCGAAAAGCGCAAACAGGAAGAATTTTCGCGGCGTTTGATTGAATTGCAGGAACACGAACGCAAACGCATTGCGGGCGAATTGCACGATTCTTTGAGTCAAAATTTGGTCATTATCAGAAACCGCGCAATGCTCAGTCTGACTTCGCCCGATGATACCGAAAACGCTTTCGAGCAGATGGAAGAAATTGCCGAAGCCGCGACGCATTCGCTTTCGGAAGTCCGCGAAATCGCGCATAATCTGCGCCCGTTTCAGATTGACCGTTTGGGTTTGACCAAGGCGATTGAAGGTTTGGTCAGAAAAATAAATTCGTCCGAACTTAGTGTTGAAGCGGTTTTGGACGATATTGACGGCTTGCTTTCGGTCGAAAAAGAAATCAATCTTTACCGCATTATTCAGGAATGCTTGAACAATATTGTCAAACACTCAAAAGCGTCCGAGGCGCAGGTCAAAATCAAAAAAGCGGCAAATATTATCAAAGTTGAAATTAAAGACAATGGCGAAGGTTTTGACATTGCTTCAAAAAATGTGCAAAATGCTGAAAACAAAGCAGGTTTCGGCATCACAAGTATTACCGAACGCGCCCGCATTTTGGGCTGTTTGCCGGAAATTGTTTCCGCTCCCGCGAAGGGAACAAAAATTTCTTTGCAAATTGAAGTTTCGGAATAAAATATGAGAAGTGAAATTAAAATCGTCATCGCTGATGACCATCCGATTGTGCGGCAAGGTTTGCGAATGACAATCGAACGCCAATCGGATTTGAAAGTTGTCGCCGAAGCCGGAAACGGCGCGGAAGCCTTGCAAATTATTACCGAATTACAGCCCGAAGTCGTCATTCTTGATGTTGATATGCCGAACGGAAACGGTTTCGACGTTTTGCGAAACTTACGCGAAATCGAAAAATTGCCCGCCGCGATTATGCTCACCGTGCATTGCGAGGAAGAATTTTTTAACGAAGCGATGAAACAAGGAGCGCAAGGCTACGTTTTGAAAGACAGCACCGTTACGGACATCGTGCAAGCGATTCGCGCCGTTTTTGCCGGACAAAATTATTTAAGTCCGGCAGTAACTTCATATCTTTTTCAAAAACGCGAAAAAGCCGCAAACAATGGAATAGAACAACTTACGCCGTCGGAAAAGAACATTCTCAAACTTATTTCCGAATACAAAACCAGCAATCAAATCGCCGAAGAATTATTCATTAGCCCACACACCGTTAAAACGCACCGCAAAAATATCTGTCTCAAACTCAATCTCGAAGGCAATCACGCATTAATGAAATTTGCTCTGGAACATAAAAATTCCCTTTAAAGACTGGAGCGCAAGCGGCTCGCTTGCAACGCCGCGTTTTTCAGCGGTGTAAAAGTGTTTGCATAAATTCAACTTGAATTTATGCAAACACTTTTTTCGCGCTCTGCGCTCAGGCAAGCGAGCCGCTTACGCTCCAGTCAAAAATACCACCAAGTAGGTATAAAAATTCACTCCAAAAGGCGATTCACAAACCGATTCCGTCGAGGCATTATAACAATCGTAAAGAGAAAACTGATGAATTTTGAGGTGTTTTAGCTTCTTCTTCTTTTACCACTGCTAGACTTAAAATCTTGTCATTTTCTCTTTACCGAAACGCAGATGAACGCTATGAAAATCCTGATAGTTGAAGATAATGCGCTGATGCGTCGGATGATTCGCAGTCTTGTCGAACGGTTTGCCGACGAGGTTTTCGACTGCGACAACGGCGAACAGGCGATTTTTGAATACAAAAATCTTCAGCCGGATTGGGTTTTGATGGACATCAATCTCGGCAAAATAGATGGAATTGCGGCAACGCGAAGCATCTGCAAAGAATTTCCGAAGGCAAAAATTATGATTGTTACAAATTTCGACGACCAAAGTTATCGCCAATCCGCAAAAGAAGCCGGAGCGGTGAAATATTTGGTCAAAGACGATTTGTATCTTTTGAAAAAAATGCTTTTTTCGGAGCAATAAATTGAGAGGAGAAAAAAATGTATCGAATGAGGGTTTTGGGTAAAAATTTGTGCGGTTTGGCAGTTTGTTTTTTGATTTTGACGGTTTCAATGGTTTCGGCGGCGACTTTGACGGTTACGAAAACCGCCGACACGAACGACGGCGTGTGCGATGCCGATTGCAGTTTGCGCGAAGCCATCGGCGCGGCGATTTCGGGCGACACGGTTGTTTTTTCACCGCTTTTCAGTTCAGCGCAAACAATCACGCTCGGCGGAACTCAATTAACCATCGGCGTAAATTTGACGATTACCGGTGCGGGCGAAAATCTGCTGACTGTAAGCGGGAATAATACCAGCCGCGTTTTTCTAATCAATGCCGGAACAACGGTTTCGATTTCGGGAATGAAAATCACGGGCGGCAATGCAACTTCTCCGACGAGCGGCGGTGGCATTCGCAGTAGCGGTTCGCTGACTTTGACCAATGTTGATGTTGATACGAATTCAGCCAATGGCAGCGGCGGCGGAATTTTCAGCAGTTCAAACTTAACAATTTCGAACAGTGTCGTCAGAAACAATACCGCTGTCCTCTCAGTCGGCGGCGGAATTTATCACAGTGTCGGGACATTATCAATTACCAATTCGACTATTTCCAACAATACTTGTCCGAGTGTCAACGGACACGGTGGCGGAGTTGAATTAGATACGGGAACAGCCACGATTACGAATTCTACTATCGTGTCTAATCAGGCAGGAAATGTCGGCGGCGGCATCAGTATTGAACGAGGAATTTTAACTGTCAACAATTCAAATATTTCAAATAATTCGGCGGTTCAGAGCGGTGCCGGTGTAACTCACGGAAGAACTTGTATTTCTCCCGATCCGTGTTCTCTGACAATTAACAACTCGACTCTCAGCAATAATCTTTTGAGCGGTCCGGGCGGCACGGGTGGTGGTGTGTTTGCCGATGGCGATTCGTCTGTAACGATAAACAGTTCAACAATTAGCGGAAGTAATCGAGGCGGAATTGTGGTTGGCGGATTAACTTCGACCATCAGCAATTCTACCATTTCAGGAAACACGGGACGCTTTGGAGGCGGACTTGAATTGATTTCTTTGGTCAGCGATTTATTGACAAACTCAACTGTAACCAACAACACGACAACCGAAGTAACCGGCGCAAGCGGTGTTCGGGGCGGCGGTTCGGTAACTGTTCGCAGCACAATTATTGCCGGAAATGTCAATAACACGACTAACCCTGATGTTACAGGTTCGTTTATCTCTTCGGGCTACAATCTTATCGGTAACGTCGGCACGGCAACCGGATTCGGCGCAATCGGCGACCAGACGGGAACAGGCGCATCGCCGATAAATCCGCGTCTCGACCCGCTCAACAATTACGGCGGACCAACGCAGACGCATCGGCTTCAAGTTTCGCCCGTCGTCAGTCCGGCGATTGACGCGGGAAATTCGTTTTCCTTAACCACCGACCAACGCGGACAAATGCGAACCATTGATCATCCGTCTGCGCCTTTCGCATTAGTCGGCGATAACACCGACATCGGCGCATTTGAAGCACTCGGACCGCTTTCCGCCACCGTCAGCCTCAGCGGACGGGTAATGACCGCACAAGGCAACGGAATCCGCAACGTTTTTGTAATGCTGATTGATTCAAACGGCAATGCACAAGCCGTCAAAACCGGAACTTTCGGTTATTACAGTTTCAATAACATCACCGTTGGAAATACATACACGATTGTGGTCGCTTCCAAACGATTTGAATTTGTAACGCAAGTTATTTCAGTTTCGGGCGAAATGACTAATTTGGATTTTATCGCACAGTAAGCAGCTGGCGAATAAAGACTTCGCCATTAAATCTGAAAACCATACTTAAGAGGCTATGGAAGAAAGTTTAAATCATTACAAATCAAAGCGGCAAAAAAATTAGAACAAAAGAACCTTTTTAATAATGAAAAAGAAATCAATAAACCAAAACACAATTTCGACAATTATTATCACAATCGCCACCACTCTTATAATCGGCGCACTGGGGAACACGGCGCAAGGATCGTTCTTGACGGTAACAAATACCTCTGACAGCGGAGCCGGAAGTTTGCGTCAGGCAATCGCAGACGCGGCGGCAGGCGATACGATTGTTTTTGCCTCGCCGGCATTCGATGTGCCGACAGTGATTAATACGACTTCCGAAATCACGATTAACAAAAATTTGACGATTACCGGCAAGGGAGCCGATTTACTGACCGTGAAAGCATTCCGCAACCGCGTTTTTCAGGTCAGTTCGGGCAATGTCAACCTATCCGGTATGACCATTACCGGCACTAGTCTTACCGGTAGCACAGGCGGCGCAATACTTAATCTCAGTCCGGCGACATTGACGCTTCTTTCCGTCAATGTTACCGGCAATACATCCACCGCTTTTTGTGCAGGCATTCGCAACATCGGGACACTAAACGTGCATAACAGCACTATCAGCAACAATACTCTCAACGATAGCAGCGGTGCAGGCGGCATCCTGAACGCCGGCACCCTCAGAATTATCAACTCGACGATTAGCGGCAATCGTGCTGTCAGCGGCGGCATCGGCGGTGTTGGGGCTTTCGGCACAAGTGTGTTAATTCTGAATTCGACGATTACGGACAACGAAACGAGCGGCGGCACCGGCGGGGTTGGTGTGGACAGTATTCAGGTTACGGTGCGAAACAGCATCATTGCGGGAAATTGCACCCGCACTGTTAATGCGCTTTGTTCTAATTCGACAACGCCTGACGTGAGCGGAAATCCGCCATTCGGAAATTTCGTTTCAAACGGCAATAATCTTATCGGCAACGTCGGTGCGGTCACGACATTTAACCAAACCGGCGACCAAACCGGCAACGGTGCAACTCCGCTCGACCCGTTGCTGTTTCCGCTAGGCAACTACGGCGGAGGTGTTCCGACGCACGCTTTGCGACGTTTTCCCGTGGCTTCACCGGCGATTGATAAAGGTTCGGATGCCTCTGCCGTTTCTTCGATCGTCGCTACTGATGCTCGCGGATTAGCGCGTCCCTTTAACGATTCCGCGATTGCGCCGACATCCAACGGCAACAACTCCGACATCGGCGCATTTGAATATCTGCCATATGTTTCAAATCTTCAAAATAGCGGTCAGGGCAGTTTGCGTGATGCTTTTTCGTCTGTTCCGGCAGGTGCCTACGTCATTTTCGACCCCGACGTTTTCGGCAATTCGATGTTTCCGTTAACTACGAGCCGCGAAATCAATTTATCGGGCGGGCAAATAACGATTGATAAAAACATCTCGCTCGTCGGAACAACTCCCGCCACCTTGACGATTCGCAATCTCGTCGCCGGTAGCCGAGTTTTTTTTGTAAGTTTTCCGGCGGGCGGTGGCAGCGGGGCAAATGCCAACTTTTCCGGTATGACCATTACCAGCGGCAATATCACATCTTCCGACGGCGGCGGCATTCGCAATATCGGTAATCTGGTCTCGCTCAGGTTTGTTCATATAACAGGCATCAATGCGGGATTTTCTCCCGGCGGCGGCGGGATTGAAAACGAAGGCTCCGGTTTTAATATTTACAACAGCACTATCAGCGGCAACAGTGCGTTGCAGGGCGGCGGAATTTTCTCAAATTCCGGCACCATAAGAATCATTAATTCCACAATCAGCGGCAACCACGCTGGTCAGGGCGGCGGAATTTTATTGGGCAACAATGCTTTTATTTTAAGCTCGATGATAACAAATAACGAAGCCGATGGCGCGGGCAGTGCGGGCGGCATTCACCGAGTTGGCGGAACTATCACTACGCAAAATAGTATTATTGCGGACAACTGTGTCGGCACGGCGGTTTGCAATAATTCGACAACGCCCGATGTCGTCGGCAGCGGATTTGTTTCAAACGGCAATAACCTTATCGGCAACGTCGGCGCAGTCACGACGTTTAATCAAACCGGCGACCAAACCGGCATCGGCGCATCCCCGCTCGCCGCCGCACTTGCGCCGCTCGGCAACTATGGCGGTTTGACACCGACTCACGCATTGTTTTCAAGTTCGCCCGCCATTGATCCGGCGTTGTCTAATTCCGGCGTGGCAGCCGACCAACGCGGTGCGAATCGAATCGGAACAGCGGATGTCGGAGCAGTTGAACTCAACAGTTCAACTAACGGCGGAGATTTTGTCGCTGTATTACCAAATGGAAATATTGGTCAAAACTACTCGCAGAATATTTTTCAAGACACCGGCGCGGCAAGTTGTTTCCTGCAAAGCGGTGAACTCCCGCCGGGGATAAATTTGACCACATCTTTTGCGGCTAATCTTTCCGACAAAGAGGAGATGAAAAATTCGTTCAGTCCGGCGGCGGTTGTTTCTTTGACCGGCACACCGACAGTTGCCGGAACTTATTACTTCGTGATTCGCACAACTTCGGGAGCGAATGTGGTTGATACGAATTACCAAATGTTAATACCGCAAGGTCCGACGGCGGCAACGACGACAGTTGGCGGACGAGTTCTCACTACGCAAGGCAACGGAATCCGCAATGCTTTTGTAATGCTGATTGATTCAAACGGCAACGCCCGCACCGTCAAAACCGGCACTTTCGGTTATTACAGTTTCAGCAACGTCGAAGTCGGACAAACATACACGATTTCCGTCGCTTCCAAACGATTTCAATTTGCGACACGAGTAATTTCGTTGTCGAGCGAAATAACAGATGTAGATTTTATCGCGCAATAGATGGATTTAGTTTTGAGTTCCAACTTCAGTTGGCGCAAACGCGAGCGAAGCGATTGCGTTTGCTTTGTGTCGGCACACTTTAAAGTTAATCAACGCCGAAACCGCTTCGCTTCACTCGCGGTTTGCCAACTGAAGTTGGAACTCAGAACAGGAGAACACAATGAAAAAATTTTTATCAATAATTTTAGCATTTTTTTTCGGATTGGCAGTAAATATCAATGCGGCGACGCTGACGGTTACAAAAATTGCTGACACAGACGACGGCGTGTGTAATGCCGATTGCAGTTTGCGCGAAGCGATTTCGGCGGCTGGTTCGGGCGATTTGATTGTTTTTAGTTCGCTGTTTGATTCGGCGCAATCAATAGACCTTTTTCTGAACGAATTGAACGTCAATAAAAACGTAACGATTCGCGGCAAAGGCGCAAATTTGCTGACAATTCGCGGCGATGAGCCAAACGGACAGCGCGTTTTCAACATTCCGTCAGGCTTTACCGTAACTTTGAGCGGAATGACAATCCGTGAAGGCTCAAAGAATTTCGGTTTCGGCGGCGGCATCTCGAACAGTGGAAATCTGACCGTTTCCGCTTGCCACATCACCGCCAACAGCGCGGGAAAAGGCGGCGGAATTTCCAACGGCGGCACGATAAATATCATCAATTCGACCATCAGCAACAACACCGCCGTTGACAGCTCGGCGGGCGGCGGAATATTCAATTTCGGCACTTTGACGATGACGAATTCGACCGTTTCGGGCAACACGGCAAACGCCGGAAACTTCAGCGCGGGCGGAATTTTGAACGATTTCAACAGTCCGGCTTTGATTACGAACAGCACGATTACGGGAAATTCGGCAAATGTCGGCGTAAGCAGTGCGGGCGGCGTTGGCGATGATAACGGCACGACGACGCTTCGCAATTCGATTGTTGCCGGGAACAACGGCACGAACCCGGACGTTTTCAGCTTCAATTCGTTTATCACAGGCGGCTACAATCTCATCGGCAAAAACAACGGCGCAAGCGGTTCGTTTCCAGCCGGAAATCCGAACGCGAATAACGATATTGTCGGCACGTCCGGTTCACCGATAAATCCTCTGCTTGATGCACTTGGAAATTACGGCGGCACAACTCCGACACATCGGCTTCAAGCAACAAGTCCGGCGATTGACAAAGGCAAGAGTTTCGGTTCGACAGGCGACCAGCGAAGTTTTGAGCGACCTTTCGACGATGACACGATTCCGCCTGCCTCGGGCGGCGACGATGCGGACATCGGCGCGTTTGAAATTTCAAATTTTCCGCGTGTAACGACAACCGCAAATCTTGACACGGGAAGTTTGCGCCAAGCAATCGCGGATGTTTCGGCAGGCGGAACGATTACTTTTGATGCGGTTTTATTCAATGTTCCGCAAACAATCACACTTGAAAGCGAATTGACGATTGCCAAAAATCTGACAATTACGGGAACAGGTGCAGACAAAATCACAATTTCGGGCAACAACGCCAGTCGCGTTTTCAACGTCAACGGAGCTTTTACCGTCAATTTCAATCAAATAACGATTGCCAACGGAAATGTTCCGACCGGCGACGGCGGCGGAGTTTTGAATCAAAACGGCGCAAATTTAACGCTGACAAATTGCGTCGTCAACGCCAATACAGCCTTGCGCGGCGGCGGAATCCGCAACGTCAACAGCAATCTTCATATCATCAACAGCACGATTTCGGGTAACATCGCGGCGGGCGCAAACAACACGGCAGGCGGCATCGAAAGTTTTCGTGATAACAATGTAGTTACAACCGATTTGGAAGTTATAAATTCAACGGTTTCAGGCAATTCCGCACTCGGAAATCCGGCAAACGCAGGCGGAATTTTAGTCCGAAGCGTTACGTTTTTTGCAGATAATTTCACGCCGCAAGCCGCGAGTGCTTTGATTAGCAACTCAACGATTGCCAATAATTCCGTAACCGCCGGACTTTCAGGTGTCGGCGGCGGAATCCGACGCGGAAGCAGCACGACCATCACCGTCCAAAGCACAATCGTCGCCGCCAACGTCAATAACACAAATGTCCCCGACGTTTCCGCCGATTCCGACGCTGGTTTTACATCAAACGGCTTCAATCTCATCGGCAATCGCGGAATTATCACAGCTTTCAATCAGCCGAACGACCAAGTCGGAACATCAGCCGTTGTTTATAATCCGCGTCTTGACCCATTAGCAAATTACGGCGGCACGACTCCGACACATCAACTGCAACCCGGAAGCCGTGCGATTGATGCCGGAAATTCCTTCGGATTGCCCGTAGACCAACGCGGCTTTGCGAGAATTTTTGATTCGCCTTCGGTGCCAAACATCGGCGATGCCGCAGACATCGGCGCATTTGAGGTGCAAGTTCCAACTTCTGCATCGGCAACAATTAGCGGCAGAATTATGGCTTCCGACGGACGCGGAATCCGTAATGCTTTGGTCATTTTGACCGCACCAAACGGCACAATACGAACAACTCGAACAAGTGCTTTCGGCTACTATTTTTTCAGCGAAATCGGAGTTGGACAGACATATATCATTTCGGTTAATTCAAAGCGTTTTCAATTCACGCCGCGCACAATCTTTTTAACCGAAGATTTTACGGAACTGAATTTCGTGGCTTCCGAATAATTTTGAAAAGTCTCTCTCCAAAATTCCCGACGCGACGGCTCATCACGATTAGCGTCGGGAATTTCCCCCTCACTTCAAGCCTGAGCGGGAAAATTGATATTAATAATTCCAAGAAGAAGCAAAATGCTGAAAATCGCCGTCAAAATAAACACGCCGAGCGCAACAAATCCTAAAATATTTGCCGCTTGTCCTGTTTCACGCGGATCTTTGTATAAATCGTTCGGAACTTGCAGAAAGCCATAAACTGCACCGACAATCAACCCGCCGAGATGTGCGAAATTATCAATACTCGACATCAAAAAAATCCCGAAAACGGCGATAATTGCGATATTGACGAGCAAATCTTTCAAAAAACCTTCGGGCAAAAGTTTGCGGCGTTTAAATCCATAAACCGTCATATAACCCAAAAGTCCGACGATGCCGCCCGATGCGCCAACCGACACCCCTTCGGGCGAAAAAATAAAACTCAAAACGCCGCCGCCAATCGCCGCCAGAAGAAAAACAATCGCCAAATGCACCCGATTTGAAAGCGTTTCAATCAATTTTCCAAACGAAAAAAGCGCGTAAGAGTTAAAAAACAAGTGCATAATGCCGGCGTGAAGCGTCGCGCCCGTCAAAATCCGCCAATATTGTCCTTCCGCAAAAAACGGCTTTACAAATCCGGCAATTATCGGTGAAATTTTACCCTGTCCCAAAGCTGGACTTTGACTGTCGGCAACCGCTTGACAAATAAACACAGCGACTAGGCAAACAATCAAAATTATCGAATAAACAGGCACAGCCACACTCGCCCGCTGAAAATTTTCAGATTCTTCAGCCGGATTTTCGCTTTCTTCGTTTCGATATTCCAATGACATAAATTCAATTTTGGATTTTAGATTTTGCAACTCAAAATCGAATCACATCGCTAAACCACCATCGGGCTGAATGACTTGTCCCGTGATGTATTTGGCAGAATCCGACAACAAAAAGCAAGCAATTTCCGCAACTTCCTGCACATTTCCGAGTCTGCCCAAAGGAATCATTTCCAAAATTTTCGCTCGATGTTCTTCGTTCATTTCGCCCGACATATCGGTTTCAATCAAACCCAAAGCCAGCGCATTAACCGTAATTTTCCGACTCGCAATTTCTTTCGCCAGAGCCTTCGTCAAACCAATCATTCCCGCCTTTGAAGCCGAATAATTCGTCTGTCCGAGCATTCCGACAACACCCGAAATAGAAGAAATATTCAAAATCGAACCGCCGTCATTTTTCATCATCGGACGCAAAACCGACTTTGAAAAATTCCACGCGCCCTTCAAATTCGTATCAATCACACTGTCCCAATCTTCCTCTTTCATCCGCAGAAGCAACATATCGCGCGTAATTCCGGCATTATTCACCAAAAAATTCACCGTGCCGAATTCCGCCGTAACTTGCTTCACAAAATCCGCCGAACTTTCCGCATTTGCCACATCACACTGCGCCGCAAACGCCTTCACGCCCAACGCTTCGATTTCCGCCTTTAACTTCTCCGCGTCGTCCGCACTTCTCGCATAATTAAACGCCACATTACAACCGCGACGCGCCAATTCCAACACAATCGCCTTCCCAATCCCGCGCGTTCCGCCCGTAACGATTGCCGATTTTCCACTAAATTGTTTTTCGCTCAAATTATTTTCCTCTTTAAGATTCTTTGGTTAATTGTAGATTTTGCAGTTCGGTTTCGTCAAAAATTATATGTGAATCGGGAACATTTAATCGAGAGGCAAATAAACCGTATTGTTCAGCCATTCTTCCGAATCGGTCGCCTTTGCAATCAATTCCAAATCGTCTATCGAGCGTCCGACGGTGATGTTTAGCTGATGCGCGTAAATCACGCCCGCGAAATGTTCACCTGTTTGCTGACGTTTGTTTGCTTCGCGCAAAAGGTCGTCGTCTTGCGAAAAAAGAACGCGGTTTAATTCGGTGGCGCGGTCTAAAAGCGCGTCGTCCTCTAATTCCGCCGCGCCGTCTTCGCGTGCGGTCAAAACATCAACGCCGCGAAGCCTTAAACCTTCGGTAACGGCGCGGCGGACGTGGACATCCATATAAAGTTTAACGCTCATTTTCGAGGTGCAGACGGCGCAATTTTTGTTGAAGTTGCGAATCGGCTTGGCGGGCGGAGAGTTCGTTCACCTCGCGCAGACGGCGCAAAATCTCGTTTTCGAGTTCTTCCTGATGGTCGTAATAATAAGCAAGCGCGGCGTGAATCTGCGCCATCGAAAGATGCGGATATTGAAAATGCAGTTCTTCGGGACTCGAACCATGTGCTAACTTATCAAGCGCGATTTCGATAACCTTAACCTTCGTGCCGTCAATCCACGCGACTTTTCTTTCATCAATCACAATGTAACTTTCGATAACCGCCGTCATATTTATAAAATTCCTTCCGAAATAATTCTACTCGGTTTCGTTAAAAATATAAATCACTCATCTTTGCAGAAAAAACTGTCAGCCCGATTTATCGGGCTTTCCGCCGCAGGCGGCAAATAGCCGCGCTCATTTATGGCGCGGTCTGAATTGTGGAGAAAATCCAAAGGGCGTTTTAACGTCCTTTTTTTCCGCTTTAGCTTTCGGTTTTTTTGAACAGATGGCTCAAGCCGAAGAAAAGGACGTTAAAACGCCCTAAAAAAATCATCAATCGCCAAACCCGCGCCATAAATGAGCGCGGCTAAATACGCCTGCGGCGAAAGCCTCGTGAACGAGGCTGAACCTGTGTGAATAACTCGGTTGAAAAATTACGGTTGCTTTCGGCTTTTTATGATAAAATCCGGTTTATGGAAACTTTGACCATTACAATTTTAGAGCCGAAAGCGAAAAAATTGCTTGACGAGTTGGTGAATTTGAATTTAATCAAAGTTCAGGAAACCGAAAAACCGAAAAGAAAAGACAGAAAATTCGGCAGTATGAAAGATTTGGTTGTCAGAAAAGCCGGAAGCGCAAAAGGCAAATACGAACTTGCGCCCGATTTCGACGCGCCGCTCGAAGATTTCAAGGAGTATATGTAATGCAATTTTTGGTTGATACATTTGAACGAAGTTCGCCCGTGAAATAAGCCGATTTCTTTTCGCAAAGATTTGATTTGGGCGGTTTTCAATAAAACGTGATAATGATTCGGCAAAACGCACCAAGCGTAAATCGCCGTGCCGAATTTTTCGCAAATTTCTAAAATTCCGCTTCGCAATCGGTCATTCTGTCGGGCGATTTGCCGATAATATGCGCGTGTTCATAACAAGCGGCAGTAACGAGATATTGATGTTCACCCTCAAAATCGAAATGCGGCGGCGCGTGTTTCGGAAACCGCCGCAAACGCCGATACTCCAAAGCATCTTCCCGCTGTTTCTCATTCATTTTCCGCCAAAGATACATAATCTGTTTTGAATCCCCGTTCTGAGTCCCGCCTTTAGGCGGCAAAAACGCCAGCGAAGCGAAGCGTTTTTCGTTGCCGATAAAGCAAATTCTATGAAACGGAGAACCGCCGTGCTTCGACGGCGGTTGCCGTCTAAAGACGGGACTCAAAACTTTTTTCCGTCAATGATTAAGGTTCGTAATACTCCGTGCCGCTCTTGTCAATGTAAAATTGTTTACCATTTAAGGTAACAAATGCCAAGCCTTGTTTGAAACTACCTGCACTATGATACTTGAATGGAATGATCTCTTTACCGGTCTTGTCAACAAAACCTATTTTTTCATTTAATTTTGCGTATGCTAAGCCGTCACTAAATTCAATCATATAGTCATAGTTGGTAAAGATGTATTCTTTACCGGTTACATCGATATAAGTAAATTTTGATGGTTTGAATTCGTTATCAACCTTTGCCAATCCACTATTAAAAGATTCCGCACCTGAATCATATTTCAACGGAATAATTAGCTTTCCTGTTTTGTCAATAAATCCGCAACCGTCAGGATTACTATAACTGCAAACTATTGCAAGCCCTTCTCCAAAAGGTTCTGCTCTGTCATATTCAAGAGGCGTTATTTCTTTACCTGCTTTATCTATAAAGCCGCATTGTGGGATAGAATCTTTCTCAGTCTTCTTACACACAACCGCCATTCCTTCGTTAAAAGTCGATGCTTCCGCATACTGAAGTGGAATAACTTCCTTCCCACTTTTGTCAATGAAGCCAAATTTGCCGTTTGACATCACTTTTGCCAAACCTTCTTTGAAACTCATCGTGTCAGAGGAACGAAACTTCCAGTAATCTTTACCCGGAACGTCATACTTGAATGCAATAATTTCTTTGTCTGTTTTGTCAATAAATCCAATTTTGCTATTTAAAACCACAGGTGCTAATCCATCTTTGAATGCTCCTGCCATTTCATACTTGAGCGAAATGACTTCTTGCCCAGTTTTATCAATAAAGCCAACTTTTTTATTGAGTATGACGGCAATCAACCCTTCACTAAATCCTTCGGAAGAAATATTATCGTATTTTGGAGGAATAACTTCTTTGCCTGTTTTGTCAATCAAACCCATTTTGGCTTCTGATAATCCCGAACTCCCGAATGATACTATTACCGCCAATCCATCAAGTTCTTTCATAAATGGCGAAACCTGATCATATTTTGGCTCAATGAGAATTTTTTTGTTCTCATCACTAAATCCGAATTTGTCGCCTTTACGAAAAGGGATGAATTTCGTGTTCTCATTTATTTTTGAAGAAACGGTAGCTGATGGAGAAGATTGCGGGTTGGTTGGGGGATTGGTATTTTCCGGCTTTTTGTTAAAAAGATAATTGATTCCGAAAAGCGTCAAAAAAATTAAAACAATCGTTGCTACTGCATAGTATAGCGGATTACTTTCATTATTTAGTGGTGTCGGACCAACAATTCTTTTCGTCGTGTCTAACGGTTTTTGTCTATCTTGTGGTGAAAAAGGTTTTTGGGAAGAAATTGTTTCTTCCTCATCTATGGGAATATAAGATTCTGTTGTCGGTAAAGCAAACAGACTTGAATGCGTTGCGCGAAAATTATTTAATTCTTCGCGCATTTCATTAGCAGATTTATAGCGTTCAGTAGTTGTTTTTCCTAATGAAGTTTTGATTATGTATTGCAAAACTGGTGGAACTGACTCAGGTAGCGGAGCAGGTTCTTCTCTTGCCAACGCGCCAACAAGCTGAATTATTTCTTTCTGAGGGAATGGTAAATTTCCGGTCAATAATTGATAAAGAATTACACCTACCGACCAAATATCCGTTTGTTCATTACGCTTTCCGTCAAACGCTTCGGGAGCCATATAAGATAAAGTTCCTGAAATTGTTTGACTTTGACTGCCAATGGTCATTGCACGAGAAATTCCAAAATCGGTTAAACGCGGAGTTTTACCTTGAAATAGAACATTATCCGGCTTTAAATCGCGGTGAATAATTTTTCGGTTATGCAAATGTGCTAAACCGTCTAAAATTCCAATGGTAATTTCGACCGAATCGGCAATAGATAACGCACCTTTCCTATTGTTAATTAAATCTTGTAAAGAACCATCGGGCGCAAATTCGCTGACAATAGCGATTTGATTGCCGAAAGTTTCGCATTCGATAATCGGTAAGATGTTTTTATGTTTGCCTGATAAAATCCAATTAAAGATTTCTTCTTTGACCGCTAGTAAATCAATCTGGTCTTTTCTCGGCAACTTAATGGCAACCTTTTCAGATGGCGAATTACGACGATTTTCCGCTAACCAAACTTCACCGAAGCCACCTTCGCCGAGTTTGTGAATAAGTGTGTAAAGTCCTATCTCTTGACCTTCGTTAAACATAATTTTCTCTCACGCGAAACACTTTATTGTTCCACTTTTGGCTAAAAATTGCTATAAATTCACGCCGACCGACCAAATATCCGTTTGAACCGAGCGTTTGCCGTCCAACGCTTCGGGCGACATATAGGCGAATGTGCCGGAGATGTTTTGGCTTTGGCTAGCGGCGGTTGTTCGCATGGCGCGGGAAATGCCGAAATCGGCAAGGCGCGGCGTTTTGCCTTGCAGAAGAATGTTGGCGGGCTTTAAATCGCGGTGAATGATTTGGCGCGAGTGGAGAAATTCCAAGCCGTCGAGAATCTGAATCGTCGTTTCGACGGCTTTTTCGATTGGCATTTTGCCGTGTGTTTTCAGCCAATCTTCCAAAGAACCGTCGGGCGCGTATTCGCTGACGATGACGATTTGCCCGTCGTATTCGTCGGCTTCGATAATCGGCAAAACATTCGGATGCCCGCTCGCTTTTGCCCAGAGTTGCGCTTCGTGTTCGATTGCCGCGTGGTCAACCTGTTCGTCAAGCGGCAATTTCACGGCAACCTGCGTCGTCGCAAATTTCCCTTGCCGTTCGCCCAACCAAACCTCGCCAAAACCGCCGCGCCCGAGTCGGCGAATCAGCGTGTAGGGTCCGATTTGTTGTCGCTCGTGAAACATTCAAATTAAGTTTTCTCACGCGCCCATTGGCGCACGGACTTGAGCCACGCAGAACGCTTTAGTGTTTCGCTTTCGGCTAAAAATTCGGTCAAAATCTCGCCCGTAACTTGCGGCAGAGCGACACTTTCGGTTGTTTCAAAATAATCTTCACCGTCGAAAAGAAAGATTTTTACTTCATCATCTTTGTAACGCCAGATTTCCGGCACACGGAACGCGGCATAAATCGGGAAACGATTTATCGAAGGGCTGAAAATGTCAACTTCGATGACCAAATCGGGCGGAAATTGTTTGGGGTCAAACTCTTCCATTCCGAAGACCTTTTCATAACTTTGCAGGTAAAAACAGCCGTCCGGCTCAACGCCTTTTTCTAACTCGCCTTTTTTGAACGTCGTCGAATGAATACTTCGCAATTCCATGTCTCGCTCTTCGGCAATCGTCTTGACAAAATCTCCTAAAAATTCGGATGTTTCTTCATGTTTCAGCGATGGCATATAAATCTCCAGACAGCCTTGATTATAAGTAAAGCGCGGCGCACTGCGGCTTTCGTGTTCCTTCATCAAAAGTTCGTAAGTTTCCCACGAAACACCGCTCAGAACGATATTTTTCTCAATCAAAACCTGCGTTTTCGGTTCGGTTAAAACTACTGACATTTTTATTTAAAACTCCTGTGCCTTGATTTTACCACAAGTTTTAGCGATTTAAAGCATATCTTTGAAGCGTGAAAAGTTGGCTGATACCTTTTTCGGCGAGTTCGAGCATTTGGTTCATTTGCTCACGATTAAACGGTTCGCGTTCGGCTGTGCCTTGAATTTCGATGAATTTTCCTGAGCCGGTGCAGACGATGTTCATATCAACTTCGGCGTTTGAATCTTCGGTGTATGCAAGGTCTAAAATTGCCGTGCCTTCGATGATGCCGACGCTGACGGCGGCGACTTCGGAGAGAATCGGATTGCGTTTGATTTTGCCCGCGATAAGCAGATTTTTCACCGCCAAAGCCATTGCGACACACGCGCCTGTGATTGACGCACAGCGCGTTCCGCCATCGGCTTGGATAACGTCGCAATCAACAATAATTTGGCGTTCGCCGAGCAGTTTTGTATCAACCACAGCGCGAAGACTTCTGCCAATCAATCGTTGAATTTCCTGCGTTCTGCCCGAAGGTCGCAAGGTTTCGCGGTTCGTGCGCGTGTTTGTTGCCCGCGGAAGCATTGCATATTCAGCCGTAATCCAACCTGTTCCTTTGTTTCGCAAAAACGGTGGAACTCTTTCTTCAACCGTCGCGTTGCAGATGACTTTTGTGTTGCCGACTTCGATAAGTGCCGAGCCTTCGGCGTAAGGCGAAAAATTCGGCGTAATTTTCGTTTCGCGCAGTTGGTCAACGGCGCGGTTGTCAATTCTGGTGTAACTCATAATAAAAGTGAAAAAGGGCAAAAGTGAAAATGTAAAAAAGTTTGTTTGATTTCCGCTCAATCAGCTTTTTCACATTTTCACATTTTCACTTTTGCCCTTTAGATTAACTCGATAGCTTCGAGTTTGGCGGGCTTTGCGCCCAAAAATCTTGTGGCGACGCGGGCAAATCTGTCTGCCGCGTCGGTTACATAAAAATGGTCGAGGTCGTCGCAAAGTTTTCTTTCGCCCGTGATTTTGTTCGGGTTTTCCAAATCTTTTTCCTTGAGCAATTCCGCGACTTCTTCGGCGCAAGCCTCGCCCGAATCAATCAATTTTACATCATAGCCGACGGTTTGCTGAATCACATCGCGCAAAATCGGGTAATGTGTGCATCCCAAAACAAGTGCTTCCGGCTCGAAATCAATGATTTTTGTGAGATATTTTTTTGCAATCAGATAGGTTTCCGGTTCTTCCGTCCAATTTTCTTCCGCGAGCGGCACAAAAAGCGGGCAAGCTGTTTGAATAATCAGAGGTTTGTCGGAAGCATCCCGAATCGAAGTCGAATAAGCATTACTTTGCACAGTCGCTTCCGTCGCAATCACAGCGATGCGCGGATTTTCCGTATTTCCGACGACTTCGACCGCTTTCCGTGCGCCCGGACCAATTACGCCGATAACATCAATCCCGATTTTTTCCCGAATCGCCGGAAGCGCAAGCGCGGAAGCCGTGTTGCAAGCCACAACCAACATTTTTATCCCGCGAGAAGCCAAAAACTGCGAATTTTCAATCGCATAACGCTCGACCGTCGCCAAAGATTTCGTTCCGTAAGGCACACGCGCCGTATCGCCAAGATAGATAAATCGCTCGTTCGGCAGACGATTATGCAAAGCGCGATAAACCGTCAAACCGCCCACGCCGCTGTCAAAAATGCCGATTGGAAGATTGTTTATTTGCGATTTGCGATTTGCGATTTGCGATTGTTTGTCTGTTTCGTTCATTAAGAGAAAAGGAAAGAATAATTTTTGATTGGGCGAAAGTCAAAACGCATCAATATTTCGCGCTTAAAAACTCATTATGGCACAAGGCTTTCTCATAAAAAAATGAATTGCCGTCTGCTTTAGCTGACGGATTGTGAAAACATCAAATCACCGGCTTTAGCCGAACTTTCATAAAATATCAATCATCCTTTTGGCTTCAGCCTAATTTGCGCTGAAGCGATAAGGATTTTTATTTTTTTTCAGAAGTTTGGCTAAAGCCGTCCATTTCCACATATCCGCAATCCGTCAGCTAAAGCAGACGGCAATTCATAAAGACCGAATCTTCCAATTCATATTTTGCATTATGGCACAAAAGCATTCGGCACAGGCTGGTCGCCGGTTTGTCCGAATTGCTGAATCAGAGTTCCGGCGGTCGAACGCTGAACAAACCACGTCGAATTTGACGGACGAAAAACACCAGCGTCTGTTTTGCCGTCGCCGTCGTAATCGCCGGAAACGGAAATGTCGTTTATTGTTCCGAACGGAAAGGCGTAGAACGAAAAATCTTCGCTTCTGAGAATAAACCAATTTCCGCTCGACGGACGGAAAAATGCGATGTCGGATTTCCCGTCGCCTGTGAAATCGCCTTGCGCGGGTTTGTCGTTTGATGTGCCGAATTGGACGGCGAAAATTGTTTGATTTGAACTTCGGCGAATCCACCATTCCGCGCCATTCGCGCCACTTGGACGGAAAATTGCGATGTCGGTTTTGCCGTCGCCGTCATAATCCGCAATTACAGGTTTATCGTTTGCCGCACCGAAACTGATGATTTCCGTGCCGCCGCTCGATTTTTGGATAAACCAAGTTTGTGTTGCAGAACGAAAGACGGCGGCATCGGCGCGACCGTCGCCGTCGTAGTCGGCGGGAACAGGCGTGTCGCCGTTTGCGCCGAACGGAAATGAGTAGAATGATAAATCTTCCGAACGCAAAATAAACCATTCGCCCGTCGCGCCGCGCCAAAAAGCAACATCGGTTTTGCCGTCGCCGGTGTAGTCGGCGGGAACAATTTTGTCCGTTTGTGTGCCGAATTGATAGGCGCGATTTTGCCCGTCGGACGAACGAAGTTGCCACCATTCGCCGTTTGACGGACGGAAGATTGAAATGTCGGTTTTGTCGTCGCCGTCAAAATCGAAAGGCGTGGGGCGATTGTTTGCGGTTTGGTCGCCGAAAATTGTAAAACGAAATGCTTGCGACACGGAAAAACCATTTTCTGCGCCCGCATCGGTAACATACCAACGCCCGAAAAATGTCTGTCCGATAAGCAAAGGATTATTCGGAATCGGCAAGCTGACCGAAGCAAAACCGCCGCTTGAAGTATTAACCAAGACACGCGCAAAATTGCCGTTTGACGGAATTGACGCGCCAACGCCCGGGGCATTTGAATCAATGACGAGAACGGCTTGAGCATTTCCCAAACTGCGCGAAACGGCGACGGTAAAACTCGGATTTCCGACAATCGGCGGCTCGATTGCCATTGCTTGCGGGACGTTTCCGCCTGTTCCGGCGCGTCCTGTTCCCGTGATTTGCGGAACACGATTTGATTCGGTAAAAAGTCGCGGACGGTCAAACGGCGGAAGTTCGTTTTTGACGCGCAAATCGGTTAGCGGACGTTTGAGAAATGCCACAAGGTCGGCTCGTTGCTGAACGGTTAAATTTAATTGACGAACACGCGGGTCTTTGTTCGGCGCGGTAAAATCGCCGCCGCGGTTGTAAAATTCGACGACTTCTTCAATCGTTGCAAACCTGCCGTTGTGCATATACGGCGCACGAAGTTCGACATTTCTTAAACTCGGACTCTTAAATCTGCCGTTGTCATTATTGTTTCCCGTAATCGCGCCGCGTCCGCGGTCTTCATTTTGCGGACGAACGCCGATGTAATGAAATAATTGATTTGAAAGAATCGGATTGCTGTGGCAAAACGTGCAATCGGCTTGTTCAAAAACCACGCGCCCGCGGTCTTCTTGGGCGGTCAAAGGTTCGATGTTTGCGCTCCAACGGTCAATCGGCGCACGGTCGGAAATAATCGTGCGTTCGTGTGCGGCAATCGCCAGAGCCATCCGCGAAGGCGTGATTTCCGCCGTGCCGAAGGCTTCCTGAAAAAGTTCGGCGTAAGTGCGTCCGTCAATCCATTCAACTAAAGACGCGGGAATATTTTCGGCGAGCGCGAGCGGTTTTACGGTAGCGAGTTGTTCGGAAACTTGCGTCCAATTTCTGCCCGCGTGCGCCATTTCCGCATCCGACAAAGGCGGCACAACCGCTTGGCTTTCGAGTGCGCCCCAATCGTTTAGTAAAATTTGATTGGTCAACGGGTCGCGGAAAATGGTCGAAGCGCGTCCGTCCCAAAACGAGCCGTTAAATGTAACGCCCGCGTTCAGATAAGTCGGAGCTTTGCGCCCTGTAACCTGTTCGCCGAAACCGTAAACGCTCGACGGCGAATAAGTTCCGTCCGCATTATTTACGGGAACGCCGGGCGAACCGAAAACGTCGTCCGCCGTGTTGAAAACGCCGTCAAACCCCGGATTTCTCGTGTTCGCGTTCGTGCGCGGGTCAGAGCCGCCCGCCGACGGACGATGACAAGTGCCGCACGAAACCGTCCACGTCGAAGAAAGCTGTTCGTCCCAAAAGAGAGTTTTGCCCAAGTAAGATTTCGCCGCCGTTATTTGATTTCCCGCAACCGTCGGCGGCGGTCCGAGCGGCGCGAAAAATTGTGAATGAAAACTGCCTGTAACGCGAACGCCCGTGTCGCCGCCACTCAAATCGCTGACGGACGCGCCGTTTTCCGCACGAACCCAATAAAAATAAGTTTGATTTGTCTGCGCCGTCGTGTCGAAAAAATAATTTGCCTGAGTTGTGCCGACATCGGTTGCAGTTGAAGAATTGTTGCTCGTATTGCGGAAAATTCTATAAAGCGTCGCCCCGCGCACAGGATTCCACATCACATTGACTTTATCAATATAATCGCCGTCCGAAGCCGAAACTCCGCCGGGCGCGACGAGATTTTCGGCGGCTTTCGTCGTCAAAAAAAGCTGCCGCCCGAAAAGAGCCGCCGCGAACAAAATAAATAATAAAGCTACCGACAGTTTTAATCGCCGCATTCGATTATTGATAAATTTTCCGAAAAATAATTTTGGTGGATGCGGCGACTATTTAACACTCACCGTAACCACTTGATTAGATTAGATTTATACACCTGCGATTTTGATTTTTACCGTTTTATTTCCAACTTCGGAATAATTCTTTGATTTTATCGGTAAATTTCGGTAGGTCTAAATTGCCTTGAAGGACTTCGGTATAAACCTTCTCCAGTTCGCTATTATAATCTATTTTGTCGCGTTTCCTAATTGCTTCGCGCATTCTTTCGGGTAAGGTGTGAATATATGTTCCGTTTGGCTGACGTTGGAGTATCCGAAAAGTTCCCGCGCCGTTTTGATGTCGGACTCTCGGAGAATATCCGAGCCGAAATTGTGCCGTAAATCGTGTGCCACAAATCCGATACCAATTCGCCTTACGTTTCGATGTTTGAGATGGAGGACGCGGGCAAAATGGCTTATTATGTTCTCCGTTGGCTTCTCAAATTCCGGCGAACGCGGCGAATGGAGCGAAACCATCCAAGCCACTATCAACAGCTAATCTTTACTGCTTACTTGCAACCGCGTCGGCAAGTTTGCTGAACCGCAAAACTAAATCTTTTTATTTTAGACTCTTAATCGAAACACACGATTAAGAGTCTTTTTTGTGTTTCGTGGAGCGCAGAAATTAAAACCCGGCAAGTTTGCCGTAAATCGTTTGAGCATTTTTGCGCGGTAAGATGATTTTGGTTTTGAGGAGAAATTTTATTTATGAACAAACTCGGTAAATTCAGACGTTTAATTCGCAACTTTTTTTGGTGGTGCGCCGGTGTTGTGCCGTCGGTTTTGGAAAAATGCCCGACGAATCACGGTCGTTACACCGCAATCGGCGTGATTATGGTTGCCATCGCTGCACTCGCCGCCGTTTCATTCACTTATTTTTTAATGCACACCTTTGCAATCTCGTTCAGCACGGCTCTTCCCTTTGGGGCGTTGTGGGGCGGCAGCGTGTTTTCTTTCGACCGCGCGATTTTGACTTCGTTTCGCAAAAATGAAACCGGCAAAATCTCTATCGCGCAAAGATTTTTATTAACTGTCGCTTTAGCATTGGTCATCGGCGAACCGCTTCTTTTACAAATGTTCGGTAAGGAAATCCAGTTTGAATTGACGCAAAAAGGTTCAATAGTTTCGACCGATGCACGGCAAAAAGCAACGGCGCGTTTTCAGCCCGAAGTTGATGCCCTCGAAAACTCGAACCGTGAAATCGAAAGCCGTCTGGACACGCTCAAAGCTGACCGCGACGTAAAGGAAACCGCTGTCATCGGCGAAATCGAAGGCACAAGCGGCACAGGCAAAAAAGGCGTTGGCATCGCCGCCGACCGCAAAACTGTCGCCTTTCAAGAAGCAGACGCGAAATATAAAGACGCAAAGACCGAATCAGCCGGAATTTTGTCGAAAAATCGTGAACGTCTGGCACAAATCCGTAACGAAATCGAAGAAGAAATCCGCCGCATCAACGCCGCACACACCGCTTCGGACGGCATTCTCGCCAAACACGAAGCTCTGTTTAACATCATTCGCACACAGCCCGGCGCAGCACTCGTTTATTTGCCTCTGCTGTTTGTTTTAATGACGCTGGAATCGTTCCCTGTGTCGCTCAAAGTTTTCGGCAAACCGAGCGTTTATGATGTCGCGCTCGAAGCCGAAGAATCGGAAGAGAAAGAAAATCTGGCATCGGAAAAAACGCGCCGTCAAAAGCGCGAAAACAATGTTGACGAACGGATTTCCACAACGGTTGCGGACGGCACGATTGAAAAACTGCGCGACCAAGGCGAACGCGAAATCGCCCGCAAAATTCACGCGGAAATCTTGCGAAAGATTGTCGAAAAAGAGTTTAAGCGTCAGACAAAGGAAACCGCCACGGCTAGTTTCGGCGAAGAAATCTTAATCGAAGTCGTCGGCGAAAACGATTTGACCGTCAAACTCCAACTGCCCGAAAACACTCGAACCGAAGTTTCGCTGAAGGATTTGGTGGGCGATGTGCGAACAATCGCCAAAGAAATCGGCGTAGAAGGCGCGAAATTGCAAAAGGCTTTTTCGTCGAAAGGACACGAAATCTGGGAAGATTTGCCGCTTCTGCCGCAACTCGAACGCGACCAAAAACTCGTTCTGCAATTTGAACCGTTAAACGTAATCTAATGGAAAGACGCGAAAAAATTTATCTGCCGAAAACTAGCCGCACGGCTGATTGGGCAAAATTTCAAACCGTGGCGAAGGATTTTGTAGCAAATCTTCCGCTGTTGGCTAAACGTCTGTGTTTTTTCGGTTTTGCGGCTGTTGTTTTGCTTAGTTTGCAGATTTTCGCCGTCGGAGTTTTCGACCGTTTGGGCGTTTCTCCGAAAATCTCGATTTTAGTGTCCGGTCTGTTTTATGCCGCCGTTTTTACGGGTTTGGCAATTTACGGCGGTGTAAAAAGCAGAGTAATCGTTATTGCATCCGGCGCGAATTTCAATCCGCCGATTTGCAAAAGATTGATTATCAGAAAGGAAAATTTGAAATCTCGAATCTGAAATTTGAAATAATGTTATGAAAAAATCCATCATCAAAAAATTTCTTCGTAAAACTTCGGTGCGCGTTTCGTTGACGATTTTCGCCGCACTGTGGCTGGTTTTTGCCGCGCTATTTTATGCATCTTATCAAGTCGCGCACACACATTTGCAAGCGAACCGACCGGACGAACTGAATAACCGTTCGGAGATGCAAATGTTTTACGCGCCTTTGAATTTGCGCGTCGGCGAAGAATTTTCCGCTGAAGATTTACAAAATTATTTCAGCGAATTAAGCTACAATTTATCGGAAAATCAAACTTCCGGAAGTTGGTTTGCGGCGAAAAATTCGGTCAAATTTGTGCCGCGTTCCGAAATGTATTCGGGCGGCGAAATCGTCTTTGAAAAAAATCGTGTCCGCAAAATTTTTGTGCAAGGTCAAAGCGTTGAAAACATTGAACTCGAACCTTTGCCGATGCGGTCGTTTATCAAGTTTATTAACGCCGATTCATTACGCGAACAGCGCGTCCGGCGCGTTGTTTTAACGGCTGACGAAATTCCCGAAACGCTCGCGGACGCGGTTACGAGTGCGGAAGATACGCGCTTTTTCGAGCATCACGGCGTTGATGTTTTCGGCATCGGAAAGCGCGTCGTAACGCTTCGCGGCGGCGGCAGTTCAATCACTCAGCAACTCATTAAAAACAATGTCATCAAAGGCGCGAACGAAGAATTTTGGCAAACATATCTCGGATTTTTGCCCGAAACCGCCCAGCGCAAATTGATGGAAATTCCGTTTGCGATTGCGGCGGAAGAAATGATGTCAAAACGCGAAATTTTAGCGGCATATTTGTCAATGATTCCGCTTGCCGCCAGCGAAGGCGTAGAGCTTCACGGCGTTTCGGCGGCGAGTCAGGAATACTTCGGAAAACCTTTGTCGGACTTGAGCTTAAGCGAATTTTCCGCGCTTGCCGGAATCATTCATAAACCGTCTTTTTACGTCAACGCCGCACGAAAAAACGACTACGATAATCTTATCGGCAGACGCAATCGAATTTTGGATTTGATGCGCCGAAATCATCCCGAAAAATATTCGGCGGCAACCATCGAAAACGCCAAAAACGAACCGCTCAAATTCGTTTTCGCCAGCGCAAACCGCACGGAACGTCCCGCCGATGCTTACAGCCGACTTTTTTCGGCTTACGTTGCCAAAAATCTGCCGGAAAATCTCGCAGAAATCCGCGAATCTGAAGGAAATCTGAAAATCTACACGACGCTCGATTATCGTTTGCAAAAAAGCGCAACCGAAACGGGCGAAAAATCCATCGCCGATTTGAGTCAAAAAATCTACGCCGAATGTTTGCGTCAAAAACCCGAAAATGTTGATTGCAAAACGATTAAACCGCAAATTTCGCTCGTGGCAATGAAAGCCGAAACCGGCGAGATCTTGGCAATGTATGGCGGAAATTCTTTGGAAATGAATTTTGCCCTGACAAAACGCTCGCCCGCCAGCGCCATCAAACCATTTTATTTTCTCGCTGCGCTCGAAACGGGCATCTGGAACGGCAAACCGTTCACCCCCGAAACCGTTATTAACCCGAACACGGACGCGGTTAGTTTTCGCCCGAAAAACAACGTCGGCGAAACTTCGACGGCAACAATCGGTTTGGCAAAAAGCTATAATTTTCACGCAGTCGTGGCGGCAGAATCGGTCGGCATCGAAAAAGCGGTCGAATTCGTTGGAAAACTAACAAATTCAACGCCCGAAAAAAGCGGAGTTTCGGCAATCGGCGGTTCAAAAGGCGCGGAAACTTCTTTGCTTTCAATGGTTTCTGCCTACACGGTTTTCAGCAATCAAGGCATTTTTATCAAACCTGCGCCGATAAAATTCTACGGGCAAAACGCGCAAAAATTCACTTTCCCGCGCCCGAAACCCGAACGCGCCACATCGAACGAAAGCGCATCAAAGACATTTGAAATGATGAAACTCGTCGTCAGCGACATCGGAACTGCGCCGAATTTCAAACGCGACGCAAATTTACAAAAGAATCAAAACATCGCCGGAAAAACCGGCTCAGGAATGTTCGCCGATATGTGGTTTTTCGCCGTAACGCCAAAAATCGTCATCGGCGTATGGTGCGGTTTGCCGAATAACGAAATTCCTCTGGAAATGAACCGAGACTTCACCGGCGGCAAAATCGCCGCGCCAATTGCCGCACGATTTATTCAAGATTTAAAAAAATCGTGTTCTGATTGTTTATAAAAAAATATTTGCATTTTGGAAAAACTATGTTATAAAGATAACGAAACACCAAAGATTTACCTTGAATCCGATAAGGCGCGAACTTTGCCGAAAGATTTATTTTTCGTTATTGGAATTTCCGATAACAAAAATGATAAAAAATTGTTCACAATATCAAGGTTAAAATAATATGTCGGAACACCTATTTTTATTAATCGGAAAAAACCCACTGCCCAATTATGTGGCAGCTAAATTGTTCCTAGAACAAGAAACTAAAATTCATTTTATTTATACGGTAGGCGCAAACGGAACTGAAGAATACAAAAACCGAATCGTCGCAAAATTGCGCTCGCAATATCAGGCAAATTATTTTGAAGTCTTTGATGTCCCCTTGGTTGGTGCTTCCGGCGCAAGCCATATCGAAAGCGCAATCGAAAATCATTTCAACGCCGAAAGCAGCGGCACAAAGATTATTCAACCCGGTGATTCGATTCATCTGAATTACACGGGCGGCACAAAAGCAATGTCAGTTCACGTTTATCGAACAATCGAAAAATGTGCCAAAAATAATCAGCTTGCTTTTTCGTATCTTAACCCGCGCACTTTGAAAATGGAATTTGACGATGGACGCGATTCTTTAAATTTATCCGATGTAAATTTGCCGAACTTTGCAAAAACAAAACTCAAACTCAGAGAAATTATCGAACTTCACGGTTTGGTTTTCCAACAACGCGGCGATGGCAGAGAAATTTATCCGTCCGACAAAGCAAAATTTTCCGAATTGTTGACGGTTCTTTCCGCTTTTAGGAACGATGAAATAAAATGGTCGGCTTATCAAACATTCAGAAACGCGAATTTTTCTTATCTTAATTATCCGAAACAACACACCGAAATCGAGATTCCGAATGAACTGAACGAATTAGTTGCACCGCTTAACTCTATCGGGCAAAGACAATTCGGCAAAGATTTGGTTGAAAACAATGTTCTGAAGTTCGGAAATCTCCCAGATGAGGGCAGACGAAAAAGTTTCGGAATGTTTCTTTTGAGCAAGTGGCTGGAAAGTTTTGTCGTGCAGAAAATTATCAAGGCAAATGACAAAAATATCGAAGATTTCGGAATGAATTTGTGTATTGCCAAAAAAAGCACTCCAAACCAATCTTTTATGGAAATAGATGCTTTTGCTGTGCGCGGCTATCAGCTTTTTGCCATCTCTTGTTCGGTTGCAAAAGACAAAGACGAACGGCTCGACAAACTTTTTGAAATTGCTCACCGAGCAAAACAACTCGGCGGCGACGAAGCCCGAATCGGTTTGGTTTGTTTTGCCGACGGCAATCAACTGGATTTATTAAGAAATCAATTCAAAGAAGACAACATAAGAGTTTTCGGCAAAAACGATTTGGGAACATTGGAAGTTGAATTGCAAAAATGGTTCGATAACAAATAAAAGAGAGAAGATTTTATGAAAATCCTTACGATTATTGATGTTACGGGAACGCAAGACTATATTTTCGGCACGAACAGGCTTCGTGAAAATATCGGCGCATCCGAACTTGTCGCGCTGGCAACCGATTCTTGGGTGAAAATGTTTGCCGCCAGAAATGTAATTTTTTGCGGCGGCGGAAATGCTTTTTTGTTGTTTGATAATTTGGACGATGCGCGGGAATTTACTAAAAAATTTACCAAAAAACTTCTCCTTGACGCGCCGAATCTCGAAGTTGTCGTCAAACATGAAAGTTTCGATGAAAATTCCGTTGAAGAATTTGAAATTCCGACTGATAAAACCGATGATTTCGGCGAAGCGATAACAAAAACGGTTTCGCGTCCGATGATTTTGACAGCCGTTGAAAATACATTCATTGCCCTCAACAAAAAGAAAATGAATCGCCAAGTTTCCGCACCTCTGCTCGGTTTAGCGGTTTCGGCACAATGTATTTCAACCGGCGGCGTTACTTCAAAAAATCCGCTCGATTTGGCAGAAGGTAAAGGTGAAGAAAGCCGCAAATCTCCTGTCGAAACGGGCGCGGTTGATTTGCTCAAAAAATTGGCAGAAGGTAAAGGTGAAGAAAGCCGCAAATCTCTGCGGGAAAAATATAAAGATAATTTCGTTTCGCTTGAAACTTATAAAAAATTGGAAGCCGTCAGCACGGCAAACGACCGTTTGAGAAAAGATTTTTTGGCGAATATCACTTTTACCGATGAAGTCAGAGAAAAGTTGGGAGCGGATTGCGACAGGCTTGATTTTCCGCTTGAATTGGACAATCTCGGCAGAAGTGAAGAAGATACGAGCTTTATCGCCGTTGTGCATACGGACGGCAACGGAATGGCGCAACGGATTCGGGATTATGCGGGCGAATCGAAGGATTTTGAAGATTGGCGCGAACGAATGCGGAAAATGTCCGCCAAAATCGAACAAACAAATCGTAATGCTTTACAAAAAACGATTGATTTTTTGGTTGCCAATTTGGACAAAGACGAAAACGGCAAAGTCGTTTTGAAAAGCACCAACGGCAAATCTTTTGAACTGAAAACCAGAAAAGTTCCAAGGGACGGCGAAGAAACCGAAATCGTCTGTCTGCCGTTTCGCCCGATAATCTTCGGCGGCGACGACCTTTCGTTTATTTGCGATGCCCGAATCGCTTTGGATTTGACCGCATTTTATCTCGAAGCCCTAAGCGAATCTGAACTTGCCGACGGCAAACAACTTTTCGCCCGCGCCGGCATTTCGATTGTCAAATCTCATTATCCGTTCAGTCGCGCCTACGCTCTCGCCGAAGATTTGGCTAAAGAAGCAAAAAATCGAATTAAAGAAGTAAATTTGGCAAAAGAAGCCTACGCGATGGATTGGCACGTTGCAATGTCGGGTTTGCTCGGTAACATCGAAGAAATCAGAAAGCGGGAATACACCGTTTCGCAAGGCAACCTTAATAAACGTCCGCTTTTGCTGAAAAATGATGATTGGCGAAATTTGGAAAATTTCAAAAATGTCATTGAGAAGTTTCAAACTGACGAAAAATGGTCGGAAAAACGCAACAAAATCAAAGCCTTGCGCGAGGCTTTGCGCGGCGGAAGCAATAAGGTTAAAGATTTTATAAGCAGTTACGGAATTGGCACTTTGCCCGAAATAAAAAATCGTGCGGGCATCGAAAACGACGGTTGGAAAGAAGTAAATATTTGCGGTTATTTTGATGAAATCGAGATGTTGGATTTATATTTTCCCTTGAAAAATGAACGGAGCAAAGCGGATGAATTATCAAATTGAAATCACTCTGAAAAGCGACACGACCTTCGGGCGCGGCGACGGCGTGGCGGGTTTGGTTGATGCCGAAATCGAACACGACGAATGCGGTTTGCCGTTTCTGCGCGGTCGCGCTTTGAAAGGTTTACTGCGCGAAGAATGCGAAAATATCTTGTTTCTGACCACTTCAAAACTTTTTGAAGATGCCGCGAAAAATCTTTTCGGCATCGGCGGCAGTAGTCTAAATGAAGACGCAAAAATGCACGTCGGCAACGCTGTTTTGCCGCCCGAGTTAAAAAACGCCGTCAAATTTCAAATTCACGAAGATAAACTGACTTCGAGAGAGATATTAAATTCGCTGACCGCCATCAGACGGCAAACAGCGATGACCGAAAAAGGCACAGCAAAAGAAAATTCTCTGCGCTCGATGCGCGTTGTTCTGCGAAACACGATTTTGACTGCTGATTTGCATTTTCGGGAGGATTTCGCGCCCGACTCAAACGAAATTGTTCTGCTCGGTGTGTGTTGCCGCGCTTTGCAAAGAGCCGGACTGGGCAGAAATCGCGGACGCGGGAAAATTGAAACAAAATTGATTCACAACGGCGATATGACGGAAATCTGCGTTAATACTTTTGAAGGAAAATTAAACTGATGAAACAACTTACATTTACCGTCGAACTGCTCGAACCGATGCTTTCAACCGGACTTGAAGGCGACCCGAACGCGGGCGTTTCCGCTGATTTTATCGCCGGAAGCGTTTTGCGCGGCGCAGTTATCGGTCGTTATCTGAGCGAAAACAATTTGCCGGAACTCAGTTTGAACACGGATGAAAGAAATCTGTTTTTTAATGAAAAGGTTTATTTTCAAAACGCTTATCCGCTCGAAAACGATAAATCGGGCTTGCCTGTTCCGCTTTCGTGGCAAAAGGAAAAAGATGCCGAAGATGCGGCGGGATTTTATGATTTTTGTTTTGCCAAAGTGGATAAAACAAAGCAATACAAGAACATCGGCTCACCTTTTTTTGCCTTTGACGGCGGCAATGTTCTAAAAATCGAACCGAAAAAAAGGCTTGCCGTGCATACCAAAAGAGACGCGGAAAAAGGTCGTTCGACAAGCGACGACGGCGCGGTTTTTCGCTATGAATCGGTTGCCGAAGGCACAAAATTCAAAGGCACGATTGCAAGCGAAACCGAAGGCTTTTTGACCGTGATAAAAGATTTGATTCACGAAAAAAAAATCTTGCTCGGCGGTTCGCGCACGGCGGGTTACGGATTGGCGCAAATTGTTTGTGATGACATATTTAGCGAAAAAATAAGTGGAACGGTTGAAAAAATTTCAAGCGGACAGGAATTTACGATTTTGCTTTCGAGCAATGCTTTAATCAGAGATAAAAACGGGCATTTTCAAAGCGAATTAACCGCCGCATCTTTGGGTTTGAACGAAGCGAAAATCGAATTTGAAAAAGTCTTCAAAAGAAACGAATTTATCGGCGGTTTCAATCGTAAATGGGGCTTGCCTCTGCCACAACAAATTTCGATAAAGTCGGGAAGCATTTTTCTGTGTCGGGCAAAAACCGACATTCAAGATTCGATTGTCAAAAATTGGCTCGAAAAAGGCATAGGCGAAAGAAAAGCGGAAGGCTTCGGGCAAATTGCGTTCGATGTTAACCGAAATAAATCCGCAACTTTCAGCTTCAAAGCGTCCGAACCTATGGATTTGACCGATATTGATTTAAAAAATGATTTGGCTTTAAGCCCAATCGCTAAAAAAATGAACGAACGCATTTTGCGAAGCCGTTTTGAAGCTAAACTTCTCGAAAAAGTTGGAAAAATAGAACCTGCAAACAAACCCCGAAACAGTCAGATTTCACGACTTCGGTTGGTTGTTCGGGAAGCGATTTCGGAAAAAAGCGCGGATAAAATCACGGCTTTTTTCGGTGCGGACAATTTGCGAAAAACTTCACGCAGTCAATTCGAGGCAATGCGAGTGGAAGGCAAAAAATTGGAAGATTGGATAACGGAGGTTCTTAAAACTTTTCCCGTAAAGGTCAATCAGAGCGAACTGCCAAAAATCGGAAACGCTTCTGTTGCAGACGATTTAGCGGAAGAAATCAAACTCGAATTTAATTTGCGGCTGATTGACGGCGTTCTCAAAAACGCGGCGAAAGGAGATAATTGAAATGAGCGAATCGAGAAAAATAATTGAACGCATCATCGTCGAAGGCGAATTGGAATTGCTCACGCCGACCTTGCTCGGAAGCGGCGACGCAGACGGTTTGACCGATATGCCTTTGCTGCTCGACGAAGTTGAAAAAAGGGCTTTGCTCACCGGAACTTCGATTGCTGGAGCGTTGCGGAATTATTTGCAAGAATGTGAAAAAGGTTTTGAAGTTAAAGAAGATAAAAATTCAATTACGCGAAAACTTTTCGGTTATCACGAAGATAATTCGTTTCAAAGTTATCTGATAATTGACGATGCTTTGGCAATTATCAGTGAAGCCGATAAAAATGCGAAAAAATTTAAGCCAAAAACCGAACTCCGCGACGGCGTAAGAATCGAAGCGGCGACACGAACCGCCGCCGACAAAGCGAAATATGATTTTGAACTTTTGGAAGCCGGAACGAAGTTCAAGTTGCGTTTTGAACTTTTGATTTGTGAGCAGAGAAAAAATAAAGAAGAAACCAAAGAACAAGTAGATGCAAATACCGAAGAGTTTAAAGAAAAATTAGTTTCGGCACTTGCCACCGCTTTGCAAGGTTTTGAAAAAGGAGAAATTCACATCGGGGCAAAAAAACGGCGCGGTTACGGCGAATGTAAAGTTGAAAATTGGAAATATCAAAGTTTCGATTTAACTAATAAAAATGGTTTGCTCGATTGGCTCAAACACGACACGGATTGTTTGAATGTTACCAATAAAATTTCGATTGCGACTTTGATTACGCAACTGTTTGACAAGCGAAATTATTTCCGGCTCGACGCAACTTTTGCGCTTGACGGCTCAATTTTGATTCGTTCCAGCTCGAAAATTTCGGACATTTATCAGCCCGACGATGTGCATTTGCGCTCGAACGGTAAGCCGATTCTTTCGGGAACTTCGCTTGCCGGAGTTTTGCGGCATCGCGCCTATAAAATCGTTAATACTTTGAGCAATAAAGCAACGGCGCAAAACATTACCGAAACAATTTTCGGTGATGATGACACACAGAAAAAAGACCGTCGCGCAAGCCGCCTGGAAGTTCGTGAAACGGTAATAAAAAATACTAACGATTTAGTGCAAACCCGCGTCAAAATTGACCGCTTCACGGGCGGTGCGATGGACACAGCTTTGTTTGATGCCGCGCCTGTTTTTTCCGATGGTATCGAGAAGGCGGTCAGTATTTCTTTGAAATTACGAAACCCGAGCGAAGCGGAAATCGGGCTTTTATTGTTGCTTTTGAAAGATTTATGGACATCAGATTTAGCCGTCGGCGGCGAATCTTCAATCGGACGCGGACGTTTGAAAGGAATTTCGGCTTGTTTGAATTATAAAGGAAATTCGGATAACTGGGCAGTCTGCCTGTCGCAAAACGCAAGCGGGCAAATTGATATTTCGGGAAGCAAAGACCGCGATTTTCTCAATAAATTGGTTTCAGAACATCTCAAGAATGCACTTTAAAATATGAGCAAAACTATGGAAAAGAAAATTGAAATCAGGAATGAAGAAGTTGACTCCAATTTCACTTCTGATGATTTGAAAAAATGGCTTCAAACAAAAGCCAAAGAATTGCAATCACCCGAAATTTATTTGCTTTCTTTTCACGATGATGGCGTTGTTTGGGGAAAAGTTGAAGACAATACTTTGAAAACCTCCGATTTTACAGGCTCGCCTTCGCCTCAATTTCGCAAAGACACTTTGCAAGAACTTCGTCTGTTTGGCGAAAACGGACAACTGCACGTTTGGCGAATTGGTGAAACTGAATTTAAGGCAAGTCTGGCTTTGGAAAGTTATTTGAAAGATTTTGAGCCGTTTGAGGAAAAACAAGTTCTTTGGGGAAGAATAGCTGAAATGAATAACGGTGAGTTTACAATAATTTCAGACGGAGAAGAAGGCTTAAAACACGCATTTCCATTAGTTGTTGATGATAATGCGTTTAAATTTACTAACAGCAAAGGTAAAGAATCTCGCAAGAGGCAACTTCGTTTGAAAGTCAAACATTATATCAAATACGACGAAGACGGTTGCGCGAGAATTGCTTACAGTCGTTTAGCAAATATTTCAGTCGAATAGTTTAGGAGAAAAAGTTTATGACCGCAGAATTTATCGAACACAGAAGTCCGCAAACCAACAAAGCCAAAGCACCTTATAACTTTGTGCCTCTGCCCGAAAAAGTATTGCCCGCCGATGAATTTGCTGAACACGACAAATATCATTCGGACCGACACACCGGCTACATCGAACTCGAAATCAAAACCGAAACGCCGCTTTACACTCGTTGCGCGTATCCTGTTGATATTTTTTCCACCAAAAAAATTTATGTTGATGATGAAGGAAATCTAAAGAAAGAATTTAGAGATAAAGATAAACCGAAAACTACGGCAATTCCTGAGTTACAGCAATTTTTCCATCGTGGAGACCAAAGAATTCCAGTAATTCCTGGAAGCACTCTGCGCGGAATGACACGGAGTTTGGTTGAGATATTTTCTTATTCAAAGATTTTTGCAGTATCCGATAAAAAGCTAATACATAGAAGTTTAGCTGACAGCACTTTGGGGAAAAGTTACAGAAAACAGTTGTTCGGTAAAATTAAAGGCGGTTATTTAATCAAAGAGGGGAATCAATTTAAGATTTGTCCGGCAAAAGAAATAGAAGGTAAAACATTTGTTCAAATCCCATTTTCTCGTAACAGCAAAAATTCGCCGAATTTCAAAGACTGTATCACAAATCAACTTGTAGAAAAGCATCGTAACAAAACTTATTCTGTTTGGGTAAAACTGATTCCGAATTATTCAAAATCGGAAGAAATTACTTTTAGTAATGAAAAAATTCCTGATAGTGAGAAAGAGAATTTCCATTCAGCAAGTTTAGTAATTACGGGTGATATGGTTAATTTCAGAAATCAGAATAAAAGCAAAAAGCACGAAACTGCAATTTTTGAGATTAACAGAGAGGCTGAGAAACTTCCTATTTCAGATGAAGATTGGAGACTTTTTCAAGAAGATTTGGTTCTTTCGCGTAATGAAGCACAGAAACCTAGAAAATTGAAAGATTTCGATAATGGAGAACCTGTCTTTTATCTTGTTGATGAATCTTCCGGCAGTTCTGAAAATAAACTCGTTTTTTTCGGTCTCTCAAAAATGTTCAGACTGCCTTACACTTCTTCAATTCACGATTTTATTAATAAGGACGCGCTTGATGGAAATACTTTGGATTATGCTGAATCAATATTTGGAACGGTTGACGAAAAAAGCAAGAAAATTATTGCAAGCAGAGTTTTCTTTACGGATGCGATTTGCAAAACGCCGAATCCTTTTCTTGACGGCGCAAATGAAAAAAGAAGAGTGCCTAAAATACTCTCCTCTCCGAAACCGACTGCGTTCCAACTTTATCTCAATCAGCCGGAACCTGATTACGCGGAAGATTTATTAAGCTATTACGATAAAGGTAAAACCTTTATTCGCGGATTTAAGGGCTATTGGCATAATAACAATCTGGAAACAAATCAAGAACTTTTTGTTGATACAAATGAGCAGAGAAATATCAACAATCTCACGAGCAAGCAACATACGATTATCAAACCTGTAAAAAAAGGAGTGAATTTCGGTTTTGCAAAGGTTTACTTTGAAAACTTAACCAAGATAGAACTCGGAGCATTATTAACGGCGTTACAACTTCCGACTAATATGAGACATCAAGTTGGGATGGCGAAACCTTACGGATTAGGTAGCATTTTAATTAAAGCACGACTTTTTTTGTCGGACCGAAAAACTCGGTATCAATATCTCTTTGAAAATAACTCTTCTTGGGAAAATGCTTTAATTGAAGAAAATGCTGATGATTTCAAAAAGTCATTTTCACAACGAGTAATTGAATTTTGTAAAGACCAATATAAAACGGCGAAAATAAATACTCTACAAGATATTCCCCGAATAAGACAGTTGTTTGAACTTCTCAGTTGGAAACCGAATCCGAATCTCAATATGAAGGAATATTGTAATTTGCAGTATGAAGATAGAGGAAAGAAAAAAGCCGAGCCGCAATGGAAAGAAAGATATGTTTTGTCGCATCCTGAACATCTTAATAATAATGATTTTGGGGAATTAAAGTTTTTTAGTGGTAATCAAAATGACAGCCTGACGGATGAAGATAATTCAGAAAAACAAATTAAAGTTAGAGAAACTAAATTGAGAAATCATACTTTTCAGACTCGGCAACTTGGATTCAAAAAAGACAGCTAATCATACAACTATGAGCGAAATACAAATCAATATTTTAGACGCAAACCAAACCATCTCCAGCACTCTGCACGGAAGTTTCGGCGATGTTTTAGTTGCGTCTTTAACCACCGAGCCGGAAACTATTGAAGAATTGGAGATTGCGGTTGAACGATTCATCAAACGTGAATCGGATTGGTCGGTGTTTCGTTCTTTTCGCAAAACTGAAAACTTTGAGCCTTACGATGCGGGTTTGTTAGTGATTGATTTGGTCGGGAAAGTGATTTTGGCGGATTCGACTTATTCTTATTATTCGCCTCAAGGAAAGGTGCGGATTAAGTCCGATACGGACGAAGATTTTGGGTTGCCTTATCAGCTTTCGGATGATTGGAAACATACTCGCGGGTTGCCGGAATTTGAAGGGATGTCGGCGAGCAGGCGTGAGTATTTTCGGGAAAGTCCGCCGTTTGATGCGCGGGAGATTTTGTTCGGAAAACCGTTATTTGATTACATTATCGAGGCTTACGCGGAGAATAAAGATTCGGATGATGAAGATTTGTTCACGAATATTCACGCGAAGTGGCTAATGACGGAAAGAAGTGATTTGAGAAACAAAACGCCGCGTGAGATTTTGTTGGAAAAGACGGATTTTATTGAATCGGATTTGCATTCGCGCTCAATGCAATGGTCTTTTACGAGCGTTGAGCCGCCGCCGATTTCAAAGGAATCGAAGGCGTATAAATTTGCGGGTTTCGGGCGGCACGAGATTGTGATGTATTACGATTTGGTGCGTTTCTTACTCGGAATTTGTTTTGAAAACGGGATGGACGATGCAGAAATTTTGGCGGCTTTGGCGCGTGATTGGCTAAACAATCCGCAGATTGAAACTTCCGGCAGAACGCCCGCGAGCATTATCGAAAAAGAGCGACAAAGAATAAATCTGACGGTTACGGCTGAGGAATGTCTGATTGATGACGATTGCCCGATGTGCCAAATGATGGCAGTTGATTTTATTGATACGCCGACTTTTTGCCATTATGACGGTTCGCATTTCGAGTTTGACCGATTCGAATTTTCGTTTCACAAAGTCCGCGCCGATTGGGAAAAAGAACAGCGCGAATATGAAGAGATGAGCCGCAAATTTGATGAAAAATATAAGCTCAAAACGCACGCCGATGACAATTTTTTTGACGAAAATCAGTTGATAAAATAAATGTTTTCCGAACAACTTTCAAAACTAAATCTGGCGCGGTTTGAGATTGTTCTTGAGGCGCAAACTGAGGCGATTTTGCCTGCGCTTATCGGTTCGACTTTGCGCGGCGCGTTCGGACACGCACTCAAGGCAATTTCGTGTTCGGTTACTCATCAAGATTGCGAAAAATGTTTTTTGTCGGAAGTTTGTCTGTATCCGACAATTTTCGAGCCGACTTCACAACATTTAAAAGACATTCCCAGACCTTTCGTTTTTCAGCCGCCTGTTCCGCCACTGACTCGCAAAATATCCGAAGAAAAAGTTTTGAAAATGCGGATTTCCAAAGGCGGAAAAATTTCTTTCGGGCTGGTTTTGATTGGGGATGCGGCGAAAAAATTGCCGTATTTTGTTTATGCTTTGGAACTGATGGCACGGCACGGACTCGGTGCGGAGCGACAATCTTTTGCGGTTTCGGAAGTTTTTGTTTTAGACGCAAACGATTGTAAAACATCGGTTTATACGCCCGACTTGCCAAAGGTTTCGGCTTTTCAGCCAACAAATGCGGCGGAATTGATTGAGCAAAAACTTTCGCAAATCAATCTTGCGGGAAATTTGAAAATTCGTTTTCAAACACCTTTGCGGATTCGTCGAAAACGCGAACTACTCGAAAAAATTACGTTCAGCGAAATTTTCAAACAATGTTCTCTGCGGTTGAAGTTTTTGACGGAAAATTACGGCTCGGCTTTAGAATACGATTATCAATCTTTGATGAAAACAGCCGAAGCAGTCGAAACTGTTTCCGATAAACTTTGGAAACACGAATCTTCGCGGCGTTCTAACCGCCAAAATAAAAATTTTGATTTAGACGGAATGCTTGGCGAAATTGAATTTCAAAGCGACGATTTTTCAAAGTTTCTACCTTTTCTGTTAGCCGGTGAATTTCTCAATATTGGAAGTGCTTCGAGTCTGGGTTTGGGAAAATTCAAATTGTCGCAAGGTTAATTAACTGCAAAGATCCGGGTTTATTCAAATTAGCCAACTCAGTGGTATGCCACCGTCGCCATCTCGTCAAATCTCTCATAATGATGCTAACCGAACAGCGCGTCGCGGGCGAACATATCTACGAAGAGAACAAATTAAACAGCGTTCTACGCGATGTTATCGCTTTTCGGGCGCGGGCAGGTTGGAACTATGCAACGCCGGACGCGATTCTGTCGTGCGTTTTGATAACGGTATTCATGTGGTTGTCCCAAGCAGTAGTATGTTAACCTGAGTTCGGGATAAGAGTCATTGAAAAATAAAGACTTGGCAGAAAATGACTATTTTTTGTAGCTGATTTTGTAAGTCTTTGACCTAATACCAAGACAGAAATAGAAACTCTGCTAGAATGGGGGAATGAAAGTAATTG